>CAYZBH010000005.1:71810-97240 GCA_964476605.1 uncultured Thermoanaerobaculia bacterium | reverse complement strand
CCTGGGGGGGGTGAAGGAGACCGTTCATGCTTCGTCAAGTCAACCGCCTCGCGAGATCTTCCTATCGACGCAGTACGCATCGCGGGATCTTCGCGCTAGGGCTTCTCTTCTCCCTCGCCGCCCCCGGAGCGGCAGTGGTCTACACGTACGAGAACTCGACCAGCGCGGCAGTGCCGAACTCGGTGGACACTTCCACTGGCACCGTCGCCTACGCCAGCTCGGGCGCGGCGGTGAGTATCACGGACGATGGCTACAACGGAACGCAAGCGAGCATGGCCTGCAAGACCATTGCAGTCGCCTCCGAGCCTGGCCTGAACACCATCCTGGGGCCGGTCACGGTCTCGGTCTCGATCACTCACACTTTTGTTGGACACCTTACGATCAAGCTCTTCTCCCCGACGGACAGCTTCACTCTCATGTCGCGCCCCGGCACCACGGAGGCGGCCGACAACGGAGGAGGCGCGGGGACCGGCGACAGCACGAACATTGCAGGAGGCACGCCAGTCACCTTTGCGATGGCCTCGGCTACCGAGGCCGAGACGATGGGTGGAGGTTTGACCAACGGCCAAACGGTATGCCTGAGCGGCGGTGCCTGCAGCTTCAATCCAGACAACGGTGCTTCGACGCTGAGCGAGGACCTGGCCGACCTCAACGGGGACAGCAAGGTGGGCAACTGGACCCTCTGCGTGGGCGACTCCATCACCGGCGAGACGGGCACCCTCGACAATTGGAGCCTGAATCTCGGGACGGCTCCGGGCACCGGTGGCGACACGGGATGCGACGACGGATCGAGCGCGCTGAACGTCTCGTTCGCCGTGGGCGACTCATTCACGGTTTCGAGCATCGCGCTTGGGCTCAATGTGAGTCACACGAATCGAGGCCAACTTCGGGCCTCACTTGTCGCGCCCGACAACAGCACGCTTCAACTTCTGACGCAAACGGCCGGCGCAACAGACGATCCGGACGACAACTACGACGTCTACTTCTCCCCGTTGTCGGACGGCGCCGGATCGAATCCGGTCGACGACGGCGACGCAGATCCTGTCGCCGAGCCCTACTATCACCGGCTCATCAACGCTGCGACCGGATTCTATTCGGGAAACGCGGCGGGGACGTGGACACTCCGGATTTGCGATCGTTTCGATGAAGGGACGACGGGAACCTTCAACCGCGCGCGGCTCGTGCTGGACGATGGGGTGGCTTACGCCCCCCGCTGCACTAGCCGGACGACCTTCGACTTCTGTCCGGGGTGCGCCGAGAGTCCGCCGGCTGGAGCCACGTCGACGGCCTATCCCGGCGGCGGCATCACGGCGGGCGGAGTGACCCTGAACCTCACGGCGACGATTCTGACCGACGCCACGGGTTCGGCGCGCAACTTCAGCGTGGTCAACACCCAGACCGGTGGGGAGTTCGGGTACTACGTGACCGAGTTCGATGCCTCGGCGGCGCAAGTCGAGACGGTCAGGAGCGAAACCACCTGGACCTTCACGCCGGCGGTGACCGACCTCCAGTGGGCGCAGAAGGACCAGGACAACAGCTCCTGGGAGGACTACACGCGCGTCCGCGGGCTCTTCAACGGCGCCGAGGTGCGTTACAGCATCTCGCAGGACGCGGCTCCCGCCTACCAGATCAGTGGCGAGATTCTCGAAACCGACACGAACTCGACGCCGCCCGACACTTTCGGTAACGCCTACTGGAACTTCCAGGGGGCGGTGAGCACGGTGCGAAGCGAGTACTGGGCGGGGGATGACTTCGCCAATCCGAGCCAGCAGTTCATCGGCTACGGGGCGCTGCTCTATTGTGGGTTCGACTTCGGTGATGGGCCATCCTCTTACGGCACGCCGCTCTCGGGCACCGGCACCGCTCCGAAGCACGTGCTCGGTGACCGCAGCATCTTCCTCGGCGCCAATCGGCCGGACGGCGAGGCGGACAGCGCTCCTTCCGCCGCCGCGACCGCCGACGACACGACGCAGGTTCCCAGCAGCGGCGTCGACGACGAAGACGGTGTCTCCTCCTTCCCGAGCTGCCCCGGCGACGGGACCTACACCGTCTCGGTGAGCGCCTCCGATGTGCGGACCTCGGGCTCCGACGCCACGCTCTACGGCTACATCGACTGGAACCGTGACGGCGACTTCAACGACGCCGGCGAGCGATCGAACCCCGTGGTCGTGCCGCGGACCAATGCCGACCCGACCTCCTACAACGTCACCTGGAGCGGCGTGCCGAGCGGATGCGGTGGGACGACGTCGACCTACGCGCGCTTCCGGATCTCGACCGACGCCACACGCGCCGGTTCCCCGACCGACACCGCGTCGACCTACGCCCCCGACGGCGAGGTCGAGGACTACCAGATCAGCAACGGCACGTTGCCGGTGACGATCGCGCACGTGACGAGCGAGCGCCGGGGCGGCGAGGTCGAGGTGCGCTGGACGACGGCGACCGAGACGCTCAATGCCGGTTTCCGGATCTGGGGGCTCGATGCCCGGGGCGAGCGGCGGCTCTTGACGAGCGTCAAGTCGCAGGGCTCCGACAGCTTCCGCCCGCAGAGCTACTCCGCGCGTGTCTCCGGCAAGGGGATCTCGGCGTTCGAGATCGAGGACGTCGGAGTCGCCGGCGAGAACCGCCTGCACGGTCCTTTCACGGTCGGCGCCGAAGTCGGCGCGGCGCCGGATGGACAGGCGATCGACTGGGCCGGAATCCGCGGGGAGAGCGGTCTGCGACCGCTCGCGAGCCTGGCGGGCCGCGCCACCGACGCGCCGGCCTCGCTGGCCGCTTTCGCTGGCATGGCCGGCGGTAGCGCTCAAGCCAAGGCGCGGCTCCTGGTGCGTGACGAAGGGATCCAGCGCGTCACCTACGAGCAACTCCTCGCGGCGGGCGCCGACCTCGGCAACCTGCAGCCCGGGAAGATCGCGGTGATCAACAACGGACTCGGCGTTCCGCGCTACGTCGAGACGGTCGGCGGGCGCTTCGGCCCGGGGAGCTTCATCGAGTTCGTGGCCAAGCCCGAGCTCACCCTGGCGAGCCCCGTGGACGTCTTCCTCGTCGAGTCGAACCCGGCCAAGGCGGTTCCGGCTGGGAGCTTCGTGCCGGGCAGCGGGTCGCTCGCCACGGTCGCCGCGGAGGATCGCCACCGGGACGACCGCGTCTACAGCTACAGTTCCCCGACCGCCGATCCCTGGTTCGAGCAGCAACTGCTCGCCTGGGGTGGCGCGGCGACGCTGACGCGCACCTTCGACCTGCCGGACCTCGCGGCCGGACCGGTCATGCTCGATCTCTCGGCCTGGGGCTGGGGGGATTGGCAGGGGGCGGCGCCGGACCATCACCTCGTGGTGACCGTGAACGGCACGGAAGCGCTGAACGAGACCTATGACGGCATCACCGCCCTGGAGCGCTCGGTGGACCTCCAGGGCCTCGTCACCGCGACGGGTAACGAGATCCAGGTGACGGCGCCCGGAGACACGGGTTATCTCTTCGACAACCAGGCCTACGACGGCTTCACGGTCCGTTACTCGCGTGCGTCGATGGCGCGGGACGAGAGTTTCCAGGGTGAGGTGACGGGCTCGAGCGCCCCAGGATTGGGTCGCGGGCGACGCCCCCAGAGCACGCCCACGGGCTTCGCGATCGGCGGCTTCTCGGGCGGACAGTTCGTCTCGGTCTGGAGCATCACCGGGGGCGTCGCGTCCCGTAGCCTCCAGGCGCCGGTCGGTGGCCAGGTCGTCGCGCCCACGGGGGCCCAGGTCTACGCCGCCGGACTCTCGGCGATCCAGCGCCCGGGGATCCTCGCGGGCGTGCCCGCCGCGGCGAGCCCCTCGGACGCGCAGTACCTGATCGTGACGCACCCGTCGTTCGCCGATCACCTCGGTGGGCTGGTAGCGCTCGAGCAGGCGAAGGGGTTGACGACGGAAGTCGTCACGACCGACCGGATCTACGCGGCCTACAGCGATCACGCGGCGTCCGCCGAGGCGATTCGGAGCTATCTCACCGCTTCGGCCGGCGGCGGCCACCTGCGATACGTCCTGCTCGTCGGCGCGGACAGCACCGATCCGTACGATCACCTCGGGTTGGGATCGATCTCCTTCGTGCCGACCCTCTATGGCGCCTACACGCCGTACATCTCCTACTCGCCCACCGACGAGGCGCTGGTGGACGCGAACGGGGACGGCGTCGGCGAGGCGCTGATCGGCCGCCTGCCGGTTCGAACGGTCGCCGAGCTGGAGACGACGATCGCCAAGCTCGCGACCTGGGAGCAGAACGTCGATTCGACCGCGCGCGCCGCTTTCCTGGTCGGCGGCAAGTCGGACAGCGAGGCGGCGGTGGCGCCGATCAATGCGGCCTACGAGCAGGCTCTGGCGAGTTGGAACGCCGTGGCCGCGAACGTCGACGAGTACGGCGTCACCGCGATCCACGATGCGATCGTCGGAGCCCTGAACGCCGGAACTCCCCTGGTCAGCTACGTGGGGCACTCGGCGCCCTCGACCTGGGACAACACCGCGGTGCTGCGATCCTCCGACGTCGCGGGGCTGGTCTCGAGCGGGCATACCAACCTGGTCACCCAGTGGGGGTGCTGGAACAGCTACTACGTCGAGCCGACCTACCAGTCGCTCTCCGCTCTGCTGTTGACCTCTCCCAACGCGTCTCCGGCGAGCGCGATCGGTGCCATGACCAGGACGTCGGACGCCGCCCACCAGGCTCTCGGCACGCTCTTCTTCCAGCACGTGGCCGCTGGGGCGCCGACGGTGGGCGACGCCTTCCACGCCGCGAAGGCGGATCTGGCGGCGCAGGGATGGGGGATGGACGCCCTGCTCGGCATGGCGCTCCTGGGCGATCCGGCGATGAGCTTGCCGCCCGCCGAATAGAGCTTCCGAGGCTCGCGTTCGTTTCACCCGAGGGGGGCTCGAAGCCCCCCTTCTTCTTTCTGCCTCCCGGTGTTGCGCGCCGCCCCCTTCCGAGGGGGGTATTGCAAGTTGCAACGCGAGGCGTTGCGACTCGCCCCGAAAACACCCCGCAGGGGCCGCATTTGGGCCCGATTCGCTGGCACCTCTCTTGAGATGTCCAGGGTTCGAAGGGAACCGGATCCACCGGTTCCGCCCAGTCACGAACTCGAAGCCGACGCCCCAGGAGAGAGACGATGAACTTCCGAACCGCCGCCCCATCCCTGACGCGCCAGACGATCCGTACGCTGATCCTCACCCTGATTGCCTGGCTGGCCGCCGGCGCCGGCTCTGCCCGCGTCGTTGCGGTCTACGAGAACTCGACGAGCGGGGCGATCGGTTACTCGGCGACGCCCTGCTCCAACCCCCTCGTCCGCGCCTTCCAGGTCACCGACACCTTCGGTGTCGAGTCGGTGGCGCTCGGATTCAACGCCAGCCACACGCGGCGCGGAGACATTCGCGCCACCCTGGTGGCGCCGAACGGGGCGAGCCTGCAGCTGATCTCGAGCTCGAGCGACTCCGACGACAACTACGACATCCTGATCTCCTCCAATAGCGAGGGCTCCCTCGACGACAACGATGCCGATCCGGTCGAGGCTCCCTATTTCAATCGTCTGGTCTCGGGCCCTTCCTCGATCGATAGCTTCTACACCGGGCCCGCGAACGGGACCTGGACCCTGCAAGTCTGCGACACGACCTCCTCCACGAACGGCACCTTTCATCGCGCGCGCTTGGTGCTCGGGGGCGGGGGCGCGGTGGCGCCGCGCTGCACGTCGCGGGCACCCGCCTACAACTGGGGGGCGAACGGCGCCATGGCGTCCTTCTCGGTCGCGGAGACCGGCGGCGTGACCATCCGCCAGGGAGCGACCTCCGACGCCGCCGGCACCGCCTCGACCTCGAGCTTCACGACCGTCACGAGCACGCTCGGCGGTCAGACCGGCTACTACGCGCTCACGATGGATGCCTCGGCGACCGCCGGGACGCAGGACAACGAGGCCGTGGGACTCACCTCCTCCTTCACCTTCGATCCGCCGGTCTCCGATCTCTCCTTCGCGCTTCTCGACGTCGATGCCTCGAGCAACGCCTGGGAGGACCAAGTCGCGGTGGCGGGGTACGACGCGTCGGGGCGGCGATTGATCTACTCTCTCGACTACCCTGGTTCGACGCAGATCGCCGGCGAGATCTCGGAAGGCGATGCTTCGGTCGACGCCTCCTCCGCGGCCGGCAACGTGAACGTCGTCTTCTCCGGCGCGGTCACCCGGCTCGAGCTCAGCTACACGCAAGGGAGCTCGCCGTCGAACGAGAACTCCTTCATGGTGACCGGCCTGGGTGACCTCTCCTTCTGCGCCTACGACTTCGGCGACGCGCCCGCGAGCTACGGCACCGCGCTCGCCGACGACGGCGCGAGGCACCTGCTCGCCGGGCGCGCGCTCTGGATCGGCCAAGCTCCTCCGGACGGAGAAGCGGATGGCTCGAGCAACGCGACGGCCACGGCCGACGACACGGCCCAGGTCGGCGGCGTCGCCGACGAGTCGGTGCCGACCTTCGGCGGCTGCCCGAACGACGGCACCTATTCCCTGCAGCTCGACGCCACGAACCTCTCCGGAGAGAACGGCTACCTGGTGGGTTACATCGATTGGAACCGCGACGGCGACTTCCGGGATGCGGGGGAGCGCTCCGTCACTGTCCTGGTGGCCGCGGCCGATCCCGATCCGAGCACCTACGCCCTCGTCTGGACCGGCGTGCCGGCGGCGTGCGGGGGCACCAGCCAGCCGTACGCTCGGTTCCGTCTCTCCACCGACCGCACGGCCGTCGAGTCGCCGACCGGCGCGGCGCCGGACGGCGAGGTCGAGGACACGATCTTCCCGAACGGAACGCTTCCCGTGACTCTCGCGTACCTCACGAGCGAGCGAACGGGGGGTGACGTCGTGGTGCGCTGGACGACGGCGAGCGAGTCGGCAAACGCCGGCTTCCGGGTCTGGGGAGTCGACGCCGAGGGGCGGCGCTCACGGCTCGGCCGCGTCGCCTCGGCGCAGCCCGACAGCTTCGTGGCCCAGCACTACGAGCTCCGGGCGCGCGCCACGGGGTTGGTCGCGATCGCCCTCGAGGACGTGGCCCTGGTCGGTGAGAACCGCCTGCACGGGCCTTTCACGATCGGCACGAGCGCCGGCGAGGAGCCGATGGACGCGACGCTCGACTGGGCGGCGATCAAGGCCGAGGCCGGCGTCGAAACGCCCCTCGAGCGCGTCGCGGCGATGAACGGAGGGGGCACGGGCCTCGATCTCTTCGCGAGCCCGCGGCTCGGCGGTCCGGGCGGCTCGAGCGCCTCGAGCGGCTCGGGAGCACGGGAAGGTCTCCTCCTCGTGCACGAGCCGGGTATCCACCGCGTCACCCACGAACAGCTCCTCGCCTCCGGCATCGATCTGTCGGGTGCCGCCGCCTCCACGATCGCGGTGCTCGATCGAGGGCTTCCGGTCGTTCGCCACGTCGAGACGGTGGGTCGGGGCTTCGGGCCCGGGAGCTTCATCGAATTCGTCGCGGAACCGCGGCTCACGCTCGCGAGCCCGGTCGACGTCTACGTCCTGAAAGTCCAGAGCGGCAAGCTCGCGGCGCCCGCGGCGCTCGTCGCCTCGCCGGGCACGCTCGGAGTGACCGAGGCGGTCGACCGCCACCACGCCGACCGCGCCTACAGCTACTCGGCGCCGAATGGAGACCCGTGGTACGAGCAGGGTCTGCTCGCCTGGGGAAGCGCCGCTCGCCTCTCGCGCACCTTCGATCTTCCGGATCTCGCGGAGGGCGACGTCACGCTTCGCGTCTCGGTGTGGGGCTACGGCGACTGGCCGGGCACCGCGGCGGATCACCACGTCGTGATCTCGGTCAACGGGGTCGAGCTCGCCGACCGGCGCTTCGACGGGATCTCGAGTCTCGATCTGGATCTCGATGCGACGCGCCTGGTGAGCGCGACGGGCAACGTCCTAGAGGTTCGGGTTCCGGGCGACACCGGCTTCGCCTTCGACTACGTCGCCTACGAGGGATTCGACGTCACCTACCCGCGCGAGACGATGGCTCTCGAGGGGCGCTTCGCCGGGTCCGTCTCGGGTGGTGAAAGCGTCGCGATCGGCGGGTTCGACGGTGGCGAGCTCGTCTCGGTGTGGAGCGTCGACGGCCACTGGACCTCCCGGGCCCTGGAAGCGCCGGTCGCGGGGCAGATCGACGCCCCCACGCGCGGCACCGTCTACGCGGCGAGCGCCTCCGCGCTGCGTGTTCCGGGAATCGTGGCGGGCGTGGCCTCGCCCCTTCGCTCCGCGAACGCCGAGTACCTGATCGTCACGCACCCCGCGCTCGCGGAAGCCGCCCGAGCGCTAGTCGATCTCGAGGAAGAGAGAGGATTCAGGACCGAGCTCGTGACGGTGGATCGCATCTTCGCCGCGTACAGCGATCACGCGGCCTCGGCCGACGCGTTGCGGAGCTTCCTCACCGCCTCGGCGGCCTCGGGGCGCCTGCAGTACGTGCTCCTGGTCGGCGCCGACACGACCGACCCCTACGATCACCTCGGTCTGGGCTCGGTGTCCTACGTGCCGACCGCCTATCTCGACTACGCGCAGTACGTCAGCTTCTCGCCCTCGGACGAGGCGCTCGTCGACGCGAACGACGACGGGGTGGGAGAAGTTCCCATCGGCCGTCTCCCGGTCCGCACGCCGGCCGAGCTCGAGGCGGTGGTCGCCAAGCTCCAGCGATGGGAGGCGAACGCCCCGGAGCTCAACACCGGCGCGCTTCTCGTGGCGGGTGCCTCGGACGGCGATCAGGCGATGACCGATCTGGCCGAGAGCTACGCGAGCTCCCTCCAGGGCTGGGAGACGGCGCTCGCTCCGGTCGACGAGCTCGGCGTCGCCGCAGCTCGCGACACGGTCCTGGAGGCGATGAACCTGGGCACGCCGCTGGTGAGCTACGTCGGTCACTCGTCCCGCGGACAGTGGGACTTCACGCCGCTGCTGAAGTGGCAGGACGTCGCCGCGCTGCGCAATGCCGACTATCCCAATCTGGTCACGCAGTGGGGGTGCTGGAACGCCTACTATGTCGAGCCCGCGAGCGAATCGCTCGCCAGCCGGCTCCTCGTGCAGCCGAACGCCGGCGCGGCGGGGGTGATCGGCGCGATGACGCTCACGAGCGAGGCCGCCCACCAGGCGCTCGGAAACGCCTTCTTCCGGCAAGTCGGCAACGGCGCGAGAACGGTCGGGGAGGCCTTCCATGCCGCGAAGCGCGAGATCGCGTCGAGCGGTACGGGGCGCGACGCCCTCTTGGGCATGGCGATCCTCGGCGACCCGGCGATGACTCTCCCGGGTCGTCGGTAACCGACCGCTCGGCATCCGCGGGACCGCTCCGGAGGGGGCCGCGATCGCGGCCCCCTCGTTTCATTCTCGGGGAAGGGCGCCCGCCCACTCGAAGAGCGAGTCGAGGGCCGGATCGAGTCGATCGAGGCCGGACGGGAATCGGAATCGGACCACCGGAAGCGTCTCGGCAGCGGCGGTGGCGCCGGCGAAGTGGCTCGCGAGCAGGGGCGGATCGAAGAGCCGCGAGGCGACCGTCGCGCGAACCATGGCGAGCGCGGCCTCCGGCCGCGGCAAGCGGTCGATCGTCGCGACTCTGCAGGCGGGGGCGTGCGCGATCTCGACGAGCGCGAGGAGGGGCACCTCGGCCGGCTCGGATCCCGGATACCGCTCGCGGTTCGGGACTTTGAGCTGTGGGAAGTGGGGCAGGGCCAGACTTCTGGCGCCCAGCTGGACCGGCAACTGATCGTCCGCGAGGCGCGCCCAGCCACGGTGCGCGGCCGCCGCCGCGAGCGTCGACTTGCCGCCGCCGGACTCCGCCGTCAGGGCGAGAGCCCGTCCCGCGATCTCGAAGGCGCTCGCGTGCAGGAGGTGGACGCCGCGGAGCGCGAGCGCCAGCGCCACGGGTCCCCCGAGGGCGAGCTCGAGACTTCGCGAATTGGAGATCTCCTTGGCGTCGCCTCGCGCCACCAACCGTCCGTCGGGCGAAACGAGGAAGAGCTCGCCGCCTTCGAAAGCCACGCGACGCCAACCCGTGGCGGAATCGAGAGCGGAGGTGAGCCGTTGCAGACTCCCTTCGACCAGGCCCGGGCCCGCGTAGACCGGCTTCCAGAAGGCTCGGGCGGGCGGCGCAGGGAGCGCGGGCTGGGGGGCCTCGACGGCGTCCGCGGCGAGCGGCCGGGCACTCCACAGGAAGCCTCCCGCGAAGCGCTGGAGGTAACCGCGGCGCGGCTCGGTCTCCCCGAGGCTCAGGACGAGGAGGTCGGTCGGCGAGCCGCGCACGGGCACAGTCTAGCCTGCGCTAGATTGACGACCCATGTCCCGCCGCACGTCCGCCGCCCGGAGCCACGTCGCTTCGCTCGCCATGGGAATCGGGATCGCCGTGGCCCTGCTCGCGCCCCTGTCGCTCCCCTCGACACTCCCCGGGGGCTGGAGCCTCCCGCACCTGGACAAGTTGGGGCATCTCGTCCTCTTCCTCGCCGCGGCGTTGCTCTGGCGTCGGTCGCTCGCGCTCCTGGGGCTCCGCCGGCCCGCGCTCGTCTGCTTGCTGCTCGCGGTCGCCTACGGGGGCTCGCTGGAGATCGCCCAGGGGTTCACCGCGACGCGCCAGCCCGAGCTCGCCGACCTCGGGGCCGACGCGCTCGGCGCCCTGCTCGCTCTCCTCTTCCCTCGCTGATCGCTTCGGCGCCCCTCGATCCGTCCACCCGTCTCAACCCGCGACCGCGAGCGTGCTCTCGTGGTAGCGCTCGAGGATCTCGCGCGGCTCGCCGTCGGCGAGCAGGATGCCGCGATCGAGCCAGAGGCAGCGGGAGCAGTTCTCGAGGATCTGGTGGGGAGCGTGCGAGACGACGAGGATGGTCGCGCCGGCGGCGCGGAACTCCGCCACCCGGCGCTCGCACTTGCGGGTGAAGGCGGCGTCGCCGGCCGCGAAGATCTCGTCGAGGATCAAGACCTCCGGGATCCAGGCGGTGGCGATGGAGAAACCGAGGCGCCCGAGCATCCCCGAGGAGTAAGTCCGGATGGGCGAGTGGATGAACTCCCCGAGCTCCGAGAAGTCGATGATCGCGTCGACGCTCGCGTGGATCTCGCGGCGCGTGTGTCCGAGCAGCATGCCGTTGAGGAAGATGTTCTCGCGCCCCGTGAGCTCGGGGTCGAAGCCGGTCCCGAGCTGCAGGATCGGCGCGACCCGCCCCTCGACGCGGACGTCGCCGCGGGTCGCGTCGAGCACGCCCGCGATGACCTTGAGCAGCGAGCTCTTGCCGGCGCCGTTGCGGCCCACGATCCCGAGCACCTCCCCCTGTCCGACCGTGAACCCGACGTCACGCAGCGCCCAGAAGTCCTGGTAGACGAGGGTGCCCTTGAGCCAGTGGATCGCGTACTCCTTGAGCGAGGGGAGGCGCTGCCGGGCCAGCCGGTAGCAGAGCGAGAGGTTATCGACGGTGACGACGGGTGCGGTCATGGCGCGCGGCTCAGAGGTAGAGATTGATGCGGCTGCTGCTGCGGCGGAAGGCGAGCGCGCCCAGCACGAGGAAGAGCAGGGCGAGGCCGAAAGCGACGCTCAAGTGGCTGAGCGGCGGCACCTTCCCGAAGTAGATCGGATCGCGGAAGACCTCGAGGATCGAGCGCACCGGGTTGTAGCGCACCACCCAGCGCCAGCGGTCCGGCAGGATGCTCATCGGATACATGATCGGCGTCAGGAAGAGCAGGAGCTGGAGGACGACCCCGACCAGCTCGACGACGTCGAAGAAGAAGACCGAGAGCGGCGCGAGCGTGAGCCCGGCGCCGAGCGTGAAGAGGGCGGCCACCAGGATCGAGACCGGGAGGAAGAGGAGGGCCGGCCGGAGCGGATGTCCGGTGACGACCAGGATGCCCAGCAGCGGGATCAGCGCGAAGAGCAGGTTGATCGTCCCCGAGACGACCACGGCGAGCGGGAAGACCGACTTCGGAACCGGCAGCTTCTGGATCAGCGCGGTGTTGGCGCGCAGGCTGTTCATCGAGGCGACGATGCTCTGGGAGAAGAAATTCCAGAAGAGGAGGCCGGCCAGGGAGAAGACGGGGTAGTTGTCGACCTTGAAGCGGAAGATGCTGCTGAACGCCAGGTGGAGCACCGTCATCATGAGCAGGGGTTGCAGCATCGTCCAGGCGAAGCCGATCAGCGATCGGCGGTAGCGGACCCGCAGCTCACGCTTGACGAGCTCCCAGACGAGATCGCCGTAGGGAAAGATCGAAGTCATCGATCCGTCATTCTATGGGATCGGAGCGTCCCCCCTCCGCAAGCTCGCGTGCGCGCGGACGACCGCCTCCCGCTCCGCGCGGAGCCGCGCGGAGCCGCCCGTCAGGCGCGCGAGGCGGAGCCGCCCGCCGGCCGCGAGCGCGCGGCGCGCGCCGCGCGGCGTGCCGCGGCGCTCGGCCCAGCGGGCGAGGTCGCTCCAGAGCAGGTCGAGCCGCTGACCCTCCTGGGCCCCGCCCGCGGCGCCGATCGAGCCGCCGAGATGGTGGCGCGCGCGGAAGGCGTCGAGGCGTCGGGTCGTCCAGCGTGCGGCGTCGAGCCGGGAGCAGAGCTCGAGGTCCTGGGCGTAGAAGGCGTAACCCTCGTCGAACGGTCCGGCCTCGTCCCATGCCGCGCGGCGGAGCGCGAGCGCCGTGGCGGGGAGCCAGGGGAGCGTGGGGTCCCGCGACTCTCGCTGCGCGCCGAGCGCGCGACGGACGCGGCCGGCGAGCGGCCCGAGACCGCTCGCGAGCAGGAAGAGCCAGGGCGTGCCGGGGAGCTCCCCTCCGCTCCACTGCGGCCGGCCATCGGGGAAGCGGAGCGTGGCGCCCACCGCTCCCAAGCGCGGCTCGGTGGCGAAGGCCCGGAGCAGGGCCTCGTCGCCCCCCGGATCGACCTCGGTGTCGCTGTTCAAGAGGAGGAGAATCCCGCCCGCGGCCTCGGCTAGCCCCCGGTTCGCGGCGGCGCCGAAGCCCCGGCCGGGCGCGAGGTCGATCCACCGGCTCGCTCCGGTCCGGGCCCGGAGCGCAGCCACACGCGGGTCGGTGGAGCCGTCGTCCACCAGGACGAGCTCGTATCCGGCGCTCCAGGAGGCGAGCGACTCGAGGCAGCGGGAGAGGAGATCGCCGCGGTCGTGGACCGGCACGACGATCGAGAGGGCGGGCGTCATGCGGCCCGCAGCCTACGGGGCGCCGGCGCGGATTGACAAGGGCGACGCGTGCGACGAGTGCAAGGCTGCATGCGGGCGCCGTCGCCTCGACGCTATGATTCCCCATCCATGAGTGGCAGGTCGCGGACCCGCAAGGCGCAGCGCAACAGGAGCACCCCGCTTCCCGAGGCACCGGATCCCGGCTCGGGAACCCGGCGCTTCGCCTGGTGGCTCGTCGTGGCCCTCCTGATCGCCACCGCGGTCGTCTTCGACGCCACGGCGAAGGACTCCTTCCGGCTTCCGAAGACGCTCGCCGGACAGTCGCTCCTGCTCCTTTCCGTGGTCGCGCTGTCGCTCGATTGGGGTGGGAAGGTGCCCTGGCGCCGGCTGGCGAGCGCCCCCGCGGCGAAGGCCGTCGTCCCCTTCGCGCTCGTCGCCACGGCGACCGCGCTCGCGAGCTCCCATCCGCACCACGTGGCGCGTGGCCTCGTCGGCCTCTGGATCGCCGTCGCGGGCCTCTGGGCCTGGAGCGTCGGGTTCGACCGCGATGCGCTCCGGCGACTCCTCTCCTGGACGATCGCCCCCGGAGCCCTGCTCGCGGTGATCGCGATCCTCCAGTTCCACGACCTCTGGCAACCGTTCCGTTTCGAGCGGCTCGCGACCTCGAGCCGTCTCGCCGTGACGTCGCTCGCCGGCAACGTGGGGGATCTCTCGGCCTTCCTGGTGCTGCCGGCGCTGGTGGCAGAGGTGGGGTTGCTGCGCTCCGGACGGGCGCGCCTCCTGGCGGGTGCCGGTCTCGTGGTCTCCGTCTACGCCCTCGTGATCAGCCAGACGCTCGCGGCGCTCGCGGCGCTGGGCCTCGGATCGATGGTCCTCTGGACGCTGCTGCTGCCGCGCGGACGGCGCTGGATCGCGACCGCCGCGCCGGTCGCCGCCGTGGCCCTGCTGCTGGTCGCGGCGCCGCCCCTGCGGCAACGCGCCGGCGAGAAGCTGGACCAGCTCCTGGCGGGACAGATCAACAGCGCCATGACGGGACGGCTCGACGGTTGGCATGCCGCCTTCTACATGGCGCGGGAGCACCCCTGGACGGGCGTCGGCATCGGTGCCTTCCGCGCCGAGTATGCCCGCGCGAAGGGCGCGCTCCTCGAGCAGGGGGTCCGCTTCGACCGGGCGCAGCCCTACGCGATCTTCGCCGACGCCCACAACGAGCTGCTGCAATCGGCGGCGGAGGCGGGGCTCCCGGGTCTCGTCGCGTTCCTCTGGGCGTCGTGGTGCTTCCTGGCCCGGCTGCGCGACGGCTGGCGAGAGGGCGCGAGCGAAGCGCCACGCCGCGTCGAGGCCGCGCTCGCCTGGAGCGCGGGGGTGGCGATCGTCGTGCTCGCGAGCTCGAACTTCCCGTTCCGGAGCGCGCTCGTCGGCTTCCCCTGGCTGGTCGCCGCGGCCTGGGTCATGAGCGAGCGCGAGGTGGCGGCGTGAAGGCGTGGGTGCGCTGGCTCGCGCCGCTGTTCCTCTGCCTGCTCTGGCTCGCGCACGCGCGTTACGCGACGGATCGGCTGCGGGCCCAGCGCCTGCTCTGGAGCGTCGAGGCGCGCACCATCGCGCTCGTGCGCGCGCACGCGCTGACCCGCGAGGTCGTGGCGGCGCACCTGAACGCGCTCGCGGATGCGGAGCGGCTCGATCCGGGGGAGGTCGGGATCCCCGCCGCCATCGGGGGGCAGTACTTCCTCCTGGGACAGGTGGAGCCGGCGCGTAGCGCCTACCGGCGAGCGCGGGCGCTCGAGCGGCGACCGGAGCTGCTGCTCAACCTCGGGAAACTCCGCTTGATGCAGCAGGAGCGGAAGGCCGCGGTCCAGCTCTTGGCGCGCGCGGTCGCGCTCGATCCCTGGCTCGAGCGCGAGGTTCCCGAGCCGGTGCGCGAGGCGACCCTAGACGCCCTGCGACGTCAGTACGGTGCGGACGGTGCGGACGAGGATCGAGAGATCGAGCCATAGGCTGCGGTTGGCGATGTAGGCGAGGTCGTAGCGCAGCTTGTTCTCGGGCGTCGAATGGTACTCGCCGTTGACCTGGGCGAGCCCGGTGAGCCCCGGCGGCACCGCGAAGCGCTCCGCGTAGCCCGGCACCTCCACCAGATTCTGGCGCACGAAGCCCGGACGCTCGGGGCGCGGCCCGACGAGGCTCATGTCCCCCCGGAGCACGTTCCAGAGCTGCGGCAGCTCGTCGAGCCGGTAGCGGCGCAGGAGGCCGCCGACCGGCGTCAGGCGCGGGTCGTTGCGGGTCGCGAGCACCTCGCCGGTTTCCCTCTCCGCGCCCTCGCGCATGGTGCGGAGCTTGACGACCTGGAAGGGCCGGAAGCCCCGGCCCACGCGCTCCTGGCGGAAGAAGACGGCGCCCCGGGAGGTGACGCGCACGGCGATCGCGGCAGCGGCGAGGAACGGCGACGTGAGGAGCATCAGGAGGGAGGCGCCCACCAGGTCGCAGCAGCGCTTGAGTGGCATCGAGCGCCGCCACTCCGATTCGCGGAGCACCTCGATCAATGGCAGGTCGTTGATCCACCGGTAGCGCATCCGTCCGATCAGGCTCTCGAAGGGCCCCGGCAGGAGGAGGATTCCGGCCCGCTCGGCGCGCCCTCCCGCGAGCTCGCCGATCAGCTGGGTCTGCCAGCCGTCGGCGTCGGGGGCGAGGATCACGTCGTCGACCTCGCCGCTCGCGAGGAGCTGGCGCAGCGTCGCGACGTCGGCGATGCGGTCGCCCAGCGCCTCGTGGGCGCTTCCGTCTCCGCCCTGACCCGGCGCCGGCAGGTAGCCCCGCACCTCGAGCCCGTGCAGGTGGTGGGAGCGGATCTTCTGGGCGACCTCGACCGCGGAGGGGCCGCAGCCGACCAGAACCACCTTGCGGAGCTCCAGCCGTGGCCAGCTCTGCGCGATCGACCGCCAGACGAAGAGACCCACCGTGTCGAAGCACCCGAAGAGCAGGAGCACCGTGCGCGGAAAGTTGCGGCCCGAGAGGAAGAGGAGGGTCGCGAGAGTCAGGGTCTCGCTCGCCACCGCGAGGGAGATCCAACGCGCGAGCTCGAGGCGCGGGAGCTTCAGCCGGTTCTCGTAGAGCCCGAAGAGGAGGAGGGCGGCGGGTTGGGCGGCGAGGAGCCACGGCCAGGCGCCGTGGAAGAAGGCGAAGCGGTCGGCCGGGAGGAGCTCGGGAAGGCCCGGGATGTGGACCAGGATGCGCAGCTGGAAGGCGAGATAGAGCGCCGCCGCGGCCACCGCCAGGTCGCCGGCCAGAGTCGCCAGGCGCCAGGCCGGACCACCGCCGTCGTTGCGCATCCCGGGGAGTCTATCCAACCGGGAGTCGGAGCGAGGCCGGGAGGTCGCGGCGTTGACTCCCGCGGGAGCATCGGCTAGCCTCGCTGAGCATTCGGAGCGGTCCGCGGGCGAGGCAGCCCGCCCGGACTCGGCAACCTGGGGCGGACACCCAAGGTGCCCTCCTGCCGCGAGCGGCAGGGATGCGGTCGCCATCCGGCGGCAACCAAGTGTCCGGTTCTCTCGAACCCGCTCCCCATGCCGCCGGCGAGCGGGTTCTTTCGTTTCGAGGAACCGAACGCCCGAGGAGGGCACGTGAAAGTCACCGAGCATCTGGCCGCGGCCCGGGAGCCACTGATCAGCTTCGAGATCATTCCGCCGTTGCGGGGCGGAAACGTCAGGAGCCTGCTCGCGCTGATCGACGACCTGGTGGTCTTTCGCCCCCCCTTCATCGACATCACCAGCCACGCCGCGGAGGTCGTCTACGAGGAGACGCCGCAGGGGATCCAGAAGCGCATCAAGCGCAAGCGGCCGGGCACCCTCGGCGTCTGCGCGCTGATCCAGAACAAGTACGACGTCGACGCGGTGCCGCACGTGCTCTGTCACGGCTTCACGCGCGAGGAGACCGAGGACTTCCTGATCGAGTTGCGCTACCTCGGCATCGACAACGTGCTGGCGGTGCGCGGCGACGAGAGCGGCTACCAGAAGCCGCTGCGCGAAGGGCGGAGCGCGAACCGCTTCGCCGCCGATCTGGTGGGGCAGATCGTGGCGATGAACGAGGGACGGTACCTGGCCGACGACCTGCTGGACGCACACCCCTCGGACTTCTGCATCGGCGTCGGCGGCTACCCGGAGAAGCACTTCGAGGCGCCGAACCTGCTCGCCGACGTGCGCCACTTGAAGGCCAAGGTCGCCGCGGGAGCCGAGTACATCGTCACCCAGATGTTCTTCGACAACCAGCACTACTTCCGGTTCGTGGACCTCTGCCGCCTGGAGGGGATCACCGTCCCGATCATCCCCGGCATCAAGGTACTCTCGTCGCGCGCGCAGCTCACGTCGATTCCGCGTAACTTCTTCGTCGAGATTCCGTCGGGGCTCGCGGACGAGGTCACGGCGGTTTCCGACGAGCGAGTGCTGGAGACCGGCGTCGCGTGGGCGCTCGCGCAGGCCCGCGAGCTCCTCGAACGGGGCGTCCCGTCGCTCCATTTCTACGTCATGCAGAGCGCCACCGCGGTGCGGCGGCTGCTGGAGCAGTTGCAGGCCTAACACTCGGAGGAGATAAGGAGACGCTCATGAAGAGCTACCGATCGAATCTGTTGGCGATGCTCGTTCTCGCCGCCGCGCTCCCCGCGGCGGCACCCGCGATCGAAGTGCAGGCGGTTCCCGGTCCGGTCGCGGAAGGCAAGCTGAGCATCCCGCTCGGAAGCCTTCCGGTGGTGGTGGAGGAGCAGGTCTGGGACACCAAGGCCGAGGACCGCTTCAATCCGCTGGCGGGGGAGCCCGGCGAGGGGCGCGATCGCCTGCTCGGCGTTCCGGTCACCCCGGACCCGCTGGCGCCGTTCGGGTTCAACCCGCTGCAGCGCACGCCCAGCCCCTTGCTCACCTTCGAAGGGACCGGGAACCCGACCGGCTGCGCCGGCTGCTCGCCGCCGGACACGGTGGGCGACGTCGGGCCGAAGCACGTCGCCCAGATGGTCAACGCCACCAAGCTGACCTTCTACGACAAGGCGGGGACCCTGCTCTTCGGACCGAGCAACCTCTCCGGCTTCTGGAGCTCGGGCAACTGCAACGGCGACGAAGGCGATCCGGTGGTGGTCTACGATCCGCTCGCGGACCGCTGGGTGCTCGTTCAGTTCGCGAGCCCTCGCGATCTCTGTTTCGCGGTCTCGACGAGCGCGGATCCGCTGGGTACTTACGTCGTCTACGACTTCCAGACCAGCCAGTTCCCCGACTACTTCAAGGTCGGCGTCTGGCGCGACGCCTACTACGTCACCACCAACGAGAACAACTACAGCGCCTGGGCGATCGAGCGCGCGCCGATGCTCACCGGAGCGGCGGCGCGGTCGCTCCGCGCCAACTTCAACGGCTCCAACTTCCTGATGCCCGCGGACGTCGACGGCATCGTGGCCCCTCCCGCGGGGACGCCCGGCTACTTCTACACCTTTCTCGACAACTCGTTCCACGGCGGCTCGGACCGGATCGAGCTCTACTCCTTCGCGGTGACCTGGGGTGCCACTCCGACCGGCACGTTCTCGACCGCGGCGACGATGAACATCGCCTCCTTCTCCTACACGGTCTGCAATTTCTTCACGCTCAGCTGCGCGCCTCAGTCCGGAACGGCGCAGAAGGTGGACGTGGTGTCGGAGTGGCCGATGTTCCGTTTCGCCTACCGCAACTACCCGGGCTTTCAGGCCCTCGTCGGCACGTTCACCGTGAACGTCGGTTCGAGTCCCCCGAATGGACGGGCGGGCATCCGCTGGTTCGAGCTGCACAAGGTGGGCGCCGCGAGCTGGGCGCTCTTCCAGGAGGGGACGTACGACCCGGGAGCGAGCGGCTTCCGCTACATGGGGTCGGTCGCGCAGGACTACTACGGCGATCTCGCCCTCGGCTTCACGCATTCGTCGGCGAGCGACTTCCCGTCGATCCGCTACGCGACGCGCCTCGCCGGAGATCCCTCCGGGACGCTGGGGACCGAGGTCACGATGACGTCGGGGAGCGGCTCTCAGACCAGCTCGAACCGGTGGGGGGACTACTCGGCGATGGCGATCGACCCGGCGGACGAGTGCACGTTCTGGTACACGAACGAGTACTACCCGGTGAGCGCCGGCAGCACCTGGAAGACGCGGATCGGAGCCTTCCGGCTCCCCGAGTGCAACGTGGTCTACGTCGACAACTTCGAGACCGGCGGGACGACGCGCTGGAGCTCGACGTCACCTTGAACGCCTCGGAAGAGCCGCCGATTCCGCCCGCGCCCGACCGCGAGGCGCGGGCGCAGGCGCTCCTCGAGGCGCTCGCGGAGCGCATCCTCGTCCTCGACGGCGCCACGGGAACCGCGCTCCAGGCCGCGAACCTGACGGCGGCCGACTTCGGCGGCCCGGAGCTCGAGGGGTGCAACGAGATCCTCTGCGTGACGCGGCCCGACGTCGTGCGGGGGGTCTCGGAGCGCTACCTCGCGGCCGGCGCCGACGTGGTCGAGACCAACAGCTTTGGATCGACGCCGCTCGTGCTCGCCGAGTACGGGCTCGCCGGGCGCTCCTTCGAGCTCTCCCGTCTCGCGGCTTCGCTCGCGCGCGAGGCCTGCGCGCGGTTCGACGCGCCGGGGCGGCTCCGCTTCGTCTGCGGCGCCATGGGTCCCACGACCAAGGCGATCTCGGTCACCGGCGGCGTCACGTTCGAGCAGCTCCAGGAGCACTTCGCCGTGCAGGCCCTGGGTCTGATGGCGGGCGGCGCGGACTATCTGCTGCTCGAGACCTGCCAGGACACGCGCAACGTCAAGGCCGGGCTGATCGGGATCGAGCGCGCCTTCGAGCGCGCCGGCTGGCGGCTGCCGGTCGCGGTCTCGGTGACCATCGAGCCGACGGGCACGATGCTCGCCGGCCAGGACGCCGAGGCGCTCGCGGTCTCGCTCCTCCACGCCGACCTCCTCTACGTCGGCCTCAACTGCGCGACCGGGCCGGCGCTGATGACCGACCACCTGCGCACCCTCTCGGAGCTCTGCCGGACGCGCGTCGCCTGCGTGCCGAACGCCGGGCTGCCCGACGAGGAGGGGCGCTACCGCGAGGGGCCCGAGGTCTTCCGCGAGGTCTTCGGCCGCTTCCTCGACGCGGGTTGGCTCAACCTCGTGGGCGGCTGCTGCGGCACGACCGACGCGCACGTCGCGACGCTCGCGGCGCTCGCCGCGGGACGCCGTCCGCGTGCCATCCCGCATCACCAGCGTGCGCTCGTCTCGGGGCTCGAGTCGGTCGAGCTCACCGCGGACAACCGGCCGCTCCTGGTGGGGGAGAAGACCAACGTCCTCGGCTCGAAGAGGTTCCGCGAGCTCGTGCACGCGGGCGAGCTCGAGGCGGCGGCGGAGATCGGGCGCGATCAAGTGCGCGCCGGCGCGCAGGTGCTCGACGTCTGCCTGCAGGACCCGGACCGCGACGAGGTCGCCGACGTCGAGCGTTTCCTCGCGAAGCTGGTCAAGGTGGTCAAGGCGCCGTTGATGATCGATTCGACCGACGCGCGCGTGATGGAGCGAGCGCTCGCCTGGTGTCAGGGCAAGGCGATCCTCAACTCGATCAACCTCGAGGACGGCCGCGACCGCTTCGAGAAGGTCGTGCCGCTCGGACGCCGCTACGGGGCCGCCTACGTCGTCGGCCTCATCGACGAGCAGGGGATGGCGGTCACGGTCGAGCGCAAGCTCGAGGTGGCGCGCCGGAGCTACCGGATCCTGACCGAAGAGATGGGCGTCGCGCCGGAGGACATCTGGTGGGACCCGCTCACTTTTCCCTGCGGCACCGGCGACGCGACCTACCTCGGCTCGGCCGCGGCGACGATCGAGGGGGTGCGCGCGATCAAGGCGGAGCTCCCGCTGACCAAGACGATCCTCGGCGTCTCGAACGTCTCCTTCGGCCTGCCACTCGCCGGGCGCGAGGTCCTGAACTCGGTCTTCCTCTACCACGCGACGCGCGCCGGCCTCGACGCCGCCATCGTCAACACCGAGCGGCTCGCGCGCTACGCCGAGATTCCCGAGGAGGAGCGCGCGCTCGCGGAGTCCCTGGTCTTCCTCCCCGCGGGCGACAAGAGGGCAGGGGAGCGCGCGGTCGGTGTCTTCACCGAGGCGTTCCGCGGGCGGAGCGCGGCGAAGCACGCTCCCGACCGCCGATCGCTGCCGCTCGCCGAGCGGCTGTCGCGCGCCGTGATCGAGGGCTCGAAGCAGGGGCTCGAGGAGGACCTCGCCGAGGCGCTCGCCGATCCGGCCTACCCGGAGCCGCTCGCGGTGATCAACGGTCCGCTGATGGCGGGCATGGCCGAGGTCGGCCGTCTGTTCAACGGCAACCAGCTGATCGTCGCCGAGGTGCTGCAGTCGGCCGAGGTGATGAAGGCCGCAGTCAACTATCTCGAGCGCTTCATGACCCGCGCCGGGGGGAGCTCGCGCGGCAAGGTCATCCTCGCGACGGTCAAGGGGGACGTCCACGACATCGGCAAGAACCTGGTCGAGATCGTGCTCGCGAACAACGGCTTCGAGGTCGTGAATCTCGGGATCAAAGTGCCGTCGGAGCAGCTGGTGCAAGCGGTCGCCGAGCACCGTCCGGACGTCGTCGGTCTGTCGGGCCTGCTGGTCAAGAGCGCGCAGCAGATGGTGCTGACCGCCGGCGATCTCGCCGCGGCCGGCATCTCGACGCCGATCCTGGTGGGCGGCGCGGCGCTGACGCGCAAGTTCACGCACCGGAAGATCGCGGCCGCCTACGACGGGCTCTGCACCTACGCCAAGGACGCCATGCACGGGCTGTCGCTGGTCGAGCGCCTGCTCGATCCGGCGCGGTGCCCCGAGCTCGAGCGGGAGGTCGCCGCTTTGGTGACGGCCGATCGCGCCGAGGCGGAGGCGGGCGCCGGCGCCGAGCGCGCGGCGACGACGGCGCGGCGCTCGCTCGTCCGTCGCGACATCTCCGTGCCGCGCCCTCCCGATCTCGAGCGTCACGTCGAGGAGCTCGCGCTCGACGCCGTCTGGAGCGAGCTCAACCCGCAGATGCTCTTCGGCAAGCACCTGGGCCTGCGGGGCGTCGTGCGGCGGCTCGCCGAGGAGCGCGACGAGAAGTACCTGAAGCTCGAGCGCACGATCGCGGAGCTCAAGGAGACCGGGCGCGCCGGCGCGATGCACGCGCGCGCGGTCTGGCGGTTCTTCCGGGCCGAGGCCGAGGGCGAGCGCCTTCGGCTGTTGGATCCGGGAGGGGGCGTGGCCGCCGAGTGGCGGCTCCCGCGGCAGGACGGACCCGAGGGGCTCTGCCTCGCGGACTACGTTCTCGAAGGCGATCACGTCGCGCTCTTCGTGACGACCGCGGGCGAGGGCGTGCGCGAGCGGGTCGAGGCGTGGAAGCGGGAGGGCGAGTACTTGAAGAGCCACGCCTTCGCGGCGCTCGCGCTCGAGACGGCGGAGGCGGCGGCCGAGCATCTCCACCGGCGGCTGCGCGCGGCCTGGGGCTTTCCCGACCCGGCGGAGACCGGTCTCGAGGACCGGCTCGCGGCGCGCTACCGCGGCAAGCGCTACAGCTTCGGATATCCCGCCTGCCCCGACCTCGGCGGTCAGCGCGCTCTCTTCGTGGCCCTCGAGCCGGCCGCGATCGGGGTCGAGCTCACCGAGGGGGAGATGATGGACCCGGAGGCCTCGGTCTCCGCGCTCGTCTTCCATCACCCGGACGCGCGCTATTTCGGGGTCTGAAGGGTTCCGATGGGCGAATCGGATAGACTCGGGTCCAGGTGGGAACCGGCGCGACGAAAATCACGACGAGAAGGTCAAGGGAGGGAACCATGAAGAGAATCGCCTCGAGTCTGCTGGCAGCGGTGCTTTCGACCACGCCGGTTCTGGCGCTTTCGAATACGGGCGGAGCCGCGGCAGGCGCGCCCTCCCCGAACGTCCTCACCACGCCGGATGGCGTGGGAGGGGCGGTCGACATCCTGTATGCGCCTTCCCAGGACGACGACTCCACCTTCCGCGCGGCGGTAGCGGCGATCACCGGAGGAGTCGTCGACTACTACGATGCGAGTGCGGGCACGCCCGATCCGGCGCTGCTCGCGAGCTACGACTGCATCTACGTCTGGGTCGACCGCGGCTTCGCCGACAACGCGCTCTACGGCGATCGTCTGGCGGATCACGTCGACGCGGGAGGTCGCGTGGTGCTGGGAGCCTTCGCGACCTTCACGAACGGCAACTACCTCGCGGGCCGGATCATGACCTCCGGTTACAGTCCGGTCTACTCGCCCTCGGGGTCCAATCACTTCTCGCTCTCGGCCTACGCCGGCGATGGGACCACCGCGATCCACAACGGGGTTTCCAACTACGACTCGACCTACCGGGATATCCTGTCGCTCCAGGGCTCCGGGCTGCAGGACGGCAGCTACCAGGACGCCGAGATCGCGGTCGCCTACCGGCCGGACTTCCGCGTGATCTACGCCAACGGGGTCGGGACGAACCCGCCGGGCGGCGGATCGGGCGACTGGCCACTGCTGATCGCCAACGCGTGCGGCGCAGCGGGCGGCGGGACAACGGTGGTCCAGAGCATCCCGACCCTCGGCGGCGTCGGCTTCGCCGCGCTCGCGGTGGTGCTCGCGGGCGCCGCCATCGTCTTCTTCCGCCGGCGCGCGGCGAGCGTCTGATCTCCGAGGTCTCCCGAGAAACTTCGGAGGGGCGGCGCCAGCCGGCGTCGCCCCTCTCGCTTTCTGGGTCGATCTGACCGAAGGGGAGATGATGGACTGCGAGGCCTCGGTCTCCGCGCTAGCCATCCACCATCCGGACGCGCGCTATTTCGGGGCCTGACGGGAAAGACCCGCTCGCCGTGAGCGACCGCCGGTCCGGGGCCGCGTCGCCCCGCGGCTGGCGCTTCGCCTGGACCGCGGTCTGGGGGGTGGCGGTCGCGCTGCGGGTCGCGCTCGCCTGGGTCAATCGCGAGGCCAACGACGCGCACGTCGAGGTGGTGCGCCGGATCCTGGAAGCCGGCCGGCTGCCCTACGCGCGCGAGTGCTGGGAGTGCTTTCAGCCCAAGCTCTACCACGTGACCCTGGCCGGTCTCGCCGAGCTCCTCGGCTGGAGCTCCGAGCCGCGTCTCACGCTGCTCGGGAACGCCGCGAGCACCGTCGCCGGTCTGGCTACCCTCGCCCTGGTCGGCTGGTTCGTCGCGCGCCTCGAAGGCCCGGCGTCACTCCGCTGGCTCGCCTTCGCCCTCTGCGCGTTGAACCCGAAGCTGATCGCGATCTCCAGCCAGGCGACCAACGACGCTTTCGTGATCCTCTTCGCGACGCTGGCGCTCCTCGCGGCCCGACGCTGGCTGGCGCGCGAGCGCGCGCTCGATCTCGCGGCCGTGGTGCTCTGCCTCCTGCTCGCCGTGAGCTCGAAGAGCAATGGCTGGGTCGGCTGGTGCGCGGTGGTTGGTGCCGTCACGCTGCGCGCCGGACTCGATCGGGCGCGGCGGCGGCGCGCGGTCGCCGCGGCGCTCGTCGTGCTCTTGGGCGTGCCGCTGCTCGCGGCCCTGAACCCGCTGATGCAGGTCCGGCAGAACCTGCGCCGCCACGGGGCGCCGCTCCTGCTCAACATCGAGCGGCAGCGGCCGCCGAGCTTCTGGGCGCGCGACGATCTCCCGAAGGCCGGGATCCGTTCGATCGCCGAGGGTTTCCTGACCTTCCGCTGCATCGGCCTGCTCGAGGAGCCCCGGATCTCGAACGACGCGGCGCCGGTGCCGCTCCACCGCACGTCGCTCTGGACGCAGCTCTACGGGCGGGCGCACGCGGTGACCTTCGACGATTGGCCGCCCTCCTGGCGAGAGCCCGGCCGGAGCGCCTTTCCTCGCCTGCGGGCGATCTATCTCCTGGCGGCTCTCCCGACCGCTCTGCTCCTCGGCGGCCTCCTGGGTGGCCTCGGCGCCCTGGTGCGCGAGGTCGCGCGGCGGGACCTCGACGAGGCGCGGCGCCGGGCTTTCGGTCTCCTGCCGCTCGCGCTCGCGGGACACTTCGCGTTCGTCGCGCTCTACGCCTGGCTCTACCGCGACTACACGGTGATGAAGGCGATCTTCCTCCTGCCGGCGCTTCCGGCCTTCCCCGCTCTCTTCCTCACCGCGGCGCGTCGCCTCTCGTCCCGGGCGCGCGCCGCCGCGCTCGCGCTCGGGGTGCCGCTCCTCGTCCTCTACGTGGCCGAGATCCTCGCTCTCCTGCGACGGCTCGCGTGATCGGCGGCGCGCGGCGGCGCGCGGCGGCGCGTGGCGGCGCGTGGCGGGCTCAGGGCGTGGTCGAGCTCCAGTGGCTCGTGTCCGCGCTCTCGAATCCGTC
>CAYZBH010000005.1:10027-71710 GCA_964476605.1 uncultured Thermoanaerobaculia bacterium | reverse complement strand
GGGCTCAGGGCGTGGTCGAGCTCCAGTGGCTCGTGTCCGCGCTCTCGAATCCGTCGGCGAAGACCGTCGTCGCGAAGCTCGGTACGGCGAAGAAGGCCACCACCGGGTCGTGGTCGGAGAGGCGCCGCGGATTGCCCGCCGAGTAGTCGTTGCGATCGCTCTCCGGGAAGTCGGCGTCGATCCGCGGGTGCTCGGCGCGCCGCGCCGAGGTCGCGCCGAGCAGGGCGGCGCTCGCGAGCACGTGGTCGAGGGTCTGCGCGTTGCCGTCGAAGACGTAGGAATAGCGCGCGGCGGGATCGTTCTCGACCACGAACGAGAGATCCGGGTTCACCAGATCCGCGCCGTCACCGGGCACCGCCGTCTGGTCGTCCGGCACCGGCGTGCCGGCGATCGTCGCCATCGAGTGGACGAAGCCGTCGTTGACCTCGAAGGCGTTGAAGTCCCCGACCAGGACGATCGGCTCCGCCGGCTGCGCGGTCTGCATCGTCTGCACCAGGTTGGCCAGGTACTCGGCCTGAGCGAGGCGCTTGGCGCGCACGCGGCCACCGACCGTCGAGCTCCCGGAGACCGTCTCGTCGTTGATCCCGTTGAGCGAGCGCAGGTGGTTGACGATGACCGTGACCGGAAAGGTCTCGCCGCTGGCGTGATGGACCGTCGCCACCAGCGCCAGGGGCGGGCGGTCGTTCAGCAGCTCGGGCAGGCCGGTCTGCGGATTGACGTAGGTCGCCGCGGCGCCGTACTGGGTCACCGAGTCGACCTCGACGCGCGGGATGGCGCCCGGGAACGGCGCCGTCTTGACGAGGAAGCCGACGTCGATGCCACCGACGTCGAGCCCTTCGACGAGATACGCGGCGTACGCGGGGTCCGGCTCGCTCGCCGCCACCGCGTCCGCGCTGATCCGCGCCGCGAGCGTCGAGAGAGTCGAGATGTTCTCGCACTCGACCACGCCCAGGACGTCCGGCGCCTTCAGGTAGTCGCGAATGGCGAGCGAGGCCTTGCCGAGCCGATTCGAATAGGCGGTCGGCGTGAGCACCGGCTCGCTGATCGCGGGATCGTCGACGTCGTCGAAGAAGCGCTCGAGATTGAAGGCCGCGACGGTGACCTCGGCGGTCGTGGGCGTCGAGACCGCCGTCGGCGTGGGGCCGCCCGAGGGCGCCGGGATGGCTCCGGGATCCGGAAGGATCGTGTAGGTGCGGAAGGTGTAGTCGAGCGGCCCCATCACGTTGGAGACCAGGGCGCCGCTCCCCACGTCGATCAGAGAGGTGCCGACCAGACCGTCGCTGTCCACCCGCACCCGCTCGGGGTTGGAGTCGAAGCGTGGGATCGGAGGGATCGTCCCTTGCGGCGGCGGATCGGGGGCCTGGATGCCCGTCTCCCGGAAGGGACGCGGGAGCGGCGGCACGACGCCGAAGAAGACGCCGGTCGAGGTGGCGGTGGCGGTGGGCTCGGCGACCGAGCCGAGGGTCGGCCCGACCACCACCAGCTGGCTCGCCACGACGCGCATCCCCTCGACCCGCTCGAGCTGGTCGTGGGCGCCCGCCGAATCGGGGAAGGTCGGGGTGAGGGGGACCGGAGCGGGCAGCGACTGGCCCGTCGCCTGGAGGACGACGCTCGGCGAGACGATCTCGGTGACCGGCGGCTGCAAGGGGTCGGCGCTCGGCACGTACTCGGAGACGGTGCCGCTCACCTGCACGCGGTTGCCCACCGCCGCCGCGGCCGGCGGCGCGCTGTTGGTGAAGACGAAGACGCCTTCCGAGGTGACCGGGTCGGCGTCGTAGTCGCTCTCCTCCTCCTGCAGGAAGAAGCCGTTGCTCTTCACGCCGGTGACGATGGCGGTGAGCACCACGGGCTGTCCGACGTAGGGGGAGCTCGCCCCCGCCCCCTGCACGTCGTGGACGGCGAGCGTCGCGACGTCGTCGTTGAGGATGGTTCCGAGGCCGGTTCCGTCCACCACCTCCGCGCCGGTGACGTTGGCGAGCGCCACGGTGAAGGTCTCGTCCGGCTCGACCGCCGTGTCGCCGTGCACGGTGACGTCGAAGAGGTAGCTCGAGACGCCTTCGGCGATCGTCTCGCCGCTGAGCGCGCGCGCGTCGTAGTCGCCACTGGAGGCTGTCGCGGAGCCGTCCTGGGTCGCGATGTCGAAGGTGACGCCGCCGAGAGGCGCCGGCGCCGAGAGCTGGAGCGTGAAGCTCGCGGTCACGGTGCCCGAGTCGCCTTCGGTCACGGTGGCGTCGGAGAGGAAGGCACGGAGCGGACAGGTGGGCGCGTCGTCGACCATCAGGTCGTCGATGCCGACCCATTCGTCGTTGCCGGCGGCGTTGGAGGTCATGATCCGGACCTGCACGACCGGCTGGTTGGCGGCACCGGCCGGAAGCACCGCGCAGACGTAGCTCACCTTGGTCGCGGTGCCGCCGGCGGTCGCGTCGGCGACGAAGCCCGCGGGCACGTTGGTGAAGCTCCCCGAGGAGCCCACGCGAAATTGAAGAGCGACCGCCTGGACCGCATTGTCGGCCGAACCGTCGAGGTCGCGGAGCGCGTAGGCGACGCGCACGTTGGCGGCGCCGGTGGTGTTCAGATGGAGGCGCAGATAGGGAGCGTCGGCGGTACCGCTCCCGGAGAGCGCGACGGTGGGGTTCGCGAGTCCGTCGAACTCGGTCACGCCGCCGGTCGAGAAGGTGTCCGGATCGTTGCGGTTCGCGTTGACGTCGACGACGGGTGACGTGTCGTCACCCGAGAGAATCGTCTGAGGATCGGTTCCGGTGCTGCTCGTGAGGCCGTCGCCGCGAAAGCCCTGGATGCCCGGCACGCCGGACCAATCGTCGTCCGTCGTGATGAGCGACGGGTTCGACCAGTTCTGGGCGAGCGGCAAGGTCTGCGGTGCGGTGTCGGCGGCGAGTGGTTGTCCGAGCGTCGCGAGGAGGGCGAACGGTGCGAGAAGCTTGCCCGTGAGGCCGAGGGGATTCGACATGAGGATGGCTCCGAGTCTCGAGGGGAGCCCGGACGCGGTGGCGCGCGCGAGCTCGTACCGGATTCTATGGCGGTGGAGGGCGTTCGCGGTGACGCATCGGAGAGCGCGCGGGAGCGGGCGCGCGGAGGGTTGGGCCTCGAGTTCGATGGGCTGCTGGAGTGCGCCGGGCCGCCTCTTCGGGTAGGGTTGGAGCCGCGGGCGGCAGGGCATACTCGTCACGAGGGGGACGCATGCTCGACGACCTGCGCACCAATCCCGCGCTGCTCAAGCTGGATCTCTATTGCAAAGGGCTGCGGCTCGACGACTCCTGCTTCATCGAGGAGGACGGCGGGCGGAAGATCCTCCGCACCCGGGCCGGCCTCGGCAGCGGGCTCGAGATGATCCTCCCCGGCGGGCTCTGGACCAACGCCCCCGTGACCGAGCCGTTCGCGGCCAAGTCTCCCTACACGCTGCACCGCGAGCGCGGCAAGTACTGGCTGCGGCACGCGGACGTGGACGTGGTGCAGGTGACGCTCTCTCCCCGTCCCGGCTGGTACGAGACCGAGACCTCGACCGGCAAGCCGATGACGCGCATCGGGACTCTGCAGGGCACCTACCTCGGCATCTACCAAGCCAAGGTCTGCGAGTACTGGACCCAGAAGCCGCAGAAGGTGAACTGCAAGTTCTGCTCGGTGGGCCTGAACCTGGGGGTCGACGACGCGGACGAGAAGTCGGTCGACGAGGTGATGGAGGTGATCCGCGCGGCCCGCCGCGATTCGGGCATCACCTACGTGGATTTCAACACCGGGCACTACACGGGCGACACCTACCTCGACATCCTCGAGCCCTACATCCTGCGCATCAAGGAGGAGCTGGGTCTCCTGGTGGGCGTGCAGACGCCTCCCCATCGCGACCTCGAGCGCTACGACCATCTGCGCGCGATCGGCGTCAACCGCGTCTCCTTCTGCTTCGAGATCTTCGACCGCGAGATCTTCGAGGAAGTCTGCCCGGGCAAGCACGCCGAGTACGGGCTCGACTACTACCTGGAGGCGACACGCTACTGCGCGACGCTCGGCGACAAGGGGCCGAAGCACGAGCCCTGGGTCACCAACGGCGAGATCATCGCCGGGCTCGAGCCGCCTGAGTCCTCGATCGCCGCCATCGACTGGATCACCTCGGTGGGCGCGATCCCGACCGTCTGCGTCTTCCGGCCGCTCGTGGGCACCGATCTCGAGGATCGCGAGCCGCCGCAGACGGAGGAGATGGTCCCGGTCTTCCGGCGCCTCTACGAGTCCTGCATGGAGAAGGGGTTGCCGATCGGGTGCGCGCCCAACATCCACGTCTCGCTCGTCATGCTTCCCGAGGAGTGCCGCTGGCTCTCGCCGCGCCGCTTCCTCTGGCAGAGCGCCAAGCTCGGCGTCATGAAGCGCGTCTTCGCGCGCCAATTCGACCACCATCTGCAGGAGGTCTCCGAGCGCCACGCCGCGCGGACGGCCTGAGCGCGTCCGCCCCGCCGGAGTCGACTAGACTCGGCGCCATGCCGGGCGCGAAGGGCGAGCTCGAGGAGATCCTGCGCGGCGTGCCGCTCTATCGCCGGCTCGCGCGCGAGGATCTCGAGCGCCTGGCCGCCGTCTCGTCCCTGAAGAGGTTCGCGCGCGGCGACGAGATCTTCGCCGAGGGGGATCCTCCGCGCTCGTTCCTGGTCATCGTCGACGGGCTCGTCAAGGTGATCAAGTCGACGCCGGCCGGCAAGGAGATCATCCTCGAGATCCTGGGGGCCGGCGATCCCTTCGGCGCCGTCGCGGTCTACGAGGGACGCCCCTTCCCCGCTTCGGCGCGGGCGCTCGAAACGACGCGCTGCGTCGTGACGCCGCGGGAGGCCTTCTTCGGGCTCCTGGAGCAGCACCCCTCGCTCGTGCGTGGGCTGCTCGGCGGCCTCACGCTCCGGCTGATGGAGCTCACGAACCGGCTCGCCGACCTGTCGGGCGCCCGCGTCGAGGAGAGGCTCGCCCGGCTGCTCCTGAAGAAGGCCGAAGAGCTCGGTCGCGCCGAGCGCGGGGGGATCTTCATCCCCCTGCACCTCACCCGCCAGGAGCTCGCGGACCTCGCCGGGACCACGGTCGAGACCGCGATCCGCGTCATGAGCCGCTGGGCCAAGCAGGGGTGGGTGGAGACCGCGGACGACGGCTTCGTGATTCTCGCGAAAGAGGAGCTCGAGCGGCTCGCCGGATCGTGAGGTCCGGGGCTCAGAGCACCTTCGGCACGACCCACCAGCACCAGAGTCCGGCGATCAGGGCCGCGACCAGGTCGAGCAGGACTCCGATGCGCGCCATGGTGGGAATGCGGACGTAGCCGCTCCCGAAGACGATGGCGTTGGGAGGCGTTCCGGCGGGCAGCGCGAAGTCGCAGGAGGCGGCGAGCGTGGCCGCGAAGAGAACGCTCTCCATGGCTCCCGGCGCCGCGGCGTCCTTCAACACGACGAGCATCACCGCGATGGTCGACGTGTTCGAGGCCACGGCCGAGAGCGCGACCGTCGCCAAGCTCGCGAGCACGATCTGGGCGAGCGGCGGCAGGTGCGCGATCAGCGCGAGCCTGGCGCCGAGGTAGGTCGAGAGCCCGCTCTGCTGGATGCCGGACGCCATCGCGAAACCCCCGCCGAGGAGGAGCAACGTCTCCCAAGGCACGGTCGAGAGCGACCGGGGTTCCAGGACCCGTCGCCCGTCGCGTCGCGACAGGAAGAGGAGGGCGGCGGCGGCGAGCGCGATCCCCGCCTCGACGTGCGCCGATCCGAGCCGGTGCGGCGTCACCAGCGGCGCGATCGCCCGCGTCAGGGGCTGACTGACGATCCAGAGCGCGGCGGCGGCGAAGAAGGCGCCGAGAATGACCTTCTCGGCGGCACGGACGCGGCCGAGCGAGGCGAGCTCCTGCAGCACCACGGCGCGCGCGTCGCCCGCCAGCCGGTCCCGCCGGCCGAGGCGCCAGAGGAAGAGCCAGGCGATCGGGAGCATCAGCAGCACGAAGGGGAGCCCGACCTCGGAGAACTGGAGGAAGGAGATCGCCTTCCCCTGCCGCTCGAGGAAGCCCGCGAACTGGCCGTTGGGCGCGGTGCCGATCTTGGTGCCGATGCCGCCGAGGTTGGCGCCGTAGGCGATGGCCAGCATGATCGCCATGCCGTAGTGCGGGAGGCGGCGGTTGCCGAGGCGCGCTTCGAGCTGCGCCACGAGGGCGATGCCGATCGGCACCATCATGGTGGCGGTGGCGGTGTTGGTGATCCAGAGCGAGATGAACGCGGTCGCCGCGAGCACGCCGGCGAGGAGCCGCCGAGGCTCGGTGCCGACGCGCGCCATGATCCCGAGCGCCACGCGGCGATGGAGGTTCCACTGCTGCATGGCGGCGGCGATCGCCATGCCCCCGGCGAAGAGGAAGATGTAGGGATCGAAGTAGGGCCGCAGCGCGGCGAGCGAATCGCCCAGCGGCCCCTGCCCGAAGACGCCGAGCAGAGGAAAGGCGAGGATCGGCACGCAGGCGGTCCAGTAGATCGGCAACGCCTCGGTGAGCCACCAGATCGCCATCAGGGAGGAGACGGCGGCCGCGAGGGCCGGGCGTGACCCCATGCCGGCCTGGTGATGGAGAGGGGAGTCGAGCAGGGCGAGCAGCAGGGCGGCGGCGAAGCCGGCGAGGAGGGGGAGCGGTTTCACGGCCACGGCCGGTCGTGGACTCTCAGCCATCGCGCGCGGTCAACGATCTCGCCATCGGGTGGAGCTCCTCAGAGGAAGTGGAGCGTCTCGTCGATCCGGGGCCGCCGCGAGCGTCGCCCGGTCGCGGCCCGCTTGGGGCGGAAGAAATCGCTGAAGTCCTCGGGCTCCTCCTCGCCCTCGTCCCCCGCGTCGCCCAGGGCCGCATCCAGCTCGTCGGGGTCGGTTCCCTCCTCTAGCTTGGCGAGCATCTCCTGCATGCGCGGTCCGGCTTCCAGACCGCTCGCCTCGGAGAAGCGAGAGAGGAAGCGGGCGAGCTGCTTCGGATCCTTGTGCGCCTCCTCGTCGAGCCCCTCCATCTCGGCGGCGAGGGCCTCCATGGCACCCGCCATCCGCTCCTCGTCGACCTGGCCCAGGGGATCGTCCTCCCCCCCTTCCCCCCCGTCCCGCGGGCCGGCGGGCGACGAGGAGAGGGCCGCGAAGCGCGACGGCTTGCGCCCGAGCTCGGGTCGGCCACAGTCCGGGCACGCTGGCTTGGATTCGGTATCGACCCGGGTGGAGAAGAAGCTGAAGACGGCATGGCAGTCCGGGCAGTAGAACTCGTAGATCGGCATGGGCAAGCTCTCTCGACTCTGGAGTTTAGCTCACGAGAAACGGATGTGGCACGGTCGCTCCTGGACCGCAACCCAAAGCCGCCTCGAGGCGTATATAGTCTACCGACCGGTCGGCTGCTTCCGACCGGTCGGTAGGAGACCGGCTTTGATCGAATCCGTTGGCGAAACCACCACGACGCACGAGCGCATTCGGCTCGCAGCCCTCGAGCTCTTCGGAGAGAAGGGCTACGACGGCGCCTCGATGAGCGAGCTCGCCGAACGGGTCGGGATCGCGAAGCCGAGCCTCTACAACTACTACCGGTCGAAGGAGATCCTGCTGCTCGATCTCGTCGAGCACGGGATGTCGCTCTGGACCGAGGCCTGCATGGCGCCCTTTCACGGCGCCGACTCCTTCGAGCGCCAGCTCGCGGATCACCTGCGACTGACGGTCGATTTCGCGCGCGTGCGTCCGCACGTGGTGGCGCTCTTCCACCTGGCGACCACCCACGTGCAAGGCGACCTGTCGCTGCGTGTCGAGGCGCTGGTGCGCGCGAAGGAGACCGAGATCCGCAACCTCATCCACGAGCGCATCGAGGCGGCGCTAGCCGCCCGCGAGATCTCGGCCGAGAGCGCGGCGGCGGTGCACGTCTTCCTCGGCATCTTCTTTCACGGCCTCCTCTTCCTGCAGACCAACTGCGGTCACGAGGTGGGTCCGCTCAACGAGCATCTGAACGAAGTCTGGAGGTTTCTCTTCCGCGGCCTCTCGGGCCGCGAGCCGAAAGAGGTTCTCGCGTCATGAACCATCGCATTCCGAAGTCGGCGGCCGCGCTGCTGCTCGCCGCCGTGGCACCGCTCTGCGGCGAGACGCTCGACCTCGATGCCGCCATCGCGACCGCGCTCGCGCGCAACCCCGCGCTCAAGGCGGTGGAGGAGCTGCGCCGGCAGGTCGACGGCGGCGTCATCGAGGCCCGGGCGGACGCTTTTCCGCAGATCACGCTCGCCGGATCGTGGGGGCGCTCGCGCAGCCCCTCGCTGCTCAACAGCCCCGATTTCGAGGAGATCATCAGCCAGTTTCCGGGCGCCTTCAGTCCCTCGGTGCAGGAGCTTTCCGCCGCGCAGATCGAGGTCTCACAGCCGCTCTTCCGCTTCGGCAAGATCTCGGCGGCGATCGATCTCGCGAAGCTCGTCGTCGAGGCCGCGGACGCGCGCATCGCGACCGCGCGGCTCGACACCGCTCTGGCGGCGGCCGAGGCCTACTACGGCGTGCTCTCGGCGCGCGAGGGCCTGCAGACGATCGAGAGCGAGCGCCTCTTCCGGCGCCACGATCTGGAGCGCATTCAGGACCTGCTCGAGATCGGCGAGGCGACCGAGCTCGAGCGTCTGCGCGCCGTCTCGGCCCTGGCCGTGGTGGAGCCGGAGGTCGAGCTGCGGCGCGGGCAGGTGGCGGTCGCCGAGACCCAGCTCCGCCAGGTGCTCGGCCTCGAGCCGGGTGCGGCGGTGGAGCTCGCTCCCGGCGGGGCCGTCTTGGGCGAGCTCCCGGTCCCGGAGGAGCTGCTCACCGAGGCGCTCGCCGGCCGCCCCGAGCTCTCGGACCTGGCGTTCCAGGCCGAGGCCTACGAACGGCAGAAGAAGGTCTACCGCGCCGACGGCCTGCCGCATGTCGACGCCACCGGGCGCTGGGGCCGGGAGGTCCGGCTGGTCGAGAACTTCGACGATCCGCTCTATTCCTCCTGGGCGTTCGGCGTCGGTCTCCGCTGGGAGCTCTTCGACGGCGGGCGGCGCAAGGGGCAGATCGCCCAGGCGGAAAGCCAGCGCCAGCAGCTCGTCCTGCAACGGGCGGACCTCGAGGCGCAGATCCGCCTCCAGGTCGACCAGGCGTTCACCGACTACCGCACCGCCCGCGCGCGCGCCGAATCCTCCCGGGCGGCCGCCGACGTCGCGCAGGAGGCCGAGCGGGTGGCGCGCGAGAGCTACGAGCAGGGGGTCGCGACGCAGACCGACCTGCTCGATGCGCAGCGGCAGGCCGTGCAAGCAGAAGTCACCGCCGTCGAATCCTTCTACGACGCCCGCATCCGGGCGTCCCGACTCTCCCGCGCCGTCGGCAAGATGCCGGGCGCCTCTGGAATCAGCAGGTGAACCCATGAGAACCGAGACTCGTTCCCTTCTCGCCGTTGCGACCTCCGTCCTGCTGCTGCCGCTCCTCTCCGGCTGCTCCGGCGAGGGCGAAGCGAAGAACCGGGAGACGGAGCCCGCGGAGGAGCGGGTGGCGCAGGTGCGCACCATCGCGCTCGCGCCGCGCGCCGTCGTGGATCGCGTGAGCCTGCCCGCCGACCTCCTGCCGCTCCATCGCGCGACCCTCGCCGCCGAGGTCGGGGGCGCGGTCGAGACCGTGAAGGCGGAGCTCGGACAAGCGGTCGCGGAGGGGCAGACTCTCGCCACGATCGACGAGCGGGCGCTCGCGCAGCAGGTGGCGGAGGCGGAGGCCTGGCTGCGCCAAGCCTCGCTCCAACACGAGCGCGCGAGAAACCTCTTCGAGCGCAAGGCGGTGACCAAGGCGCAGATGCTCGACGCGGTCACCAACCTGGACGTGGCGGAGGCGCGGCTCGCCTCGGCGCGGCTGCAGCTCGAGAAGTCGCAGGTCAAGGCGCCCTGGCCGGGGCGGATCGCCGCGCGCCTCGTCGAGTCCGGAGCCTTCGTCGCGCCGGGCTCGCCGCTCTTCGAGCTCGTCGATGCCTCGCGCGTCAAGGTGCGGGCGCTGGCGCGGGCCGCCGACGTCCCCTACCTCGCGGTCGGGCGCGAGGTCGAAGTGACGCTCGACGCCTATCCGGGCGAGATCTTCCGCACCCGCGTCGAGAGGCTCGGCGCCGAGCTCGACGAGGCCTCGCGGACCCTGGTCGTGGAGGCCGAGATCGCGAATCGCGAGGGCCGCCTCAAGCCGGGCATGCTGGCGCGGCTCGAGATCTCGCGCCGCGAGCTCCCCGAGGCGCTCCTGGTGCCGATGTCGGCGCTCGTCGACCTGGGGACCAGCAAGGCGATCTGGGTGGTCGAGAACGGACGCGCCAAGCGCCTCGAGGTCACGCTCGGACCGGCGATCGGCGAGGAGGTCGTGGTCATCGGAGCGGCGGCCGGCGAGCGCGTGATCGTCGAGGGTCAACAGGTCGTCGGCGAGGGGCAGAAGGTCGAGGAGGTCTGAGATGAGGTTGGGCGAGTTCGCGGTCAAGAACCGCGCGTCGGTCTTCTTCGGCCTGCTGGCGGTCGCGATCGCGGGGGGATCCGCCTACTCCACGCTGCCGCGCGAGAGCTTCCCGGACATCTCGATCCCCAACATCCTCGTCTACACCGTCTGGCCCGGGGCGACTCCGGCCGACGTGGAGAAGCAGCTCACCGACGAGCTGGAGCGTGAGCTCCAGGGGCTGGAGGGGATCAAGGAGATCACCTCGACCTCGACCGAGAGCGTGTCGATGGTCAACGTCGAGTTCGTCTCCGGAACCGATCTCGACTTCGCGCTCCAGAAAGTGCGCGACCGGGTCAACGTGGCGAAATCCGAGTTCCCGGACGACGCCGAGGAACCGGTGCTGCGCGAGCTCAACTTCTCCGACGTGCCGATCCTGCAGGTGCACCTGGCGGGCGACGTCGGAGCGGTCGAGCTCCGGCGCCTCGCCAAGGAGCTGCAGGACGAGGTCGAGGCGATCCCGGGCGTGCTCCGCGCGACGCTCGTGGGAGGCGTCGAGCGCGAGGTCAAGGTGGACGTCGATCCGGAGCGGCTGCGCCTCTACGGCGCGTCGCTCGACGACGTCATCAAGACCATTCGCAACGAGAACGTCTCCATCCCGGGAGGCGACCTCAAGCTCACCGGGCAGACCCTGGCGCTCCGGGTCCCGGGCGAGGTCGAGGACCCGATGCAGGTCGAGGAGTTCGTGGTCAAAGCGGTCGGACAGCGGCCGATCCAGATCCGGGACGTGGCGAAGGTCTCCTACGGTTTCAAGGACCGCAGCTCTTACTCGCGCATCGACGGCAAGGAGTCGGTGTCGCTCTCGGTCCAGAAACGCTCCGGCGCCAACATCATCGCGGTGACGGATCGCATCAAGAGCGAGGTCGAGAAGGCGAAGGTCAAGTGGCCGGCGGGCGTCAAGGTGACCATGCTCGCCGATCAGTCGAAGGACATCCGGATCATGGTGGCCGACCTCGAGAACAACATCCTCTCGGGAGTGGTGCTCGTCGTGATCGTGCTCTTCTTCGCGATGGGGCTCCGCAACGCGCTCTTCGTCGGGGCCGCGATCCCGCTCGCCATGCTGCTCACCTTCGTCGTCGTGCAGCTCTCGGGCATGACGCTCAACATGATGGTCCTCTTCTCGCTCGTGCTCGCGGTCGGCATGCTGGTGGACAACTCGATCGTGGTCGTCGACAACATCTACCGGCACGTGCAGGAGGGCAAGAAGCCGTTCGAGGCGGCGATGGTCGGCGCCCGGGAGGTCGGCGGCGCGGTCCTCAACTCGACCCTCACCACGATCGGCGCCTTCGTGCCGCTCTTCTTCTGGCCGGGAATCGTCGGCGACTTCATGTCGATCCTGCCGATCGCGGTCTGTATCGCGCTCGCGGCCTCGCTCGTCATCGCGTTCACCGCCAATCCGACCTTCGCCGCGCAGTGGATGCGGCTCGGTCTCGATCGCGGGCTGGTGATCTCGGACGAGGCCGAGCTGCCGAAAGAGCACACCGGCATGGGCGGTTGGATCCTCCGCCGCTACAAGGCCTCCTTGACCTGGGCCCTGGACCACCGCCTGCTCGTCCTCGGGGGCACGTTGGCGCTCTTCGTGCTCGTGATCGGGATCTTCGCGGCGTTCAACCACGGCATCGAGTTCTTTCCCGAGACGGAGCCCCGGCAGATCTGGGCGACGGTGGAGACGCCGCCGGGGACACGCCTCGAGCAGACCGACGCGATCGTGCGCGAGCTCGAGCGGCGTCTGGGGGGTCTGCCCGACGTCCAGGTCGTGGCGGCGGCTTCGGGCGCGGGCGCGGCGGGCGACGAGTTCAGCGGCGGGCGCTCGGAAGGAGGCGATCCCACCGCGGGTCGCGTGACCCTCGACATGCTCGACATGGGGGACCGCAGCCAGAGCTCCTTCCTCACCCTGGAGCAGGCGCGGACGCGCGTGCGCGGCATTCCCGGCGCCACCATCAACGTCGACCGCCCCGCGGAGGGACCGCCGGTGGGAGACCCGGTTTCGATCGAGCTCACGGGCGACGATTTCGCGAAGCTGGGCGCGATCGCCGACCGGATCACGAAGACGATCGCCGACATCCCCGGGCTCGCGACGCTCGACTCGGATTTCGACCTCGCGCGTCCCGAGGTCATCGTGGACGTCGATCGCGAGCAGGCGGCGCGCCTCGGCCTCTCGACCGCCGGCATCGCCTCCACGGTCCGCACCGCGATCAACGGCACGGAAGCCTCGAAGTTCCGAGACGGCGAGGACGAGTGGGACGTGACGGTCCGCTTCGAGCCCGGAGCGCGGGCGAGCCTCGCCGATCTGGAGCGGCTGGTGGTGGTCAACGAGGACGGGGTCCAGGTGCCGCTCGACACGGTGGCGAAGGTCTCGACCGGCGCGGCGCTGCAGTCGATCCAGCACAAAGACCGGCGGCGCGTCGTCACCGTGTCGGGCAAGGTGACGCGGCCGGAGCTCGCGCAGCCGGTGCGCGAGGAGGCGATGCGGCGCATCGAGGCGGTTCCGAACCTCCTGCCGAGCGGCTACGGTCTCCGGTTCGCGGGCCAGAGCCAGGACGAGGACGAGGCGAAGGCGTTCCTCTCCAAGGCCTTCATGTACGCGCTCCTGGTCGTCCTCCTGCTCATCGTCGGGCAGTTCAACTCCTACACCGTGCCCTTCATCATCATGACCTCGGTGGTGATGTCGCTCATCGGCGTGCTGCTCGGTCTGCTGGTCACCGGGACGCCGTTCGGCATCATCATGACCGGGCTCGGCGTCATCTCGCTCGCCGGCGTCGTGGTCAACAACGCGATCGTGCTGCTCGACTACGCCGAGCAGCTCCGGGCGCGCGGCTTCGCGCGCCGGACGCTCATCCTGGTCACCGGCATGCGGCGCTTGCGGCCGGTGATGCTGACCGCCGTCACGACGATGCTCGGGCTCCTGCCGACGGTGATCGGTTGGGGGTTCGATTTCCGCGCTTTCCGCATCGTCCACGGCGGCGAGTCGAGCCAATGGTGGCGTCCGATGGGGATCGCGGTCATCTTCGGCCTCGCCTTCGCGACCTTTCTGACGCTGGTGCTGGTGCCCGTGCTCTACGACTCGATGCTCGGCTTCCGAGCCTGGCTCGCCCGGCGGCGGGAGGCCGGCGAGGCCACCCTGAGCGAGCCCGAGCACGACGAGGCCACGAAGCCCGAGTTCTTGCCGGAAGGCTCGCACAGGCCGCAGCCGGGGTGAAGGAGGAGCCGCGCTTCGGATTCGGGGTTCTCGACCGCGGGACTCAGGCGGTGCCGGCGAGACTCGTCAGGAACCCTTCGGCCCAGGCCGAGGCGGTGTCGCGTCGCACGATCCGGAGGAGCTTCCGGTGGCGCCGGCGCCGCTCCGCCAGGGGCATCTCGAGGGCGGCGTGGATCGCGTCCGCGGTCTCGTCGATGACGTAGGGATTGACCGGCAGCGCCTCGCTCAGGGTCGCGCTCGCGCCGGCGAACCGGCTGAGCACGAGCACACCCGGGTCGCTCGCGCGCTGCGAGGCCACGAATTCCTTGGCGACGAGATTCATTCCGTCGCGCAGCGGAGTCACCAGACCGACGTCGGCGCCCCGGTAGAGACGCGCCAGGGTCTCGCGACCGAAGGAACGGTGGAGGTAGCGGATCGGCGTCCAGTCGACCTCCGCGAGCTCGCCGTTGATCCGACCCACGAGTTGCTCGAGCTCCAGGCGCTCGCGCCGGTACCACTCGAGCCCGCCGCGCGAGGGGGATGCGATCTGCACCAGACAGACGCGGCGCCGCCACTCGGGGTGGCGATGGAGGAAGAGCGCGAACGCGCGAAAGCGCTCGGGGAGCCCCTTCGAGTAGTCGAGGCGGTCGACGCCGACCACGGCCTGGCGTCCTCCGACCATGTCGACGAGCTGGCTCCTCCCCTTGGGACGGCGCTCGACGACCGGGGAGGGCTCGAACTCCGAGGGCTCGATGCCGACCGGGAAGACCGCGAGGCGGAGCCGCCGGCCCGCGCGCCGCGGCAGGAGGCGCTTGCGGCAGGCCGCGAAATTCTCGAGGTGGCTCCGGGTCTGGAATCCGACCAGGTCGGCAGCGGCCAGCCCGGCGAGCAGCTCGGGCGCCCGCGGCAGGAGCTCCCAGAGGTCGGGCGGCGGAAAGGGGGTATGGACGAAGAACCCGATCCGGCCCTCGAACCCGCGATCGCGCAGGAGCTTCGGCAGCATGAACAGGTGATAGTCGTGAATCCAGACGAGATCGCGGGGGCGGAGCTCGCGCAGGACGGCGCGCGCGAAGCGCTCCTGGGCCCGGAGATAGCAGGCGAGATGCTCGAGCTCGAAGCGGGCGCGTCCGGGAAAGCCGTGCAGGATCGGCCAGAGCGCCTGGTTGCAGAAACCCGCGTAGTAGCCCTCCACCTCGTCCTGCGGGAGCGAGATGCCGACCAGGGTGAGACGGCCCAGATGCGCGCGGCGGGCACGCGAGGTGGCGCGGGCGCGGTCGTTCCAGCCCAGCCAGAGCCCTCCCGAGCGGCGCGCCGAGAGCGCGTCGAAGAGCACGCTGACCAGACCGCCCGCGGGGAGATCGAAGGTCCCCGCTCGCAGGCGAGGGGCGGGGAGTCGATTCGAGACGACGACGACGCGGCTCACCGGTGCTCCGCTTCCGCGCTCGCGAAACGCCCGGCCCACAGGCCCAGGAACTCGAGCACCGCGGCGACGTCCGGCAGCCGCGCCTGGGCGCGCGTCGGGCGATCGTCCAGGCCGACGCAAACGCCGAAGCCGCGCGGGCAGACGGCGGCGAAGGCGTCTTCGTCGGTCTCGTCGTCTCCGAGATAGACGGTGAAGGCCGGATGGTCGAGGGTCGCGAGGATGGAGAGCAGCGCAGTCCCCTTGTGACGACCGCGCGAGCGCAGCTCCCACCCGCCGTTGATGTCGCGCAGCTCGAGCTCGGCGCGATGACGCAAGGACCTGCAGGCGCGCGACGTGGCGCGGCGCAACGCATCGACGGTCTCCGGACGTTCGCCGCGCGTGTGCACGACGAGGCTGGCACGCTTGATCTCGAGCCGTCCCGGTGGAAGGCGCTCCCCGAGCGTCGCGGCGACCTCGGCCAAGAGGGAGCGGGCGGCGGTCGGCAGGGCATGGCGCCGTCGCGTTCCGTCCGGCAGGCGCTCGTCCCAACCGTGCTCGCCCACGAGGTGCGCCGGAATCCCCTCGAATCGCTCCTCGATCTCCTCCAGGCGCCGCCCGGAGACGATTCCCAGGGAGGTCTCCCCGCGCGCGCCGATGGCGAGCAGCGTCGCGCGTGGCCCGGCTCCGAGCTGGGCGGCGTCGCGTGCGACGCTGAAAGGAGCGAGCGTGCCGTCGAAGTCGAGGACCAGCAGGCGCCGCGAGGCGGCGCTCGCCCGCAGCCAGAGCTCCGGCCAGTCACGGGCATCGGGGAGGGTGGAGAGCTTTCTCACGAGGCGAGCTCGATCCGCCCCGAGTCGCCGCGCGCGAGCGCGAGCATGAGCGTGAGGTACTCCCTGAGGTGGCGGGTGAGCAGGAAGTTCTCGCGGACGTGGCGATGTCCCTTCTCGCCCATCTCCCGCGCGGCCAAGGGGTTCTGGAGCAGGTAGCGGGCGCGGAGCGCCGCTCCCTCGGGGGTGTGGACGAGGAAACCGGTGTGGTGGGGGATGACCTGCAAGGTGATGCCACCGGTGTCGCCACCGATCACCGGCCGGCGCTTCCAGAGCGCTTCGGCGACGGTGAGACCGAAGCCCTCGCGGATCGATTTCTGGAGGACCACCTCCGCCCGGCGCTGCAACGCGTTGATGGTGCGATGCGCGTCGGAAGGCAGGAGCAGGATCTTGACGTCCGGATCGTCTCCGGCGGCCTCCCGGACCTCGGTGAGCACGGCCGCCCCCTCGGGGTCGTCCGTGGCGTCGCCGCCGGCCAGGACCAGTTGCACCGGCAGATGCTGGCGAACCGCCTGATAGGCATGGATCACGCCGATCGGGTCCTTGAAGCGGTCGAAGCGAGAAACCTGGAGGAGCGCGGGCCGGTCCGGCGCGATACCGAACGAAGCCGCCGCCGCCGCGATCTCGGACGCCGGCAGCTCGACGTTCTTCTCGGCCAGCGGGTCGATGCTGGGCGCGATCAGGTACTGCGGGTGGGGAAGCGGCTGGGCGAAGGCGGCGAGCGAGAAGACGCTCGCGTCGTGCTCCCGCACCAGGTCGCGCACGAACTTCCAGACGGCGCGTAGCGGCCGGCTCACGTCGATGTGGCAGCGCCAGATCCAGAGCCCCCGGCGCCGGGGCGTGAACCGGAGCAGGGCCGCGGGCTGCGGATCGTGCACGAAGACGAAATCCGCCTCCGCCAGGGGGCCCGCGAGTCGTTCCGCGTTGCTCCGGTTGACCTCGAGGTAGTGATCGAGCTGGACGCGCGGAATCTCGAGCCGGTTGCCCTGCAGCGCGTTGTGGAAGCTCTTGGTGACCTGGTAGAAGGCGGCGTCGCCCTCGATCACCTCCCAGCTCGGCTCGAGCCCCAGCTCGCCCAGCAACGGGACCAGGCGGTGCAGGATCTCCGCCACGCCGCCGCCGGCGCGGGTGGAGTTGAGGTGGAGGAGCCTGGCGCCCGACAGCGGCCGCGCCAGCTGGACCAGCTGGTCCACGACTTCGGGTCCGACGACCGCTTCGTAGGCGGCGAGCAGGCTCATGGCGCGCCGGTCCCGACCGTGTCGGCGAGCGCCGTCGCGACGCGGGCGCGCAGCTCGCTGAGCGAGCCGAACATGGGATCGATCTCGATCAGGAGGCGGCGCGCGGCGGCACCCTTCTCGCCCCAGCCGTCGAGCCAGACCGAGAAGTCGTCATCGCCGCGCGGCGGCCGGAGACGCGCTTCCACGAGGTGGAAGAAGATGCTGCCCGGCGACAGCCGCGGAACGCTCGCGGCGAGCTCCTCGGGCGTCCGCACCGTCGTCCCGGTCGAGAAGACGACCACCTGTGACCGGAGGAAGTGGAACTCGTGGCCGCCAGGCGCCACGGGGACGACCGTCACCTCGGCGAGGCGGTCCTCGATCAGGTCCACGAGCGCGCCGCGCAGGGCTTCTCCGTCCGGGAAGTCGACCGGATCCACCGCCGAGAGCCGCTCGGCGAGCGGTTCGTCGCGCAACGCCTCGTGCGCCCAGACGGCGAAGTCGTTGCCGTACTCGGGATCGTCGAACGACGGCCGGAGGAGCGCCTCGTAGAAGTGGTGACGCAGGGATTCGATGGGGACGACGGCGACGTGATCGCGCAGCTCGCGCAGGTTGTGCGCCGAGCGCCCGAGCGCGAGCGTGATCAGGGCGCAGTCCATGATGGCGAAGGGTCGCGGCGTCGCGGCGGTCACTCCGTCCTTTCGGCGCGGTGCACGACGCGCTGCGGGAAGGGGATCTCGATGCCCTCCTCGCGGTAGCGCGCGTGCAGCCGCTTGATGAACTCGTGAATGAGCGGCCAGCGGTCGGTGTAGGCGTTGGCCCTGAGGATGACCGAGAAGTTGATCGACGAGTCCGCGAAGGCGTTGTAGCGGACGAACGGCTCGTGGTCGGGAACGGCCACGGGGAGCGTGCGCTGCAGCTCGCGCGCGACTTCGATCGTCACGCGCTCGACCTGCTCGAGATCGGAGGCGTAGGAGACGCCGACGGGAACGATCACCGACTGTGGCGGCTCGGGCAGGGAGTAGTTGAGCAGCCGCATGTCCGAGAGCCTCGCGTTCGGCACCACGAGCAGGTTGTTGGGCAGCTGCCGGATGCGGGTGGCGCGCCAGCCGATGTCCTCCACGTGTCCTTGGCTGCCGTCCTCCAGCTCCACGAAGTCGCCGACCCGGATCGGCCGCGCCATCGAGAGGTGGATGCCGGCGAAGTAGTTGGAGAGCGTGGGCTGCAGCGCCAAGCCGACGGCGAGCGAGCCGATGCCGAGGGCGGTGAGCAACGAGGTGATCTCGATGCCGAGATTGTCGAGGACGAGGAGCGCTCCGGCGGCGATGATGCCGATGCGGATCGAGGTCTCGAGGAGGCTGGGCCGGGCGTCGGCACCCCGTTCGGACCGATACGCGAGCCAGCCGGATGCGAAGCGCGAGGAGGCGACGACCAGGAGGGCCAGGAAGCCGCTCAGCGCGACCCGCAGGATGGCGAGGCGCAGATCTCCGGCGAGCGGCGCCACGCGCGAAGCGGCGGCGAGCCCGATCAGGACCAGGGCGGGCATCCAGAGCCGTCGCGTCGAGGCGAGCAGGAGGTCGTCGAGCGGCGACGCGGTGCGCGCGGCGATGGCGTGCAGGCGGACGACGAGCCACCGTCGGACCACCCAGCCGGCGAGCAGGGAAAGGAGGAGGATCGCGCCCGCCGCGAGCCAGCGCTCCGTCGGCGAGGAGAGAACCGTCGGGAGGAAGCCCGCGGCTCCTCCGGCGACGTCCTGGGCGTTCAGGTTCAAGGGGCCTCCGATCGCGCGGCTCGCCGCGCGGCGACGAAGTCGAGCACCAGCCGGGCGACGAGGTCGGCCGCTTCGCGCGGCACGCGCATGCGCCCTTGGGAATCGGTCGCGGCGCAGGTCGAGCAGATGCCGGCAGCGGCTCCGAAGAGCAGCCGGGCGACGTCACGACGGTCACCGGCCGGCAGCCGTTCGGGAAGACCCAGATGCTCGGCCACCGTCGCCAGGTGATGGTCGAGCGCGCGGCGCAGCGGACCCCACTCGGGTCGGTTGAACTTGAGCACCCCGCGGGCCTGGTGGAGGATCCGCATGCGTCCCGGCCGCTCGGCGTAGAAGTCGAGGTGCGCCCGGGCGAGCGCCCGGGCGCGATCCGACCGCGCGCGCAGGCCGGTCACCGAGCTGCGGCAGCGCTCGGCGAGCTCGCGCAGCGCCTCTTGGATCACCGCCTGCACGACCGCCTCCTTGCTCGCGAAGTAGAGGTAGAAGGTGCCCTTGGCGATCCCGGCCCGGCGCGTGACGTCCTCGATGCGGGCGTCGTAGAGGCCGAGGGTGGCGCACGCCTCCTCGGCCGCGACCAGGAGGCGGCTGCGGAGATCGGGCGGAAGCGCGAGAGCGGAGGTCTGAGATCGCATCGTGACTGACCGGTCAGTCAGTATGGCGCGTGACGACGCGAGTGTCAAACCGCGGGCGCTCGGTCGCGGCGCGATTTGACGACGCGAGGGGGTATTCTGAACAATGGGGCCATGAGAGAACGGTTGCGCGTCGGAGCCCTGCAGTACTTCATCCGGCCGGTCGAGAGCTTCAACCAGTTCGCGGATCAGGCGGCGAGCCTGGTGGCGACGGCGAAGGACTACGGCGTCCAGCTCCTGGTCTTCCCGGAGTACTTCACGGTCCAGCTGCTGACGCTGGGAAACCTGCGGCGCGCCATTGCGGAGCAGGTCCGGGACCTGGCGCTCCAGGTGCCGCACTACGTCGACCTGATGGGGGAGCTGGCGCGCAACTTCGGCATGTACATCGTCGCCGGGTCGATCCCGGGGGTGGGCGAGAACGGCGACCTGCACAACGACAGCCACGTCTTCGGACCGGACGGCAGCCACTCCTGGCAGGGGAAGCTCCACATGACGCGCTGGGAGCGGGAGGAGTGGCTGATCCGCCCGCGGCGACGCCTGCGCGTCTTCCAGGCGGGCTTCGGCCGTTTCGCGATCTCGATCTGCTACGACGCGGAGTTCCCGGAGCTCGCGCGGGCGGCGGCGCGGCGCGGCGCCGACCTGCTGGTGGTGCCGAGCTGCACCGACGACCGCCAGGGCTTCCTGCGCGTGCGCTACTGCGCGCAGGCGCGGGCGATCGAGAATCAGATGTACGTCATCCACGCCTGCACGGTCGGCTCGCTGCCGATGGTGCCCGCGGTCTCGCTCAACTACGGGCAGGCCTCGGTGCTCACGCCGAGCGATTTTCCGTTCGCCCGGGACGGCGTGCGCGCGGAGGGTGCGGTCAACCAGGAGATGATGGTGGTGGCCGACCTGGACCTGGAAGACCTGCGCGTGTCGCGCGAGCGCGGCACGGTGATTCCGCTGCGCGACAGCCTGACCACCGCGGAAGTCCTGGCGGACCTCGAAGAGGTGGAGCTCTGACGATGTCTTCCAGGACTCGGATCCGCGGCCTCGCGAGAGGCGACTTCGGCGCCGTCATCGAGCTCTGCAAGAGGGTCTACGCGACCTCGAAGCCGTGGCGGGAGGAGCAGCTCGAGAGCCACGTGAGCGTCTTCCCGGAGGGGCAACTGGTGGCGGAGGACATGGCGAGCGGCGAGATCGTCGGCATGTCCTCGTCGCTCGTGGTGCGATGGGACGACTACGCCTTCGACGCGGAATGGCGGGAGTGGACCGCGGGGGGCTACTTCACCAACCACGATCCGACCACCGGACGCACGCTCTACGGCGCGGAGGTGATGGTGGACCCGGCGCGCCAGCGCTCCGGGATCGGCAAGCAGCTCTACGCGGCGCGGCGCGAGCTCGTGCGCCGGCTGGGGCTCCGGCGCATCCGTGCCGGTGGCCGACTGCGCGGCTATCACCGTCACGCCGTGAAGCACTCGCCGGAGGCGTACGTCGAGCGGGTCGTGCGCGGCGAGCTCAAGGACCCGACGCTCAGCTTCCAGCTGCGCGAGGGCTTCGAGGTGCTGGCGGTGGTGAGCGGGTATCTGCGGAACGACGCCGAGAGCCTCGGCTATGCGGCGATCATCGAGTGGTTGAACTCCGAGGTCGCGCGGCCCGAGGACTCTTCGGGCCGCGACCCGCGCTACCGCCGTCCCGGAGCGACGTGAGTCCGGAGATCCGGGCGCGTTATCGTTTCGCCGCCGCCTCGGACGAGGATCCGGAGGCGCGGGCGCGCCAGATCGCGCGCGAGCAGACGCTCGAGGCGGTCGTGGGGATCGTCTCCGCCGAAGTCGAGGCGCGCGCCGAAGGGCGCCTCGACGCGCTCGCCGCCACCGCGAGTGGTCGGTTCGAGGCCTGGATCGCCTATCCCTTCGAGGCAGCTTCGGGCGAGCTGCCCCAGCTCCTCAATCTGCTCTACGGAAACGTCTCGCTCTGGCCGGACGTCCGGCTCGAAGAGGTGCAGTGGCCGCGTGAGCTGCTGGAGCGGCTTCCCGGTCCGGCCTTCGGTGCGCGAGGGTTGCGTGCGCTCTGCGGCGCGGGGACCGGCCGACCGCTGGTCGCGGCGGTGCTGAAGCCCCTGGGGCTCGGAGCGCGAGAGCTCGCGCGTCAGGCATCCGATTGCGCGCTCGGCGGCCTCGATCTCGTGAAGGACGACCACAGCCTGGCCGACCAGGCCTGGGCGCCGTTCCGCGAGCGCGTGCACCTCGTGGCGAGCGAGGTGGCGCGGGCGAACCGGCACTCCGGACACGCGACGCTCTATGCGCCGAACCTGAGTGGGCCGGTCGATCGCTTCGGGGAACGGCTCGAGGTGCTCGCGGAAGCGGGATGCCGCGCCGCGCTCGTGGCACCGATGGTGCTCGGGCTCGATGCGGTGCGTTCGCTCGCGGCGAGCTCGGGCGTCGCGCTGATCGCCCACCCCTCCTTCGCCGGAGCCTACCTGGGCGCCGATCGAGGCATCGCTCCCGAGCTGCTCTTCGGCGAGCTCTTCCGGATGGCCGGCGCCGACGCCGTCATCTCGGCCATTCCCGGCGGCAGGTTCCCGGTCGGAGAGCGGGAGGTCGAGGAGATCGCGCGGCGCCTGGCCTCGCCGCTCGGCGGCCTCGAACCCGCGATGCTCTCGCTGGGAGGAGGAATCGACGCCGCCAGGCTCGCCTCACTCGTCGGCAGCCACGGTCCGGAGACTCTCTACCTCGCGGGGAGCGGGCTGCTCGCCCGCCCCGACGTGCGGCGCGCGGCCGCGGAGCTCGCCGAGCTCGTGCGGCGCCTGAGGCCTCGCCACTCCTAGGAGGGCCATCGACCGCGGATCGCGGGCGCCCTCCGGGAGCCTCCTCAGGGAGCGAGCAGCCGGGAGATCTCCGCGAGGGCGCGCGGATCGTCGCTCTGACCGAGCCAGAAGAGCGCCTGGCGGCGAATCGGCGGCGCGACCTCGGGGCGCCGCACGAGATCGAGCAAGGCTCCGGTACCACCGGGATTCCGGGAGACCGCGAAGACCGCGTGCGCGGCGAGCCCCTCGTCCAACGGCTCGCGCAGCAGGCCGCGGAGCGCGGTGAGGCCGCCTTCGCCGCGCTCCTCGCCGAGCCAGAACATGGCCTGCTCGCGCCGGTCGTGATGGCCATCGCGGGCGCTTGCCAGGCGCGTGAGCGCCGCGGTGGCCGCGGGGTCGGCATGGAACGCGAGGGCGGCGAGGGCGGCCTCGGAGCGATCGTGCCGCCAGGGATCGGTCAGGCCGGCCAGCAGGCGGACGCTCGCCTCCGGAGCCACGTCGTCGAGACGCCGGACGTCCTCTCCGCGAGCATCGACCGGGCAGCGCGTCGAGACGGCGAGGATCCGCCCGGCCACGCCATCGTCGACCTCGAGGTAGATCGCGAGCGCCGCGTCCGCCGGAAAGCGCGTCGCGTCGCTCGTCCCCCAGTTGTGGCCCAGGTCACCGAGCCGGCAGCTTCGCGCCTCGCCGGGTCCCTCGAAGCAGCAGAGCTGGGTGCCGTTGGCGCTCGCCGGCACCTCCCAAGCCAGCCAATGGCGGCTCGGGAGGTCCCGGAGGCTCGCGAGCTCCCGCGCCGGATCGGCGGCGAGCGCCGCCGCGGCAGTCGCGACGGCGAGCACACCAGCGGCGATCGCCGGCGGTCTCACGGCTTCTCCTCGAGCACCCGGATCAGCTCGTCCGTGGCCTCGTCGCCGCCCGCGATCGAGAGACGCTGCAAGAGGAAGCGCTTGAGCTCCGGGTCCTTCTCCTGCCGGAAGAGATCGAGCAGCGCCTTGCCGTTGCTCTGGATCACGAGGCCGTCGACGGCCGCCTCGCGATCGGAGCGGTCGCTCGACGAGCGGTAGAGCTCGACCAGGGCCTTCGTGCCCGCCTCCTTCCCGGTGATGCCGAGCCCTTGAATGGCGCTCCGACGAAGCTCCGCGTCGGACTCCTTCTTCGCGGCCTCGAGGAGCGCGTCGACGTCGCCGGAGATCGCGAATCCCTGGAGCAGAGTGGCGCGCACGCTGGGGTCCCGCTCGCTCGCCCACAGGCCCCGGAGAGTCGACGTGGCCCCCATGGCGCCGAGCATCTCGACCGCCTTGCGGCGCAGCGCGACGTCGGATTCGCCCTTGGCGGCCTCCGCCAGGGCCTTCTCCTGGCCGGCGATCATGTAGGACTCGAGCACCTGACGCCGGACGGCGAGCGAGGGCTGCGAGCGGTAGATCTCCGCGAGCGCGCGCACGTCCTCCGCGTCGCCGGCGATGCCGAGCACTTGCAGGGCCTTCAACTGGAGCTCCTCGGGCCGGCCGTTGCGGGCGGTCGTGAGGAGCACCTCGCGGGCGCGCGGCAGCTCGCTCTGCGAGAGAACGAAGAGCGCCCGCTCCTTGAGCTTGAGAGATCCGGATCCCGCGAGCACTTTCTCGAGAATGGGAAGGGCGCGCTCCGGATCGGCCTGGAGCAGCGCGTCGACGGCGTAGAGCTTGAGCTCCTCGTCGGCGGCGCCGACCTGCGGCGCGACGCCGAGATCGACCTCGAGCGCCTCGGCATCGTCGATCCAGGAGCTCTTCGGATAGGCGCTCTTGAGCTCGCGCAGGGTGCGCAGCGCATCGGCTTTCCGGCCGGCGCGCTGCTCCGCGTAGGCCTTCCAGTAGAACGCCGCGTCGGCGTCCGGACCGCGTCGTGCGGCGACCTCGGCGAAGGCGGCGATGGCTTCGTCGTAGCGTCCGGCGTCGAGCGCGCGCTGGGCGTCGCGGTAGCCGGCGCTTCTTCCTTCCGCGGCTTCGCCGGCGGCGACGGGCTCGGCGCGGAGCGGAGCTCCGGTCGCGCCGACGATGAGCGCGGCGGCGAGGAGGAGACGGATCGGGAGTTGGGCCTGGGGCATGGTCGGCTCCTAGGAGAGATTGCGTGGGGTGGAAGCGGTCGGGCTCGCGGCGCTCTCGCGGTCGAGCCGCGCGCCGAGAACCCTCACTTTGAAGAGGAGGTCGCGCTCCTCGATGCGACGCCTCGCCTCGAGGAGGTCGGAGGCGGCTTCTGCCTCGCCGTTCGCGAGCTCGACGAGCACCGGCTCGAGCTCGTCGAGCAGGGCGAGCGCCTGCCGGTCGCCGGCCCGCTCGGCGGCGCGGCGGAAGAAGCGGTTCGACTCGGACAGCGCGCGGGCCCAATCGCGTTCCTCGGCGAGCAGCTCCGGAGGATCGGCGGGCTGATTCACGATCTCCGCGAGCAGCCGCTCCGAGCCCGCGAGGTGGGAGCCCAGGGAGGCGCGCAGGAGGCGCTCGCGCGCCTCCGGCGAGAAGGCGGCCGCGGCCTTTGTCGGAGGCACGCGCTCGCCGGGGGAGCGGCCGAGCAGATAACCGAGCGCCACCAGAGCGAGCGCGGCGGCGATTCCGGCCGGCACGAGGCGCCAGGCCGCGAGGTCGAGGCCGAAACGGCGTCGTCGCGCGAGCGCCGGACGCAGGCGGCGCCAGAGACGTTGCTCGAAGTCGGGCGCGGGCTCGGGAACGCGCGCCCGGTCGAGCGCCGAGCGCAGGCGCTGGAGCTCGGCGAAGCGGCGCCCGAGCTCGGCGTCGTCGGCGAGGGCGCGCTCGATCTCCTCGGGCGAAGGGGCGTCGCCGTACAGGTGCGCCACGAGATCTTCCTCAGACGGTTTCTTCATGGAGGGGCTCCAGATAGGCGGTGAGCGCTCGCCGCAGCTTCTGCACGGCGCGGAAGATCGACTGCTTGGCGGCGTTCTCCTTCTTGCCGAGAGCGCTCGCGATCTCGGGGATCGAGCGCCCCTCGTAGTGGCGCAGCACGAAGGCGGCGCGTTCGGTCGGCGTGAGCGCGGCGAGCGCCTCGCGGGTGCGGCTACCGAGCTCGGCCGCGAGCGCCCGCCGCTCGGGATCGGGCTCGACGCTCGCGGGATCGAACTCCGGCCGGTCCTCCTCCGGTCCCGGCCAGGGGAGGGCGCGGGAGCGGCGGCGCTGGCGCGTCTGGTCGATCGCCGCGTTCACCGCGATGCGGTGCAACCAGGTCTCGAAGCGGGAGCGCTGATCGAACCGGGCGAGGAACCGATAGGCGCGCAGAAAGGTCTCCTGCACGGCGTCCTCCGCGGCGCCGGCCTCGCCGACGATGCGGTAGGCGAGCCGGTAGACGGTGCGGGCGTGCGCCGCGACCAGCCCCTCGAAGGCCTCGGCGTCGCCGTCGAGCACGCGTCGGATGCAGGCGAGGTCGGAGGGCGCCATGTCGAGAGCTTAGACGGGGGATCCGGGGGGACGGTTAGCGCACGGAGACGGGGAATTCACGCGCGCGTCGCCGCGTCGACGTCGCGGTTTTCTTGACACGACTCGTTCGGGTGGTAAAGTGCCTGTGACCTAGTTCACACGTGAGTGGACGCGCAGGACCGACGAACTTCTCGGGGGGGAGGTTGGCGGTGGAGCGATGTGTCGAGGGACTCTTTCCGGGGCGCCAATCGTCCCTTTCCCTTGTTGGACTTCCAGCAGCCAGACGGCACGCAGCGACGCATCGGTCGCGAGGACCGTGGGGGATGGCGGTATGAGAACGAGTGCACGTTCGCTGAGCCACCTGTCCGGGTGGGCTCCTCGTCTGGATAGCGCCGTCTGGGGGGCCGCGCTGCTGGCCTTCCTCGCTCCCGCGGCGCTCCGTGCGACGGCGGTGATCGAGATCACCGCGCTCACCCATTCCCCGACCTCGGTGGTCGCGGGATCCTCGACCGACCTCACCTACACGATCACGGTCGCCAACACGGCGACCGGAGCGAGCGACGACGCCACAAACGTTCTTCTCGTCTTGCCCCTCACGGGCACCCCCCTGCAGTACCAGTCCGAGAGCATCACCGGAGCGACCTGCTCGGTGGTGGGCGGCGATCTCGAGTGCGACTTCGGGAGCATGGCGGAGAGCACGAGCAAGAGCGGCGACCTGGTCTTCCGCGTCGCGGCCTCGGCGGCTCCGGGGACCCTGACCGCCACGTTCGAAGCGACGAGCGACGAGGACACGACGCCGGACACCGAGTCGGAGGACGTCACGATCGACGTCGAGGCCGATCTCTCCGTCGACAAGCATTCGCCCAGCCCCGACGAGGCGGTGCCGGGGCAGCAGGTGACCTACTCGATCGACGTCCAGAACGACGGCCCGTCCGACGCCACCGACGTGGAGCTCGCGGACCCCGCGCCCACCGGCTGGACTTTCGTCAGCTTCGGCGGCGACTGCGCGGCCGCCACGGCGCCTTGCGACCTGGGGACGATCGAGCCCGGGGCCGGCAACAAGAAGACGGCCACCGTCACCTTCAGCCTGCCCGACGACTACCACCTCGTGTACGGCCTCACCGCGGTGACCAACACCGCGACCGCCACCACGGACACGCCGGACGCCGGCGCGAGCGACTATTCGGACAGCGTCTCCACGCCGATCGTGCCCAAGGTCGACCTGTCGGTCGTCGTCGCCAGCGTGCCGACGAGCGTGACCCCCGGACAGCCGATCACCTACTCGGTGACCGTCTCGAAGACCGGGCCCTCGCGCCTGAACGCGATCCACCTGACCGGCGCTATCGCCGACGTGCTGAGCCAGGTCTACACCCCTTCGGAAGGTACCTTCAGCGTCTCCTCGACCTCTCCCAACTGGGTCGGTCTCGATCTCGCGGGCAGCGACAGCGTCTCACTCTCGCTCTCCGGATGGGTGCGTCCCGCGGTCACCGGCGCGAACCTCGTGGCTCAAGTCACCGTGCAGCCGCCGGCGGGCGTCACGGACACCAACGGGGCGAACGACAGCGATTCCGAGAGCGACACGATCGCCCGGGTCGCCGATCTGCGGATCGTGAAGACCAACGATCTCGACGGCGTGATCCCCGGTCAGTCCGTGCCTTACACGATCACGGTCTACAACGAGGGGCCGAGCGACGTCCTCGACGCGACGGTGACCGACACCTTCAGCGCGAGCTTCGTGAGCTCGGTGCTCTGGAGCTGCGCCGTGGCGCGCGATCTCACCGGTCTCGGCGAGCTCGAGGACGGCGTTTCCGGCGTGGACGGTCTCGACGGCGCCTCGTCCGTCGTCGCGTCGCCCGACGGCAAGCACGTCTACGTGGCCGCCTCGGCCGACAACTCGGTGGCGATCTTCGGGCGCGACGCCACGACCGGCCTGCTGACTTACTCGAGCCTGCTGCGCGACGGCGTCGGCGCGAGCGGCATCCAGGGCGCGGCCGGAGTCGCTATCTCGCCCGACGGCGCGACGGTCTACGTGACGGGGAGCAGCGAGGCGGCGCTCGAGGCCTTCTCGCGCAACGCCACGACCGGCGCCCTCACCTCGATCGACGTCGAGCGAAACGGGTTCGGCGGGGTCGTCAACATGACCACCCCGCGCGGGGTCGCGGTGGCCCCGGACGGCCTCCACGTCTACGTGGCGGCGGCGGGAGGCAACGCGGTGGTGGCGTTCACGCGCAATCCGGCGACGGGGGCCCTCACCTGGCAGTCGACGGTGAAGAACGGCGATTCGCACCCCGGTCCGGTGACGGTGAGCGGCTTGGGCGGCGCGCGCGCCGTCGCGGTCTCTCCCGACGGTCACAGCGTGGTGGTGGCCGGCGAGACCGACAACGCGGTGGTGGTCTTCTCGCGGGATCTCGCGACCGGGGGGCTCCAGTTCGTCCAGGTGATGACCGACTCGGGCCCCACGAATGGTCTCGCGGGCGCGAGCGGTCTCGCCTTCTCCCCGCAGGGCAACGCGCTCTACGTCACCGGCTTCACCGATGACGCGGTCGTGGCGCTCAGCCGCAACGTGACCACCGGCGTGCTCACTTATCTCGAAGCGGAGCGCGACGGCTTCGGAGCCCCCGCGGTCGATGGCCTCGACGGCGCGCGCGGCGTCGCAGTGAGCCCGGATGGCGCGTTCGTCTACGTGGCCGGCGCGAACGACAACGCGATCGCGATCTTCAGCCGCCTCGGCAGTCCGCAGGCGAATCAGCTCGAATTCCGGGGCATCGTCGGCCTGGAAGGGGCGCGCGACCTCGTCATGACGCCCGCCGGGGAGCAGCTCTACGGCGTGTCGGCGAGCGCGGACAAGCTCGGCATGTTCGCCGAGACCGCGGGCGCCGCCTGCACGGTGCCGGGCGTCTCCACGCTCGCCTTTTCGGAAGACGTCGACCTGCCGGCGCAGAGCTTCGTCACCTACACCGCGACCGCCGTGGTCTCGGGCAGCGCCTCGGGGACGCTCGTCAACACCGCTTCGATCGCCGCGCCCGCCGGGGTGACCGACGCGCTCGATCCGCACCCGGCCGGACTCTGCACGCTGCCGCCGGGCAACGCCAACAACAACAGCTGCACGGACAGCGATCAGGTGGGTCTCGAGGCCGACCTGACGGTGACCAAGACGCCATCGGCCGCGAGCGCGGTCCCCGGCGGGACGCTCGGCTACACGGTCGTGGTCACCAACGTCGGTCCGGCGCCGGTCAACGGCGTCTCGGTGAGCGACTCCGACCTGAACGGCGCGGATCTCGACGCGGCGACCTGGAGCTGCACCGCGGCCGGAGGCGCCGTCTGCGGCAGCCCGACGAGCGGCAGCGGCAACATCAACCACGCGGGCAACGTGAACCTGCCGGCGGGTGGCAGCGTGACCTACGCCATCTCGGTGAGCATCGATCCCGCCGCGAGCGGTGTCGCCTGCACGCCGCCCACGAGCGGCTCCTGCCTCGTGAACACCTCGAGCGCGACGCTGCCGGCCGGGTTCGTGGATCCGACCCCCGTCGATCAGACGGCGACGGTCGAGACGCCGCTCGCGCTCGAGGCCGAGCTGCAGATCACCAAGTCCATCCTGACGCCGCCCGGCGACATCGCGGCCGGCGCGCCGCTCGACTTCCAGATCATGGTCCGCAACTGCGGCCCGAGCGACGTCACGGGCGCGCAGGTGCAGGACACGTTCTCGGCCGACTACACGGTGTCGGGTTGGACCTGCGTCGCGAGCGGGGGCAGCTGCGCCGCCTCCGGCAGCGCCGACATCGACGAATCGGTCGATCTGGTCGGCGGGAACCCTGCCGACTGCTCCGGCGCCGGCACCGTGACCTTCACCGTGTTGGGCAGCGTGGTCGCGTCCCCCTCGACGGGGGTGCTCACCAACATCGCCCGCGTCTTCCCGCCGAGCGGCGTCTTCGACCCGACCCAGGGCAACAACACCGCCAATGTCCAGGTCGGCCTGCAGGCCGAGGCGGACCTGTCGGTGGTCAAGACGGACGGCACCGACACGGCCGTGCCGGGCGAGGAGATCGTCTACACGGTCACGGTCTCGAACAGCGGTCCCGACGACGCGCAGCTGGTGCAGGTGGTCGACGACCTGCCGGCGGCGCTCCGCAACGTCTCCTGGACCTGCGATTCGGAGGCTCCGGCGACCGGACTCCTGACCTTCGTCGAGGAGCAGCGCCAGGGCGGCAGCAGCGACCTGGGGCCGATCGACGGGCTCGCGGGCGCCCGCGACCTGGTCGTGGTGCCCGATGCCGATGGCCCCGGCCCCGATCCGGGCGGGAAGTTCGTCTACGCATCCGGCCAGACGGGGACGGGAGCCGGCGCGATCACGATCTTCTCGCGCGCTGCGGCCACCGCGGAGCTCACCTATCTCGGCAGCGTCGTCGACGGCACCTCGCAGGGCCTGCTGACGATCGACGGCCTGGGCGGCGCGACCGGTCTCGCGGTGAGCGGAGACGGTCTGAATCTCTACGCCGCCGGCACCACGGACGACGGGATCGCGGTCTTCACCCGCAACACGACGCTCGGGACCCTCGCGTTCATCGAGGTCGTCCAGGACGGGGAGACCCAGGGACCGGTGACCGTCGACGGTCTCGACGGCGTCCTCGAGCTCGCGTTGAGCCCCGACGGCCGCCATCTCTACGCCACCAGCCCGGTCGACGACTCGGTCGCGGTCTTCCGGCGCGAGGCCGACAACTCGGGCCGTCTCGTCTTCCTCCAGGTGCTGAAGGACGGGGACGTGCAGGGCGCCCTGACGGTCGACGGCCTCGACGGCGCCACCGGCGTCCGCGTGAGCCCGGACGGCGAGCACGTCTACGTCACCGGACTGCAGGACGGCGCGATCGCCGTCTTCGCCCGCGAGACAGACGAGAACGCCGCCACCTTCGGCGAGCTCACCTACATCGAGACGCTCTCCGATTCGGTCGCCATTCCCCACCTGGCGGGTGCTTCGGGCCTCGACATCTCGGCCGACGGCGCCTACGTCTACGTCGCCGCCGCATCCGACAATGCGGTCTCGATCTTCAGCCGCAACACGAGCGCCGGCGACCCCCTGAACTTCGGACGCCTGACCTACCGGGATGCCCGTTTCGACGGGGAGCTGAGCGGCCTGGGCGGCGTGGCGAGCGGTCTCCTCGGGGCGCGCGTGACGCGGATCAGCCCGGACGGCCAGCACGTCTACGTGGCGGGCCGGACGAGCGACGCGGTCGTGGTCTTCCAGCGCAACTCCGCGACCGGCAGCCTCAAGTTCGTCGAAGTGCGCCACGACGGCGAAGTCAACGCCGCCTGCGTCCAGCCGCCGCAGTGCAACATCAACAGCCTCGACGGGGCGCGGGCCATCGCCTTCTCGCCGGCCGGAGAGCACCTCTACGTGGCGTCGGATGTCGACGGCACGGTCAGCGTCTTCCTGCGCGGCGGTGCGCCGCCGGCCTTCTCGTTCTCGGGCGGCTCGCCGGGGGCCATCCCGCCCGCACCGGTCGTCGACGGGGTGGGCGGCGTCGACGGGCTCGACGGCATCACGGACGTCGCGCTGGCGGGCGAGCACCTGTACGCGGTGAGCTTCGGCGATCGCTCGCTCGTGACCTTCGCCCGCGACAGCGTGACCGGCGACCTCACCTATCTCGGCCGCCTGGTCGAGAACGTGGGCGGCGTCTCGGGTCTCGCCGGCGCGACGGCGCTCACCACCTTCGCCAACAGCGTCTACGTGGTCGGCCAGTCGGTGAACGCGGCCGAGAACACGCTCGCATTCTTCGCGCGCGATCCCGGCACCGGCCTGCTCACCTTCCAGCAGGTGCTGCGCCAGAGTCAGGGCGGGGTCGACGGTCTCTTCGGCGCGGCCGACGTGACGGTGAGCCCCGACGGGAACCACGTCTACGTGGTCGGACTCTCGCCGGGCTCGCTCGCCGTCTTCACCCGCAATCCGGCGACCGGCATGCTCACCTTCAAGGAGGCGAAGCTCGCGGGGGGCATCGGCATCGTCGGCCTCGAAGGGGCGCAGGGCGTGGCCCTGAGCTCGGACGGCGAGCACGTCTACGTCGCCTCCTCGATCAGCGACGCCGTGGCCGTCTTCCGCCGCAACACCAACTCCGCCGACACGTCCGGGTTCGGGCGCGTCAGCCAGATCCAGGTGCTGCAGGGGCTCGCCGGCCTCGATCGCGCGATCGGCATCGCGGTGAGCCCGGACCCCGGCGACGGGACGAGCAGCCGCAACGTCTACGTCACCGGCCACACGGCGAACGCGCTCACCGTCTTCCAGCGCAACGTCGACGTGGCGAGCGACGACTTCGGCCTGTTGACGCCGCTCCAGAGCTTCGTCGACGGCAGCGGCGTGGACGGCTTGGGAGGGGCACGGGCCGTGGCGGTCAGCCCCGACGGCAAGCAGGTCTACGTGGCGGGCGAGAACGACGACGCCCTCGCGGTCTTCGCCCGCGAGGCGACGGGAGGGACTCTGGTCTTCGTGGAGAGCCGCAAGGACGGCACGGCGGGCGTCGACGGCCTCGACCAGGCGTACGCCATCGCGATCTCTCCGAACAGCCGGCACTCCTACGTCGCGGGCTTCGGCGACGATGCGATCGCGACCTTCAGCCGCGCGTCCGGCTCCCGCTGCACGGGGGCCGGCGTCGGTTCGCTGGTCGACGAGAACGTCGAGATCGCGGCCGGCGGGCAGGTCGTCTACACCGTGCGCGGCACGATCGACCCCGGGGCGACCGGGGCGCTGGTGAACGAGGCCTACGTGATCGTGCCCGCGGCGATCACCGATCCGGGACCCGACTCGACCGGCCTGCATCCGACGGGCATCTGTCCCGCGAACTCGGCGCCCGGCTATCCGGCGATCACGGACAACAACGGCTGTCGCGACATCGACCTGCTGGCGCCGGCGAGCGACCTCGCGCTCGTGAAGACCGACGGCGACGACGTGGCCATCCCGGGCGAGGAGTTGACCTACACCATCACGGTGTCCAACGCCGGCCCGAGCAACATGGTCGGCGCCAGCGTGTCCGACGATCTGAGCGCGATCTTCCCGACCGGCGCGACCTGGACTTGCGTCGCCTCGCCCTCGGGAACGCTCTCCTTCCTGGACGCGTACTTCGAAGGGGACACGCAGCCCGGTCCGACGACGATCGTGGGGCTCGACGGCGCGAACGCGGTCGCGGTGAGCCCGGACGGAGCGCACGTCTACGTCACCGGCCGCGCCGCGGATTCCTTGGCGGCGTTCGCGCTCGACGGGGCGACGGGTGCGCTGGAGTTCCTGGCGGTCTATCTCGACGGCGTGGGCGCGGTCACCGGTCTCGACGGACCCGCCGCGGTGGTGGTCTCCCCGGACGGCGCTAACGTCTACGTCGCGGGGCAGGTCGCGGACGCGGTCGCGGTCTTCACGCGCGACGCGAATCCGGTGAGCCCGACCTACGGCGAGCTCACCTTCCTCGAGGTCCAGGCCGCGCCGGCGGTGAGCGGCCTCGATCAGCCGGTGGCGCTGGCGCTCGATCCCGCCGGCGACAATCTCTACGTCGCGGCGGCCAACGGCGACGCGCTGGTGGTCTTCGATCGCAACACGACGACCGGCGCGCTCACCTTCCTAGAGCTCCAACAGGACGGCGTCGGGAGCGTCGACGGGCTCGCGGGCGCGAGCTCGGTCGTGGTGAGCCCGGATGGCAGCCACGTCTACGCCACCGGCGAGAACGACGACGCGGTGGTGGTGTTCGACCGCGACGGCCCGACCGGCGCTCTCACCTTCTCGCAGTCGAAGATGGACGGCGTCGGGGGAGTCGACGGGCTCGCGGGCGCGCGCAGCGTCGCGGTCTCGCCCGACGGCGCGAACCTCTACGTCGCGGGCACCGGAGAGAGCGCGATCGCCGTCTTCTCGCGCGATCCGGCGCTGGGGACGCTGACCTACCGACAGGTGCTCCGAGACGGCGTCGGGGGCGCGGACGGTCTCGCCGGCGTCAGCCAGCTCACGGTGAGCGACGACGGCGGCTTCGGCTTCCACGTCTACGCCGCCGGGTCCGGGGAGAACGCGGTCGCCATCTACCGCCGCAACGCCGCGAATCAGGGGCGCCTCGAGTTCGTGGACGCGGAGCGCGACGGATTCGGTGCGATCGACGGCCTGGACGGCGTCGGCGGTGTCGCGCTCGCGCCCGACGGGCGCCACCTCCTCGCCGCGGGGGGCGTCGACGACGCGGTCGCGGTCTTCCGGAGGCCGACCGACTCGAGCTGCTCGAGCGGCTCCGATCTGGTGGGACCGGCGATCGAGCTCGTGGACACCGTGAACGTGGCGGCGGGCAGCAAGATCGTCTACCGGGTCACCGGACTGGTCGATCCCGACCTCTGCCCGAGCTATCCGTGCACCGCGGTCGACCTGGTCAACGTCGCCACCGTCACGCCACCGCTGGGCGGCAACGACCCGGTCGCGGGGAACAACACCGATACCGACACCGACGATCTGTCGCCCCGCGCCGACCTCGAGATCACGAAGACGGACCACGTCTCCGTGATCCAGGGGCTGGCCGGCGCGGCGGCGGTCGCGGCGAGCCACGACGGCCTCTCCCTCTACGCGGTCGGCCGCGTCGGCGACGGCGTGGCGGCGTTCGCGCGCTCCGGCGCGACCGGCGCGCTCTCCTTCCTGGAGTCGGAACGCGACGGCGTCGCGGGCGTCGACGGCCTGAACGGCGCGAGCGCCGTGCTGGTCTCGGGCGACGACCGTCACGTCTACGTGGCGGGCAGCGCGGACAACGCCATCGCGGTCTTCGCGCGCGAGACGGATCCGGCGAACCCGGACTTCGGTACCCTCACGTTCCTGCAGAAGGTGCAGAACGGATTCGGCGGCGTCACCGGTCTGCTCGGACCGGACGGCCTCGCGCTCTCCATCGACGGCAAGCACCTCTACGCCGCGGCCGCGAACTCGAGCTCGGTGGCGATCTTCTCCCGGGTGACCGATCCGGGACAGCCGGACTTCGGGCACCTGGCCTTCGTGGGCGAGGTACGCGACGGCATCGCCGGCGTCGACGGGCTCAACCTGGCCCGCGCCGTGACGCTCTCGCCGGATGGCGAGCATCTCTACGCGGTGGGCGAATCGGACAACGCGCTCGCGGTCTTCTCGCGCGACGCGGCCACCGGCCACCTCACCTTCCTGGAGGTTCACCGGGACGGCGTCGCCGGGGTCACGGGACTCGCGGGCGCGCGCGGCCTGGCGATCTCGCCGGGTGGGGCTTCGGTCTACGCGAGCGGCGGCAGCGCGAACGCGGTCGCCCGGTTCGTGCGGGACACGAACCCCGGCAGCGCCGGATTCGGCAAGCTGACCTTCGCGGGCGCCTTCGTCGACGGCGTCGCGGGCGTCGACGGCCTGCAGGGGGCGGCCGGCCTCGTCGTGGTGCCGGATCCGTCGGGTCCCGATCCGGGCGGCGAGCAGCTCTACGTGGCGGGGACCGCCGAGGACGCGTTGGCGGTCTTCGCGCGCGACGCCGGCACCGGCGCGCTCACCTTCGTGGAAGCGGTACGCCAGGGGCAGGCCGGGGTGATCGGGCTCGCCGAGCCGACGGCGCTCGTGCTGAGCCCGGACGCCGCCGATCTCTATGTCGCCGGCGCGGACGAGGGATCCGTGGTGACCCTGGCGCGCGACTGGGACAACGGCACCCAGACCGGCAGCGGCACCCTCGCCTTCGTCGAGCGCGACCGGGAAGGCGACGGGACCGTCTCGCCGGGCGAGACCCTCGCCTACGACATCGTGGTCACCAACCACGGGCCGAGCGCGGTGCGCGGCGCCGTGGTGACGGACATCTTCCCGGGTGAGCTCGAGGACGTGAGCTGGGAGTGCGTCGGCCTGACCCCGGGCGCCACCTGCCTGCTCGGCCTCACCGGCACGGGGGATCTCGAAAAGCCGGTGCGCCTGCCACCCGGCGGAAGCGTGCGGATCACCGCCACCGGCACCATCAAGCCGGGCGTGACCGGAACCATCGTCAACACCGCGACGGTCGGCGAGCCGACCGGTTTCATCGAGCTCGATCCGTCGAGCAATTCGGCGACCGACGGCGACACCGTCCTCGCGCGGGTGGCGGATCTCTCGATCGAGAAGATCGCCTGCACGGATCCGCTCGACTGCGCGGCCACGGAGACGGGCGACCTGGTTCCCGGCACGCGCGTCGACTATCAGCTGACGGTCGAGAACCTCGGGCCGGCCGACGTCCAGGGGGCCTCGGTGCGCGACGTCCTCTCGGAGACGCTCGCGAACGCGGCCTGGACCTGCGTGGCGAGCCCGGTTCCCGGTCTGCTCTCGCCGCTCCCCCCGACGGTCGCGCTGCGCGACGGCGACGACGTGCCGGACGTGGTGCGGGCCTGCCGCCCGACGTTGACGCTGCTCGACGGCCTCGCCGGAGCGAGCGCGGTCGCGTTGTCGCCCGACGGGCTCAACCTCTATGCCACCGGCGCGGCGGACAACGCGGTGACGGTCTTCCGCCGCGATCTGCGCAACGGCTCGCTCGCCTACCTCGACGTGCGGCGGGACGGCGAAACCACCTACGACGCCTCGTGCGTCCCCACCGGCGCCATCGACGGCCTGCACGGCGCCGCGGGCGTCGCGGTGAGCCCGGACGGCAAGCACGTCTACGTCACCGGCGAGCTCGACGACGCGATCGCGGTCTTCTCCCGTTCGTCGACCACCGGAGGCCTCACCTTCGCGCAGTTCCTGCGCGACGGCGTCGGCGCCGTCAACGGTCTCGGCAACGTGCGCGGCGTGGCGATTTCGCCCGACGGCGCCCACGTCTACACCGCGGCCAAGAGCGACAACGGCGTCGGGATCTTCGCCCGCTCCGCGTCGACCGGACATCTCACCTACCTCGGCATCCGGGTCGACGGCACGTCGCAGCCTCCGCTCACGCTCGACGGCCTCGCCGGCGCCTCGGCGGTCGCGGTGAGCCCGGACGGCGCCCACGTCTACGTGGCGGGCGAGACCGACGACGGCGTCGCGGTCTTCAGCCGCAACGCCTCGACCGGGCTCCTGACCTTCGTGGAGGCGAAAAAGGACGGCGTAGGCGGCGTCAACGGACTGGACGGCGCGCGCGCGATCGCGATCTCCGACGACGGTCGCCACGTCTACGTCGCGGGCAGCGTCGACGGCGCGGTCGCGGTGTTCGCGCGCAACGCTTCGACCGGCGCGCTCACTTTCGTCGAGGCCGTGGTCGACGGCGTCGACGGCGCGGACGGGCTCGCCGGCGCCTCCGGAGTGACGGTCACGCCGGACGACGAGCACGTCTACGTCGCCTCGGCTGGGGACTCGGCGGTCGCGGTGCTGGCGCGCGACGCCGCGACCGGGAGATTGACGCCGTTGCCGGCGGCCTTCGACGGCGCGCTCGGCATCGACGGGCTCGCCGGCGCCCGCGCCCTCGCGGCGAGTCCGGACGGCGAGCAGCTGTACGTCGCGGGCGCGGGCGAGAACGCGCTCGCGCTGCTGCGCCGCAACGACGGATCGCGCTGCACGGCGGCGGGCTTCGGCAACGCGGTCGACGCGGTCGACCTGGTGGCCGGCGGCTCGCTCGTCTACCAGCTGGCCGCCGACCTGAGCGCCGCGGCCGCCGGAACGCTGGAGAATCGCGCCCTGGTGACGCCTTCGGACGACGCCTTCGATCCGGTGCTCGACAACAACGAGGCGATCCACGTCGCCAACCTGACGCCGGTGGTCGACCTCACGCTCGACAAGGACGACTTCCAGACCGAGGCCATTCCGGGCCTCCCGGTGAGCTACACGATCACGGTGACGAACTCCGGTCCGAGCGATCTCACCGGCGCCACCATCGAGGATCTCTTCCCGCCGATCTTCCTGGATCCGGCCTGGAGCTGCGCGGCGACGCCGGCGCTCGCCTTCGTCGAGGCCGAGCGGCAGGGCGTGAACGGCGTCGCCGGACTCGACGCGCCGCGGGGCCTGGTCGTCAGCCCCGATCCGGACGGAGCGTTCGGACCGCTCGCGGGCGGCGAGCACGTCTACGTCTCCTCGCGCGCTTCGAACGCGATCGACCTGTTCGCGCGCGACCCGGGGGATGGGACGCTCGCCTTCGTCGCCAGCTACGTCGACGGCGCGGGCGGCATGGACGGGTTCGGCGGCGCCGGCGGTCTGGCGATCTCGCCGGACGGCAAGTTCCTCTACGCGACCGGCGCCAGCGACGACGCGGTGGCGGTGCTGGCGCGAAATGCCGCGTCCGGCGCGCTCTCGCTCGTCGAAGTGCAACGCGAATCGGATCCGGCGATCGACGGGCTCGACGGCGCGGAGGCGGTGGCGGTCTCGCCGGACGGCGCCGACGTCTACGTCGCGAGCCTCGACGACGATGCGGTCGCCGTCTTCCAGCGGAACGCGGAGACCGGAGGCCTCGTCTTCGTGCAGCGCCTGAAGGACGGCTTCGGCGGCCTCGAGCTCGGCGTGATCGACGAACCGGTGGCGATCGTCGTGACTCCGGACGGCCATCAGGTGCTGGTCGCGAGCCAGGCCTCGGATTCGCTCGCGGTCTTCGACCGCGACGCCGAGACCGGGCTGCTCTCCTTCGCCCAGGTGCTGCGCGACGGCGCGGGCGGGGTCGACGGGCTCGACTTCGCGCAGTCGGTCATCGTCTCGCCGGGCGGACAGTTCGTCTACGTCGCCGGCCTGGCCGACGACGGCATCGCGCGCTTCACGCGCGATCTCGACAGCGGTCACTTGACCTTCGCATCGGTGGTGCGCGACGGCGTCGGCGGAGTCGACGGCCTCGACGGCGTGCGCGGGCTCGGGATCAGTCCGGACGGGCTCTTCGTCTTCGCGGCTTCCTTCAACGCCGACGCGCTGGCGATCTTCGCGCGCGACGGCGGCGACGGAAGTCTCTCGCCGCTCTACGTCGCGCGCGAGGGCGTCGGCGGGGTGGTCGGGCTCGACGGTGCGCGGGCGGTCGCGGGGAGCCCCGATGGTCAACACCTCTACCTCGTGGGCGAGCACTCGGACGCGGTCGCGGCCTTCGTGCGCGTCGGCCAGGGCAGCTGCCTCGGCGCCGGCAGTGGCGACATCTCCCAGGTGGCGGATCTCGCGGTCGGCGCGACGCTGACCTATCAGGCGCTCGGGACCGTCGATCCGTCCGCGACCGGCCTGCTCGTCAACACGGTCACCGCCAGCATGCCGCCGGGGACCACGAACATCGGCGAGACCAGCGCCACCGACGTCGACACGCTGACGCCGGTCGCCGATCTCGCGATCGCGAAGTCGGACGGCGTGAGCCAGGCGATTCCGGGAACGGCGACGATTTATCTGATCAGCGTCGCCAACTCGGGACCGAGCGACGCGCCGGGCGCCGTCGTCACGGACGTCCTGCCGCCGGAGGTCTCGAGCGCGACGTGGACGTGCAGCGGGCACCTGGGCGGCAGCTGCGGTGCGTCGGGATCGGGCGGGCTCGCGGAGAGCGTCGGCGTGCCCGCCGGCGCGGACGTCGTCTTCGCGCTCGCGGCGACGATCGATCCGGCGGCCACGGGCACGGTCAGCAACACGGCGACCGTGGCGCCGGGGCCCGGGGTCACCGACCCGCAGGCGGCGAACGACGCTTCGACCGACGTGGACGTGCTCGTTCCGACGGCGGACCTCTCGCTGGTGAAGACGGTGGACGACGACCACGTCGAGGTCGGGGATCCACTGCAGTTCACGCTGACGGTCACGAATGCCGGACCGAGCGTGGCGACCGCGCTCAGCGTCATCGACCTGCTGCCCGCGGGCACCAACGTGGTGGCGGCCGCGGGGAGCGGCTGGAGCTGCTCGATCGCATCCGGCTCCGTCACCTGCACGCGCCCGTCGCTCGCTTCCGGGTCGGCGCCTCCGATCCTGATCGACGCGACGGCGCCCACGACGGCGGGGAGCTACGTCAACGGCGCCACCGTCACCGCCGCGAGCTCCGATCCGGCGGCCGCCAACAACACCGGCACCGCGGCTTTCACGGTCGTGGTGCTGGAGCCTCCGACGGTGGTGATGGTCGACAGCGTTGACGGAACCGGGGACGGCGAGCTCACCCAAATGGAGACCGCGGAGGTCGCGATCACGGAGCTCACGATCGAATTCAGCGAGGCGATGTTCGACCCCGCGGGCGATTCGGATCCGCACGACGTGACCAATCCGGCGAGCTATCAGCTGTTGGCCGCCGGGCCCGACGGGATCTTCACGACCGCGACTTGTGGCGCGCCGAACGGCGACGACGTCTCGATCGCCGTGGATTCGGTCGCGTATTCCTCCGCGACGCTGACCGCGGATCTCACTCTCCAGGCGGGGGATCCGCTACGGGACGGGCTCTACCGGCTGCTCGTCTGCGGCGCCAACGGCGTGCTCGACCTCGACGGCAACGCCATCGACGGCAATGCCGACGGCACGCCGGGCGACGATTTCGCGCGCTTCTTCCGGGTCTCGGTGGCGAACGTGCTGGATCGACCGTACTTCGACTTCGCGTCCGATCTGGGAGCGTGGACGGTCGTCTCGGGAGTCCACGCGAACATCATCCACGACGCCGCGGACGGCGACGGCTTCCCGCTCTCCGGATCGCTGCGCTTCGTGAACCTGTCGGGAGAGACGACGATGGAGGTGGTGGAGTGCATGCCGCTGGTCGGCATGCCGTCCTGGGTCTACGCGGGCGAGCTCCGCGCGACAGTGACCGCGGGAAGCGTGATCGTCCGGGGGCTCCTCGACTACGCGGTCGGAGGTTCCTGCATCTCGCCGGCGACGACGCTCGCGTCGTGGCCCACCTCCAGCGTCGCCGCGGACACGGGCGGCGCATGGCGGCGCGTCTCCGGGATCGCGGCGGAGCCACCGGTCGGGGCCACCGGAATTCGCGCGCGCTGGCGGGTGCAGGCGTCGGCCGGGGCGGTCTTCGACGTCGGGTTCGACAACCTGACGCTCGTCCAGCCCCTCTTCGCCGACGGATTCGAGACGGGAAGCACCTCGCGCTGGAGCTCGACGTCGCCATGAGTCGGCGCCGCGGGGAGACGATCAGGAAGAGAGGAACGACGATCATGCGCATCCAGCGGACCATCGGACTCGTGATGTTGCTCGGAGTCCTGGGCGTGGCGCGGGCGGAGGCGGGTGCTTCCGACGTCACTCAGACGTTTCAGCTCCAGCCCGGGTGGAATGCCGTCTTCCTCGAGGTGCGGCCGGAGAACAACGACGCCGAAGCGGTGTTCGGCGGGCTTCCGCTCGCGAGCGCCTGGACGTGGAACCCGGCGGGCCCGAAGATCGAGTTCGTCGACGATCCGCAGGAGCAGCTCACCCCGAGCCCGCAGTGGCTGGGCTACTTCCCGCGTCCGCGTCCCGAGTCGATCCTGACGAACCTCTTCGCGGTGCAGGCGAACCGCGCCTACCTCCTGAAGATCGAGGGGACGCATCCGGTCACCTGGACCGTGACGGGGATCCCGGAGATCCAGACCTACCGCTGGGTGCCCGACGCTTTCAATCTGGTGGGATTCCCGGTCGATCCCCAACAGCAGCCCACCTTCGGCCAGTTCCTGGCCGCCTCGTCGGCGCATGCCGGCCAGGCGATCTACCAGCTGGTCGGCGGCCAGTGGCAGGAGGTCGCCAACCCCTACGCGACGACCATCCACTCGGGCGAGGCCTACTGGGTCTACTGCCACGGAACCTCGGATTTCTCGGGTCCGGTGTCGATCGACCTCGAGTTCGGCAAAACGCTCGACTTCGGCGGCGCTTCGACCCGGCAGCGGGTGCGGATCCGGAACATGGGCAACAGCCCAGCCGCGATCTCGCTGCGCAAGGCGTCCAGCGCGACGCCGATCCCGCTGTCCTACTTCAACTTCGACCCCGATACCGGGGACATCGCCTGGCCGACGCTGCCCGACAACCTGGCGCTCCCGGCCGATCCGGGCGACGAGCTCCTCGTGGACCTGGCGCCGCTGCGCGCGAATTTCGCGAGCGCGGATGTCGGGGGCGTGATCGAGATCCGGGACGGCTTCGGCTTCCTGCGCCGGCTGGCGGTGAGCGCGAAGACCGCCTTCGCTCCACCCGCCTTCGCGCTGCGGCGCGAGGCGGAGGGGCGATCCCGGCTCGCGGCCCTGGATGCGCCGTCGACCTTCCCGCTCGCCGGACTCTGGGTGGGCTCGGTCTTCGTGCGTCAGGTCAGCGAGGCGCAGACCGGCTCCCTGACTCCGACGCTGGTGGGGCGGCAGTTCACGTTCCGGGTGATCATCCACGTCGACGGGAGCGGCACGCCGCGATTGCTCAAGGAAGTGATCCAGCTCTGGAAGGAGGGGACGCGCATCCCCGATCCGGAGAATCCGGGACTCTTCCTGGTGGACGAGCCGGGCCGCTACGTGCTGCTCACCGACGACAACCTGATCTCCGGCTTCCAGGGGGCGGTGCTGCGGGACGGCGAGCCGGTCGGCTACCGGATCAGCACCGTGAACTACGACTTCGATCCGCAGTGGCTGGTGATGAACGGATCGTTCGGTCTCTCGGGCGCCTTGTCGGTGGCGCTGACGCTCGACTCCGAGAGCCCGACCAACCCCTTCCGCCACAAGTACCACCCCGATCACAACAACCGGGACGAGCTGTACACCTCGTTCGTCGAGGAAGCCTACCCGGTGACGCGCACCATGAACTTCACCTTCTCGTCCACCGACCCGCTGGAACGGTCGCTTCCGACCTACGGCGAGAGCGACATCGGGGGCGTGTTCACCGAGACCATCAGCGGCCTCCACCGCAACGACATCGTGGTGGAAGGTCTGTTCTCCCTCAAGCGGGCGTCGGCCACGCCCACGCTGAACCAATGAGCGCCGGGCGCGATGAGGAGCTTGCGATGAACGTGGCGCAACGAACCGAGATGGCAACCAGGATCGTCGGCAGCTGGAGGGCGCTGCGAGCGAGCGTGGCGCTGGGAGCGGCGCTCGCGCTGGCGGCGCCGGCGGCGCACGCGCTCTGGCCGGTCTCCGGGGGCGGTCCCCTGGACGACGCGGCGACCGTCACCGCGGTCGACCAGAGCGGGAACGTGTACGTCGCCGGCGAGTTCCGAGGCGTCGCCAATTTCGGCGGCACCGAGCTCTCCGCGGAAGGCCTGACCGATCTCTTCATCGCCAAGTACACCTGGGACGGCACGCTCGTCTACGTCCGGAGCGCCGGCGGTCCGTCGGTGGATCGCGCCACCGCGATCGCCATCGACGCCTCCCAGAACGTCTACCTGACGGGCTACTTCTCGACCTCCGCGGTCTTCCGGAACCTGCCGTCGAGCGGCGCCGGGTCGGTCTTCCTGCCCAGCCCCAGCAACCCCGACACGCCCGACCGCCACGAGTGGTTCGTCGCGCGCTTGAACGCCAACGGCGACTGGGCCTGGGCGCGACAGATCGGCGGCCCGGGTCACGACGAGGGGCTCGGCATCGCGCTCTCGCCAGGCGTCGCCGACCCGAACAATCCGATCGCCGATGGCGTCATCGCGGTCGGACGCACCAGCTGCCCCCATCTCTACAAGGGCGACGGCACCATCTCGACGATCGGCTCGAGCGTCACTTGCGGCAAGCCATCCGGCCTCGCGGTGCGGCTCGACACGGCCGGCAACTGGATGTGGGCGCTCGAAGCCGGGCAGGCGAACGCCACCGAGTGGTTGACCGGCGTCGACGTCGACTCGTCGGGGCGCGTCTACGTCTCCGGCGTCTATCTCGAGAACTCGAGCATCGCCACCACGCCGACCACCAATCTCCCCTTCACCGGCACGCCGGACGGCGGCACCCTCGAGTTCTGGCACCGGTTCGACTTCGAGGACGCGTCGACCTGCTGGGACGCCGGCGTGCTCGAGTACACGACCGACGCCGTGAACTGGTACGACATCCTCTCCGGACAGGGGGACAACGATCCCACCACGACCGCCGGAAACGCGGCGCGCTTCACCCAGGGCGGCTACAACGGAGTCACCATCAATGCCGTGAATCCGCTGGGCGCCGGGCGTCAGGCCTGGTGTCACGCCAACGGCGGCTACGGCAAGGTCGCGGTCAACCTCGCCGACTTCGCCGGCTTGAGCATCCGGCTGCGCTGGCGCTTCGGCGCCGACGCCTACGTGGGAGCGGGGGGATGGCGGGTCGACGACGTCCTCGTCAAGGACGGCGCTGGAAACACCCTGTTCAGCGACGGCGTCGAGAGCGGGATCGGGAATTGGGCGGTTTCGTCGCCGAGCGGCTCGAGCCCCTGGAACCTCTCGTCCGGGCTCCCGCACGCGGGGACCTATTCGTGGTTCGTGGGCGATCCGGCGGAGGTGGCGGACCACCGGCTCTCGATGATCAACCCCGTGCCGCTCCCCAACGGCAAGCCTTCGAGCTTCCTCGCGAAGATCGGCGGCACGGAGCTCAACACGCCCTTCTGGCAGTGGGCGACGCCGATGGGGCAGGGGGTGACCGTCGCCGGCGTGGCCGTCGACGAGCTCGGTCAACTCTACGTCGCCGGGACCTCGGCGAACGCGCCGACCACCCTCGGCACGGTGAGCTTGACGACCAACGGCGCCTTCCTGGCGCGCCTGCACGACAACGGCGGCTCCTTCACTTGGCAATGGGCGCGCGGCGCGAGCGGCGGCGAGGCCCGCGGGCTCGCGCTGGCACCGAACGGCGACGCCTTCCTGGTGGGCCACTACGCTTCGAATCCGACCACCTTCGCGGTGGTCCAGGACGATCCGCTCGACGACGGCTCGCCGACCTCGAGCGTGTCGCTGCCCACGATCGGTGGGGCGCGGGATCTCTTCGTGGCGCGCATCGCCGGCGCGGGCACGAAGTGGCGCTGGGTCCAGACCGCGACGCCGGCTCCGGGCTCGGAATCGGGCGCCGGGGTGGCCGCGGGTCCGAACAACCAGCTCTACGTCGCCGGCGACTTCGACGACACGACCAACTTCGGGACCTTGAAGGTGCTGTCGCAGGGCGGGAAGGACGCCTTCCTGGCCAATCTGGCGGCGGACTCGGGCGAGTGGTTCGAGGTGCAGTTCGAGAACTGGACGGTCGGCGCCGAGGTGGTGCCGCCCCTGCCGCCCGATCAGCTCTGCCTCACCGATCCGGTGGCGGCGATGCCCGACATCGACGTCCAGGGGGGAGGCATCGCCTACCCGAACTACTTCTTCTGGAGCCCGCCGGGCTCCCACCTGCCGGGCGACGACCGGGGGCACCTCTACGCCGTGCAACCGGTGCTCGCGGACATCAAGTGGAAGGTGACCTGCAATCTGCAGGACACCAACCGGGTGGTGCGGACCGGGGCGTCGGATTGGCCCCGCCGCTCCGACACCAACCTGCCGTACTACTGCGGCGAGACGCTGCCGGCAGGGGTGACCCCACCGGGAGCCTGCGTGCAGGCGCACATCTCGGGCGCTCCAGTCGACATCGAGCCGGCGGGCAGCGGCATCGCCTTCGCGAGCCAGGTGGCGCTCTCGGTCGCCGACCGCAGCACCGACGCGGCCGTCAACGTGAGCGGCGAGTTCCAGTCGCGATTCACCGCCACGGACCCCGGCTACAGCGTCCTGCTCTACACCGGTTTCCCGCCCTCGCGGGACCTGACGATTCACCCGCCGATCATCCAGATCGTCAACACGGTGCCGTACGACACCAGCCTCCAGATCGGCGGCACGCCGGTGTTCACGGACGCCGTCACCTGCGAGATCGGCAAGGAGATCATCGAGCCGCTGCACGAGGAGCACGGCGGCAAGAACGGATTCGTCGTCTACGAGCGCTCCTACTTCGACGGCGATGGCTCGGGACGCGCCTACGACCGCGCGACCCGGCTCGGGCAGATCATCCCCGTGAACCAGGTGCCGATCGACTCGGACGGCCAGGATCTGATGGCGGTCGCCTGGTACCGCGAGGACACCCGCACGGTCGCCTGGCCGGTGCGCTCGAAGCGCTACGACTGCCGGTGGCCGGTGAATCCCGACAAGATCATCATCGCGAGCGAGCTCGGCTCGGAGGTTCTCGGCCAGCCGCCGCTCGATCCGCAGCAGTTCCTCTCGATGCGGATCTACAACCAGGCGGACCCGACGAAGCCGGGCTTCAATCCGAACGACGAGCACGCCATCTTCGCGCCCGCCAACTCGAGCAGCGGCTTCAACGCCATCTTCGCCCTGCGCGACGACTTCACCGCGGCCGAGCTCAACAAGACGTCGAAACCGTACGTCCTCTTCAAGTACATGCGCCCGGACAACGGCAAGTGGGAGTTCCGGGTCTACCAGGTGCTCGCGACCGGCGCCGGCTACAGCGCCTTCCTCTACAACGGCACCGCCGGGAACCCCGTCTTCGCGCCCTATCCGGTGCGGCTCCTGGGCAATTGCGCCCAGAGCGAGGCGAGCGGCGATCCGGCCTTCAAGGACTACAAGAACCAGGTCTGGGCCAAGTCCGCGGGGACGATGGTGGCCGAGTACTGGTACCCGCTGCAGCCGACCTTCTACTACGACCGCGACGCGGACGGGATCGCCGACCGTTCGACGCCGGAGTGCGTCGCCTGGCTGGGCGGCATCGCCGACGATCCGGTCAACGTCGGCTACAACATCGTCTGGCCGACGAACGCGCCGACCCTGCTGGTCGGGGAGACGCTCCTCGGCTCGAAGCGCGGCCTGCCGGAGATCGCGAATCAGGCCGCGGTCGAGATCGTCTTCGACGAGAAGCAGCAGCGCCAGCTGGAGAATCTGGTCTACGACCCGACGAAGTCCCTCGTGCGCCTGATCGATCCACTGACGCCGCGCTACGTGTATCTGCCGCTGCTGCCATCCGACATCGCGGCCGACCTCGATCCGATCACCGGCTTCCTGGTGCCTTACGCCGACGCGAGCGGGGTCATCCAGCTGCCCTCGACCGTCGTGTCCCGCATCAGCTACGACTCGCTCAACAAGAAGCTGCGCTTCGAGGGCACGCTCGACGAGACGGGAGCCGGCGACCCGCAGCTCCTGATCAACGTCATGACGCAGGCGGAGCGGAAGCGCCTCAAGCAGCTCGACGGCGGCGACGGGACCGAAGAGGAGGATTTCACCGGCGCCTGCGACGATCTGGGCGAGAACTGCAGCTGGGACGAGGCGGTCGAGGCGCTCTACCAACTCAGCCGCAACCCGAACCGGCTCGACCTCGATCTCGACAGCCAGCGCTGCCACCTCGAGGACCAGGTCAACCCCACCTCGGGCCTCACCGAGGCGGTCGTCGTCTGCGACACGCCGCCGGACGGCGAGGTGGACCGCGACCTGCTGCTCGGCATGCAGGACGAGGACGGCGACGGCGTTCCCGAGGCGCTCCAGGTGGTGGGCTTCACGCCGGCCCTGACCGCCGGCTTCGCCCAGGGCACGGGCTTCGTGACCCTCGCGTTCAACAACGATCCGAGCCTTTCGCCGCTGCCGGTGAGCCTCAACGTCATTCGCGTCGACTGCCTGCAGATTCCGCCGGACCAGGAGAGCACGTATCAGGGGCAGATCAACGTCCTCGAGCCCGACAACGTCTTCGCGGAGTCGTTGACGCTGCGCCACAGCGGCGATTTCGCGGGCAACGTCGACGGCATCGAGTTCGAATGGTTCTTCCACCCCGACGAGGGCGGTCTGCCGCCCTCGCCGCTGCCGGATCCGGACAACGGCCAGCTCAACGGCTGGCTGCAGTTCACCAACGTGCCGAACCCGGTGGGAGCGATCGACATCACGATCGAGGGCGCCAACATCCAGACGCTCTCCGACAACTGGTTCGTGGTGCGCTACCGCTACGTCGATCCGCCCATGGACGCCGGTCCGGACGGCATCGACGGGACGGGGGACGACGCCCCGCTCTGCGGCGGCGACTGGAGCGTCTACGCCGGCCAGCCGGGCGCCACCGCGCTCGATCCGCGCGCCCAGCTCGCGGAAGGGTGGATCAAACGCGTCGTGCGCGGCTTGAACCCCTTCGAAGCGCGCGTGCAGGACTTCCACGCCTCGGAGACGAACACCTACGCCAGCATGATCTATCAGCTCGGCGAGCGCTACGAGGGGGACATCGCCTTCAACCCCGACGCCGGCAACCTCAACAGCATCGGGCTGATCGAGGCCTACACGACGGTGCTCAACCGGGGCAAGCGCCTCTCGATCGACGGCACGCCGCCGATCGACTACGCGCCCGTCAACCAGTCCCTGCTGCTGGTCGCGTCGCGCATCGCCGACTTCTACACGCTCCTCGGGAACGAGGCGTACGCCGACGCGCAGGATCCGATGATCGGCTACGGCACCGGCAGCGAGGTCTACGGCACCCTCGCACCGACCATCTTCGCTTTCCAGAACCAGCTCGACTCGCTGCTCTCGGAGGAGCTCGCGCTCCTCAGGGGCCGCGACGACAGCAACACCAACACCTCGGCGCGCCCGGTCTACAACCGCCTCTACTGGAATTTCACCTCCGGGGACGGCGAGTTCGCTTACGCGCTGGCGTACAACATCACCGACCAGGATCTCGACGGCAACGTCGACGAGTTCGACGCCCGCGTCCTCTTCCCGCAGGGGCACGGCGACGCCTGGGGCCACTACCTGACGGCGATGACGACCTATTACGGGCTGCTGCGCCACCCCTTCTACACCTGGCTGCCGCGCGCCGAGGCGGTGACCGTGGCCGGGGTGCCGATCCAGGTCGACTACCTCGACGAGCGGAAGTTCGCCAAGACGGCGGCGCAGAAGGCGCGCACCGGCGCCGAGATCACCAACCTGACCTACCGCCAAGCCTACGTCGAGGATCCGGCCGGCCAGTGGCAGGGCTACAAGGACACCAACACCGACCGCGCCTGGGGGCTCTCGGAGTGGGGACGGCGCGCCGGCCAGGGAGCCTACTTCGACTGGGTGGTCGGTAACGCCATCCTGCCGTCGGAGGATCCGAATCCCGCGCACCACGGCATCCAGAAGGTCGACCGCGCCTCCGTCGAGGAGCTCGGCGAGATCGTGCAGCAGGCGCAGGTGGTGCAACAGCGCGTCGACGAGGCGGACCGGGGTCTCAACCCGCTCGGCCTCGCCAAGGGAGTGGTGCCCTTCGACATCGATCCGACCTTCCTCAACGTCGGCTCCAACCAACAGGGCAAGACCCACTTCGAGCAGATCTTCGAACGCGCCCAGAAGGCGTTCGACAACGCGGTCGCGACCTTCAACCACGCCAATCTGCTGACCGAGCTGATCCGGCGCACCCAGGATTCGACCGAGGAGATCTACTCGAACAACTACGATCAGGAGATCGACTACAAGAACCGGCTGATCGAGATCTTCGGCTATCCCTACGACGCCGACATCGGTCCGACCGGCACCTACCCCTCGGGCTACGACGGGCCCGACGTCTACCACTACATGTACGTCGACCAGGGCGACCTCACGGGGGCGCCCGGGGCGGAGTATCAGGTTTTCACCGCGACGTTCCAGCCGTTGCCGAGCGGGATCGGGTTCTTCGACTTCGATCCGCACGACGATCCCGACTGCACGCACGCCATCGATCCCGACGACTGCTCGCTCGACGATGCGCCGACGACGACGCTCGACGTCACCTACAACGTCGTCACGACGCACCGCTCGGCGACCGCCGGCGCGACCGACACGGCCGACTCCTTCTTCCTCATCAAGCCGGCCGACTGGGGGAACTCGCAGCGCCGGGCGCCGGGCAACCTGCAAGGGAAACTCTCGGACCTCATGCTGGCGATGAACTCCTACGAGCAGATCCTCGCGGAGTACAACAACCTGCTGCAGGACATCCAGGCCGGCGCCGATCTGCTCGAAACGCAATACAACGTCAAGGCCGACCAGATCAAGATCATGAACGGCGCGCGCGAGGAGCTGCAGACTCTGACGGCGCTGGTGGAGACCATCAAGGGCATCAACATCGTGCTCCGGCGCACGGCGGAATTCATCGACGCGACCTTCGAGGACACCGCCCACTGCATCCCGGACTCGATGATCTTCGGCTTCTCGAACGGCGGCGACACCCTCTCCGGGCCCGCGTGCGCCGTCGAGATCGGCGGCGAGACGAGCTCGTTCGTGATCAACACCATCGCGGACGGTCTCGAGATCGCGCAGAACGCCATGGAGGCGGCGAAGGAGGACGTCGAGAAGCAGGCCGAGATCGAGATCGAGATCGAGGGCGCCAACTTCGAGATCCTCCAGTCCGCGAAGGAGCTCGAGAAGCTGATCCGCGAGGAGCCGCTGAAGCGCCTCGAGGCCTACGCCCGCCGCGAGCAGGTGGAGGCGGCGCGGGGCAACTACCAGATCGAGCTCGCCGGCGGTCTGCGGCTGATCTCCGAGATGATCCAGTTCCGGGCCAACTCGGCGGCGGACATCCAGACCTACCGCTACCGAGACATGGCGTTCCGGATCTTCCGCAACGACGCGCTCCAGAAGTACCGGGCGCAGTTCGACCTCGCGGCGCGTTATGCCTATCTCGCGGCCACCGCGTACGACTACGAGACCAACCTGTTGGGCAGCGACAACGCGGCGGGCCGCGAGTTCCTGACCCAGATCGTCAAGGAGCGTAGCCTCGGCCAGATCATCGACGGCGAGCCGGTGCCCGGCTCGCGTGGCCTCGCCGGCCCGATGGGCCAGATGCGTCAGAACTTCGACGTCCTCAAGGGCCAGCTGGGCTTCAACAACCCGCAGATCGAGACCAACCGCTTCTCGCTCCGGCGCGAGGCGTTCCGGCTCCTCGACGGGTCGGACGTCGAGTGGGAGGACCGCCTGGAGAACGAATTCCGGGTCGCCGACCTCTGGCAGCTCCCCGAGTTCCGTCGCTACTGCCGGCCGTTCGCGCCGGAGAGCGCCGGTCCGCAACCGGGAATCGTGATTCCGTTCGAGACCACGGTGACGTCGGGTCTCAACTTCTTCGGCTTCCCGCTGGGCCCCGGCGACAGCGCCTACGACGCGACGCACTTCGCCACCAAGATCCGCCAGGTCGGAGCCTGGTTCACCAACTACAGCGGCCTGCCGCTGTCGAACACGCCGCGCATCTACGTCGTGCCGGTCGGCGAGGACGTGCTGCGCTCGCCGAGCGACGACCTGTTCACGACCCGCGAGTGGCAGGTGATCGACCAGGTGATTCCGGTGCCGTTCACGCTCGGCGCCGCCGATCTCGACGATCCGTTCTGGATCCCCGCCAACGACACGCTCTCCGACAGCTTCACCAAGATCCGGAGGATCGGCACCTTCCGCGCGTACCACACGGATGGCGTCGAGCCGGTGGATCCGGACGAGCTCTCGACCGACAGCCGGCTCATCGGACGCTCGGTCTGGAACCGGAAGTGGCTGCTCATCGTTCCGGGAGCGACGCTGCTGGCGGATCCGAACGAAGGGCTCGACACCTTCATCCACGGCGAGCTCGTGCCGGGGGGAGGCGGGGAGCGCGACGGCAACGGCGTCAAGGACATCCAGATCTACTTCTCCACCTACGCCTACACGGGCATCTGAGGAAGCCATGCGAACCGGCAACCGCTACGGTCACTTCCGAGAGGGTCATCCGATGAAGCGACGCCACGGCCTCGTCCTAGTGCTCCTGCTCCTCGCGGCCGCCGCGGGGACGAGACCCGCTCCGGCGAAGCTCTCCGAGCCGAGTCACCTCTTCTACGGCGCGGTGACGGTCAATGGCGCGCCCATCTCGAGCGGCTCGGTCTCGGTCCGGCTCGAGTCGACGGGCGAGGAGCTCGCGACCTACCAGGTCGGCTCCGACGACCAGATCGGCGACCGCTACGTGCTGCGCGTCCCGATCGACGCGGTCGACCCGCGCGACGCGGGCACGGCCCGCCCCGGCGACGCCGTCGAGTTCTTCATCGACGGCGTGCCCTCGGGTTCCGGCGTGGTCGGAGAGCGCGGCGTCGTGCAACTGCTCGACCTGGATCCGCTGAACGGCGGTCTGCCGACGATCTCGATCGCGGACCTCGGGCTCTACGAGGGGAATTCGGGCACCACCATCTTCCAGTTCACGGTGACGCTCTCGGCCGCGGCCGGGGACGACGTGACCTTCCAGTGGGGGACCGCGGCGGGGACCGCGACCGGCGGCATCGACTTCGTCGAGGTGCCGCCGACCACCGTGGCGACCATCGCGGCCGGCGATCTGACCACCACGCTGAGCGTCAGCGTGAACGGCGACACGTTCCAAGAGGACAACGAGACCTTCTTCGTGAACCTGAGCGATCCGAGCCCCAACGCGGTGATCTTCGACGGCCAGGCGCTCGGAACCATCCTCGACGACGACCGGCCGCCGGCGATCTCGATCGCCGACGCGCAGGCGTTCGAGGGGGACGCCGGCACGACCGAAGCGGTGTTCCACCTCACCACCACGCGTCCGATCGCGGGCACCGTGACCGTCAACTGGGCGACCGCGGACGGCACCGCGACGGTGGCGGACAACGACTATCAGGCGGCCTCCGGCGTCGCGACCTTCGCTCCCAATACCACCAGCACGACGGTGAGCGTGCAGGTGGTGGGGGATCTCGACGACGAGAGTGACGAGACCTTCCTGGTCAATCTCTCCGGGGCGAGCGCCAACTCGACGATCGCGGACGGCCAGGCGGTGGGGACGATCTTCGACGACGACGGCTTCCTGACCTTCGTCGAGGCGGAAGACCTGACGCTGGTGGAATCGCTGTTCGGCGTCTCGGGGCTCGCCGTGAGCCCGGACGGCGCCAATCTCTACGCCACCGGCCAGTACGACGACGCCGTCGCGGTCTTCGATCGCGATCCGGTCTCGGGAGCGCTCACCCACGTCGAGACGCTGCACGACGGGGACGTCCAGGTGCCGCTCGTGATCGACGGCCTCGACGGCGCGGAGGCGGTGACCGTGAGCCCGGACGGGGCGCACGTCTACGTCGTGGGCTACAACGACGCGGCGGTCGCGGTCTTCGCGCGCGACGCGGGGACGGGAACGCTCACCTTCCAGGAGGAGATGAAGGACTCGAGCCTCGGCGGAACCGCGGACAACCTGCTCGGGGCTTCGGCCCTGACGCTCTCGCCCGATGGCAGCCACCTCTACGTGGCGAGCTTCACGGACGACGCGGTCGCCATCTTCTCGCGCGACACCAATCCGGCGAGCCCGACCTACGGCCAGCTGACCTACCTCGGGGCGGTGCGCGACGGCGACGTCCAGGGCCCGCTCACCGTGAACGGTCTCGACGGGGCGAAGTGGCTGCGTCTCTCGCCGACCGGGACGCATCTTTACGTCGCGGCGGCGGTGGACAAGGCCGTCTCGGTCTTCACCCGCAACGCGGTGACCGGGGCGCTGACCTTCGTCCAGGCCAAGATCGACGGCCAGGGCGGGGTCAACGGCCTCGACGGCGCGAGCAGCGTGGCGGTCTCCGTCGACGGCCGCAACGTCTACGTGACCGGGGCGACCGAGAACGCGATCGCCGTCTTCGGCCGCAACGACGCGACCGGCGCGCTCACCTTCCAGACGATGCACGTCGACGGGGTGGACGGCGTCGACGGCCTGGCGGGGGCCGAGAGCGTCGCCGTGAGCTACGACGGACGTTACGTCTACGTGGCGGGTTTCCTCGACGACGCCCTGCTGGCGTTCGCCCGCGACGCGGTCACCGGGAACCTCACGCCGCTCGAGCTCCATCGCGACGGCGTCGGAGGCGAGGACGGGCTGGCGCGGGTGACCGAGCTCGCGGTGAGCGCCGACGACCAGCACGTCTACGGCGCGGGGCTCAACGACGACGCGATCGCGGTCTTCATGCGCGACTCGCTCGCGCCGTCGCCGCCGACGACTCTCCAATCGCCGAGCCACACGCCGGGGGTCTACTCCAACGATCCGACCGTCGACATCACCTGGTCGGGCGCCAGCGACAATCCGGGCGGCAGCGGCATGGCCGGCTACTCGATCGTCTTCGACGCGACGGCCTTGACGAATCCAGACACCACGATCGAGATTCCGCAGGGCACCGATCCGCACTTCACGACGAGCCCGCCGCTGCCCGACGGGACCTCGTTCTACTTCCACCTGCGGGCCTGCGATCTGGCGGGCAACTGCTCCCTCGCGCAGCACCTGGGCCCGTTCTTCATCGACACCACGCCGCCGACGAATCCGGTGGCGATCCTGAGCACCAGCCACTCGGTGGGGGTCCCGAGCGCGGATCGCACGATCGACATGAGCTGGTCGGCCGCGACGGACGGCGCGAGCGGCGTCGACGGGTATTCCATCCTCTTCGACGCTCTCGCGAGCACCGCCTGCGACCAAGTGAAGGACGTCGAGGAGACGACGCTCTCGACGACCAGCGCGTCGCTCGCCGACGGGACCTGGTACTTCCACCTCTGCACGCGCGACAACGCGGGGAACTGGAGCTCGGCGGCGCACGCGGGCCCGTACATCGTCGAGGCGGCGCCGCCGACGGTGCTCTCGGTCGAGACGGTCGCCGACACCGACGACGGCCTGCTCCTCCCCGGCGAGCAGACGACGACCCCGATCACCCAGCTCGTGGTGACCTTCAGCGAGCCGGTCTACGACCCGGTCGGGAATAGCGATCCCGACGACGTCACGAATCCGGCGAACTACCAGCTGCTGCGACCGGGAACGGACGGCGTCTTCCAGACCGTGAGCTGCGTCGCCCTGCTGGGCGACGACGTCCTGGTGCCGACCAACAGCGTGCTCTACTTCGCGGCGACGCGCACCGCGGTCGCCAAGCTCAACGGCGGCAACGCGCTGCAAGAGGGGGCGTATCGCCTGCTCGTCTGCGGCTCCACGTCGATCGTCGATCTCGCGCCGGCGCCGAACCCGCTCGACGGCAACGGCGACGGGACCGGCGGCGACGACCTGGTGCTCGAATTCAGCGTCCTCGCGACCGACCTGCTGGTCAACCCGAACTTCGACTCCGGGTTGGGCGGCTGGATTCCGCAGCCTCCGGCGACGGGCGCCGTGCGGTTCGACGCGGACGACGCGGACGGTTGGGCGGTCTCGGGGTCGGTGATCATGGAGCACGAGGCCGGCACCCAGGTCTACGCGGTCTCGCAGTGCGTGCCGGTGGTGCAGGGTCTCGGCTACGTCTTCGGCGGGCGGGCGCGCGTCGCGAGCCCGGTCACCACCGATCCGCAGACCTTCGCCCAGGCCCAGTACTACGGTTCGACCAACTGCACGGTGCCGCCGCTCGGTCAAGTGGCGGGACCGGTGGTCGTCGGCGACGGTGGCGGCGTCTGGGCGGACCTCGGCGTCGGCACGACGACCGCACCGGCCGGCGCGCAGTCGGCCTACGTGAGCTTCCTGGTCCTCGCCGGCGCGGCGCCCGATTTCGACGTCAGCTTCGATCGCGTCTACTTCGAGCACGAGGTCGGCGTCATCTTCGACGACGGCTTCGAGTCGGGCGACACCGCGCAGTGGTCCTCCACGGTGCCCTGAGCCCCATCGGCACCGCGCGTCGCGGCCCCCCGGAGCCGGTTCCGGGGACGCCGCGACGCGTCGTCTTCGGCTTCCTGGATCTCGGTGAGGGGGGTGCGCAGCGCCTGTCGCTCGAGGCCTGCCGCCATCTGCGGCCCGACCGCTTCCAGGGCGCGATCCTCTGCGCGCGCGGCCGCGGGCGGCTGGTCGAGGCGGCGCGCCGGAGCGGCCTCGAGGTGGTCGCGCTCGACCGGCTGCGGCGTCCGTTCGATCTCGGCGCGGTCGCGGTGCTCTCGGCCGAGCTCCGGAGGCTCCACGCCGACGTCCTGCACGTGGCGCTCTACAGCCGGGCGAGCCCGTACCTGCGCTGGGCCGCCCGCTGGGCGCGCGTCCCGCTGGTCGTGGCTCACGACTGGTCGCAGCCGGAGCCGCAGCGCCGGCTCCGCCGGCTGGTGGACGCGCCGCTCCGGGGAGCGACACGCTTCGTGGCGGCGTCCGAGGCCCAACGCCGCGAGCTCGTGGCTCGGGGCGTTTCCGGGGACGCGGTCCGCGTGATCCACTCGGGGATCGACTGTCGACCGTTCGGCCTCGAAGGGCGGGCCATGGCACGCGCCGCCCTGGGGCTCCCGCAGGAGGTTCCGGTCGTGCTCGTTCCGGCGCGCCTCGTCGCCGTCAAGGGGCACACGACGCTGCTCCGCGCCCTGCCGGCCCTGCTTCCACGCTTCCCGGCTCTCGTGACGCTGCTGGCGGGGGAAGGCCCCTTGCGGCAGGATCTCGAGGGCGAGGCGCGGGCGCTGGGGCTCGACTCGTCGGTGCGCTTTCTCGGGACGCGCGACGACATGCCGCGCCTGCTCGCGGCGGCCGACCTCGTGGTGCTCCCCTCGCTCGTCGAGGGGTTGCCCGCCGCCATGCTGGAGGCCTTCGCGGCGCGGCGGGCGGTGGTCGCTTCCGACGTCGGAGGGGTCGCCGAGGCGCTCCGGGACGGCACCGAGGGGCGCCTGGTTCCGCCACGGGCGGGCGAGGCGCTGGCCGCGACGATGGCGGAGCTGCTGGACGATCCGGCGCGACGGGGAGCGATGGGGGAGCAGGGACGGCGGACGGTGGAGGAGCGGTTCGACGTGCGGCGGACGACGCGAACGCTCGAGGAGGCCTACGAGCAATGGCTGGCGGAGGCGGCGTCGCGCCGCGGCGGTTCGGCCTGAGAGGAACCGTCCTGCATCTCCGCTCCGGGGCGACGCTCGCCGGTCCGGAGCGCCACCTGCTCGAGCTCGCGCCGGCCCTCGCCGAGCGCGGCGTCGCGATCGAGATCGCCTTACTCGTGCGCCGCCGGAGCGGGGAGCGAGGCCGGCATCCGCTGGTCGCGGAGCTCGCCCGGAGCGGCCGCCGAGCCCTGCTCGTCGAAGATCCGGACCTCGCGGGGAGCGCGGCGAGCGCCGAGCTCGCCAAGCGGTTGGAGGGGGTCGCGGGTCTCCATGGGCACGATCCCAAGGCCAACTGGGTCGCGGCGCGGCTGGCGCGCGCGCACGCGCTCCCCTGGTACGCCACCGTCCACTTGCACACCCGTTCCAGCTGGCGAACGCGGCTGCACGCGCGCGTCGACCGCTGGCGGCTCCGTCGCGCGCGCGGCATCGTGGCGGTCGCCCACGCGATCGCGCGCGAGCTCCCCGCGTCCTGCCGGAAGCGCGCGGTGGTGATTCCGAACGGCCTCGACGTCGAGGCGCTCGAAGCCCGCGCGGTGCGGGAGGAGCCCGCCGCCCGGGCGGCTCTCGCCGCGCTGCCGGGGCGCCCCGTGGTGCTCGCGGCGGGTCGGCTGGAGGCGCAGAAGGGGTTCGATCGCCTGCTGCGGGCGCTGGCGGCAGCGCGCGAGCGGGGGAGCGGCCTCGGGCTCGCCATCGCCGGCGAGGGGAGCGAGAGAAACCGGTTGGAGAGACTCGCCGCGCGCCTCGGGTTCGGCGAGGCAGTGCGGCTGCTCGGCGCGCGAGACGACCTCGCGGGGCTGCTCGCGGCCGCGGACGGCGTGGTCGTGCCCTCCCGCCGGGAGGGGCTCCCCTACGTGCTCCTGGAAGCGATGGCGCTCGGCCGGCCGCTGGTCGCGACCGCCGTGGGTGGCATTCCGGAAGTCGTGACCGACCGGCGCGAAGGGCGGTTGGTGGCCGCGGGGGACGAGGCAGCGCTGGTCGACGGACTCCTCTGGCTCGAGCGCGGGGGCGTGGAGACCGGGGCCTGCGGCCTCCGCGCCCGCGAGCGCGTGCGCGCCGAGCTCGGCGCCGCACGCATGGCGGAGGGCTACGCTCGCCTCTACGCGGAGACCCTGACGTGACGGCGGGAACGCGGGTGGCGCTCCTCGACCCGGGTGCCTGGAGCCCCGGCTACGGGGCGGCGCTCGCGGAGGCGGTCGCGGCGTCGGGGTGCGAGGTCGACCTGCTGACCGCGCCGGCGCCGGGCGCCTGGAACGCGCCGCGCGGCTACCGGCGTCACGAGCTCTTCTTCGCGGCGCCGAAACGCCCGGGCGCGCCCAAGCTCCACCGGCGCCTGCTGCGTGGGCTCGGCTATCCGATCGGCTGGCGGCGCGCTCTGGGCGAGCTGCGGCGCCGGCGGCCGCACGTGATCCACCAGATCTGGCTGCCGCTCCCCGCCCTCGACCGGCGCCTCCTCGCCCGCGCGAGCGCCGCGACCGGAGCGCGACTGGTGCTGACCGAGCACAATGGTGGGCTGCGCGCGGACGCGCGCGCCGGCCTTCCGGCGCGCGGGCGGGCGCTCGCGCGAGCCGACGCCGTGGTGACGCTCTCTCAAGCCGTGGCGGACGATCTCGCGCGGCGAGGCGTGGTCGCTCGCGAGCGGCTGCGCGTCATCCCGTGCGGGGTGGGGGAGCGGCCGCCCTTGGAACGGGGCGCGGCGCGGCGCGAGCTGGGGCTCGACCCCGAAGCGCCGGTCGTGCTCTTCACCGGCCTGATCCGCCCTTACAAGGGACTCGGGACTCTACTGGCCGCGTTCGAACGGGTCGTGCGCGCGCGGCCGGAGGCGCGGCTCGTCCTCGCCGGGCTCCCCCGCGTCGCCTGGGCGCCCTGGACGGCGGCGCTCCGAGAGCGCGGTCTCGCGGGCGTCACCCATCTCGACCTCGACGACCTTCCGGCCGCGCGCGTCGATCTCCATCTCGCGGCCGCGGACCTGGTCGCGCTCCCCTACCTCGAAGGCGCGCAGAGCGCCGTCCTGGCGGCGGCCCTCGGGGCCGAGCGGTTGCCGGTGGCGACCGCGGTGGGGGGACTTCCGGAGCAGCTCGGGAGCGAGGGCGCGCACCTGCTCGTGCCGCCGGGGGACGGGGAGGCGCTGGCGACGAAGCTCCTCGCCTGGCTCGAGGATCGGGAGCGGACGGATGCGCTCGCGGTGCAGCTGGCCGCGCAGGCGCGCTCCCGGTGCGGCTGGAAGAGGGTCGGCGAGGCGACGGCGGCGCTCTACCGCGAGCTGACTCGGCGGGCGGAGAGGCGGGAGACCGGATGAGTCGGACGCCGCGGGTCACGATCGTCATTCCGGTCCGCGACGAGGAGCGGTCGCTCGCGGCCTGCCTCGACGCGGTGCTGGCGGAGGACTATCCCACCGATCTTCTCGAGGTGATGGTCGTCGATGGCGGCTCGCGCGACGGCACCGCCGCGATCCTCGAGCGCTACCGGAAGCGGGATCCCCGGATCCTCCGCTTGGAGAATCCGGGCGGCCTGGTCTCGAGCGCCCTCAATCTCGCGATCGAGGCCGCGAGCGGCGACTATCTCATGCGCGTCGACGCGCACACCCTGATCGCGCCCGACTACGTGCGCCGCGCGGTCGAGCGCCTGATCGCGAGCGGCGCGGACAACGTGGGAGGACCGATGGAGCCCACCGGGGAGACGCCGGTGGGGCGCGCGGTGGCGCTCGCCATGCGGAGCCGCTTCGGCGTCGGCACGGCGCGCTTCCGTTTCGCGCGCTCCGTCGAGGAGGTTGATACCGTCTACCTCGGTGCTTTCCCGATCGCTCTCTTCGGTCGCGTCGGCGGCTTCAATCCGGAGCTCGCGCGCAATCAGGACTACGAGATGAACTTCCGGATCCGCCGCGCCGGCGGGCGGGTGTTGGTCGATCCGGCTCTTCGCTCCACCTACCGGGTGCGGCCGGACTGGGGCGCGCTCTGGCGGCAGTACTTCGACTACGGCTACTGGAAGCTCGAGATGCTGCGGCGCCACCCGCGCTCGCTGCGGCCCCGGCAGCTCGCCGCGCCGGCGCTCGTCGCGGGGTTGGCGGGAAGCGCGCTCGCGAGCCTGGCGGCCGCTCTCCAGGTGGCGCCGGCTTGGGCGGTCTGGAGCTTCGCGGCGGTCGCCGGCGGATACGCCGGAACGGCGACGGTCGCCGCGCTCCTCACCGCGCGCGGCGCCGGCTTCGCGACGCTCGTCCGCTTGCCGCTCGTCTTCGCGACGCTGCACGTCGCCTGGGGGAGCGGTTTCTGGCGCGCCCTCTGCGGGCCCGCGAGGAGCGCATGAGGCCCACGCACCGGCGCCTCGGGGCGAGCGACGGGGGGGTCGAAGCGGCGAGCCTTCTCGCGCTGCTCACGGCGCTCCTCTGGCTCGATCCCTACGGCGAGCTCGGACTCGAGGTGAGCCGCTCTTTCCTCCTCCAGCTCTTCGCGCTGCTCGCCTTGGCCGCCGCCCTCTGGCGCTTCGGGCTCGACGCGCTCGCGCCGCGCGGCGGCGCCGACGGCGGAACCGTCCTGCCATCCGGAGCGGGGTGGATCGAGCGCTGGGCGATCGGCTGGGGGGCGAGCGCGGTCGTCGCGACGCTCTTCGGAGTCGATCGCGTGCGAAGTCTCCTCGGGGCGACGCCGCGCCTCGGAGGTCTCACGACCTCGCTCGCCCTGGTCGCGCTGGGGCTCCTCGGAGCGCGTCACTTGGGAGGACGGGCGGTGCGCGAGCGGTTGGAGGAGGTGCTGCTCCTGGGGGGCGCCCTGGTCACGGCCTATGGCCTGCTGCAGGTGGCGGGGTTGGATCCGCTGCGTTGGCAGGAGGAGTGGCAGGGGCGTCCGATCTCCACCCAGGGCAATCCACTCTTCCTCGGTCAGCTGCTCGTCTGGCTGGTGCCGGTCGCCGCCGCGCGGGCGGCGAGCGCGTGGCGCGACGGCGAGCGGCGGGCCGCCCTCGCGGCGGCGGCCCTCGCCCTCGCGGAGCTGCTGCTCGCGGGTCTCACCGAGGCGCGGGGGGCGCTGCTCGGGCTCGCCGCGGCGGGAGTCGCGTTCCTCTTCTTCGGCCGGTTCGCACCGCGCCTCCGGCGGTCACCCCGTCCGGCGTCCGCGTTCGCGGCGCTCGCGCTCGCGGCCGTGGGACTCACCGCGCTGCCGGTCGCGACGCTCGCCGGGCGGGTCGGCGGCACCGCCGCCCAGCGCCTGTTGCTCTGGCGGGCGGCGGAGCAGCGATTCGTCTCCGGCTCCCCCGGGCGCTGGCTCGTCGGGTACGGCCCGGAGAGCCAAGCGCTCGTGCTCCCGCCCTTTCTTCCGGAGGAGCTCCCGGGGCGGCTCTGGACTCCGGACCTCTACCACGACCGCGCGCACAACCTGCTCCTCGATGCCCTGCTCGAGCGTGGCCTGCTCGGAGCGGTCGCGGAGATCGGCCTGCTCGCGAGCGCGCTCCTGGTGGCGATGGCGCTCGTGCGGCGCGGGGGAGCGGAAGCGTCGCCTGGCGATCGTTGGCGCATCGCAGGCTGGTCGGCGGGGCTCGCCGGTCAGGCCGTCGCCACCTTCACCGGCGTGACGACGGCGGCAGGGGCTTGCGTGAGCTGGGTCGTCCTGGGTGCGCTCGCGAGCGCGGCGCGGGAGAGCGGAGGCGAGCCCAGCTCGGCACGCGAGCCCGGTTCGGCGCGCGCGCAGGTCGCCGCCGAGCGCGCGCGGCGCGGCGGAACGGTCCGAGGTCTGCTCGGCGGTGCGGCGCTCGCGCTCCTCGTCCTCGCGGCTTGGGTCCCCCGTCAGGTTGGCGCCGGCGCCGCCGCCTCGTCGCCGGCGATCCTCCTCGGCGTGGCGCTCGCCGCCCTCCCGCTCGTCTGGACGAGCCTCGGCTCGCGAGCCTCCGGCGGCTTGGGCCGCGCGCTGCGGATCGCCGTCGTCTGGGCCGCCGCCTACGCGGCCGGCCACGCGCTCCTGCTCGCCCGCCCCGATCCCGGGAACGGGCTGCTGGCGCTCGCCGTGGGGGGCGCGCTCGCCGCCGTCGCGGCGGTCGCGTGGAATCTCGCGGACGGGCCCGAGCGGAGCCTCACCGCGCCGGGTCGCGGCGCGCGGCTCGCGGCACGAGGACTGGCTCTGCTCGCGCTCGTCGTCGGGCTCGCGCCGCTCGGCGGCTTGGCCGCCGGCGTGGCCGTGAAGGAGGGGCGGAGCGCGCTGGTCGCGGGCGATCTCGAGCGCGCGGCGGGCCGCTTCGCGCGCGCCGAGCGCCTCGTCCCCTGGCTCGAGGAGCCGCTCCTCGGGCGGGTGCGGGCCCGGTTGCGCGAGGCGGAGAGCCCGGGTGGCGCGGCGCGACGCGATCCGCTCTTCGCGGCGTGCGAGGCGGCGCTCGCGCGCGCCGAGTCTCGTCATCCGCTGGCGGCGGTCTTTCCTCTCGACCTCGGACACCTCTTCGCGCGTTGGGCCGACGGCTCGGCGGGGAGCGAGCGCGCCGGGCGCTTCGCGCGTGCCGATGCCGCCTACCGGCGGGCGCTCGCGCTCGATCCGGGCAACGCCGTCGCCGAGCG
>CAYZBH010000005.1:5262-9927 GCA_964476605.1 uncultured Thermoanaerobaculia bacterium | reverse complement strand
CCTGGCGGCGCGCGATCTCGCGGCGTTCGAGATCGTGGAGGGGAGACGCGAGGCGGCGCTCACGGCGCTCCGGCGCGCCATGTCCGCGGCCGCTCCGGACGACCTGGCGCTCCTCGCCCGGATGACTTCCGTCGCCGGTCGCCTCCCCTGACGGCGCCCGTGCGCATCGCCCTGCTCTCCTACGAGTACCCGCCGGAGACCGGCTTCGGCGGCATCGGCACCTACACCTGGACGCAGGCGCGGGCGCTCGCGCGGCTCGGTCACGAAGTCGACGTCCTCTGCGGCGCCCGGGACGGCTCCTGCCTGAGGCCGGCGCACCATGAAGGCGTCAGGGTCTGGCGTCACGGCGACGTCTGGGGAGAGAGCCGGGCGGCGGAGCTCTGCCGGCGTCTGGGGCTCTGGTGGTCGCATCGACGTCTCGTGAACGGGGCCGTGATGGCCGATGGCCTGGCGCGCCTGCTGGCACGTGACGCGCTCGATGTCGTCGAGTTCCCGGAGTGTGGCGGCGAGGGAATGCTCCTGGCGGGCCTCGCCGCGGGCCGGAGCGTGGTGCGTTTTCATTCCCCCGCCGAGCTGATCCTCCCCTTCTACGAGACGCGGCGCGCCGACCGCTGGCTCTGCGCGCGCCTCGAGCGGCGCGCGGCGGCGTCGGCGGCGCGGGGGATCAGCGCTTCGCGCTTCCTCGCCGAGCGGCTCTGCGACGAGCGCTTCCCGGTCGGAGCGGAGGCGCCGCTCACCGTGATCCCCAACGGCGTCGACCTCGAGAGCGCCGATGCGCCTTGCGTCTTCGACCTGCGCCGCGCGCTCGAACTGCCGCCCGGCCGGCGCGTCGTGCTCTTCGCGGGGCGGCTCGAGCGGCGCAAGGGGGCCGAGGTCTGGGCCGAGGTCGCGGCGCGCCTGCTCCGTCGCCAAGACGTCGCGCTCGTCGCGATCGGCCGCGATCTCTTCGGTCTGCATCGGCGGCTCGTCGCGCCGCGGCTCGCCGACGGGGGAGGGAGCTACCGCCACTGCGACGAGTTACCGCTCGCCCAGGTGCGGGCGGCGATGCGGCAGGCCGACGTGCTCGTCGTTCCCAGCCTCTGGGAGAACTGCCCCTACGTCGTGCTCGAGGGGATGGCGGCGCAGAGGCCGATCGTCGCGAGCGCGGTCGGAGGGATCCCGGAGCTGGTGGAGCACGAGCGCTCCGCCCTGCTCGTTCCGTCCGGCGACGCCGGGACGACCGCGGCGGCGGTCGAGCGTCTCCTCGACGACGGCGCGCTCGCCGCGCGGCTCGCGGAGGCGGCACGCCGCCGCGTCGCCACCGACTTCGAGGCGGTCGCGATCGCGCGCCGCTCGCTCGAGGTCTACCGGGAGGTGGTGGGGTGAGCGACGCGCCCTGGAGGGAGTGGCTGCGCGCGGCGCGACGCCGCCTCCGGGCGGCGCGAACGGAACGCCGCCTGCGGCCGCGCGCGCGCGGCGGGCGCGTCGACCCGCGGCCGCGCGTGCTCGCCCTCGCCACCTGGACGGTGCCGACCTTCACCCAGAAGTTCGTCTACCAGGAGCTCGCGGAGCTCGCCCGCGCCGGCTTCGATCTCCGGCTCGTCCGCGGGCGCGCCGGTCCGCGGCGCGCCCTGCCGCCCGACCTGGGCTCTCTCCGGGGCGCGATGGTCGATCTCGACGACGACGCGGCGCGCGGCCGGCGCGATCGCGAGCACTTCCGGAGCTCGCGCGCGGGGTCGCTCGCGGAGCTGCTGGCGACGCTCCGCGAGGCGACCGGCCGGAGCGAGCCGGAGCTCCTCGAGCATCCGCAGATGTTGCGGGCCTTCACGGTCGCGCGGCTCGCCGAGCGCTGGGGGGCCGACTATCTGCACAGCTTTTTCTTCTACGAAGGGTCGCTCGCCGCGTTCGTCGCGCAGCAGCTGCTGGGGATTCCGCGCGGCGTGACCTGCTACGCCGATCACCGGCTCGCGGACTCCCCGCTGAAGCTCGTGGCACCGCAGCTCGCGCGGGCCGAGCTCGTGGTGGCGACCTCGCGGCGGATCGCGACGGAGCTCGGGGAGATCGCGCCCGCGTGCGCCGGACGGATCCTCGTCAAGCCGAACGCCATCGACACGGCGCGGTGCGTCCGCCGGCACGCGCGCGATCCGCAGGCGGGAGCGCCGCTCGAGCTCGTGACCGTCACCCGCATCGATCCGAAGAAGGGGCTGCCGGTGCTCGCCGAGGCGCTGGCGCAGCTGCGCTCCGCCGGGCAGGACGTCGTCTGGCATCTGGTGGGCGACGCCGCCCCGGGCGCGGCCGCCGATGCGGAGGAGAAGCGCGTTCTGCTCGACGGCATCGAACGTCTCGCGCTCGCCGACGCCGTCCACCTGCACGGCTGGCAGCCCTTCCCCGAGGTGGCGCGCCGGCTCGCGGCCTCCCACCTCTTCGTCGCTCCCTTCGTCGAGGCGGAGAACGGGGACCAGGACGGCATCCCCACCGCGCTCCTCGAAGCCATGGCGAGCGGCCTGCCGATCGTCGCGACCGACTCCGGATCGATCCCGGAGGCGATCACGCACGGCGTCGACGGCTGGATCGTGCCGCAGCGGGACCCCGTCGCGCTCGCCGAGGCGATCGGGCGGCTGGCGCGCGATCCGGAGCTTCGCGCGCGCCTCGGCGACGCGGCGGCGGCGACCGCGCGCGGACGCTTCGACATCGCCGTCTGCGAGCCCGCCTTCCACGCCCGCGTACGCGCGCTGCTCGGCCGCTAGGAGAGCGTCGGTTCGGTCGCGATCGTGGTCATGGCGCCCGAGAGGCGCACCAGCGAGGTGATGCCGTCGCGCGGCTCGCGAACCGAGAAGAAGGTCGGTCCCTCGCGGTAGCCGAAGCGGACGAGGAGGGTGCGGCGATAGGGGTCGGCGAGGCCGACCCGCAACCCGTAAGTGCCCGGAAGGAGGGGGAGGCGGGGAATCCGGCAGGCGAGCTCCCCTTCGCCGGCGACGAGCTCCTGGCCGTCGCTCTCGAGCGCCCCGAGCCCGTGCGCGATCTCGATCGTCTGGTCGGCGCTGCAGACCTGGAACCCCCACGGCAGATTCGCCATCGCCTCGCTCGACCGGTAGCGCACGCGGACGCGCGCCGGACGTCCGGTCTCGGGAAGACCGCCCTCCTCCGCCTCCAACGCGATCGAGAGGATGGTGACGGGGCATGCCTCGGAGGCTCCGCCCGCGGCGGCACGGGTCCCCGCAGGCGGCGCTCCCTCCGGCGGGTGGGCTTCGAGGTAGCGCGAGACGGCCTCCTCGGTCGCGCCGACGAAGCGGAGCTCGCCGCGCTCGAGCACCAGGGCGCGCGAGCAGAGGATCTGCGCGGCGTAGAGATCGTGGGTCACCAGGAGCACCGCGCAGCCGCTCTCGACCAGGTTTCCGAGGTGTCGCAGGCAGCGGCGGCGAAAGGCGACGTCGCCGACCGCCAGGGCCTCGTCGATCAACAGCAGGTCGGGATCGAGATGCGCGGCGACCGCGTAGCCGAGGCGGGCGCGCATGCCGGAGCTGTAGGTCTGAACCGGCGCCTCGATCCACTCCGCGAGCCCCGCGAACTCGACGATCCGCGCGTAACGCTCCTCGGTCTCGCGCCGGTCGAGGCCGCGGAGCGTGGCGGCGCCGAGCACGTTCTCCCGCCCGGTGAGCAGGGGATCGAGCCCCACCGCGACGTCGCCGATCGCGGCGACGCGGCCCCGCACGACGATCTCCCCGGCGTCGGGGGCGAGGCGCCCCTGGACGAGCCGGAGCAGCGTGCTCTTGCCCGCGCCGTTCGGCCCCAGCACCGCCATGCACTCTCCCGCCGCGAGGTCGAAGGTCACGTCGCGAAGCGCCCAGAATTCGTCGGCCCGGAGACCCGGTCGAGGGCGGCCGAGGAGCTCGCGCGCGATGTCGGCGGCGCCGTAGCGGAGCGAGCGGCTGAGGTCGCGGCAGTAGCGCTTCGCGAGCGCGCGCACCTCGAGGCGTGGCGGCCTGCCGGCGGCCGCGCTTTCCGGGGGAGAGGACGCCTCTGCCATGGATCGCCGACAGTGTACAGCAGGCGCCCGCGCGATCCGGGAGCCGTCCGACAGCGCTCCGACAGCGCTCTGAGAGCGCTCCGACAGCGCTCTGGGAGCGCTTCCGAAACCGCGTGATAGCTTGCCCGTGGTCCCCTCCGTCATGTCGAACCTGCCGAGCGCCATCGATCGGGCCGTCGCCGAGGCGCTCGAGAGGCTCGCCGCGCGCCTGCGACCGCACGGCGAGCTGCCGGCCCCGGCGACGCGCGGCGAGACCCTGATTCCCCGTTGCGACAGCTCGCCGTTCGCCACCGCGATGGCGCTGCGGAGTCTCGCGGCGGTTCCCGAGGCGCACGACACCGAGCTCGTCCGGCGGCAGCTCGACTTCCTGGAGAAGGAGGACACGGGCGGCGGCCTCTGGGGGTTCTGGTCGAGCCATAGCGTCCAGTACGGCGGTTTGCCCCCGGACGTCGACGACACCGCGAGCGTGCTCGACGTGCTGCGGCGCTTCGGACGCCGGGTGGAGGCGCTACGCGGGCCGCTCCTCGGCAATCGCGATCGGCGCGGCCGCTTCTTCACCTTCGTCCTGCCGCGCTGGGGGCACCTCGTGCGCCCGCGCGCCCTCGGGCGGCTCTGGCGCGAGCGCCGCTTCCGCTCCCATCGCGATCCGCTCTACACGG
>CAYZBH010000005.1:0-5162 GCA_964476605.1 uncultured Thermoanaerobaculia bacterium | reverse complement strand
CTCGGACCGATCCTCGACCTGAGCAGTCGCCTCGCGTTCGGCGAGCCCCCCGCCGACCTCGCGGGCGAGCTCCGGGGAGTGCTCGCGCTGCGCGGCGCGGAAGGGCTCTGGCCGCGGGCGATCCTCTATTGCAACGGACCCGAGCGCGACGTGGGGTGGGGCTCCTCCGAGCTCTCGACGGCGCTGGCGCTCGAAGCGCTGGCGCGCGGCCGCGCGCACCTTTGAGTCAGGCGTCGCTTGCGGTGCGTGGGGGCTCCAGGTCGCGGAGGAGTGGGAGCTCGCCAGCCCCGGAGTGACCGGCCAGGAGATGGACGAACCGGACCTGCTCCCGTTCCCGGAGCTCGGAGAGCCGCAGCATCCCGCTCGGGGCCTCCGCGGGATCCACGAGGCGATTGAAGCGGCGGGGGAGGAGCGGGTGGTCCGCGAGCCCGGCGCGGTGCGCGGCGCCGACCAGCGCCGATTGATCCCGCACCGGCCACTCGGGGCGCGCGAAGATCTGGAGGCAGAGCTCGCGCCAGAGCGCGAAGAAGGGGGCGGAGGCGCGCGAGAAGAGGAAGACGCCGCCGTTCCAGGCGCGCCAGCGCCGGTCGGGGATGGCGATCCCGAAGTCCCGCTCCAAGGCCTCGGCGAGGTGATCGCACTCGCCGAGGATCCCGCCGCTGGCGTCGAGCCAGGCGTCGCCGCCCGCCGGATCGCTCGCGCGGTGGCGTCTTCGCTCGCCGCCGCGGTACCACCAGGCGCGCCCGCCGTCCCCGTCGCGAAAGGAGTCGCCGCGCTCGTCTTCCCAGTAGCCGCCCCCCTGGAGCTCCGGCTGCGGCCGGAAGGCGAAGCGATGGCCGCGGTCGTCCTCGAAGCGGCTCGCGGGCGCGGCGGGGGAGCTCTGGACGAGGCTCCAGGGTGAGCCGGGGAATCGATAGACGGTGCGCCCCGGCGCGCCGCGGCTCCAGCTCTGCTCGAAGCGGAGATTTCCGGCCGCGTCGTGGAGCGTTGCCCGGCCACTCCACCAGCGGCCGAGAACGAGGAAGCGGCGGCGGCCGCGGAAGCGGAGGCCGCGGTAGAAGGCGGGATCCGCGAGCGCGCGGAGCTCGTCGTGCTCCCGGTGGAGGGCGGAGATCGCGTCCAGCCGTGCGAAGAAGCCCGCGAGCCGCTCCATCTCCTCGCGACAGGCGCAGGGCGCGCCGTACGGGCTGAAGCGTCGCAGGGTGGCGCCGGGGCGCGTCAGGTTCTCGGCGAAGGTGACCGGCGGCGCGAAGGCGGCGAAGATCTCGTCGACGCCGCGATCGGCGGCGAGGACGTCGGTGTCGAGATAGCACCAGACGCCGTCGCGATCGACGAGGCGCGGCAGATCGGTCTTGAGCGCGATCGCGGCCTGGCGGTCGGACCACTCGCGCGGCGTCGGGACGTCGAGGACCTCCTCCCCGCCTGCGATCGGGCGCGCGTTGCGCCGCCGGTCGGTCACCACCAGGATCGGACGCGCCGTCCGCGCGCGGAGCAGCCGCCGCGCCCGCTCGAGACGCTCGAGATGCGCGGCCACGCCGCAGGCGACGAAGACGTAGCCGCTCACCGCGCGCCCCGGAGGCGCCGGACGAGCTCCGCGGCCGCGCGCGAGAGCGCGGTCCGGAAGAGGAGCAGGTGGGCGGCGAGCAGGGCGGCGAAGGCGGCGTCGCGCGCGAGGAGCGGCACCAGGAGCAGCAGCGGCATCCAGAGCTCGTGAAAGTCGTTGAGCAGGACGTAGCCCGGATAGCTCCGCCGGAAGAAGGAGCGCGGCTTCCGCCAGACCCGCCGGATCTCCCAGAGCCGCCCGGCGAGGAAGAGCGGATAGGCCGGCGCGAACCAGGGGTGGCGCCACGCCACCAACGCGCAGACCGCGAGGAAGGCGATCCCCTGCAGCGGCAGGAGGAGGCGGTTGACCCAGCCGAGCGCCCGCCGCGGTCCGACCCGCGCGACCCAGGTGCGGGTTCCCGACCGGCGATCGGCACGCCGCCCGCGGATCTGTCCGACCAGCGCGCCGCAGAGCCCCTGCGCGAGCTTCCAGAGGACGAGCGCCCCGGCGAGCGCGCGGAACCAGGGCCGGTCGAGCCCGGTCGCCAGGCGGAAGGTGGCGAGGACCACCACCATCGGCAGGGCATGCCCGTAGAGCGCATCGGCGACGACTCCGGCCAGGCCGCGCTCCTTGAGGCGCAGGGGGGGCAGCGAGTACGCCGCGAGCAGCGCGAGCTCGAGCGCGAAAGCGGAGAGATTCCAGGCGTCGCGCGGCAGCCAGAGCCAGGGAGCGATCGCCGCCGCGAGCGCGAGCAGCACCAGGCCGAGACGCGTGGCCGGGGCGAGAGCGTGCAGGGGGCGCCGCACGCCGGCGGCGCGGTCCGAGGCGAGATCGGTGAGGTCGTTGAGCAGATGGCCGAAGGCGGCCGTCCCCACGCTCGTGCCGAGGAAGAGGGCGAGCAGCGTGGCGGCGCGCGGCAGCGGCACCGACCCCTCGGCGAGCAGGAGATAGGCGATCGCGAAGAGCGGCGGCAGCTTGTGGTGCCACCACTCGCCGAAGCGGACGAGGCGCGCGGCGGCGGGCACCGGACCGCTCATCGCCGCCTCACCCCTCGGCGCGCTCGAAGACGTAGGGGAGGGCGAGACGATAGAAGTACCACCCCGCCGGCAGGAGGAGGAGGGTGAAGACCGCCGCCATGGTGGCGCCGATCGGGTGCGAGACGATCCCGGCCGCGGCGAGGTCGCGCGCGAATCCGATCGCGGGCGTCACCGGATTGGCGAGCGCGAGGACGCGGAAGAGCCCCTGGCGCGGCATCGCGAAGAAGACCGGCGTCAGGAAGAACCAGAGCATCAGCACGGTCGGAAGGGCGCGCGCGATGTCCCGGTAGAGGGCCGCGAGGGGGGCGAGGACGAGCCCCAGCGCGGTGCCGAGCAGGAGGATCGGCAGGACGAGCAGCGGCAGCAGCAGCAGCGTCCACCGCAGCTCGACGCCGTAGGCGAGAAGGGCCGCGAGCACGACGACGCCCTTGAGCAGGAATCCGACCAGCGTCTCGCCGGCGCGCGCCAGGATCAGGCCCTCGGGCGGCAGCTCGAGCTGCGCGAGCAGGCGCCGTTCGCTCGCCAGCCCCTCCACCTGCGAAGTGAGCGCCTCGGCGAAGGTCTGCCAGAGCGTCAGGCTGAGGAGGACCCAGGCGGGATAGGCGATCGCCACCGCGCCGACGGTCAGGATCGCGGCGCGCTGGGCGAGGGTGGCCCAGAAGGCCAGCAGAACGGCCGGGGCGACCGCCCAGAGCCAGCCGAGGCGCGAGTCGAGGTAGCGGCGGCGGAGCTCACGGCGGAGGAGATGGCGCGCGTGCGGCCAAGAGCGCGCGAGCCCGTCGCGCATCTCGCGGGTGATGCGGCGCTGCCGTCCGAGCCGGCTCTCGGGGCCGTAGACGACGGTTTCGCGCTCGCTCGCCGGCGAGGATTCCACGTGCCCCCCGGCGCCTCAGCGTTGCGGCAACGAGGGGGGTGCCGAAGCCTCCGGAGCCGCGGGCGGCGAAGGCGGGGCGAGCGCCGCGAGCCGGGCTTCGTCGATCGACACCGCGAGCTTCTCGAGCAGGGTCGCGAAGAAGGCGTCGCGCGCCGCCTGGCGGCGCTCCTTGAGCAGACGGGCGCGGATCCCCGCGTCCAGCTTCTCGAGCGGCGTCGGGGCCGCCTCCTCCCGCGCCACGAGCTTGAGGAAGTAGAACCCCTTCTCGTGGCGGAGCACCGGCGAGAGGTCGCCGGGCGCCGCCAGCGCGTAGGTGGCCGCCACCACGTCGGGCCCCCAGCGGTAGCGCTCCGCCTGCTCGGCGACGAGCCAGCCGAGCTCGCCCCCGGTGTAGCGGGTGGCCCCGTCCTCGGAGTACTTCTTGGCGACCTCGCCCAGATTCATCGTCGTCGCGGGCAGGCTCGCCGCCTCGGCGCGCGCCGCCTCGGCCCGCTGGCGGACCATCTCGACCTGGGCCGCGTCGGCCTTCGGCGAGACGGCGAGGAAGAGCCAGGCCACCCGCCGGCGCTCCGGCGTCCGGTACTCGTCGCGGTGCGCCGCGTAGTAGGCCGCGACCTCCTCCTCGGCGACCTTGACCCCGGCGAGCGCCGGTTCGAGCGCCTGGCGCAGGTAGGCCCCGACGATCAGCCGCTCGAGGGTCGCCTGGATCTCCGGATCCCGGTCGAGCCCCGCGGCGCGGGCGCTCGCGAGCACCGCCTTGTCGTCGATCATCTCGGAGAGCAGGGCCCGCCGCTGCTCCGGCGCGGCGAACTGCCCGGGGAGACGTCCCCCCCGCCGCTCCATCTCGCGCCGGAAGTCGTCGACCGTGATCGTCTCGCCGCCGATCCGGGCCAGGACCTCCGCCGGGGGCGCCGGGGTCGCCGGGTTCGCCGGGCTCGGAGAGCCGGCGGTCGCCGTCGCCGTGGTGGCGGGCGCGGCAGCCTGCGGGGCGGTCGTCGCGCAGCCGGCGAGCGAGAGCAGCGCCGCGAGGGCCAGGAGCGCCACGAGCGCCACGACCGAAGACTCGCTCCGGACGGATCGCATCATCGAATCACCTTTCGAGGCATCGGATCTCCCTGGGTCGAGGGCAAAGTATCCCCTCGTCCGTGGAGGGTCAAGCGCGGTTCGGTCCGGAGCCTTCTCAGCTGCCGGTCGAGAGGCTCGCGAGCTCTCCCTCGACGCGTTCCCAGTCGGCCATCAGACTCTCGATCCGTCCGGAGAGCTGCTTCTGCTCCTGCTCGAGCTTGCGCACGTCGGAAGCGGCCGTCTTGTCGAAGTAGCCGGGATTGCAGAAGAGCTCGTTGATCTCGTGGATCCGCTTCTCCGCCTTCTCGATCTCGGCGGTGAGCCGGTCGCGCTCGCGGCCGAGGCTCTTCGCCTGTTTGGCGCGCGCCGCTTCGTCGACCGGGGCCGCGCGACGGGCCGCCGACTCCCGCCGCTTCTCCTGGCGCGCCCGCGCGAGGACCGCCTCGGCGTCGAGATGGTCGTCGCCGCAGCGCTCGACGTACTCGTCGTAGCTGCCGGCGAAGTCGCGGATCCCCTGCGGCGTGATCTCGAGGATCCGGTTCGCCAGGCGGGAGACGAACCAGCGGTCGTGGGAGACGAAGATCAGCGTGCCGTCGTAGGCCTCGAGCCCCCCGACCAGCGCCTCGATCGCCTCGAGGTCGAG
>CAYZBH010000004.1:97937-102299 GCA_964476605.1 uncultured Thermoanaerobaculia bacterium | reverse complement strand
CCGCGGTCGGCCTCGAAGACGTAGACGCCCGTGTACTTCGTCGTCTCGCCGCCGGTGCAATCGTACGTGCGGCCGGTGGCGATCACCTCCGGCGTGCCGTCGCCGTCGACGTCCGCCACCGTCGCCGGCCCGTCGGCGAAGTTGGTGCGATAGCTCTCGGAGCGCACGCCGTTGCACATGCCCCAGCCGCGCAGCTCGACCTGGTAGTCCTCCCAGACGCCGACCTCCCCCCACTTCTTGCTGCCGTACACGGGGTCGGCCTCGAGCGGGTTGCCGGCGGCGTCGTAGGCGCAGATGTAGTGCACGTCCGAGGGCACGATCACCTCGAGGTCAGCGTCTCCCTCGAGATCGGCGAGCGCGAGGGTGTCGTTGTAGACCCCCCAGGCGTAGCCGGCGGAACCCACCACCTGGGGCCATCCGGGCCGCGTCTCGCCGTCGTGCTCGAGCACCCAGGCGTTGATGGCGCTGCCGCGCGCCGCTCCGACCACGATCTCCGACGTGCCGTCGCGGTCGAGGTCGCCGAGGGCGAGGGACCGGAGCTCGCTCCCCACCGGTTGTTGGGGCCACCCAGGCTCGAAGTAGCCGTTGGCGTCGTAGACCGAGACCCAACCCCCACCGTGCGCGCTCGCGATCTCGAGCGCGCCGTCGCCGTCGATGTCGGCGAGGGCGATCCCCGGCCAGGTCCTCCCCACGTTCGGCGCCCCGGGCTCGCTCCGGTCGTGCCCCGAGGCGACGCGCCAGAGGAGCGCGCCGGTAGCGCCGTCGAGGGCGACGATCGAATAGGCGGAGGCGACGATCTCCACCGACCCGTTCCCGTCCAGGTCGGCCACCGCCGGCGACGAGTACCAGCCGGTCTCGCACCAAGAGGCGAAGCACCCGCCGTGCTGCCACTTGAGGACGGGCGCCAGGACCGCGGCGCTCGCCGGTCTCGCCGCGGGCGCCAGAACCAGGGAGAGGAGAAGCCAGCGTTTCACGACGGGAGCGCTCCGCCGCCACTGTAGGCCGCCCCAACCGACGGCACTGTGGACCACTCCTCCGTCCCTCTCCCGCCCGCGATGGCGCCCCGGAGCGCGCGATGGTAGCTTGACGAGAAGGACCGGCGGCCGGTTTCGCCTCGCGCCCGCGGCGTGCGGCGGGTGGTCGCTACTCACCCGGAGGAATCCATGAGCTCTCTTCTCGACCTGATCAGCGGCTCGCTCGACTCGCGCGCCCTCTCCCAGCTCGGCTCCCAGATCGGCACCTCGCCCCAGCAGGCGGCGGGCGCCGTCCAGGCGGCGCTGCCGGTCCTGCTCGGCGCGCTGCATCGCAATGCCTCCTCGCCGCAGGGCGCCGCGGCGCTCGCCGGCGCGATCGAGCGCGACCACGACGGCTCGGTCCTCGACGACGCCGCCGGCTTCTTCGGCCAGGCCGCGACCTCGTCCGACGTCCGCAGTCTCGGTCACATCTTCGGCGGCCGCGGCGAGGCGGTCACCGGCGCCGTCTCCCGCGCCACCGGCCTCGGCGGCTCACAGGTGACGCAGCTCCTGGCGCAACTCGCGCCGCTGGTGCTCGGGGCGCTCGCCCGGGCGCGGGTCGCCGCGCCCACGAGCGCCGACGCGGCGCGTTCGGGCGGCGGCCTCGGCGATCTGCTCGGCGGCGCGATGGGGCACCTGCAGGGCGCCAACTCCGGCCTCGGCGGCCTGCTCGGCAGCCTGCTCGACGCGAACGGCGACGGCTCGGTCGCCGACGACATCCTCCAGAAAGGCCTCGGGGGCGGCGGCCTGGGTGGCCTGCTCGGCGGTCTCCTGGGCGGCGGACGCCGCTAGCGGGTCGCGCAACCGGGCTCTCGCCAGGGACTCTGGAGCCGGCGTCCCCGCGCTTCGGCGACGGCCGCCTCGCCCATTGCGCAACGACAATCGACGATCGTGACCCGCGACCGACCCATCGGCGATCCCGTCCGCGAACCGGCGCTCACCGACGCGGGCGAGTTCGCGCGCGAGAAGATCGCCCCCCAGCGCGAGCTCCCCCACCCGGACCGCATCGGCCCCTATCGCATCGTCGAGGTGCTGGGCCAAGGGGGCATGGGGACCGTCTACCTCGCCGAGCAGAGCGAACCGATCCGCCGGCTGGTGGCGATCAAGCTGATCCGCTCCTCGCGGCGCGACACCGGGTTCACCCATCGCTTCGAGGCGGAGCGCCGCGCCCTCGCGCGCATGAGCCACCCCAACATCGCGCAGGTCTACGAGGCCGGCGATACCGACGACGGACACCCCTACTTCGTCATGGAGCACGTGCCCGGGCTGCCGATCACCGAGCACTGCGACCGGCATCGCCTCGCCGTCGACGAACGTCTCGCGCTCTTCGTCGCCGTCTGTCGAGGCATCCACCACGCGCATCAGAAGGGCGTCCTCCACCGGGACATCAAGCCGGCGAACATCCTCGTGGCCGTGGAGCAGGGCCATCCGGTGGCGAAGATCATCGACTTCGGCGTGGCCAAGATGCTCGACGCGGACAGGGCCGAGACCCCGGAGACGATGCTCGGATCCGTGGTCGGGACGCCCGAGTACTTGAGCCCGGAATCGCTCGCCTCCTCCCGCCCGGGCGAGACCGGGGATCCCGACACGCGGAGCGATGTCTACGCGCTCGGGGTGCTGCTCTTCGAGCTCCTCGCCGGCGAGCGCCCGTTCGGAAAGAGGGGTGAGAGCGCCTTCGAGATCCTGCGCCAGGTTTCGGAAGGGGAGGTCCCGGCGCCGAGCGCGCGCTTGCGCGCGCTCGACCACGGGAAGCTCTGCGAGCTCGCGGAAGGGCGCGCCACGACCCCGCGCCTGCTCCGGCGCAAGCTCCGCGGCGATCTCGACTGGATCACGCTCCGCTCGACGGCACGCGAGCGTGAGCGCCGCTACGACTCGGCGGCCGAGCTCGCGGCCGACATCGAGCGTCACCTCCACTTCCGGCCGGTGCTCGCCGGCCCTCCCGGCTTCCTCTACTCCCTGGGCAAGCTCGTCCGCCGTCATCGTGTCGCGGTCGCCGCCGCCATCGCCGTCTTCCTCGCCCTCGCCCTGGGCATCGCGGCCCGCACGCTCGAGGCGCGTCGCGCCCAGCGCGCCGCGGCCGCCGCGCTCCAGGCGCAGGGCGAGACGCAGCAGGTGATCGACTTCCTGGTCGACCTCTTCCGGGTCAACGAACCGGGCTCGACGCGTGGCGAGACCGTCACGGCGCGTGAGCTGCTCGACCGCGGCGCCGTGGAGATCCGTTCGCGACTCGGCGACCAGCCCGAGACGCGCGCGCGGCTGCTCGAGACCATCGGCATGGTCTATCGCGCGCTCGAGCTGCCGGAACCGGCCGAGCCGCTCCTGCGCGAAGCGCTCGCGTTGCGGGAGAAGACGGGCAGGTCCAATGATCCCAGCGATCCCAGCGATCCAGAACTGGCGGCCGCGCTCGACCGGCTCGGCGAGGTGCTCTGGCTGCGGGGCAAGTACCCCGAGTCGGAGCGGCTCCTCCGGAGGGCCTTCGCGTTGCGGGAAGCCCGCTTCGGGCCGGAGAGTCTCGAGGTCGCCGAGGTGCTCGACCACCTGGGCTCGGTCTACGACGTGCAGGCGCGCTACGGCGAGGCGCAACCGATCTTCGAGCGCGCGCTGGCGATCCGCGAGAAGGCGCTCGGACCCGACGCGCTGCCGGTGGCCGCGAGCCTCGACGACCTCGGCGTCCTGCACCTGGACGCGGGCCACCCCGAGCTCGCCGAGCCCCTCCTCGCGCGGGCGCTGGCGATTCGCGAAGCCCGCCTCGGGCCCGACGACGCCGAGGTCGCGGTCTCCGCCAACGGTCTCGCGATCGCGCTCTACTCGCTGCACCGCCTCGACGAGAGCCGCGCCATGCACGAGCGCGCGCTCGCCATCCGGCAGAAAGTCTTCGGTCCCGAGAGCGCCGCGGTGGCGCAGTCGCTCAACAATCTCGCCAACATCGACCTCGACCTGCACCGGCTCGACGACGCCGAGAAGGCGCTGCGACGCGCGGAGGCGATCTGGATCCGCCTGCTCGGACCCGATCACGCCCGCGTCGGCATCGTGAAGTTCAACCTCGGCGACGCCTTCCTCGACCGCGGGGATGCGCGCGCGGCGGAGCCCTACCTGCGACGCGCGGTCGAGATTTTCCGGACGGCCTACGGCCCCGACCACCCCCACGTCGCCCTCGCCTCCAAGCGGCTCGCGGACGCTCTCGCCGCTCTGGGACGACCCGGCGAAGCCGCGGCCGCCTGCGCCCAAGCGATCGCCGTGCGCCAACGGAGCGCGGGGCCCGACGCCCCGGAGACGAAGACCCTGCGCGGGGAGTGTGCGGCGCTCACGGCGCGCGGCGCCGGAAGACGCTAGGGTGCGCTCCGCGCGC
>CAYZBH010000004.1:75321-97837 GCA_964476605.1 uncultured Thermoanaerobaculia bacterium | reverse complement strand
GAGGGTCGCGAGCCCCGCGAGGTGAAGCGACGCCACGAACAGGCCGCAGGCGATCCCCACGCTCTCCTTGACGTAGTAATTGCGGATCTTGGCGCCTTCCGCGCCCGCCTCCCAGAGCTCGGCGAAGACCACGACCAGCCAGGGAGCGATCTCCAGAAACGGCTTACGCCAGTCGGTCCCGAGCGGCGCCAGGGCGCGCAGCCACTCCTCCGACATCCGGTTCTCGTAGCTCTCGCGCTCCTCCGCTCCGGCCGCCTCCCGGATCTCCCGCTTGAGGTCGGGGTCGGAGACGGCGACGAACCTCCAGGGCTGGCGGTTGGCGCCCGAAGGGGCCGTCGCCGCGGTGCGAATGGCGACCTCGACGAACGCTAGGGCTTCGAGGCGGGAGCTCCTTCCGGACGCGACCAGGCGTGCTCCGGACGCGCCAGGATGCCGTCGATCACGGCGCGCACGGCGTCCGCTTCGGCCTTCTTCCCCGCCGCTTCCGCGGCGTCGGCGATCTCGCGTGCTTCCGGCACGAGCTTCTGATAGAAGCGGTCGGCCACCTCGTACATGCCGTGCCAATGCGTGTAGTCCGGCGCCATCATCGCCGCACCGTGACGCGCGCGGCGCCCTTCGTGATGCCAGAGCAGGAACCACTCCCACTCGATCGGCTCGTCGAACTGCTTCTTGCTCAGCAGGCCCTGCCGGCCGAGCTCCGCCATGATCGCCGCGCCGGGCTTGGCGAACTTCTCGTTGTAGAGCACGACCAGGTCGTCGTACTGCTGGTAGAAGGACTTCACGTAGCCGGGCGCATGGCAGTTGGTGCAGACCTTCTGCATGCGATCGCGTTTCGCCGTCGCGCTGTCGGCGACCAGAGCCGCGCGCTTCGCGGGGTCGCTCTCGCTGATCACCTGGTGCGCCGCGTCGGTGTCCATCACCTGCGAGTCCGGTGGCCGGTTCGTCCAGGAGATGCGCTCGCCCGGATCGTGCGTCACGGGGAGCCCGTTGGCGTTCGCCGACATGTGGCAGGTGGCGCAGGTGGGAGCCTGGGAGTAGTCCTTGCCCAACACCCAACTCTCGGCGTCGAGCTTCATCGTGTCCTTGAGGTCGCGGTAGGCGACACCGTGCTTCGACTCCTCGTAGACCTCCTTCTGCGGGTGGTCGGGCCCGAGATGGCACTTGCCGCAGTTCTCGGGCTGCCGCGCGCGGCGGCGCGAGAAGTCATGGCGGCTATGGCAGGCGGCGCACGACCCCAGCGAGCCGTCGAGGTTGAGCCGTCCGATGCCGGTATTCGGCCAGCTCGCCGTGGTCAGCAGCGGTCGGCCCATGCCGTCGCGCGCGATGCGCGCCATCGCCGCGGCCACGGTCGGCAAGCCGTCCGCGCCCGGCTTGAAGTCGTCGACGGTCAGCGTGCCGCCGTCGGTCGCGCGAATCGCGACTTTCGCGCCATGGCACTGCTGGCAGCCCGATTGCGCGCTCGCCAGGCCGTTGACCATGCCGTCGAGAGGCTTGCCGGGCGTCGCCGAATGCGGATCGAAGGGGACGCGGGAGCCCTCCACGGTCTCGGCCAGGTAGTTGTCGAGCGACGCCAGGATGTTTCCGGCCTTGGCGTGGTGGCTGCGCTCGAACTCGGCATCTTCCCGAGCGTGGCAGCGCGCGCAGTCGCGCGGCGTCACGATGGTGGCGATCGTGGACCCTTCGTGCGCGAAGGCGTCCGGCTCGCCCTCCCTGGCTTGATGACAGTCGAAGCAGGCGACGCCGTTCTCCGCATGCCCGCTCGCCTGCCAGTGCTCGACGATGCCCGGCGTGCCGTCCCGGTGACAGTCGATGCAGTCCTGCGACTTGGCGATGCCCAGCCCGGCGCCCGCCGTCCCCCGCGCCGGCGAGGCGAGGACGAGAGCGAGCACCACCGGCGCCAGAGCGAGCGACAGAGCTCTCCCGATTCTCATGGCGACCTCCTCCAGATATCTTGCGCGCCGATCCTAGTCTCCAGCGCGCGGCGCGCAACTGACGGCCGTCATATGACCCGGGGGAGCACCCAGCCGGGATCCCGCCGGCGAGCCTCGGCTAGACTGCGGTCGAGTCCTCCCAGCTCCGGAGCCCACCATGCAGATGCGCGACATCCCGTTCGGAATCACCGACTGGTCCGAGATCGCGCCCGAGGAGCACCCGGGCGAGCGTGGCGTGGCCCGCTGGCGAACGCGCCACTTCGGCGGCATCCGCGTCCGTCTGGTCGACTACTCACCCGGCTATCGCGCCGATCACTGGTGCGAGAAGGGGCACATTCTCCTCTGCCTCGAGGGGGAGCTCGAGACCGAGCTCGCCGACGGGAGGCGGTTCCACCTGCTCCCGGGAATCTCCTACCAGGTCGCCGACGGAGCGGAGCCGCACCGCTCGTCGACCGGGATCGGAGCCAAGCTCTTCATCGTCGACTGACCCGAACTGGGACACGCGCGGCAGAAGCCCCCGCGGCGCCGCGCCGCCCCACCGTCCCGGGAGCCCTGGACGGCGTCCTGCTGTGGTAGGTTCTGCGGCGTCCCACCCAGCCGGTCCGAGGTCGCGCCGCTCCCCGTTCTGGACGGGATCGCAAGACAAGGGCGCCTGCGCGCCCGCCAGGAAAGGAGCCCGAGCGTGGCCTTTCAGGGCTTGATCGAAGAGCTTCCCCTTCCGGATCTGTTGCAGCTCGTCGCGGTCGGCTCGAAGACCGGAGCTTTCGAGCTCAAGCGGTCGGGAGAGAGCGCGCACATCTACATCCTTCGCGGCCAGATCGTCCACGCGACGCTCGGCGAAGTCTCCGGCGAAGAGGCGGTCTACGCCGTCGCGCTCTGGGACCACGGCGAGTTCCGGTTCGAGCAGGGGGTGGAATCGGGGACCGTGACCATTCAGCGCTCCAACACCAACCTCCTGATGGAGGCAGCGCGACGGACCGACGAATGGAAGGTGCTGCTGAAGAAGGTCCCGTCGACGCGGCTGATCCCGGTCCTTCTCCCGCTCTCGACCACGACCTCGGTCTCCCTCATGCCCGCGGAGTGGGAGATCGTCCGCTGGAGCGACGGCCGCCGCAACATCGAGGAGATCGCGGCAGCGGTCGGTCGCGCGCGCTTCGAGGTCTGCAGCACCATCTACGGGCTCGTCACCTCGGGCGTCATCGCCCTCGAGGAGCCGCCGACCCCGCCGGCACCAGCCGCCGGAGCGACCGCCGCCTCCCCCCGGGCGGCCGCCGCCGGCCGCGCGCCCATGGTGAACTTCCGCGAGGTGGCGCAGCGCGCCTCCCAGATCGTCTATCGGGGGCTCGGCCCCGAGGGTGAGGCGCAGGTCCTCAAGATCGAACGGGCCAGCTCCGCGGCCGACCTCGCCACCGTGCTCGAGCGCTCGCGAGATCTCCTGCGGCGGATCGGACGCGAAGGGGAAGCGATCGAGGTCGACGCCGAGATCACGCGCCTTCGCGGCAGCTGACCTCGACCCGCCGGGACCCGTCTCCTCGCGCGGCCTCCCCCGCCGCGAGGCAGCCCGCGATCCGCCGCCGCCACGCCTCGAGGTAGCTCGCGTACCACTCCTCGGTCCAGGCGGCGAGCTCCTCGTCGCCGGCGGCGCTCAGCGCCGCCAGGTCGTAGGTCACCTCCACCACCGTCGCGCCCTCACCCGCTTCGACGCAGGTCACCTCCACGGTGCCCGCGCGGCGCTCCGGCGTGATCCGCGCGTAGCGCGCCCGATGGCGATCGGGCTCCCAGTCGACGGTCACCCAGTGCGTGCGCAGCTCATCCTCCCCGAGCGTCGAGAAGACGGCACCTGCGCACGGGGCGCCGTCGGGCGGGAAGTGGAGCTCAGGGTCCCAACCGGGGGCCCAGAGCTTCTCGCCAAGCGGCGTGAAGAGCGGAAAGACCTGCGCCAGGGGTCTCTCGACGAGGAAACGTCCGGCGCGGCGGACATGGGCACGCTGCCGGCCAGCGAGCCCGGCGGCATGGTCGGCGGGGCTCTGGGGCCGGGCCGCGCCTTCTTCGGGGAGCGGCGACGGATGGAAGTTCTCGGCGGTTGTTCGCATGGCTTCATCGTGGTACATATGTACCAAATTGTCAAGATTGGACGGACCCGTCTGTTCCGCTAGGCTGCGGCGCATGGATCCCATCGTCGAGCGGGTGCAGACCGGAGTGCGGCTGGAGAAACGGATCCTCAAGGTCCTGAAAGGTCTCTCGGAGTATCTCGACCTGACGCTCGGAGACCTGCTCGAGGGAATCGTGCTGCACGCCTTCGACGGCAAGGCGCCGTTCAGCGCCGAGACCCGCGCCCGCATCGAGCAGCTGAAACAAGTCTACGGCCTCGACCTCGGAGCCGAGGCGAGCCATCGCCTCGTCGAGTCGAAACCGCGGCGGCGCCGCCCCAGGACGGCCGGAGCCGAATCCGGACGGACGCGGAACCGGCGGCGCTGAGCGTCCGCGCGCCCTCGCCGGACCGGCGCGGCACGGCCGCTCGGCGCAACGATCTCCCGGCTCGCGCGTAGACCCCCTCAGGGGCCGCGCCGTCGCGGAGCCCGGGATGCCGCGAGGAGAGTCGCGATGAGCCATCGCACCTGGTGGGAGACGACGAAGGTCCAAGGCGGAGAGCTGGTCGAGAAGGTCCGCCAACTCGTGCACGAGGGGAACGTGCGGCGCATCGTGATCAAGCAAGGGGAGCGCTCGATCGCCGAGTTTCCGCTCACCGCCGGCGTGGTGGGCGTGGTCTTCGCGCCGATTCTCGCCGCCGTCGGAGCGCTCGCGGCCCTGGCGACCGACTGCTCGATCGCGGTCGAGCGGGAGGAGTGGATCGCCGATCTTCCCCCGGCCGCTCCCACCGCGCCCGGGCCCGTCGCGGCCGAACCCGCGGAGGTGCCGGAGGCCGAATCGGAGATCGAGGTCTAGCGCGGGTCGAGAGCGCTCGGCTTGGCAGCGGAGCCCCGCCCCCCGTACACTGGCGGCCGGTCGGACCGCTCCGCGTGCTTCGGCCACGGACCCCACTCATGGCCAAATCCACTCTTCCCCGCTACGCCCCGACGGTCCACCACTTCCGCCCCCACCCCTGGCACGGGCTCGAGGTCGGCCCCGATCCGCCGGACCACCTGAACGCCTTCATCGAGATCACGCCTTTCGACCTGATGAAGTACGAGGTCGACAAGGTCTCGGGCTACCTCTGCGTCGACCGGCCGCAGCGCTCCTCCGCGCAGCATCCGGCCCTCTACGGCTTCGTGCCGCGCACCCTTTGCGGCGAGCGCGTGCGGGCGCTCGCGCCGGCGGCGAAGCGCGGCGACGGCGACCCGCTCGACATCTGCGTGCTCTCGGAGCGCGCCATCGCGCGCAACGAGATCATCGTGCGCTGCCGGGTGATCGGCGGCCTCCAGATGATCGACCGGGGCGAAGCCGACGACAAGATCATCAGCGTGCTCGAGAACGACCACGTCTGGGGGGCGGCGCGCGACCTCGCCGACGTTCCCGAGGTCCTGGTCGAGCGGCTCCAGCACTACTTCCTGACCTACAAGATGGTCCCCGGCCAACGCTCCCAGGCCCGCGTGGGCGAGGTCTACGGGCGCGACCACGCGCGGCGCGTCGTCACCGCCGCGGTGGCCGACTACGCCGACAAGTTCGCGCCCTGAGGCGTTCCCCGGCGCGCTCGCGGCTCTACCCCCCCGCGATCGCGCCGACGATCAGGTAGGGCTCGTCACCCCGCTCGACCGCTTCGGGGAGCGGCGCGTCGGGGTCGGCGTCGGAGAGATCCCGCCCACCGGCGAAGAGCCGCAGCAGGGGTCTCCGGCGCCCCGTCGCGGGATCCCGCACCGTTCCCTGGAGCATCGGATAGCGCGCCTCGAGCGCATCGAGGAGCGCGCGCTGGGAGGCGGGCCCCTCGAGCTCGAGCCGAACCTCGCCCGCGACGCCGGCGAGAGTCCGCAGGTGGAAGGGCAGCTCGACCCGGATCACGGCAGCGTCTGGACTTCCACCGAGAGCACCGCCGGCAGATCGTGGACCACCGCCTCCCAGCGGTCCCCGGCGTCGGACGAGACGTAGAGCTGCCCCCCGGTCGTGCCAAAGTAGACGCCGCAGGGCTCGAGGCGATCGACCGCCATGGCGTCGCGCAGCACGTTGACGTAGCAGTCCTGCTGCGGCAGCCCCGCCGTGAGCGGCTCCCACTCCACTCCCCCGACGCGGCTCCGGTAGACGCGTAGCCTTCCTTCCGGCGGGTAGTGCAACGAGTCGGAGAGGATCGGCACCACGTAGATCGTCTCCGGCTCGTGGGCGTGCACGTCGATCGGGAAGCCGAAGTCGGAAGGGAGATTCCCCGAGACCTCGCGCCAGCTCTCGCCGCCGTCGTCGCTGCGCATGACGTCCCAGTGCTTCTGCATGAAGAGCGTGTCGGGACGCTCCGGGTGGAGCGCGATCCGGTGCACGCAGTGCCCGACCTCGGCGGTCGGATCGGGCATGAACTCGGACCTCAAGCCACGGTTCTTGGGCGCCCAGGTGGCGCCGCCGTCGTCGCTCCGGAAGACGCCCGCGGCGGAGATGGCGACGTGCATCCGCGCGGGGCGCTTCGGGTCGAGCAGAATGGTGTGCAGCCCCATCCCACCGGCACCCGGCATCCATTGCGCTCCCGAGCCGTGCCCGCGCAGCCCCGCGAGCTCCTGCCAGCTCTTCCCGCCATCCCGCGACCGGAAGAGCGCCGCGTCCTCGACGCCGGCGAAGACCGTGTCCGGATCATCCAGCGACGGCTCGAGATGCCAGACGCGCTTGAATTCCCAGGGGTGCGGCGTGCCGTCGTACCACTGGTGGGTTCCCGGGACGCCCGCGTACGGGAAGGCGTTGCTCACCGCCTCCCAGGTCGTGCCGCCGTCGTCGGAGCGCTGCACGACTTGGCCGAACCAGGCGCTCGATTGCGAGGCGTAGAGGCGCCGCGGATCGGCCGGAGACCCCTTCACGTGAAAGATCTCCCACCCGCCGAAGTGCGGCCCTTCCACCTTCCACTCGCTCCGCTTGCCGTCCGAGGTCAGGACGAAGGCCCCTTTGCGGGTTCCCACCAGCACGCGCACTCCACTCATGGCACGCTCCTTTCGGGAGACGACGGGGCGCCGATCGTAACCGATGCGGGCCGAGGCGGGTGGACGGATCAGGCGAACGGCGGCCCGCCGCGAAGCCGGAGAACCGGAAAGCCCGAGGTGGCGCTCCCCGTCCGCGCCTCGGCCCGCTCGAGGTTGGCCTGGGCTTCACGAAAGTCCGGGCGCAGACGAAGCGCCTCGGCGAACTCGCGGATCGCGGCCTCGAGCTCCCCTCGCGAAGCGAGGAGAATCCCCAGGTTGTTGTGCGCTTGGGCGTTGGTCGGCTCCAGCCGGAGCGCCAGCTCGAGCTCGCGCCGGGCTTCCGCGCTCTCGCCGCTCGCCGCCAGCGCCGTGCCGAGGTCGAAGTGGGAGCCGGCGCTCTCCGGGTCGAGCTCCAGCGCCCGCCGAAACTCGGCGATGGCCTCGTCCCGTCGTCCGAGCGACGCGAGCGCGGTCCCCAGGTTCTCGTGCGAGGCGGCGAGATCCGGGGCCGACTCCAGGGCCGCCTCGAACTGCTCGAGGGCCATCGTCGTCTCGCCCCGGCGCGCGAGCAGCGTGCCGAGCCCCGCGTGGGCCGCCGCGCTCCTCGGGTCGCGCTCGAGCGCGAGCCGGTACTCGGCGATCGCTTCCGCCACTCGCCCCTCGGCCGCGTACGCGCCCCCGAGGTTGGCGTGGGTGCGACCGCTCATGCGCTCCGGCGAGAGCAAAGGCCAGTTGCAGAGCACGGCGGCGACGGTCACGAACGCCGCCGCGACCGCGAGACGCCCGAGCGCGGCCGCGCGCGCCGCCCTCGCCACCTCGACGCACGCCGCGCCGGCGAAGAGCGCGAGCACCGGTGCGAGCGGCAGTCGGTACCGTGCCACCACGTAGAAGAGCGCCACGCTCGCGGTGTAGACGACGAGCATCCCCCAGAGCGGCCAGAGCTCTCGCGCCCTCTGGCGGGTGAGCCAGAGGCCGAGGAGCCCGAGCGGTGCGAGCACACCGAAGGGAACGATCCTCGCGCACGCGGCGAGGAGAGGCGAGCGTTCGGCGTAGGTCGCGAGATCCACCGTGTCCATCGCTTCGACGCCGTTCCAGGCCAGCAGGAGCTTGCGCCCCGTGAGCCGGAGCCATTCCCCCGGGGAGCTCGCGATCCAGGCGAGCGCGCGACTTCTCCAGTAGGCGGACACTTCGCCCGGCGAGAGCGTTCGGCCCGAGGCCCGTTCGGCGAGGCGGGTGGCATCGACCCGCTCGAAGGCAGGATCGCCGCGCCCGGCGATCAGCGGCTCGTAGGAGCCGAGCGCTCCGGAGTGGTTCCCGATGAAGAGGTTCGGCCCGAGTTGCGCGGTCGTCAAGTGGAGCTCCCCACCGACCGCCAAGTTGCGGAGCGCCACCGGCGCGAGCACCAGAGCGGCGCCGCCGGCGAAGGCGAGGAGCGCGCGCCGGCGCCCTGCTCCCGGGGCGGCCCGCCAAGCGATCGCGCCAGCGACCAGCGGCAGGAGCAGGAACGCGTTTTCCCGATTGAGCACGAACAACCCGAGCAAGGCGCCCGTCGCGACGTCGAGGAGACGCCGCGAGCCACGACCGGTGACCGTGAGAAGGAGGACCAACGCGGCGGCGAGCAACAGGTCGAGGCTCGCCTTCTGGATCAGACCGTCGAAGAAGATCGCAGGCGCGAAAGCGGCGAGGAGCGAGCCGCCCGCCAGCCCGGCCGCCAGGCCGAAGAGCCGGCGGCCCGCGATGGCGACGCAGAGGCAGGCGCCGGTCCCGAAGAGCGCCTGAGTCACCTGAACGAGGAGCAGATCCCTCCCTGCGACGGTGTAGAGGGCCCCCAGCAGGTAAGGGTAGAGCGGCGACTGGTAGAAGACCTCGCCGCCGATCCAGTCCCCTGCGGCCAGCCGCCGCGCCCAGGCGTCGTAGGCCGCCGAGTCGCCGATCAGGAGTCCGCCGAGCGGCGTCCTGTGGAGGGCCAGGAGGTGGGCGAGCCGAAGCGCGAACGCGACCGCGCCGAGCCCCACGAACGCGAGAACCTCCAACTGCGCGTTCCGCCGGAGCCTGACGAGCTCGCGGTCCCGGTCGGTGCTGGAATCGCGATCCGGACGAACAGTCTCTCGCTCCGCGCCGCCCGATACCCACGACTGCGCCATGACGCACCCCCGGGAGTTCTACGCGCGACTTGCCCATCGGTTACGAGTCCAGTACCGTCGTGCTTCGCGAACGTCGAGGCTGCCGGGCGGCGCCCTCCTCGCCTCGACCTCCCGCCACACGCTGCTAGGCTTCCGCGAGTCCCGACGGAGCTTCGCGAGAGGAGATCCAGGAATCCGGAGGAGGAAGCGATGGGCAAGAGAGTCGTGGTGATCACCGGGGCGAGCGCCGGCATCGGCGCCGCGCTCGCGGAGGAGTTGACGAGCCGCGGGATGGCGCTCACCGCGACCTTTCGCGACGAGGTCCAGGCATCCTGCCCCGACATTCAATTCACTCTCCTGTCGCCCGGTGTCGTGGCGACGGAGTTCGGGGTGCGCGCGCTTCACGGCGGCCCCGATTCGCGCGAGATGCCCGGTTCGCAGAGCGCGGAGGAAGTGGCGCGGGTGATCGCGTGGGCCATCGATTGCCGGCTTCCCGACGTCTACACCCGGCGCGGCTCGGCCGCCCGCATCGCCGCCTACTACGCGTCGCAGGGCGTCGACGGCGATCCGGAAGCGACGCTCGCGGGACAGCAGGGTGGCTGATCGCCGGACCGGAACGCGGCGCCCGGCGGCTCCAGGCGGTCGCGGCGACACCGGCAGCCACGAGCGGATCCGCGCCGTCGTCGCTCGCATCCCGCGCGGCCGCGTGGCGACCTACGGGCAGGTCGCGGCGCTCGCCGGGCTCTCTGGACAGCCCCGCCTCGTGGGGTACGCGCTGCATGCGCTGCCGGATGGGAGCGGCCTCCCCTGGCAACGCGTCGTCAACTCCCGCGGCGAGATCAGCCGACGCAGCGACCCCTCGGGTCACGAGAACCTGCAGCGCGTCATGCTCGAGAACGAAGGGGTCCGCTTCGACGCGCGGGGACGCCTCGAGCTCGCCCGCTTTCAATGGCGCCCGCGCGCGCCGCGACCACCGACTCAGCGGCGCTCGGGGAGGTAGCGCCCCGCGCGCGCGACGACGAAGCGCCCCACGAGCTCGCCCGCGAACCGGTGTCCTGCCGCCGTCCAGTGGGGATCCCTGCGGAAGTAGAGCGCCTCGGAGCCCGTTCGTTCGGCCTCCCGCGCCCGCGCCTGAAAAGGTTCGACCGTCGCGACGCAGTCGACGCCGAGCCGCCCCGCGACCCGCCGCAGCTCCTCCTCCGCCCCACTCGGTGCGGAGCGGGGGCGCATCGCGCGGTCGTAGATCTCCAGCCGGGTCGGCACGTAGACGAGCGCGAGCTCGCCCCCGTGCCCCCTCACCCCGTCGCGCAGCCTGGCGAGCAGCGCCTCCGCCAGGTCCCATTCGGCGCCCCGGCCCGGCGCGTCCTCTCCCCCTTTCGGAGCGCGCGAGCTCTCGCCACGTGCCCGCTCGCCCGCGACCGCCCGCTCGGCGTCGTCCTCCCCCCCAGGCGCCAACCGGTAGCCCACCAGCACGCGCCGCGCGAGCCGGACGAGGTACCAGCTCCGCAGCCGCCAGGGAAGAAAGGTCTCCGCGTTCTCGAGCCGCTCGGCCGCGCTCGGGGCCGAGAAGCGACTTCGCGCCGCTTCGCCGGGAGTGCTCGCGAGCTCCAGGGTCCGCTCCCGAAGCGCGAAGCGTGGCTTGGCGCCCCGGCGATGCGGAGCGTAGGCGTCACGCCCGTTGTAGACGAGGTCGTTGGGATGAAAGAAGAGGAGCGTGAGATCCGGCGCGTAGCGGAGCCCCTCGGTCTCGAAGAAGAGCAGCTCCTGGTCGGTGCTGTAGCCACCGGTCCCGCCGTTGACGACTTCGACTTGGCGCTCGAGCGCGCGCCCGAGCTCGCGCCGCAGCACCTCGGTCACCGACTGGTCGAGCTCCACCGTGTAGCCCTCGACGAAGGAGTCGCCGAGCGCGAGGACGCGCGAGACCCCCGGCTCCCGCGCGTAGGCCACCTCGGGACCGCGCAACCCTTGCGCGTTGATCCGCTCGCGCACCGTGTATTCGGGCTGAACGTGCAGGCCCGAGAGACCCGGCGTCTTGCGCCACCCCAGCAGCGGATCGAACTCGGTGAAGAGCCTCACCTCGCGGACCGGAAAGCCGTACTCCGGGTAGAGCCAGCGGACGCCGAGCTCGGCGAGGCCCAACGCGAGCGCGCACGAGCCGAGCGTCAGCGCAGCGAGGACGATCCTGGACGGACGCTGCGGACGCTCGCGACGCAAGGCGCCGGAGGCGTTCCAGCGATCAGGCGAAACGGCGCATCACCAGGGCGCCGTTCGTGCCGCCGAACCCGAAAGAGTTGGTGAGCCCCACGTCGAGGCGCGCGGCGCGCGGAGTGTTCGGCACGAAATCGAGATCGCACCCTTCCCCGGGATGCTCCAGGTTGATCGTCGCCGGCAGCACCTGGTGGCGGATGGCGAGCGCCAGGATGCCGCACTCGAGCCCGCCGGCGGCGCCGAGCAGGTGCCCGGTCGAGGACTTCGTGGACGAGACGGCGAGGCGGCGCGCGTGCTCGCCGAAAACCTGGTGGACCGCCTTGACCTCCGCGAGATCCCCCAGCGGAGTCGACGTGCCGTGCGCGTTGATGTAGTCGACGGCCTCCGCCGGGAGCTCGGCATCCTCCAGAGCGTGCTGCATCACCGTGACCGCGCCCCGCCCCTCGGGGTGCGGCGCCGAGATGTGGTGGGCGTCGCCGCTCATGCCGTAGCCCGCCACCTCGCAGTAGACCGTGGCGCCCCGGCGGCGCGCCGACTCCAGCTCCTCGAGCAGCAGGATGCCCGCGCCTTCGCCCATCACGAATCCGTCGCGATCCCGGTCCCACGGGCGGGAGGCGCGCTCGGGCCCGTCGTTGCGCTTCGAGAGGGCGTGCATGGCGGTGAAACCGGCCACCGCCAGCGGCGTGATGACCGACTCCGTGCCACCACAGAGCATGGCGTCCGCCCAGCCCTCCTGGATCAGCCGGAAGGCGTCGCCGACGGCGTGGAGCCCGGTCGTGCAGGCGGTGCAAGGGGCGGTGTTCGGACCGCGCGCTCCGGTCGCGATGGAGACCTGGCCGGCGGCGAGGTTCACGATCAGACCCGGGATGAAGAACGGCGACACCCGGTCGGGACCGCGCTCCATCAAGGTCGCGTGCATGCGCTCGATCAACGGCAGCCCGCCGATGCCCGAGCCGATCACGACGCCCACGCGATCCGCGTTCCGCTCGTCGATCGACAAACCACCGTCGTCGAGCGCCATGCGGCTCGCCGCGAGCGCGAAGTGGATGAAGGTGTCGCTCTTCTTGACTTCCTTCTTCTCCATCCATGCCTCGGGCTGGAAGCCCTTCACCTCGGCGGCGATCTTCACCTCGAAGCGCTCGGTGTCGAAGCGGGTGATCGCCCCCACGCCGCTCCTCCCGGCGAGGAGGCCATCCCAGGTCGCCTGGGTGCCGACACCCAGCGGGGAGACGAGACCCACCCCGGTGACGACGACGCGACGTCGTTCGCGAGCAGCCATGACGGATTGTCTAGAAGGAAGGACGGCCGAGGAGGGTCAGTTCTTCTCCGCGGCGTGCTGCTCGATGTAGCTCACGGCTTCCTGGACCCGGGAGATCTTCTCGGCGTCCTCGTCGGGGATCTCGATGCCGAACTCCTCCTCGAAGGCCATGACCAGCTCGACGATGTCGAGGGAATCGGCGCCCAGATCCTCGGTAAAGCTCGCTTCGGGAGTCACTTCGTCGGCTTCGACGCCGAGCTGTTCCACGATGATGCTCTTGACCTTCTCGGCAACGGACATGTCGGGGTTTCCTCCTTTGCGATACGGCAGCGAGTTTCTAGCACAAACGCCGGAAACGAGTCCATCGGGACCGGCTCAAATATAGAGCCCCCCCGAGACGTTGAGAACCTGGCCGGTGACGTAGGAGGCCTCCTCGGACGCCAGGTACGCCACCGCCGCCGCGACGTCGTCGGGGCGGCCGAGGCGGCCGCTCGGCACGCGGGCGAGGAGGTCCTGTCGCGTCGCCTCCGGCAGCACCTCGGTCATCGCCGTCTCGATGAAGCCGGGGGCCACGACGTTGGCGGTGACGTTGCGGCTCGCGAGCTCGCGCGCGAGCGACTTGGTGAAGCCGATCAGTCCGGCCTTGGCGGCCGCGTAGTTGGCCTGCCCGGCGTTGCCCATCAGCCCGATGACCGAGGAGACCGTCACCACCCGCCCCCACCGGCGCCGCATCATCGAGCGCACCACCTCCTTGGTCACCGCGAAGCTCCCAGTGAGGTTGGTCTCGAGCACCGCGCGCCACTGCTCGAGGCTCATCCGCGCGAGCAGGTTGTCGCCCGTGATGCCGGCGTTGTTGACCAGGACGTCGATCCCTTCGAGGCCGCCGGGGAGGCTCTTCATCACCTCCCCGATCTCCTCCGGGCGGGCGAGATCGAGGCGCAGCGCATGCGCCGCGAGGCCTTCCTCGCGGAGCGCCGCGGCCACCGCCTCGAGCTTCTCGAGATTGCGCGCGGCGAGCACCACCTGGGCCCCTTGGGCCGCGAGCCGGCGAGCGATCGCCTCGCCGATCCCCTGCGAGGCGCCGGTGACGAGCGCCGATCTCCCGTCGAGCCGGAACAGCGGGCTCACGGCGCCTCCTGCTGGAGCCGGTCGAGCGCCGAGGGCTCGCCGAGAGCGAAGGCCTCCGCCTCGGGCGCGATGCGCTTGACCAGACCGGTGAGAACCGTTCCCGGCCCGACCTCGACGAAGCGCCGCACCGAGAGCGACTCGTAGAGCACTCCGACCGACTCCACCCACCGCACCGGCGAGTCGATCTGGCGCACGAGCGCGTCCCGGAGCTCGTCCGCCGCGACCGCCGGCTGCGCATCCACGTTCACCACCACCGGCACCGCGGCTTCGGCGAAAGGGGTCGCCGCCAGATCGGGCGCCAACCCTTCGCGCGCCTCGTGCATGAGGGCGCAGTGGAAGGGCGCGGAGACCGGCAGCGGGAGCGCGCGCTTGGCACCGCGCTCCTTGGCGAGGACCATGGCGCGCTCGACCGCGCCGCGATGACCGGCGATCACCGTCTGCTCCGGGGCGTTGTAGTTCGCCACCGAGCAGGTCTCGCCGCTCGCCGCCTCCTCGGCGATGGCCCGCACGGAGTCGGCCCCGAGCCCGAGGATCGCGGCCATCGCGCCCACGCCCACCGGGACGGCGGCCTGCATCAGCTCGCCGCGGCGCCGCACCAGCCGGAGCGCGTCCGCGAATCCGAGCGCGCCGGCCGCGACGAGCGCCGAGTACTCCCCGAGGCTGTGGCCGGCGACCGCCTGCGGGCCGACGCCGCGTGCCGCGAGCACCCGCGCGACGGCCACCGAGGCGGTGAGGATGGCCGGCTGCGTGTTCGCCGTCAGCTCGAGCTCTTCTTCCGGCCCTTCCCAGCAGAGCTTCGCGAGGTCGAAGCCGAGCACCATGTTCGCCTCCTCGAAGGCCGCCCTCGCTTCGGGAAAGCTCTCGGCGAAGGCGAGCCCCATGCCGACCTTTTGCGACCCCTGTCCGGGAAAGACGAATGCCGTCCTGGTGTCCATCTCGCCTCGCTTTCCGGTGGTTCAGCCCGCGCTGCCGGCGGCCCAGCTCGCCTCGGCGGCGTGCAGCTCGGCGACCTTGTCGCGGATCTTGGTGTCGAGATCGGCGCTCGCGAACTCCACCGCGCGGCGGATCGAGTTGCGCATGGCGCGCGCGTTCGAGCGTCCGTGCGCGATCAGGCACCCCCCGGCGACGCCGAGCAGCGGCACCGCGCCGTACTCGGTGTAGTCGGTGCGTCGCTTGAGACCCACGAACGCGGGGCGCGCGAGCCACCCTCCGAGCCGCGTCCTCGCCGACCGGGCGAGCTCCTCGCGCATCATCGAGACGACCAGCTCCGCGAGCGCTTCGGACGACTTGAGCAGAGCGTTCCCCACGAAACCGTCGCAAACGATCACGTCGACGCGCCCGCTGAACAGATCGCGCCCCTCGACGTTGCCGATGAAATTGAGCCCGGTCGCCTTGAGCGAGCGGCTCGCCTCGCGGGTCGAGTCGTTTCCCTTCCCCTCCTCCTCGCCGATCGAGAGCAGGCCGACCCGCGGCGCCGTCGTGCCGATCACCTCCTGCGCGTAGAAGTGCCCCATGACCGCGAACTGGCGCAGGTGCTCGGGGCGCGAATCGACGTTCGCCCCCACGTCGAGCACCACGGTGCGCCCCCGACGGTGCGGGAAGACGGCTGCGAGCGCCGGCCGATCGACGCCCGCGATCGACCCCAGCGTGAGCTTGGCGGCGACCATCGCGGCCCCGGTGTTGCCCGCCGAGACCATCGCCTGACAGCGCGCGGAGCGCACGAGCTCGGCGCAGACCGCGATCGACGATCCGCGCTTGCGGCGCACGGAGGTCGCCGGCTCGTCCATGGCGATCCGTTCGGCGGCGTGCGCGAGCTCGATCCCCTCCGGCACGCCGCCCAGGCGGCCGAGCTCCTGCTCCATCCGTGCGCGATCGCCGACCAGGGTGATCGCGACGCGGTCGCGCACCGCGGCCGCGTGCGCGCCCACCACGGCCGCCCGCGGGGCAAAGTCGCCTCCCATCGCATCGACGGCGATGCGCGGCGCTGCGGGCGGACTCGGCACGGCGTCGGCGGTCGCTGCGGGACCGGCTCGGGCCTAGGAGTGAGTGGGAACTTCGACGACCTCGCGGCCGCGATAGCTGCCGCAGGACGGGCAGGCGCGATGCGGGAGCTTGCGCTCGCCGCAGTTCGGACAGAGGGACGACGCTGGCGTCGCCAGCGCGTCGTGGGCGCGCCGCTTGTCGCGCCGGGCCTTGGAGTGACGTCGTTTCGGATTGGGCATCGTCGCTTCCTTCTCGCTTCCTAGGTCTTCCCCTTCGTCTCCCGGCCGTCGCCGTCCCGGAGCGCCGCGAGAGCGCTCCAGCGCGGATCCACGCGCGACTCGGCGCAGGCACAGGATCCCTCGTTCAAATCGCGGCCACAGGTCGGGCAGATCCCCCGGCACTCCTCCCTGCACAGCGGCTTCATCGGCACGTTGAGCGCGACCTGCTCGGCGACGAGCGGCCCCGTCTCCAGCTGCCCGCCGGTCACCTCGACCCAGCCGAGATCGCTCTCTCCGAGCTGGTGCTCCCCCGCTTCCGCCTGTGCCCCCCGGCGCCGCTCGCTCACCACGAGGTCGAGGTCGGACTCCACCTCGCTCGTGACCGGCTTGAGGCACCGGTCGCACGCCACCGTCTGCTCGTAGCGGAGGTGGGCGTGCAGGAGGAATTCGGGAGCCGAGAAGCTCAAGCTCCCCGAGCACTCGACGGGACCGAATTCGACTCCCGCCTCGGGCGCCAACTCCTTCCCGGAGAGATCGATCCGTTCCGACCAACGGAAAGGCTCGAACCGGGCGTCGTCCAAGCGGATCCTCATCGGTCGAGCTCCCCGGAAACCGGTGCAGGCTACCGGAGATCGGAGGCGTCGTCAATCGGCACGTCCTCGCCGGAGGACACTCGAGACGGGAGGCGCCGCGGCTCGGGGGGCGGACAGAGCCGGAGCCGGGTGCCGTCCGGCTCCCGCCAGACCTCGAGCGTCGCCGGGCCACACTCGGCGAACGGGCGCAGCAGGAGCGCCCCAGCCTGCCAACGCTCGCGATCCTTCGGCGGCACCAACGGGATCTTCTCGAGCGCCGCGCCGATCCGGCGGAGCAGCTCTCCCGCGCGCCGTGTCTCCAGCCGCATCGCGGCGGCGAGCCAGGGGGTGCTCCCGGGCCGCGGCAGCTCGCGCTCGAACCAGGGCACGGCCTCCAGAGCGCCCCGTCGCGCCAGCCGGTCCGTGGCGCGGATCGACCAGCCGAGGCGCCGCCCTTCCTTCGGTCCCACTCCGAAGATCTCGAGCAGACGCTCGCCGGGAAGCTCGTAGGTCTCTCCCTCGCCCCGTTGCAGGACCGCCGCACGCGGCACCACGCCCTCGCCTCCCTCCCAGAGAAGGAAGAGCCCGGGGCCGCCCGCCGGCCCGGGCGCCGCTTCGGCAGACCAGAGCACCAGCCCCTCGGCATCGAACCGGAAGAGCGGGCTCGCGCCGGCCGGAAGCGCTCCCGAGACCAGCTCGAGCTCGCCCTGCCGCCGCGTCAGGCGATAGTCGGCCGGCGGGAGCGGTCCCCAGGCGCGCTGGAGCCAGAGCTCCGCGAGGCGCGGGGCTTCCGCGTCCCCTTCGCGGTCCGCCGTGAGCGTCGCGGGGAGCTCCGCCGCCGCGGGCTCGACCGTCCAGAGAGGGCCTCGCCAGCGCACTCGCCAGCGCATGCCGCCGCGCGTCACCTCGCCGCCGGCGAGCCAGGGGTTGCCGGCGAGCCGGCCCGAGAGGCGCGCCAGCCAGGCGATGGGCGGATCGAGCCGCGCGGCCGCGAATCCCTCGCCCCCCTCCCCTCCGACCGCGAGCAGGAGCTCCCGGCCCGGCGGAACCTCGAACGGACCGAACGCCGGCCAGCGCGGGATGGCGCGCCCGCTCGCCCTCGCCCCCGCGGCGAGATAGGCCTCGAGGTCCCCTACCGATTCTCCCAGCGCGCCGAGGTTTTGATGGGGATGCGGCAGCCAGACGACGATCTCCCAGCGCTCCCGCGCCCAAGCGGCGAGCGTCGCCATCTCGGGGGAGGGGGAGCCGGGACGCTCCCGCGGCGCGAACGCCAGGCGCCAAACGGCGATCCCGACGACGACACAGAAGAGGCAGGCGCTCCAGCGGACGACGCGCCAGCCGCGACCCGCGCTCATGCGCCCCGGTCCAGATCGCCGTCGACCAGCAGCTCCGCGAGCGCGGCGAGCACCTCGGGGTCGGACTCTCCCAGGCCGAGATCCGCGAGCTCGGCCCCCAGCCGCGCGAGCAGCTCGGGCCAAGGGTCATCGCGCTCGTACGGGGCGAGCGGCGGCACCGCCGCGGCAGGCTCGACCCGGGCCGCGAAGAGCCCCTCGAGCGCCGTGGCGTAGCGCGCCGCGACGGCCGCCGGAGCGTGATGCTCCGCGACGAAGCGGTGCGCGGCGCTCCCGATCGCCTCGCCCAGCGCCGGCTCCCGCGCCAGACGCTCGAAATACGCCTCGAGGGTGGCCACCTCGAAGCCGTCCATCGGCAGGTGGAGAGAGGCGCCTTCGGGGACCTCCAGGAAGGAGCCCACCGCGTTGACGATGGTGGGCCGCCCGAAGCCGAGAAGCCGGAGCAACGAGGCCGAGGTCTCGCCCCCGGTCGGATGGCGCAGATTGACCGCCACGTCGCAGGCTCGCATCCACGCCTCGAACCGCGGCAGCGGGCAGCGCCCCACGACCTCGACGCCCTCGCTCCCCACGCGCGTCAGGAGCTCGCCGAAGTCGTAGTGCGGCGAAACCTCCCCCACCACCGCGAAGCGCGCCTCCGGGTGGGCGGCACGAAAGCGCGCAAAGGCCGCGAGCGGCGGCTCGAGTCGCTTCTGCGGCGTCACGAATCCGAAGGTCGCGACGAGAAAAGCCTCCGGATCGAGCCCCAGCTCCCGCTTGAGCGCCGCCCGTTCCTCTGGCGAAGGCGGCGGCGCGCCCGCCTCGACCGGCATCGGGACCACCTCGACGCGCGCGAGCGGCCGGCTCGCGAGGATGCGCTCGCGAGCGAAGGCGTTGTGGACGAGCACCCCGTAGGACCGGTCGACGAGCCGCTCGAAGAGCGGATAGCTCCAGGGGTCGACCGGGAAGTGCGTGTCGAGGAGACGTTGCGCCGCCCGCTCGCCGGCGGCGCCCGCCGCGTAGCGCATCTCCTCGCGATAGGCCGCGCCGTCGCCGCGCGCGAGAGTGAGCCCGCGCACGAGGTGATGGAGCATGAATTCGTGGAGCACGACCACCCCGGGCACCCGGAGCGCCGTCGCGTAGCCGAGGGCATGGTGGGGCGGGCTGTTGCCGATCTGGTAGACCACGCCGTCGAAGGGGGCCGCGGCGGCACGGGCCACGAGCTCCTCGACCGGCAGGCAACGAAAACGGCGCGCGAGATCGGGGTCGACCGCCGGCGTGCCCTCGAAGAAGAGCTCGATCTCCTGCGTCGACGCCAACCGCGGCAGCAGCTCCGCCGAGTAGTCGGCGATCCCGGAGCTCGCGGGCGGGAACGGACTGATCCAGGCGAGACGCACGCCGGCCCCTAGGCGAGCGGCCCCAGCAGCGCGTCGATGACGCGGTCCCAGCCGATGTCGGCCACGCGCGCGGCTCCCGCGTCGCCGAGGCGGGCCGCGAGGGCGTGGTCGGCGGCGAGCGCGTCGGCGCGTCGCGCCAGCTCCGTCGCCGCCCCGGGACCGGCAGGCGCGACGAATCCGTTGCTGCCGGAGACGACGAACTCGAGAACGCCCCCGCTGTCCGAGGTGGTGAGCACCGGCCGCTTCGCCTTGAAGGCCTCGACGGTGACATAGCCGTAGTCTTCGTCGAAGGGGGCGTAGACGACGGCCAGGGCACCCGCGTAGAGCGCCAACAGCCGCTCGTCGGAAACCCGGCCGGCGAGCTCGAAGCGGTCGCCCAGTCCCAGCTCCGCGGCGAGCGCGAGCAGGCGCTCCCGGTCTGGCCCCTCCCCCGCCAGCACGCAGCGCAGGCGCGACCGGCTCGCCGCCGCGACCCGCAGGAGGAGGTCGAAGCGCTTCATCGGGTCGAGCCGCCCGACGCTCAACAGGTAGTCGCCGTAGGCTCCCGAGCGATAGGACGAGCCGAGCTTGGGGGGCGGATAGAGCGCCTCGGCGTCGAGTCCGTTGAATCGGGAGAGGCGGTCCGCGGTGTTGCGCGAGATCGCGAAACGGCGCCGCGCCTCGCCCAACCCCCGCCGGTCGAGCCCGCGGAGCATCCCTTCCACCTTGGCGTCCCCCGGCTGCGTCCCGAAGTCGCTGTAGGGCCCCCCTTTGAGCTCGTAGATCTGCCGGAACTGATGGATCAGCCAGACGACTTTGCGCGGGTGGCGCACCAGGTAGGAGGGGAATCGGGTCGCCACGACGAGGTCGATCGGCGTCCCGGCCGACTCGGTGAGCTCCACCAGCCGCCAGGCGAGCGCGCTCTGCACGATGTTGAGGCGGCTCGACCAATTGAAGGGCAGACTGACGATCTCGGCCTGATGGCCGCGCCTTTCGAGCGCGTCGCGCAGGCTTCCGTAGAGCACTTCGGCGCCGCCGCGCACGAAGGGAACCTGCGCGGCGGCGATCGCGATCCTGGCGCTCACCGGCCGCGGTCTCCGTCGGGAGGGGGCGCCGGGCTCTGGAGCGCTTCGAGGGCGCTCAACCGCTCCCGGAGGCGCGCGATCTCCTCGTCGCTCCGTTTCGAGCGCTCGGCGAGCTCGGCCAGGAGCTGACTCGCGCTCTGATTGAAGCCATTCTGCTGCTGCAGCGCCGCTCGCGCGTGCCACTTGACGAAGAGGTGGTAGACGACCTTGCGCAGGAAGACGATGAGCCGCCCGATCCCGGGGCGCGGCGAGACCGGCACCGGCTCCTGGACGAACTCGTTGCGGTGGAGCTCGATCAGCAGCCCGTGCAGCTCGTCGGCGCCGCTGCGCACCGTGGCGGCCTCCCCTTGCCGTTGCCGCACGCCGGCGCGCAGGCCGGCGAGCGTTGCCGCCAGGCGCGCGCGCCGCGGGTCGGCCGCGTCGGCTCCGGACGGCGTGGAAGGTGCGGGAGGAGCGTCGGGACGCATCGAACGGGAACCGCCGGAACTCTAGCATCGCGCTCCCGGGCGCTGTCGTACACTCCTTCGCGGCGGCCTCGCCGCCCACTCCGGCGAACGGTGCCATCCTGACCGCCCAAACCCCCTCTCGCCCGCGGATCGCGGTCGATCTGCGCGCGCTCGTCCCCCCTCCGACGGGCATCGGGGTCTATACGGAGGAGCTCCTGGCCGAGCTCGCGGCGCGCGACGAGTTCGAGCTGCTCGGCGTGGCGCACGCGCCCCTCCACGACGCGACCCGGCTCCGGACGCTGGGGATCCGGCTCGAGCGCCAGCGCTCGCCGCTCGGCGTCCTCTGGCAGCAACTGGTGCTCCCCCGGCGGCTGGCCGCGGGGGACGTCGACCTCTTCTGGTCGCCGCTCCACACCCTGCCGCGACGGCTCCCGGTGCCGGCCGTGGTCACGGTGCACGACCTCGCCCTGCTCCACTTCCCGGAGACGCTCACCTGGAAGATCCGCTGGAGCCTCCTCCCGTTCCTCGAGACCTCGCTCGAGAGGGCCGCCCGCGTGGTCACCGTCTCGCACGCCGTCGCCGCCGAGATCGCCGCGAGCTGGCCGCGCGCCGCCGCCAAGGTGGAAGTGATCTGGAACGGCGTCGCGGAGGCGTTCGTCCCGGGCGATCGCGCGGCGATCGCCGCGACCCGCGAACGGCTCGGCCTCCCGGACGGCTACCTCCTCTACGTCGGCACGCTCGAGCCGCGCAAGAACGTCGAGCTGCTGCTGGACGCCTGGCTCGCCCTGCGCGCGGAGTGGCCGCAAGCCCCACCGCTCGTCCTCGCGGGACCGGACGGCTGGCACTCCGCGGCGCTCCGGCGGCGGATCGAAGGTCTCGCGGACGCCGGGGTCCGGCGGCTCGGCCGTCTCGAGCGCGCCGCGCTCGTCGAAGTCCTCCAGGCCGCCGCGCTCTTCGTCTACCCATCGCTCTACGAGGGATTCGGCCTGCCGCTCGTGGAGGCGATGGCCTGCGGCGTGCCGGTCGTCGGCTCGAACCGGGCGAGCCTTCCCGAGGTGATCGGCGACGCCGGGCTCGCGGTCGACGCGGACGATCCGTCCGCGCTCGCCAGCGCGCTCCATCAGCTGCTCACCGACCCAGAGCTCGCCGCGCGCCTCGCCGCGCGCGGACGCGAGCGCGCCCGCCTCTTCTCCTGGCGGAGCGCTGCGGCCCGCCTCGCCGGGCTCTTCCACGCGGTGCTCGCCGAGCGTGAGGGCGCCCGCGCATGACGCGCATCGCGCTCGACGCGCGCAAGGTCGCCGACTTCGGGATCGGAACCTACGTCGCCGGCTTGGTCGGCGGCCTCGCGGCGCTCGATCCCGGCAACGAGTACCTCCTGCTCGCGCCGCGCGAGCGCCACGCCACGCTGGGACCGCTGCCGGAGAACTTCCGCTGGATCGACGAGCGGGCGCCGGGCTACTCGCTCGCGGAGCAGCTCGGTCTCTCGCGGCGGCTGGCGGCGCTCCGTCCGGCGCTCTACCATGCACCGCACTACGTCCTGCCGGCACGTCTCGGGATGCGCGTGGTGGTGACCATCCACGACCTCATCCACCTCCTCTTCCCGGAGTTCCTTCCGCACCGTCTCGCGCACTGGTACGCGCGCGCGATGCTCCGCCGGGCGGCGCGCCGCGCCGACCGCATCCTCACCGGTACGAGGGCCGCGGCGGACGATCTCGTCCGGCACCTCGGCGCCGAGCGCGGGAAGATCCGGGTCGTGCCGCACGGCGTCGACGA
>CAYZBH010000004.1:0-75221 GCA_964476605.1 uncultured Thermoanaerobaculia bacterium | reverse complement strand
CCCTCGCTCTACGAGGGCTTCGGCCTGCCGGTCGCCGAGGCGATGGCGAGCGGCACGCCGGTGCTCGCCTCCAACACGCCCGCGGTCGCCGAGGTGGCCGGCGACGCCGCCGAGCTCTTCGATCCGAAAGACCCCGACGCTCTGGCGCGCTCGCTCGTACGCCTGATGGACGACCCCGGCCGCCGGGCACATTGGGCGCGGCGCGGGCGGGAGCGTGCCGAGCGCTGGCGATGGGACACCGCCGCGCGCGCCACGCTCGAGATCTACCGGGAGCTCGTCGCGGCCGCGGAGGGCGTCGCATGACGGCGGGCGTCGGCTTGGTGCACGACTGGCTGACCGGGCAGCGCGGGGGCGAGAACGTTCTCGCCGCCATCGCGCGGCTCGCTCCGGCGGCACCCATCCACACGCTCTTCCACTTTGCCGGCAGCGTCGCAGCCGAGCTCGAGCGGCATCCGATCGTCACCAGCTTCCTGCAACGGGCGCCGAGGATCCGGACGCACTATCGCTACTACCTGCCCTTCTATCCGGCGGCGCTCCGCGCCCTGCCGACCCGCGACCACCAGCTCCTCCTGAGCTCGAGTCACTGCGTCGCCAAGAGCGCCCGCAAGGGTCCCGGCGCGACGCACGTCTGCTATTGCCACACCCCGATGCGCTACGTCTGGGACCAGCGCCGCGCCTACTTCGGCGACGAGCGCGGCGCGCTCGGCTGGCTGCGCGGGAAGGTGCTGGACCGCCTGCGCCACTGGGATGCCGCGACCGCCGGCCGGGTCGACTGCTACCTCGCCAACTCGCGCTTCGTCGCCCAGCGGATCGAGCGCTACTACGGACGGCGGGCGGAGGTCCTTCCGCCGCCGGTCGAGACCTCCTTCTACCGCCTGGAAGGGGACGAACGACAGAGCTACTGCCTGATGGTCGCGGCCCTGGTTCCCTACAAAAAAGTGGATCTCGGGATCGAGGCCTGCCGCCGCGCGGGCGTGCCGCTCATCGTCGTCGGGGATGGCCCAGAGCGCCGACGGCTCGCCGAGTTGGGCGGCCCCTCGGTCCACCTGCTGCCCCGCGTCGACGCCCTCGAGCTGCGCCGCCTCTACGCCCGCGCACGCTGCTATCTGCAGCCAGGGATTGAGGATTTCGGGATCGCGACGGTCGAGGCCCTGGCTTGCGGAACGCCGGTGGTGGCGCTCGCCGAGGGGGGGGTGCTCGACATCGTCGACTCCGGCCGCGAGGGGTTGCTGGTGCCCGAAGCGACGGCCGACTCGCTGGCTGCCGCAATTGACAAAGTCGGTCAAATGCAGTTCAATCGCCTGGACCTTCGCAGCCGGGCGGAAGGCTTCTCCGCCGAGCGATTCAGTCGCCGCCTGAGGGAGCTGCTCCGCCCCATGTGGCCCGTCACGGAGGGAGTTCTCGCTTGATCCAGCAGCGTCACCGCATCGCCGCCGCGGTCCACCTCGCCGGGGACCTCGTCGCCACGGCGATCGCCTTCTTCGGCGCCTGGGCTCTGCGCTTCAAGCTGGAAGTGGTGCCGCTCACCAAGGGCGTGCCCGAGCTCGCGCGCTACTTCGATCTCTTCGCCTTCGCGCTGGTGCTCTTCCCGATCGTCTTCTACTTCCACGGGCTCTACCGGCATCGCCTCTACCGGGCGCGCGTGGACGAAGCGATCTCGGTCCTGCTCGCGGTCATCCTCGGCACCGTCCTGCTCTCCGGCCTCACCTCCTGGTACCGGCCGGCCGAGACGCCGGGGAGCCTCGACATCTTCCTCTACAGCCGCGGCTTCCTGGCGCTCTTCGCGGGTCTCGAGTGGTTCTCGGTCGTCACCCTGCGGATCGCCATTCGCGGTCTGCTCCGGAGCGCGAGCCTCCATGCCGCGCGGCGGCAGCGCATCCTCGTGGTGGGAGCCGGCGAGCTCGGTCTCGACATCACCGAGAAGCTCCAGGCACACCAGGACTTCGGCATCGAGGTGGTGGGCTTCCTGGACGACGATCCGGCCAAGCGCCACGGCCGCTACTGCGGTCTGCCGGTGCTCGGCACGACGGGCGAGCTCAAGGAGGTCATCGAGGCGCACCGCATCCATCAGGTCTTCGTGGCGCTGCCGCTCGAGGCGCACAAGAAGATGATGCGCGTGCTGCAGAGCGTCGAGAGCGAGTGCGTGGAAGTGAAGCTGGTCCCCGACATCCTCCAGTACGCGGCCCTCAAGGCGACGCTCGAGGAGCTCGACGGGACGCCGATCATCAACCTTTCGCAGGTCCCGTTGCAGGGGTGGAACAGCCTCGTCAAGCGGATGGTCGATCTCGCCCTCTCGGCGGTCGGCCTCCTCGCTCTCTTGCCCTTCCTGCCCTTCTTGGCGCTCGCCATCTGGATCGAGGACCGCGGTCCGATCTTCTACCAGCAGGAGCGCATGGGGCTCGACGGCCGGCCCTTCATGATCTGGAAGTTCCGCTCCATGCGGAGCAACGCCGAGGCCACGACCGGCCCGGTCTGGGCGACGCGGGACGATCCGCGCCGCACGCGGGTCGGCGAGTTCATTCGCCGCTGGTCGATCGACGAGCTCCCGCAGCTCTGGAACGTCCTGGTGGGGGACATGTCGCTGGTCGGCCCGCGCCCCGAGCGGCCGGCGTTCGTGGCCGAGTTCCGCAAGCACCTGCCGCAGTACATGGTGCGCCATCGCGTCAAGGCCGGCATCACCGGCTGGGCGCAGGTGCACGGCTGGCGGGGGAACACGTCGATTCGCAAGCGGCTCGAATTCGACCTCTACTACGTCGAGAACTGGTCGCTCGGGCTCGACTTCAAGATCCTCTGGATGACGATCCGTCACGGCCTTCGCCTGAACGCGCACTGAGCGCCGAGCGCGGATCCCGCCTCAGTCGACCAGTCCCCTCCCCCGCGTCTCGACCACCCAGGGCAGGAAGGCCATCCCCGCGAGCGGCACGAAGCCGACCGCGAAGAGCGCGGCGAGCGTCGCGTCGAGACCGCGGGCCGCGATCGAGCCGACCAGGAACGGTCCCGCCGCCGCGAGCACGCGGCCGACGTTGTAGCAGAAGCCGGCCCCGGTGGCGCGGAGCCGGGTCGGGAAGAGCTCCGGCAGGTAGTAGGTGAAGCTCCCGAAGACGCCGAAGACGGTGACTCCCAACCAGAAGTAGTAGGGCATCCGCGCTTCGGGCGAGAGACCGGGGCGAAACGCCGCGAAGAGCGCCGCCGCCGAGAGCGCGAAATAGAGGCCGAACATGGCGCGGCGACCGAATCGCCGCGCGATCGGCACGGTGAGCAGCGTGCCGAGGAGCCCTCCCCAGTTGAAGCGTGCCGCCGCCGAGGCCTTCCAGCTCTCGGCGAGAGCCAGCATCTCCGGGCGCGCGAGCCCTCGGAGCTCCGCCTCGCGCGCCGCGAGCCCCGACACCGTGGCCGGAAGGAAGGCGTTCGCGCTCCACCACATGGCGAGCGCGGTGAGCGCCATGGCGAGCCCGCTCCGCGTCAGGCGCGCCGTCTCTCCGCTGAAGAGCTCCCCGAGGCGCGCGGGCGCGACCTCGCCCGCCGCTCTCCGCCAGCGCTCGGGCTCGCGCACGAAGGCGCGGAAGGCGAGCGCCGCGACCGCGGGCAGGAGCCCGGCGAGGAAGACGAAGCGCCAGGAGAGCTCCGGCTGGCCGCGGAGCCAGTCGCCCGCGACCCGGAAGTTGACGAGGCTCGCCAGGAAGATGCCGAGCGGTGCCGAGGTGTAGAGGAGCGCGCCGGCCTCCAGACGCCGGCGCTCCGGCACGACCTCGGCCACCATCGCGGCGCCGGCCGCCCACTCGCCGCCGATGCCGAGGCTCGCGACCAGCCGGCAGAAGGCGAGCACCCAGAGGTTGGGCGCCGCCGCGCAGAGCGCCGTGCCGAGGGCGTAGAGCAGCATCGTCGCGACCAGCGTGCGACTGCGGCCGATGCGGTCGGCGAGGCGCCCGAAGAGAATGCCTCCCACCGCCCAACCGACGAGCAGCAGCGCGGTGAGCCACCCCGTCCAGCGCAGCGTCTCCGCTCCTGCCTCGGGAGAGCCGATCGTGAGACCGAGCAGCGTCGGGACGCAGTTCGGCGCCACGAAGTTGAAGAGCAACGCGTCGAAGGCGTCGAACCCCCAGCCGACCCAGGCGGCGAAGAGGACCGCCCACTGATAACCGTCGAGCTCCCAGAAGGTCCGCCGCGGCAAGGCCCCGCCGGACGGGCTCTCCTCCATCGCCCTAGCGCGCCGGCCGGCGCCCCTGCCAGGCGCCGAGGAGCACGGCGACCACGCCGGCGGCGATCAGCGTGAGCCCGACGAGCGAGCGCAGGTGATCGCCTTGCGACGCGTCCGCCGCCTCGGCGAGCAGGCTCCCCAGTCCGGCGTCGTGGGGAATCGTGAAGAGCCCGACGCCGGCGCCGAGGAAGCCGACCGCCATCCAGACCATGAAGGGCGGCGTGAGCTCCGGACGCCCCGCCTTGCGGCCGAGCACGCTCGACGAATAGCCGTAGGAGCAGTAGACGGCCGCCCCCAGCACCAGCCAGCCGACGAAGCGCCACCAGGAGGCCGGCGGCAGGTAGACCATGAGGAAGATGCAGCAGAGCGCCCCCAGGATCGGCACGATCCAATCCCCGCCCGGCACCCGGAAGGGGCGGTGGCGTCCCGGATCGGTCCGCCGCAGCACGATGACGCCGAGACAGACGAGCACGAACGCGAAGAGGGTGCCGATATTGGTGAGCTGCACGATCTCGTCGATGTTCGCGAGCCCGGCGAGGATCGCGACGAACCAGCCGGTGATCCAGGTGGTGACGTGCGGCGTGCGGTACTTCGGATGCACCTTCGCGGCCCAGGAGGGGAGCAGACCGTCCCGCCCCATCGAGAAGAAGATGCGCGGCTGTCCCAGCTGGAAGACGAGCAGCACGGAAGTCGTCGCGAAGACCGCGCCGAGCGAGATCACCAGCGCCGCCCAGTTCATGCCGAGACCGGAGAAGGCGGTCGCGAGCGGCTCGGCGGTGCCGAGCTGGTTCCAGGGGAGGAGGCCCGTCAGCACCGCCGCGACCGCGATGTAGATCACGGTGCAGATCGCGAGACTGCCGAGGATCGCGATCGGCATGTCGCGCTGCGGATTGCGGCTCTCTTCCGAGGCCGTCGAGACCGCGTCGAAGCCGATGTAGGCGAAGAAGATGATCGCCGCCGCCGAGGCGATGCCGCGAAAACCGTTGGGCGCGAACGGCGTCCAGTGCTCCGGCTTGACGTAGAAGGTGCCGAGAACGACGAAGAAGCCGATGATCGCGAGCTTGAGCCCGACCATCCAGGTGTTGAAGCGGGCGCTCTCGCGCACTCCGCGCACCAGGATCAGCGTGATCCCCATCACGATCAGGAAGGCGGGCAGGTTGAAGATGACCGGCAGCGACCCGAGGTGCGGCGCCCCCGCGAGCGCATCGGCCATCCGGACCGTGGCGCCCCCCAGCTCGGTCAGGGGATCCCCGCCCGCGGACTGGACGCGAGCGACCTGCGCCGCGGCCTGCGCCGCCGTGCGGTAGTCGATGCCCAGCCACCCCGGCCAGGAGAGGCCGAAGCCGCGCAGCAGCTCCTGGAAATAACCCGACCAGGAGATCGCGACCGCGATGTTTCCGACCGCGTACTCGATGATGAGGTCCCAGCCGATGATCCAGGCCACGAGCTCGCCGAGCGTCGCGTAGGAGTAGGTGTAGGCCGAGCCCGCGATCGGCACCATCGAGGAGAGCTCGGCGTAGCAGAGGCCGGCGAAGCCGCAGGCCACCGCCGTCAGCACGAAGGAGATCATCAGCGCCGGTCCGGCGCCGACGTGATCGGCGCCGCCGGCCGCCGCGGTGCCGACGGTCGAGAAGATGCCGGCGCCGATCACGGCGCCGATGCCGAGCATGGTGAGCGCGGTCGCGGAGAGCTGGCGTTTGAGTCCGAGGCCGCCGTGCCCCTCCTCGGGCGCGGCGAGGATCTCGTCGAGCTTCTTGCGGCGCAACAGGTCTGCGATCAAGAGCTTCTCCCTTCGGCTGGGGCGCGGAGCGAACGGCGCGAGTCTCCCACAGCGGCCCGCTCCGGCCAAACGCGCCGCGCGTTCAGTCGGACGCGACGACGCGCAGGAGGTAGCCGCTTCCGGCGTCGGTGAGGAGGCGCGCGGGAACCGCCGGATCGGGCTCCAGCTTCTGTCGCAGCCGGTGCACGAGCTGCTTCAGGAGCTGGCGGTCGCCGAAGCCGCGCGCCCCCCAGACATGCGCGATCAGGCGCTCGGAGGGCACGGTCGCTCCGGCGTGCGCCAGCAGGAGCTGCAGCAGCCGGAGCTCGAGCGGCGTGAGCCGCACCGGCGCGCCCGCCGCCAGGGTCGCGGTGCGCCGTTCGAGATCGAGGGCGAGATCGCCGGCGACGAGCGGCTCGGCCGCGCGCTCCGCGCCCGCGCGTCGCAGGAGCGCCCGCACCCGCGCGAGGAGCGTGCGCGGGCTGAAGGGCTTCGTGAGGTAGTCGTCGGCCCCGAGGTCGAGGCCGCGCACCAAGTCCTCCTCGCCGCTCCGCACGCTCAGGATGAGCACGGGCGCGCGGCTCTCGGCGCGCAGCCGCGGCAGCAGCTCGAGGCCGTCCTCCTTGCCCAGGTTGAGATCGAGCACCACGAGGCTCGGCTGCTCGGCGCGGAGGAGCTCGAGGCCACGCGCTCCGTCGGCCGCTTCGCAGGCGAGATAGCCGGCGTTGCGCAACGCGAAGGCCACGATGCCCCGCAATTCGTGATCGTCGTCGATGACCAGGATCTTCAAGCCGGCGCCTCCGACGCCGGCAAGCGTAGCCCGACCCGGGTCCGTCCCGCGACCCTCTCCACTTCGAGACCGCCGCCGTGACGCTCCGCGATCGAGCGGGCGATCCAGAGCCCGAGGCCGCTCCCCTCCTGCCGCGGCTCGGGGCGCCCCGCCGGCTCCCGCCGGAAGCGGCTCGTGAGCCGCGAGAGCTCCGCCGGATCGAAGCCCGGTCCGGGATCCTCCACCCAGAGGTGCAGGATCCCGTAGACGACCTCGGCACCGACTTCGATGACGCTCCCCTCCGGCGCGAACTTGGACGCGTTGGCGAGCAGGTTGACCAACGCCTGCTCCAGCCGCTGCGGATCACCGACCAACCTGGGCAGCGGATGCGGCAGACGGATCTCGGCGCGCTGCTCCCGCTTGGCGAGCACCGGCGCCAGCGTACCGACCACCTCCTCCACCAGCGCGTCGATCTCCACCGGCAGGCGTCGGATGCCGAGCTCCCCCGACTCGATGCGCACGCTCTCGAGCAGATTCTCGATCAGCCGCTGCAAGCGCAGAGCGCCCGCCTCGACCGCGAGCGCCAGGCTGTGACCGTCCGGATCGCTCTCGACGAGCCGCTCGTCCAGCAGCTCGAGCGACGCGCGCTGGGCGGCGAGCGGCGTCTTGAGCTCGTGGGCGAGGTCGGCCACGATCGCGTCCCGGGCCCGCCGCGCCGCTTCGTCGACCGTCTCTTCGCGCACGATCTGCACCTGCAACCCGCCCGAAGGGGGTGAGCTCGAGATCAGAGCCAGCCGCTCTCCGGCCGCCATGCGCAGCCGCTCCAGCGCCCGCACGGGCCCGCGGAACCGCGCCTGGAGGATCGGGCAGGAGGCTTCGCACGGCAGGTCGCCCGCGACCGGCGCGGGCGCCAGCACGTCGCCGCAGAAGCGCCCCACCGCCGTTTCGGGCGACACGCCGAGCAGTGCCGCCGCGCGGGGCGAGAGGTAGCGGATGCGCCGTTCGCGGTCGACCGCGAAGACCCCCTCCGAGACGCTCGCGAGCACCGCTTCGAGCTCGGCGCTCCGGCGGGCGAGCTCCTCGTTCGCTTCGCGCAGCCGGAGGCGCATGCGCTCGAGCGTGCCGGCGAGCGTCCCGACCTCGCCGTGGGCGTGGACCGGGACGGGAGCGCCGAGATCCCCGCCCGCGAGCACCGCGGCCGCGCGCGAGAGCTCGACCACCGGAGCCGCGAGCCGCCGTGCGATCAGAAGGGCCGAGGCGAGCGCGAGCGCGAGGAGCGTCGCGGCGGCGGCGGCGGCGCGCCAGGCGAAACGCCGCACCGGCGCGGCGAGCGCGGCGCCGGGGATTCGCGCCTCCGCGATCCGCGCGACCGGGGGCGCGCCGACCGGCTGCACCGCCACGGCCCCCAGCTCCCCGGGGAAGCGTCGCGACGCGACGGCGCCGTCGAGCGCGCGCCGCCAGAGCTCGATCCGCAGATCGCCGAAGGCCGCTTCGACCTCGGCGCGCGAACGCACCACGATCTCGATCTCGGTCCCCCGCTCGAACGCGGCCGCGTCGAGCGATCTCTCCAGTGCCTCGACGGCGCGCGCGGCGCCGCGCTCGGCGCGCGCCAGCCCCTCTTCGCCGGCGAGTCGGGCCGTCTCCCGCAGGGCGATCGCGAAGAGCGCCGCCATCGCCGTCCCGACCAGCGCGAGCGTCGCCACGACCAGCAGCGCGCGGAGCCCCGGCGGACGCATGCCGTCAGGTTACCTCAGTGGCCGGCGCCAGGCGGCGGCCGAGGAATGCCTGGCCGGCGAGCGTCGCGAGCGCCACCAGGGTGAGGAGCGACGCGACCGCGAAGGCGGCCGCGAACTGGTACTCGTTGTAGAGGATCTCGACATGCAGAGGAATGGTGTTCGTGCGCCCCCGGATGTGGCCGGAGACCACCGAGACCGCCCCGAACTCCCCCATCGCGCGGGCGTTGGTGAGAATGACCCCGTAGAGAAGCCCCCAACGGATCTTGGGGAGCGTCACCAGCCGGAAGATGCGCCACCCCGACGCGCCGAGCGTCATCGCCGCCTCCTCCTCGACCGCCCCTTGCGCCTCCATCAGGGGGATGAGCTGGCGGGCCACGAAGGGAAGGGTGACGAAGAGGGTCGCGAGCAGGATCCCCGGGAGCGCGAAGAGGATCTTCACGCCGTGCAGGGCGAGGTAGGGTCCCAGGAGCCCCTGCGCTCCGAAGAGCAGCACGAAGAGCATGCCCGAGACCACCGGCGAGACGCTGAAGGGGAGGTCGATCGCGGTCACCAGCAGACTCTTGCCGCGGAAGCGGAAGCGCGTCACCGCCCAGGCCGCCGCCACGCCGAAGAGGAGGTTGAGCGGCACCACGACCGCCGCGACCAGGAGCGTCAGCCGGACCGCCGCGAGCGCCATCGGCTCGCGGATCGCGTCGAGGTAGAGCCGCCACCCCTTCGCGAACGCCTGCGCGAAGACGGCCGCCACCGGCAGCAGCAGAAAGAGAGCGAGGAAGAGGAGCGCGACGCCGATCAGCAGGCGCCGGAGCCAGCGCGGCTCGCCCCGCGGATCCTCGAAGGGTAGACGCCGAGCGCTCATGCCGGCAGACCAGCCCGGCGCCGCGTCAGCCGGTTGAGCAGGAGCAGGAGGGTAAAGGACGCCGCGAGGAAGACCAGGGAGATCGCCGTGGCGCCCGCGGTGTCGTACTCCTCGAGGCGCACCATGACGAGGAGCGCCGTGATCTCCGACTTCATGGGCAGGTTGCCCGCGATGAAGATCACGGAACCGTACTCCCCGAGCCCCCGCGCCAGAGCGAGGACGAAGCCCGAGAGCGCCGCGGGGGCGAGCTCGGGGAGCACCACGCGGCCGACCGCCGTCCAGCGCCCGGCGCCGAGCGCGGCGGCCATCTCCTCGAGCGCCGGCTCGAGATCGCGCAACACCGGCTGCACCGTGCGCACCACGAACGGGAGGCCGATGAAGGTGAGCGCCACGGCGACCCCGAGCGGCGTGTAGGCGACGCGGATCCCGAGCGGCGCGAGCCACGCGCCGATCCAGCCGTTCTCGGCGTAGACCGAGGCGAGCGCGATCCCGGCGACCGCGGTGGGGAGCGCGAACGGGAGATCGACGAGGGCGTCGAGCAGCCGCCGGCCGGGGAAGCGATAGCGCTCGAGAACCCAGGCGACCAGCAGCCCGAAGAGCAGGTTGACCGCGGCGGCCGCGCTCGCGGCACCGAAGGTGAGCCGGTACGAGGCGAGCGCGCGCGGCGAGCTCGCCAGCTCCCAGAGGCGGCCAGGAGGCACCGTCGCCGCTTCGAGCACCACGGCGGCGAGCGGCAGGAAGAGGAGCAGGCCGAGGTAGAGGAGCGTCGTCCCCATCGCCAGGCCGAACCCCGGCAGCGCGCCCCGCTCCCCCGGCCGCGTCATCGCCGCGCCACACCCAGGCGGTCGTACTCCCCCCCGTCGCCGAAGTGCTTCGGCTGCGCGACCGCCCAGCCCCCGAAGCGCTCGTCGATCGTGAAGAGGTCGAGGGAGGGGAACGCGCCGGCGTGGCGCGCCGAGACCGCGGGATCGCGCGGCCGGTAGAAGTGCTTCGCCACGATCTCCTGGCCGGAGGGCGAGTAGAGGAAGGCGAGGTAGGCCTCCGCCACGGAGCGCGTGCCGTGCCGGTCCACCACTTTGTCGACCACGGCGACCGTCGGCTCGGCGAGGATGGAGACCGACGGCGTCACGATCTCGAATTTGGCCTTCCCGAGCTCCTGCAGGATGAGGAGCGCCTCGTTCTCCCAGGCGATCAGAACGTCGCCGATGCCGCGCTCGGCGAAGGTGACGGTCGCGCCGCGGGCCCCGGTGTCGAGCACCGGGACGTTGGCGAAGATCGCGGCGACGAGCCGCCGCGCCGCCGCTTCGTCCCCCCCCCCCTGCAGCACCGATCCCCAGGCGGCGAGGTAGTTCCAGCGCGCGCCCCCGGAGGTCTTCGGGTTGGGGGTGATCACCGAGATTCCCGGGCGTGCGAGGTCGCCCCAGTCGCGAACGCCCTTCGGATTCCCCTTCCGCACCAGGAAGACGATGGTCGAGGTGTAGGGGGCGCTGTTCGCCGGCAGCCGCCCCTGCCAGGTGGCCGGCAGGAGGCCCACCCGCGCGATGGCGTCGATGTCGGAGGCGAGCGCGAGCGTCACCACGTCGGCCTCGAGCCCGTCGATCACCGAGCGCGCCTGCTTGCCCGAGCCGCCATGCGACTGCTGGATCGAAACCTCCTGACCCGTCTTCGCCTTCCAGTCGGCCGCGAACGCCGCGTTGACCTCCTGGTAGAGCTCGCGCGTCGGGTCGTAGGAGACGTTGAGCAGCGTCACCGGCTTCCCGGCCGCCGCGAGCCCCGCCGGCAACACGAGAGCGAGCAGCGTCGCGCAATGGATCCGTCGTGCCATCGAGACCTCCGTTCTCCGTCGCTCAGAACGCCAGCTGCAACCGCACCGTCGCCACCCGTTCGCTCTCCCGATCTCCGCCCCGCGCGCCCCCTGCGAAGCGGGTCCACTCGCCGTCGACGACGAGCTTGAGCGCCCGCCAGGGGATCCAGGCGAAGCTCGCGCCCGCGTTCTCCGCCCGGCGCGCCGAGCGCTCCGGGTCGGCGAAGCGTGGAAAGGCCCCGGCGTCGGCCGTGAAGGCGCCGGCGCGGAGCGAGAGCAGGAAGGCGCCACGCCCCCCGCCTGCGCCCGCCGGGTGCGCGGGCTCGAGGCCACGCTCGGTGAGCGCCTCGCCGGTGAGCGCCCACGATCCGGTGACCTGCCAGGCACGATGGCCGAGCTCGGTCGAGGCCTCCCCGATCCGCACCTCCTGCCGGCTCTCCGTCCACTCGGCGTAGGCCAGGAAGGCTCCCGTGCGCAGCCACGCCTGCGGGGCCAGGCGCGCGCGCCGGCCGTCGGCGACGACGGTTCCGGACGCGGTGCCGTCGGCGCGGTAGGCGAGGAAGGTCTGCTGCCCGGGCGTCTTGTAAGTCGCGACGTTCGCGGTCGCCGGCGTGCCGCGCGCCGAGCCGCTGGAAGCCGCGAGACCGAGACCGACGTCCAACGCGCCCGCACGCGCGCCAGCGCGCCAGGGGCGAAAGACGAGCCGCGCCGCGAGCTCCTTGCCGTCCCCGCCGTCGGAATCGGCGCTCGCGCCGTCCGCGGCGCCGTTGAAGAGCCCCGCGGCGTAGAGGAAGGCGCCTCCCGCCAGCTCGCCGCTCGCCTGCACCCCCACGTCCCGGCTCGGCACCAGGAGCGACGGCAGCCCGCGCTCGACGAACGGCAGCGTCGCGTCCTCGGCGAGCGCTTCGAGCCCCACCGGCACCTTCGCTTTGCCGGCGCGCAGCTTGAGGGCGCGCGCGAAACGGAGGTCCACGAAGGCGTCGAGGAGCGTCGCGTTGCCGCCGCCGTAGTCGGGCATCAGGCGGAAGTCGACGATCTTCCAGACCGTCCCTTCGAGGATCGGTCGCGCGCGGCGGATCAGGAAGGTGTCGGCGGCGGGCCGCTCGTCGTCGCCGAAAGAGAAGCGCCCGTCGGTCTGCAGGAGCCCGCGCAGCCGAAGCTCGAACTCTCCGTCCGCGGAGCGGAGGCCGAAGCCGTTCCCGCCAGCGGTCACCGCGGCGGCGGCCGCCGGCGCGGGCGGCGACTCCTCGGCGACCGCCGGCCCGGCGCCCGGCACCCCGAGGGCGGCGAGCGCGAGCAGCGCGCGCGCCGTCATCGCCACTTCCTGTACGAATCTCTTCATGTCACCTCCCAAGGCTCGTCCCGGGCTGGGCCGACCGGACGACGAGCAACGGCGTCTCGCCCGGCCCGTCGAGCAGCGCGCGCGTCGCCGGACCCCAGGCGAGGCGCCCCCCGACGCCAGGCAGGGGCGATCCGATGACCAGCAGGTCGTGCTCGCCGGCGAGCCGAGCGCCGAGCGCCGCCGCGAGCCCGCCGGTGGCGATCTCCCCCACCGCCGGGACGCCGAGCGGAGCCAGCGTGCGGACGCAGGCGGCGAGGAAGCGCTCGGCGGCGCCGCGCGCGAGCTCGCCGCTGCCCTCCGGCAGCACCGTCACCACCGTCGCCCGCGAGCCCAGGTGACGCGCGAAGCGCCCGGCGAAGGCGACGTCCTCCTTTCCCGGCTCCCCCACCGCCACCGCGAGCAGGACGCGACGGGGCGGCAGCGGACGCTCCCCGCGGACCAGCAGGAGGTGCGCGTTGCCGCTGCGGGCGAGCAGCTCCTCGCTCGCCGCCGCGAGGCGCGACGGCGGCGACGCCGCGATCACCAGATCGACGGGATCGCGCTCGAGCCGCGCCGCGAGCGCGCCCGCGTCGCCGGCCAGGTCGAGACGGGCCTGCGCGAGCCGGGCGAGCTCCTGGCCGTAGGCGAGCGCGCGCTCCCCGCCCGCCCCGGCCGTGAGCACCGTCAAGGCGAGGCCGGGGTGGAGCAGCGCGTGCAGACGCCGCACGCTCACCCAGATCGGGTCCCCCGGCGCGAGGGGCTCCCGTCGGCCGGCGTGCTGCGCGCGCTCCGCGTCGATCTCCCAACGCTCGCCGCCGAAACGAGCCACCGGCCGGATGACGCGCACTCCAGGGATCGCCGGCAGGCTCACGCGCAGCCGCTCGACCGCCCCCGAGAAGGCGATCTCCTCGACTCTCCCTTGGCCGAGCGGCGCGCCGTCGGGGCGCCCGGCGTCGCGCTGCAGGGCGACGTCCTCCGGGCGCACGAGCACCTGCACGCGGCGGCGCTCGCCGTCCGCGCGCACCGCGCCGGCGACCGGCATCTCGAGCGAGCCGAAGCGGACGCCCGCCGGCGAGCTCTCGCCCACCCAGAGATTCGCTCCCCCCAGGAAGGTGGCGGTGAACTCGGTCTGCGGGCGCAGGTAGAGCTCGCGCGGCGTCCCGTCCTCCACCAAACGGCCGTGATCGAGCACCGCGATGCGGTCGCCGAGCTCGAAGGCCTCCTCCTGATCGTGGGTCACGAACAGGGAGGTGATGCCGACCTCGCGCTGCAGGACGTGCAGGCTCCGCCGGAGCTCGATCCGGATGCGCGCGTCGAGAGCGCCGAAGGGCTCGTCGAGCAGCAGCACGCGCGGCCGGAAGGCGAGCGCTCGCGCGAGCGCCACGCGCTGCTGCTGTCCGCCCGAGAGCTGCGACGGGAAACGGCCGCCGAGCCCCGTGAGATCGACCAGCTCGAGCAGCTCGGCGGTCCGCCGCCGCCGCTCCTCGCGCGGCACGCCCCGCACCCGGAGGCCGAAGGCCACGTTCTCGGCGACCGTCATCCGGCGGAAGAGGGCGTAGCTCTGAAAGACGAATCCGCAATCGCGCCGGCGCGCCGGGACCCCGGCGAGATCGGCATCTCCGAGCAGGATACGGCCGCCGTCGAGCGGCGCCAACCCGGCGATCAGGCGGAGGATGGTGCTCTTGCCACTCCCCGAGGGGCCCAACAACACGCAGAGCTCGCCGTCCTTGACCTCGAGCGTCACGTTCGAGACCACCGGCCGGCCCTCGTAGCGTTTCGTGAGCTGGTCGAGGCGGATCCCCGGCATGCCCCGACGGTAGCGGCCGGGCGGTGACGAAGTCAGTCGAGCGCAGGTGACATTCCGCCCCGGGTCTTGGAACCCGGGCGAATCCGGGGGAACCGGGGAGAAGCCGGCGCCGCGCCGCGCCGGGGCTCAGGCGCCCGGAAGCGGCTCTCCGAGCGATCCGTCGCGGCTCTCGCCGCGGGCCACCACCACCGCGGCGGCGAGGTCGCCCGAGACGTTGAGCGTCGTGCGGCACATGTCGAGGAAGCGGTCGACGCCGAGGATGACGCCGATCCCCTCGACCGGCACGCCGACCTGCCCGAGGATCATCGCCACCACCGGGATCGAGCCCGCCGGGACCCCCGCCGTCCCCACGCCGCCGAGGATGCAGATCAGCAGCACCATCAGCTGCTGGCCGAGCGCCAGCTCCACGCCGTAGAACTGGGCGAGGAAGAGCACGGTCACCCCTTCGAAGAGCGCGGTGCCGTTCTGGTTGGCGGTCGAGCCGAGGGTGAGCACGAAACGGGAGACGTGGGGCGGCAGCTTGAGCTTCTCCTCCGCCACCCGGAGCGCGGTCGGCAGCGTCGCGTTCGACGACGCGGTCGAGAAGGCGGTGATCATCGCCTCCTCGATGCCCCGGAAGAAAACGCGCGGAGACATGCCGCCCAACCACCAGACGGCGAGCGAGTAGACGACGAACTGGTGGAGGGCGAGAGCGAGCAGCACCACGCCGACGTAGCGCGCGAGCTGCACCAGGATGCCGACGCCGAGATCGGCCGCGAGCGAGAAGAGAAGGGCCGCGACCCCCACCGGCGCGAAAGCGATGACGATGCCGATCAGCCGCATGCTGACGTCGTAGAGCCCCTCGATCGCCTCCTCGAGACGGCGTGCCTTCTCGGTCCGCGTGAGGGTCAAGCCGATGCCGAAGAAGAGCGAGAAGAACATCACCGCCAGGAGGTCGTTGTCCGAGGCCGCGCGCACCGGGTTCGCCGGCACGATGTCGGTCAGGAGCTCGATCCCCCCCTTGGGCGCCTGCGCCTTGGCGAGCACCGTCGTGCGGTCGGCGGCGCCGGCCGTGAGCGCCGCGCGCTCGCGCTCGGACATCCCCTCGCCAGGCTTCAGGAGGTTCACCAGTCCGAGGCCGATCAGCACCGCGATCGCCGAGACACCCACCGTGTAGGCGAGCGTCTTCAAGCCGATGCGCCCGAGGTGGCGGAGATCCCCGAGGCCGGTGACGCCCAACACCAGCGCCGAGAAGATGAGCGGTACCACGAGCATGAAGAGAAGCCGGAGGAAGACCTTGCCGATCGGTTGCGCGACGTTGGCCAGCAACCAGGCGAGGCGGGGATCCCCCGCGAAGAAGGCGTGCGCGGTGAGCCCCGCGACGACGCCGAACGCGAAGCCGATCAGCATGCGGACGTGCAGCGGCAGGCGCCGCTTCCCGTCCACCCCGCCGCCCTCCTCGCGAGCGCTCATGACGCCCGAGGATACCGGAGATCGCCGCGGCGCCGTCCGCTCACTCGACGCGCAACCGCACGACGACCGGATCGTGATCGCTCGCGCGCAGGCTCGCCGTGCAGTCGGCGTCGACGTGCACGATGTCGACCTGCGCGTCGCGCGCCAGGATCGGGCTCACCACGACGTGATCGATCGCCTGCGACGTCCCCTCGTGGTTGAAGCTGTAGCGGTCGGCGTCCGGCACCCGCTCCACCAGGTTGACGAGCGGCGGCGCCGCGAGCTTGCGCACCGGCTCGCTCGTCTCGACGTCGTTGAGGTCTCCGAGCACCACGACGCGCGCCAGCGGATCCACCGCCAGGATGCGGTCGACGAAGGCACGGATCTCGCCGGCCTGCGCGAGCCGGCGCGCGCTCGTCCGCTCCCGCGCCGGCTGGCGAGACCCGAAGGGTCGGTCGTCGTCCCACTTCGAGGTCCAGTGGTTGGCGATCACGAAGAGGCTGCGCCCGCCGGCGCGGAACTCGGCCGCGAGCGACTTCCGGACCCCTTCGCCGCTCCGCAGGTCGAACGCCGCCGACGCCGGCGCCACGCGCCCCGGGGAGAGCGAGAGGCCGACCGAGTGGCCGTGCCGCAGCACCTCGACCGCGTCGTCGGGTCCCGCCGTGCCGCGCGGCACGAACTCGACCCGCTCCGGGTCGTAGAGGAGGGCGACGCGGATGTTGGCGCCCGGCTGCCCTCCGTCCCGGTCGTTCTCGGGATCGATGACCAGCGCTTGGTAACGCGGTCCCCCCGAGCGCACCACCGCGTCGACGACGCGCGTGAGCGTCGCCTTGGCGGTCACCGTGCCGTCGTCGGCCGCTCCGCTGTCGTCCTGGATCTCCTCGAGCGCCACGATCGCCGGCGCGTGCATCGAGCGGGCGATCACGTCGCCGATCCCGTCGAAGCGCGCGCCCGGACCGGCGGCGGAGAGATTCTCGACGTTGTAGGTTCCGAGGGTGACGAAGCGGCGGCTCGAGCCGAGCGCGCTCGCGTCGCGGCAGGACCTGCCGCGCGCGACCGCCACCAGCGGCGCGAGCGGCTGCACCTTGTAGTTCGAGAAGGAGTAGTCGACGATGCCGACCACGTCCTCTCCGACGCGGTCCCCCACCGAGAGCTCGGCAATGCGCCCGGTGAGCCGGCGCCCGAGGATCACGCGCTCGAGCGACGGACCGGCCGCGGTCGCGCGGAGGCCGCCCACCAGCGTTCGCGGCTGCGGCTGGGCACCGTCGGGAAAGAGCACCAGCTCGCCGAAGTCGCGCGTCGGCCCCACCACGGCGCCCGCCGGCACCACGACCCGCATCCCTTCCAGCGCCTCCCAGAAGTCGATGGCGTCGTTTCCCGGTTGGAAATCGGCGAGCCCATCGTCGTCGACCTGGGCCGGTGGACGGAGGTCGGAGAACAGGCGCCGCGGCGGCGGCGGCGCCCCTTCGCCGAGCGGCGCGAGCGCCGTCTCCGCGAGCGTCGTCACCGGTAGCCCGCTCGCGGGCCCCCGCTCCTCGACGTGCCCGCCCACCCGCACGCGCTCGCCGGGGTGGAGCGTCGAAGCGCCTTCCCAGGCGACGTAGATCCCCTCCGACGTCGCGGGATCACCGTCCCCCCGCTCCGACTCCATCCAGAAGCCGCGGCTCTTCTCGCTGTCCTCGATCGCGGTGACCACGCCCTCGAGGCCCTCCACCCACCGCCCCGCGTACGGCGAGCGGTGCCCGGCCCCTTGCACGGCGCCGATCCCGAGCGGCTCGAAGCCGATCGCGAAGGCGAGCACGATCGTGCGCTGCGCCTCGGCGTCGAAGTTGTCGTCGCTCACCACGAAGAGGGTGCGGCGGCCGTCGGGAAGAACCGGACCGAACGTCATCCCCTCGAAGTTGTCGAGCGGCACGCCGAGCGCCGAGAAGTCGAGCAGCAGCGTCTTCGCGGCCGGGACGAGATCGGTACGCCCCGCCGTCCGGTCGATCGCGGCGACGTCGGAGGCGCCCGCGAGGTCGACCGCGAAGAGACGGAGAACCACACCCACTCCCCCCACGAATTGGCGCTCGAGCGCCAGCAGATGCTGGCCGTCGACGGCCGTCAGCTCCACCAGGCCGTTGAGCGCGAGCGCGCTCGGATTCGGGGGCGTGATCGTCAGTCCCTCGACGTCGTAGAGGAGCTCGCGCGGCGGCTCCCCCGACTCGAGGTCCCAGAGCAGCAGGCGGGAGCGGCTCGCCTGCCCCGGCCCCGCCTTCGGGCTCTCCTGCGCGAGGCCGTTCTCGAGGCCGGCGATCAGGGTCCGCCCGTCGGGCGAGAGCGTCAGCGCCTCGAAGGCGAGGTTGTCGCGCACTCCGCTCCGCTCCTCCCCGTCCGGGAGATAGCGCGCCGGCAGCGGCAACTCGCGCCGCCAGTGTCCGTCGGGAGAGAGCTCGGCGACGAACGGCGGGATGCGGACCTTCGCCTCCCCCTCCGACGAGACGAACAGCCTCCCCTCGTCGTAGGCGATCCCTTCGGGGTCGGCGCTCCGGCGCGGCAGCGTCCTGCCGTCCGGCCCGAGAATCGGCGTCGCGGCGAGCACCCGGAGACCCGAGTCGCCGAAGCGCCCGTTCGCGAGCTCGAAACGCAGCCGGTAGAAACGCGCCGGTCCGAGCTCGGAGCGGTCGTCGGAGAGGGCCAGGAAGTCGCCGCTCGCGGCGTCCCACGCGAGCCCCGAGAGCCCCCCCACCGGCACGCCGTCGAGCCGGGTTTCGGGGGGGAGCGTCGCGTTGCCGAGAAACTCGATCGAGGTCGGACCGCCGGCCGCCGCCGGGGCGGCGAGCGCGAGCATCGAGACCACCATCCAGCCACACCAGAGAGCCCGCCGACCGACCATGCCACCACCTCCCGCGAACGCGGAAGAGCTTATCCAACGGCGGCGTGCCGTTCCCACCGCCCGAGAACCCTTCCTTCCCCACCTCGTAAGATGGGAGTGTGAGCGCCCGCTCCCGAGCCCCCCGACGGTCGCGCCTCTCCCGGGCGCGCGGCTTCTTTCAGGAGTACACGGAGGGGATGAACGCCGGGGAGATCCGGCGCCTGGTCGACCGCGACGCCAGCCGCGCCTACTCGGTGCTGATGCGCGATCAGCCCGATCCGGAGTCGGAGCGGCGGCGCGGTCGGCGCTACTTCCTGCGCGCCAAGGCGCTCTTCCTCAGCATCTCGCAGAAGCTCACGCCGGGGCGCCGCCTCCTCTTCGCCGGCGCCCTGATCTCGACCTTCCTCGGCCTCTTCCAGGTCCGAGTGGTCTGGAACGGCGACGCCGGACGCGATCTGCAGCTCGACGCCTCCCCCTTCTTCTTCGTGCTCGCCATCTCGGCGCTGCTCTACCTGCTGGCGATGGAGCTGGTCGACCGGGTACTGGTGCGCGACGAGCTCTCGGTGGCGCGCGAGCTGCAGCGGGAGCTCCTGCCGCAGGCGAGCCCGGAGCTCCCCGGCTGGCGCTTCGCCCACTCCTGGCGGACCGCCAACGAGATCGGCGGCGACTACTACCACTTCGAGCCGCTCCCCGACGGGCGCCTGGCGATCGTCGTCGCCGACGCGAGCGGGCACGGCATGGCGGCGGGGCTCATCATGGCGATCACCGACGCCAGTCTGCAGATCGCCCTCGAGCAGAACCCGGATCCGCCGTCGGTCGCGCAAACGCTGCACCGCGCGCTACGGCGCATGCGGAACCGCCGCACCTTCCTCACCCTCTTCTTCGGACTGCTCGACCCCGCGACCGGCCGCCTCGACTACGTCTGCGCCGGACACCCCTTCCCGTTCGTCCGCCGCGCCGGCGGCACGGTCGAGGAGGCCGGCACCGCGGGCTCGTTCCCGCTCGGCGTCGGCGAGACGATCGCCCCGCCGGTCGGCTCGCTCGTGCTCGCGCCGGGCGACCTCCTCCTCCTCTTCACCGACGGCCTCTTCGAGGCGATGAATGGAGCGGGTCAGGCCTTCGGCTTCGAGCGACTCCGCACCGCCTTCGGCGGCGCCGGCGACGCCGCGGCCACGCACGCGCGCATCCAGGCCACCCTCGCGGCCCACGTCGGCGACGAACCGCTCGCCGACGACCTCACGCTGGTCATCGTCGAGCGCACCAAGCCTGACGCCGGCTGACTGCGGCATATCGACGCACTGGGGCGCTAAGGCCCCCGTTTCGGGCGCGCAACGGGTAACCTCGCGAGCGATTCGCGGAAAGGAACTGCCATGCTCGCCCCTCGCATTGCCGCCACCGTCCTCCTGCTCGCGCCCGCGCTCGCGGCCGCCCTGCCCGCCGTGGAGTCACGCAGCCTCGCCGGCCGCGTCGTCGACCGCGCCGGGGATCCGGTATCCCGCGCGGTCGTCGAGGTCGCCTGTCCACCGGACGCCCCGCCGGTGAGGCTCACGGCCGACGCGCTCGGGCGTCTCCTCGCCCCGCTCCCCGCGGGGGCCGACTGCCGCCTGGTGGCGCACCCCCCGGGCGGCGGCCTCCCCGAGAGCGCGCTCGACCTCGCCGCCGGGGCGCCTGGGGCGGTGACGCTCACCCTTCCGCTCGATCGCTTCGCGGAGGGGATTGAAGTTCGCACCAACTACTCCCGCGACGCGCTCGCCGCCCGCACGATCCGCGAGAGCGCGGCGCGCGACGCCGGCGAAGCGCTCGCCGCGCTCCCCGGCCTCGCCATGGTCCGCAAGGGGGGGCTCGCCAACGACGTGGTGCTCCGCGGCCGGAAGGGGGACGATCTCGCCCTCCGCATCGACGGCCACGCGCTGCACGGCGCCTGCCCCAATCGGATGGACCCCCCCGCCTTCCACGTCGACTTCGCGGAGATCGAGGCGATCGAGGTGCGCCGCGGCCCGAACGACGCCGCGACCGGCGGCCTCGCGGGGTCGATCGAGATCCTCTCGCGGAAGCCCGAGCCCGGGCTTCGCGTCGACGCGGGCGTCGCCGCCGGCGCCTTCGGCTACGTCGCTCCCTCGGCGGATGTCGCTTGGGCGGACGACCGCCTGAGCCTCGACGCGGGCGTCGCCCTCCGGCGTGGCGATCCGTACGAGGACGGCGACGGGCGCGCGATCACGGAGCTCCTCCCGCTCACGGCCGCCGCCGCCTACCGGGCGGCCGCGCGCGCCACGCGCGCCTTTGACGTCGGCACGGCCTGGTTCGGCGCCGGCTTCATCGCCCGCCCGGGGCACCGCCTGGAGATCAAAGCCACGCGCCAGGAGGCCGACTCGCAGCTCTACCCCTATCTGCAGATGGACGCGCGCACGGACGACGCGACGCGCGCCCGCGCGACCTATCGAGCCGAGCGCTCGGCCGGCCCGGTGCGCGCCTGGGTCGCGAGCCTCGGCTGGTCGCGCGTGGACCATCGGATGGACGACCGCCTGCGGGTCTCCTCTGCCACCGCTCCTCGCCCCTATTCGATGGCGACGGACGCACGCTCGGAGGACTGGAGCGCGCGCGGCGAGGCGACGTTCGCGAGCGGCCCCAGGCTCGGTCTGGAATCGCTCCGGCGGGAGTGGGACGCGGCTACGAGCCTCGCGATGATGGGCTATCGCGCGCAGGCGAGCCTCCCGGGCACGCGGCTCGACGGCACGGCGCTCTTCGCGGAGCTCGCGCGCCCGCTCCCCCGCCGCTTCCATCTGGAGGCCGGTCTCCGGGTAGAGCGCGCCCGCGGCACGGCGGACTCGGCCCTCGCGGACGCTGACCTCTACTACGCCTACCACCGCACGCGCGCGACGGCCGCCGCGGACACGCTGACCTCGGCGCACCTCGGCCTGGTCTACGCGCCGACGGACCATCTGGAGCTCTCGGCACGTCTCGGGAGCGCGGAGCGCGCGCCGGATCCGCAGGAGCGCTATTTCGCGCTCCGCCGGATGGGGACGGACTGGGTCGGGAATCCGGAGCTCGCGCCGCCGCGGCAGACGGAGCTCGATCTCGGCACCCGTTTCGGCGGCGAGCGCTGGAACGTGGAGCTCTCGGCGTTCGCCGCCCTACTGAACGACGCGGTGACTGTGGTGAACGGTCCGCGCCTGGAGATGGTCCCGGGTGTCATGAACACGCGCGCCCGCACGTTCGTGAACCACGACTCCCGCCTCTGGGGGGCGGAGGGGTCGTTCTCGTTCCCGCTCGCCGAGCGCCTCGCCCTGTCAGGGAGCATCGCCTGGCTCCGCGCCACGCGGGACGTCGCCCCGGAGCTCGGCATCGTGGACCGGGATCTCCCGGAGATCTCGCCGCTCTCGGGCCGCCTCGCCCTCCGCTACGAACCCGGCCGCTGGTACGCGGAGCTCGAGGGGGTCGCCGCCGCGAAGCAGACGCGCGTGGACTCGGGTCTCCAGGAGACTCCCACCCCCGCCTGGCAGATCGCCAACCTCCGCGCCGGCCTCGAGCTCGGCAAGTTCTGGCTCCTGGGCTCGCTCGAAAACCTCTTCGACCGCACCTACCGCGAGCACCTCTCCTACCAACGCGACCCCTTCCGCACCGGCGTCCAAGTCCCCGAGCCCGGAAGGAGCTTCACCCTGAGCGTGCGGTACCGGGGGTAGACGCCCCCCAGCCCGGTCGGCGTATCGGCCCGAAACACCTCCCGCGGCCCCTTCCGAAGAAATTTCGAGGGGTCGCGACCGTTTTGGGGGGGGTGTTCGTTAATAGGGTATGAGCGTGAAGAAGAAGAGTGCTGGCTTCACGGGCCCGACTCTTATTCCTTCCCGAATGGCACGGGCGCCCGAACCTGTGGTGCCTCGGGCGAGCTCGCCTGAGACCCCGATGCTCTCTAGTGGAGGGTCAGCAGAAACGCTGGCGACTGCAACTGGCGTTGGGCGGCAAGAAGGGCTCTATGCCCGACACCTCTTCACCGGCTAGTTGTCGGCACGATCCGAAACTCTGGCGGGGCTATGGACCTACAATTCGCAAAAGAACTTCACTTCCGAGAGCTGGACCGGCGAAATCAACTGGACGCTGCACCAGGCCTGCGGGTTGTAGGCATCGGGCTCGTCGCAGGCCTGTTCACCCAGTACTACCGTGTCTACGCCGCAAGCGGGCAAACAGCTCCCAGGATGCAGGTCTGGATCGCCACCCTCGCTGCCTTTTCGCTTGTCCTAGCTATCCTGCAAATCGTGCGCATCTACCTCGGCTTTAGCTGGCAGCACCTCGCCTCCGCGCAGGATCTCTTGGCGCACTACGAGGCGCTGCAGGACTACAAAGCCCAGCAGGACACCGCCAAGGACTACGACGCAGATGCAGCATTCGCCGAACATCTTCGTCTCCGTCTCGTGGAAGCCGCTACAGCGAACGCTTACAGCAACAACCTGCGCTCTGAGCGTCTGTATTCGGCAAGTCGATGGGTCGCTCTCGCCCTTGCTCTGGCTCTGATTGCAGGCATTCGCTGTGTTCTTGACTGCGTTCACCCCCCTTCCTAAGGGAGACCCAGATGACTACAACGAAGCCGCCAAAAGGCGAAGTCGCCAAGCCGAGACCGACCAAGCCGCCCACGCCGCCCCCCAATATCGTTGTCAAAGGCGGTTCCGCACCTCCGAAGCCGAAGGCCGGAAGCCGAGGTCCAAACATTAAGGAAACCTAGCGGCCAAGAACTACACCTGGGCTGGCGACCGCATCAGCCGCTTTGGGGGTTAGACATAAAGTATCCGCATGCCGATTCCTGACTTTCAGAGTCTCATGCTGCCTCTTCTGCGCTTCGCGGACGACGGGCTGGTGCACACCATGGCAGAGGCGCGCGAACATCTGGCCGCCGAGTTCTCGCTCACGCCGGAGGACCGAGCCGAGCTGCTCCCGAGTGCCCGCGCGAGGCGGTTCGACAATCGCGTTGCCTGGGCCAAGGTCCACCTCGGGCGGGCGCTGCTGCTCGAGTCGCCGAAGGAGGGCCAGTTCCGGATCACGGAGCGTGGCCGCGAAGTGGTCGGGCGTGGCCTCAATCGTGTCGACCTGCGCTTTCTGCTTCAGTTTCCGGAGTTCCAAGCATGGAGGAATCAGGCGCCTCGCGAGAAGCCGGTTGCAGGGAATGACGCCGAGCCTGAAGAAACGCCCGAGGAGCGCATCGAGCACGCGTTTCAGACCATTCGGGCAAAGCTGGCCGCGGAGCTCCTCGATCGGGTCAAGGCGTCTACTCCGAGCTTCTTCGAACAGCTTGTCGTCGAGCTTCTCCTCAAGATGGGCTACGGGCGCGATCGCGCTGAAGCCGGCCGAGCCATTGGCGGGGCCGGCGACGAGGGAATCGATGGAGTAATCAGCGAGGATCGTCTCGGCCTCGAGGCTATTTACATCCAAGCAAAGAGATGGGAAGGCACCGTGGGGCGCCCCGAGATCCAGAAGTTCGTCGGCGCCCTTCATGGCAAGCGCGCTCGCAAGGGCGTGTTCCTCACCACTGGAGTCTTCTCAGCCGAGGCAGAAGATTACGTCTCTCGAATCGAACCTCGAGTCGTGTTGATCGACGGCCGCCAGCTCGCGGAGTACATGATCGACTTCGATCTCGGCGTTTCGCCGCGCGCCGTCTACCAACTCAAACGTGTCGACTCCGATTACTTCGAAGGAGAGGGGTAGCGGCTCGATCACGTCGCGGCCGCCTCGGCCACGCCTTCCAAAGGCCCCCAATGGCACAGAACTTCCTCGAACAGCTGATCGCGGAGTGGTACGAACATCGGGGCTACTTCGTTCGGCGGAACGTCCTAGTGGGCAAGCGGGCCAAGGGGGGCTACGAGTGCGAGCTCGACGTCGTCGCATTCCACCCGCACACAAGGCATCTCGTTCAGCTCGAGCCCTCGCTCGATGCGCTGAGCTGGGAGAAGCGTGAGGCTCGATTCCGGAGGAAGTTCGCGGCGGGGCGAAAGTACGTACCTGACCTATTCAGTGGCTTTAAGGTGCCGAAGAACCTCGAGCAAATCGCCGTGCTCATGTACGCCAGTACGGTCAACGTCAAGCAGATCGGTGGCGGTCGGTTGCTCCTCGTTCCTGAACTCCTCAGGGAGATCCTCGCTTCCCTACGCGACACTCACCCGGCGCGCAACGCAGTTCCCGAGCATCGCCCAATCCTCCGTTCTCTTCAGCTCGTCGCGGCCTACCGCCGCGAGCTCGCAGACGTTCTCGCCCCCGGATGATCCCGCTCGCCTTTCGCGATCTCTTCGTATCCGTCACCGACGCGGGGCCCGACGATCCGCTCGCGAACTGGCGGTGGCTCGTGGGGCGACGCGCGAGGCCACTCTTCCTGACGGCGATGGGGGACCTCTTCGTGGTCCGGCCGACGTGGCTCCTCCGAAGGGAGCAAGTGTTCTTCCTCGACGCGATGGGCGGCACCTTCGAGCGCGCGGCGAGGAGCCTAGAGGAGCTCCGCGAGCAACTCCGGCGCGCCGAGGTGTCCAACGCTTGGCTTCTTCCCGACCTGGTCGCGGAACTCCGCGAGAACGGAATCGCGCTCACCGAAGGGCAGTGCTACTCCCCCAAGCTCCTCCCCGTCCTCGGCGGGAGGCTCGAGACCGACAACTTCTTTCCCAACGACTGGCGGAAGCACCTCGGCTTCACCGGCCACATTCACGAGCAACTTCGCGACGTGCCGGACGGAGAACAGGTGCAGTTCGAGTGGTTGCCCTAGACTGGTTCGATTCGTGACGCGCCAACTCAACTTTTTCGCTACGGGGGTCGAGATCAAGGAGCGGCTGGATGCCCCTGCGATCGCGAGACGGATCAAGCTCGTGCGGTGCGGGCACTACTCCTCTTGGAGGGTTCCCGTGTTGAGGGCGATTCACGAAGTCCCGGGCCTCGGGCACAGTCTCACCGGGATTCATATCCAAGATCCCGACTATCTCATCTTGCCTCGCTTTTGCCCGCTGCGGCGACAGTGGTTCGTCCCGCGGGGCGGGCGACTGACCTTCGCCGTCGACCAGGGCGAGAACCCGCTAGCCCTGATCTGCAGCTTCGGTGGATTGCACGGCGATCGCACGCTCGTCGCGGGACGTGTCGCCACGCTTCACGGCAGCGGTCGATCAGGCCGTTTCTACGAGGGTTTTCTCGCAGCCCTCACTCGCGGATTCGAGCGCGTGGGTGCCTACTGGGTCTCGCCAGGAGCCCGAGAATTCTCCAGGGCCGGTGGGCGCCTCGTGACCATGGACGCTCGAGAGTCGCGGGAGTACGACTTAGCCGTCGACATGCCGGACGACGAATAACCTCTGCGAAGGCTGCCGGCTAGGAGAGTAGGGGGCTAAGGGGCCAGGTTGATGGATTCGCCCGCTCCATGGCGCCTTCGGTCCTCCACGCTTACTCAATTCCGGGGCCGAGGCTCGCATGCCGCGTTAGCGGCCCTTCCCCTCCAGCACGTCGCCGCCTTTGGCCACCCAGAGCCGGTGCTCGAGGGTGCTGACGTCGGCGCGCGGGTCGCCGGCGACGGCGACGAGGTCGGCGAGCTTGCCGACTTCGATGGCGCCGCGGTCCGGGGTGCTCGCAGGTGCCAGCCGATTCGCAGTCCCGGACAGTCGTTTGTTACCGTAAGTGTTCGCAGCTCACGATTCGCAAGTCGCTGATGGGGAACGGCTTACGAATCGGCCACCACCACTTTCCGTGCGGCATCGCGCTGAGCGACGGCAGTTATCGGCGAATTGACAAGCAGTGCTCAGCCAATCAAGAGCAACTTCTCATGTTGACCACGTAAGGGTGAAAAAGCCGTCGGCCCCATCGGAGCCGCGTCCGCCGTATTGGTAGTCTTGTCCTAGGCCGCCACCACCCCCGCCTCCGCCACCAACCTCTGGTCCGTCAGCCAAGCCCGGTCCAGGCGCAGTGGTTGCGGCGGAGATGTCTCCGCCGTTTCCACCTTTGCCTCCTTTTCCGTACGAAGCACCCCCGCCGCCACCCCCACCGCCATTGCGGGTGTCGAGAATCGATGCGTGGGGATCATAGGTCCCACCGGTTACGGTTGTGCCACCTGCGCCACCAGCTGCGGTGCCTGAGCTTTGACCTTGACTCCCGTGCTGACTTGGTCCGCCACCCATCCCTCCATCCGTGCCCGCCTTACCTCCGAGACTGACACTAGCGCTTCCAGAACCGCCAGCTCCTGGCCAGTGAGCTTGGCTTCCGCCGCCTCCACGACCACCCTGGCCGCCGAATAGCGTGACGAGTCGGCCGATCGTAGGATCTGCGTTGCCGAAGGAGGTGACGCCACCTGTGTCGCCATCCTTGCCGTTGAGACCTGCAGATCCGCCTGACCCGCCCTGCCCACCTCCGCCAACTACCACGACAAACTCGACTCCCACTGGCACTTGCCCTATCTTGATCTCCAGGGAGCCCTGGTAGTAAGCGCCGGCCCCGCCTCCAGCACCACCAGCGTTGTCCGTTTGTGACCCGTTGTATCCGCTTCCACCCGCACCGCCCCCGCCACCTCCGCCGCCCGCGCCCTGCACGTACAGCGTCTTGATGCTTGCGTCTGTGCGGACAACGCGGTAGGAACCGCGCCGATTCCAGGACTTGGAGCCTGAGCCCACCATTTCAAGGTCCACTGCCATGCGACCTCCTAGGGGATGTGAGACGTGAGGCGGTACCTTACATTTTTGCTTGCGCCCATTCAAGCGCGCAGGCGGCGCCTTGTTTGATTTCAAGACAGCGATCCTGGGAGGGCACCTTGGTTCCGGCTTCACGACGTCGCAAGTGCCACTCATTGAAGACTCTCGGGTCAGGGGGTAGTTCTCTGCTTTGCCGCGCCTCGAGACTCGCCGCTAGGAGTGGCTGTCGAGCCTTGCGGTCGCGGGAGCCGGATCTCAAAGGTGCCAGCTGTTTCTCAAGTTACTGAAACGGAAAGAGTTGCGTCTCGAAAAAACTCCGTTGGCCGGTCGTCCACCGTCGTATTACAATGTCCTACATGCGAGATTCGGTGCTGACGATTCGGCTTGATCGGGAGCTCGATCGCAAGTTGTCCCAATTAGCCGCGACGACGGGTCGGAGCAAGAGCGAGCTCGCGCGAGAGGCGCTTCGGCGGCAGCTCGCGCTCGCGGAGCTCGAGCGGCTGCGCCGGCGGGTCGCGCCGATCGCGGAGGCGCGCGGCTATCTCACCGACGAGGACGTCTTCCGCGACGTCTCTTGAGGGTCTTCCTCGACACCAACGTCCTCGTCGCCGCCTTCGCGACGCGCGGACTCTGCTCGGATCTCCTGGCCCTGACGCTCGCCGAGCACGAGCTCCTGGCGGGCGAACGCCTGCTCGCTGAGCTCGGCGGCGTGCTCGAACGCAAGCTCGGCCTGCCCCGCGCGACCCTCGACGAGATCGAGACGCTGCTACGCGACCAGGCCGTCGCCATCGCGCGCGTCGCCCGTGTCGAACACGCCGCCGACCTGCCGGTCGACGCCGACGACGCGTGGATCCTCGCCGAGGCGGCGGCCGCGGCCGCCGAGGTCTTCGTCACAGGTGACCGCGAGCTCCTGCAAGCCGAGATCGACCTGCCCTTCCCCCGCCTCGCGCCGCGTGCGTTCTGGGAGCGGCTCCGAACGAGTTGACGAGGGTCACGGACCAGAGCGCGCCAGCCCTGCCGCGAGGGTAAGCTCGCCCCACGAGAGACTCGATGACGCGCGCGCGGCTGCAGTGGAGGACCTCGGCGACGATCCGGGCGCCGCGCGAGCGGGTCTGGCGGATCGTCGACGACGTCACGCGAATTCCCGAGTACCACCCGGAGGTGGGACGGGTGGAGCTGCTCTCGGGGCGGAGCACACGGGCTCTGGGCGTCAAGTACCGGTGCACGATCCTCGAGGGGAGGAAGGGAAACTGCGTCGAGGAGGTGGTCGACTACGTGCCGGGGGAACGGTTCGCGACCGCCTTTCCCGAGGACAGCTGGGGGATCAGCACGATGCTGCGGGACTTCGTCGTCGAGAGCCGCCTCGTGCCGCGCGGGGACTCCGAGACCGACGTCGTCATCGAGGCCACCTACGAGCCGAACGGGTGGAAGATGCGCCTCCTGAACGCCCTCTTCCTCCGCCGCCTCATGGCGCGCCGGGCGAGGCTCACCCTCCTCGGCGTCAAGCGCCTGGCGGAAGCCGCAAAGGTCTAGGTTCTCGCACGCGTCGCACGTCTCGCAGGTGCACGTCTCGCAGGTGCCAGCCGATTCGCAACTTGCTGATAGGACATCGCTTGCGCCGCTGATGGCAACCCTCGGCGCAACGCTCCCGACCGTCTTCTTCGCCTATTCCTGGGTCGGCGCCTCCCTTGGGTTCGGGCCGACCGTCATCGGGTTGGTGGGATCGGCGGCCCACTCCTGCAGCGACGCCGCGTAGACCGCCACGTTCGCGTAGCCCAGGCGGGTCAGGACGAAGGCGTCCTCGGAGGCGGCGATGTCGCCGCCGCAGTAAGTGATCACCCGGCTCTTGCGTTCGACGGAGAGCATCGCCGCGAGTTGCTCGGCCGGGAGGAAGCGACCCGCCTCGTCGAGGAGCGCGGTCACCGGCATGTTGACGGCGCCGGTGATGTGACCGGGACGCTTGTAGAGGGAGAACTTCCCTTCGTAGCTCGCCGGCGGGAGCGAGTCGACGATCGTGACCTTCCCGTCGTCGACCGCGGCACGCACCTCGTCCCGATCCGCGATCAGGCCGGGGCGGAGCGCCACCGTCAGCCGGCCCGCGGGCCGGTTCGGGGCCTCCGTCGAGAGCGGACGCCCTTCGGCCGTCCACGCCTTCAGCCCGCCGTCGAGGAGCGCGGCGCGGTCGAACCCGATCCAGCGCAGCATCCACCAGACGCGGGCGGGCCAGCTCGGCTCCGTCGCCGAGTAGAGCACCACCCGCGCGTCGTCGCGGACGCCGAGCGCCGCCATCGCGGCCGCGAACTTCTCGGGCGACGGCACGGCGAAGCCGAGCGAGCTCGTATCGTCGGCGAGATCGTGGATCAGGTCGGCGAATCCCGCCTTCGGGATGTGCCCCTTCTCGAACTCCTCCCGGCCGCTCAGAGCCTTGAATCCGCCCTCTTCGCCGCGCTGAACGCGGACGGTGCAGTCGAGGATCACCAGGTCGGAATCGTTCAGATGCTGGCTCAGCCACTCCGTCGTCACCAGCGAGTCGATCGCCGGGGCGGCGCGAACGGCCGCCGGCCGGGGCCCAGCAGAGGTGCACGCCGCGAGAAGTCCAAACGCGACGACGAGTCCGAACGCCCGCATCCCCTTCAGATTGCGCATGGTCGTATCTCCTCCGAACGCGGCACGACCCGTCGCCCGCGGAGCGCGTCGCCGACGGGTCCCTCATTGGGTCCTACGAGCCCGACGGCCGTTTGTTACCACCCCCGAGGGCAGTAGCAGGTGCCAGCCGATTCGCAGATTGCCTCGCGGGTGCCAGCCGATTCGCGAGTTGCTGATGCGGAACGGTTTGCCAATCGGCTGGCACCCTTCTCCGCACCTTTCTCGGGCCCGCGCTCGCGCGCGATGAGACAGAATCGGCGCCCACTTGGGAGATCGTCGATGAGAGATCCGTTCCGCCTCCGCCGGGCCCTGGGCCCCCTCGCGCTCTTCGGGATCGCCCTCGGCTCCCCCGCCCACGCGGTCGCGCCGGCGGAGAATCCTGTCGAGGCTCCACCGCTCGAGCTCATCGACGCCGACCCCGGGCGCGGGTTCGAGTACCCGTTCCTCCTGGCGCTCCCCGCCCGCCTCGCGCCGGAGTCCGCGCGGGCGCTCCTCGTCGAGCCCAACAACACGGGGCGGGGGGACGACGACCTCGGTGCCCATCTCGCCGCGGCGCGCGAGCTCGCGAGCCGCGCGATCGGCGCGGACGTCTCGCGCGAGCTTGGCTTGCCGCTCCTGGTGCCGGTCTTTCCACGCCCGGCGACGGATTGGGAGCGGTACACGCACGCCCTCGACTCCGACACGCTCAGGATCGACGCCGGACCGATGCGGCGGCTCGACCTCCAGCTCCTCGCCATGGTCGCCGTCGCGAAGGCGCGTCTCGGGGCACGCGGCATCGCCCTGCCGGAGAAGATCCTCCTCACCGGCTTCTCGGCCTCGGGGAGCTTCGTCAACCGCTTCACCGCGCTCCACCCCGAGCGGGTCTTGGGCGTCGCGGGAGGAGGGCTCAACGGCATCCTGATCGTGCCGCGCGCCGAGCTTGCCGGTCTCGCGCTCCCCTACCCGATCGGGATCGCCGACCTCGCCGAGCGCGTGGGCGCCGCGTTCGACCTAGAAACCTGGAAGCGCGTGCCGCAGCGCTACTACATGGGGGCGCAGGACGAGAACGACGCGGTGCAGTACGACGACGCCTACACCGCGGCCGAGAAGGCGATCGTCGACTTCACGCTCGGCGCCCGCATGCAGCCCGATCGCTGGGAGCGCTGTCAGGCGCTCTACCGGGAAGCGGGCGCAAACGTCTCCTTCCGCACCTATGCTCACGCCGGTCACTTCACCGACGGACCGATCAACCGCGAGACGATCGCCTTCTTTCGAACCGTGCTCGCCGGGGAGCCGGTCGCGCCCTGAGCATCACGCCGGCTGGGCGGTCGAGAATCCCGCCGGCCGCCGATATTCCGACCCTGCTGGGGGCTCCATCCCGCCAGGTGCCAGCCGATTCGCAAGTCGCTCATTCGGGGTGATTTGCCGATCTGTCGAGCGGCTGGCACCTCTTCACGCCTCTGCGTCGAGCGGTTTTCCAGGCGGCTGGCACCTCTCTCGATCGGGCCAAGGGGTCAGGTCAGGAATTGCCAGCTCTCGGCTCGGGGTCGTATCGTTCTCCCGAGAGCATCTCGAGGAGCGGCACCCTGGAGCTTGCCGATGTTCTGTCTCAACCCTCAGTGCCCGGACGCCGTCTTTCTGGGAATCCACGGCGAGTATCGCGACGACCTCACCGTTTGTCCGAGGTGCGGAGCGACGCTGGCGGCGAAGGACCCCGACCGCGAGGACGACGAGGTCGAGGAGGATGACGCGCCACGGCTCCCTCCCCTGCCGGGCCCAGTGGTCGTCGCGGCGGAGTACCTGCTGCAACAAGACGCCGATCTCGCCACCTCCTTTCTCGTCGGTCACGGCATCCGCGCCATGGCGCTGAGCGACGACTGCGGGGGCATCCAATACGGCGGAGTCGGCCGTTTCCGGCGCGTCGTCGTCGAGGCGAGCGACCTCGAAGCCGCGAGGGCGCTCCTCGAGGAGGCCGAGCTTCGACGGGCTGAGAGGGAGCAGGAGAGGCGCTAGGCGGCTGCCAGGCGCAAAGAGATCGCCATCCGGCGAATCGCCGGGCACCTCTCCTGCTCTGATCCGAAGCGGGCGCCTCGGCGCCGCGCCTCAGTTCGGGTTTCTCGGCGCGGCGTTCTTGACGTATTTGTCGAACCAGCGGAGCTCCTCGAAGGCGAGCTGCTCGTTCGATTCCATGGCCGAGTACCAGTGCGGCTCGTGCGGCAGCATCACCAGGCGCGCGACGCCGCCATTGCCGCGGATCGCCTCGTAGAGCTGCTCCGACTGGAGCGGGGTCGTCCCCGGGTTGGCGTCGTCGGCGCCGTGGATCAGCAGCAGCGGCGCGTGCATCTGGTCGGCGTAGAAATAGGGCGACACGTGGAGGTAGACGTCGAGCGCCTTCCAGACCGGGCGGCGCTCGTTCTGGAAGCCGAAGGGGGTGAGCGTCTTGTTGTAGGCGCCGCTCGTCGCCACGCCGGCGCGGAAGAGGTCGGTGTGGGCCACTAGGTTGGCGGTCATCATCGCGCCGTGGCTGTGCCCGGTGACCCCGATCCGGTCGCGATCCACCACCCCGAGCTCCACCGCCTTGTCGACCGCCGCTCGCGCATTGTCGACGAGCTGCTCGAGATAGGTGTCGTAGGCCTTCTGAGGATCGCCGACGATCGGAAAGGCGGCGTTGTCGATCAACGCATAGCCGGAGAGCAGCAGGAGGCGATAGTTGCGGAGCATCGTGAAGACCTGCTCCGAGCCGCTGACCTGCCCGGCCGTCTTGCTGCTCGCGTAGTCGAGCGGATAGGCATAGAGAATCGCCGGCAAGCGCGTCCCCTCCTGGTAGCCCGGAGGGGTATAGAGAGTGAACGAGAGGTCGACGCCGTCCTTGCGCTGGTAGGTCACCAGGCGCTTATGGATTCCGCGGACCTCGGGCGTCGGATCCGGAATGTGGGTGACGGCGCGGGGGCTCGAGGCGACCGCCGCTTCGCCCGCCGCGGCGTTCTTCACGCGAGCTCCGAGGGTGCGCAGCATCAGGTTCGGCGGATCGACCGGCGTCTGGCGCCAAGTCAGCAGCGCGTCGGACTTGACACCCGGGAAGCCGAGGAAGGACTCGTAGGCATCGCGAGCGCTCCGGAAGATCCGCGTCGACTTGCGCGTCGCGAGGTCGAAACGATCGAGGAAGGGGCGATCCCCCTCGGGCGACGAGCCCTCGCCGCTCAGGAAGATCGACTCCCCCTGCTGCATCACGGCCCACTGGCCATTGGCGATCCTTCGATAGACGGGCTGCCCAGGATCCTCGTACAGCTCGTCGCTCGACAGGTCCCAGATCACGCTCCCCGGCGCGCCCGGATGCGCGGCGTCGATCAGCGAGGTCCGCCGCCAGTGGAGGTTGTCGTCGTACTCCTGGAGCAGGCCGATGCCGGCCCGCTCGCTCCAGTCGACGCCGACGTAGCGCTGCACGGTGCGCGCGAGCTCGGTCGGCGGCGTGGTGAAGGGCGCGCTCTGCATCATCACCTTGTCGCGCGCCGGCACGGTCGCCTTCCAGTCGCCGCCGTCGAGCGCCTCGGCCCAGATCAACGTGGCGGGCTCCGTCGGACGCCAGGCGTGCTCGCGCGGCCCGGTCGGAACGCCGTTGATCGGCACGTGGTCCGCGACCCCGAGCTCCGCGAGCTTCACCGCGCCCCCGGCGCGATCCCAGACCTCGACGTCGTGCGCGAAGCGCGCGTAGGTGACCGCGTGGGAATAGGGCTTGCGGATCGAGGAGAGCAGAACGTGCTCGCCATCGGGTGCCAGATCGACCTCCGCGAGGACCGCGGGGCCGCCCACGTCCGTGACCGTCCCGCTGTCGGCATCGACGAACGCGAGCTGACTGGTCCCGTAGTACTCGAAGAGCGCTTCGTCCGCCGCGTTGCGCAGCGTGTCGCGCGCCTCGTAGGTGCTGAACTCGCCGGCTCCGCCGCCGGTCTCCTGGATGCCCGGTCCCTCGCCGCCGGTCGCGATCGCGGGGGGTGCGCCGGCGGAGTCCGGGATCCTCTTCACCAGCAGCTGCTTGCCGTCCGGCGCCCACTGCACCGAGCTCCCGAGCATCGGATTGAGCCGCACGTCGCCCACCCGGCGGGTCGCGCCGTCGACCGCGCCGAGCCAGAGCTCCACCGCTTCGTCCGACGTGTTGCGAAACGCGAAGCGCCGGCCGTCCGCCGACCAGGTGAAGCCGTCCGCGCACCCGCCGGGCGGCAGCGCGATCGTCCTCGCGGCGCTGCTCGCGACCTCCACGATCGAGAGCGTCTGTGCGCAGGGCGCGACGCCGTAGCCGCCGGGGGTGTCGTGCTTGCGCCGGGTTCGCGGCTCGACGCGGACGCCGGCCAGCTTGAGGAAGGGCTCGGCAACCTGCGCCATCGGCGGGTATTGCACCCAGGAGACGAGCAGCACGTGGGTGCGCGTCGGGCTCAGGTAGGGCCTCGGCGGCTGGGGCGCGTGCAGCACGTCGAGCACGTCGCTCGGCGGCAGGTCGTAGCCCGGCGCGCGCGGCGTCGAGGGCTCGTCCGCCGGGAGCGCGGCGGCCGAAGAAATGGCGAGGAGGCTCGCCGCCGCGAGAGCGGAGAGCGAGGCGGCGCGGAGGCGCTTCGAGCGCTGGCCCAGGTCGATCATGGCCTCGATTATCCGCCGGATCGCGTCCCGCGAGACCCGCCGACGGCATCCTCGCGCCGGGTGCGCAGCCACCGACTCCGGCGCCGCACCACTTCAACCTGCTGACCGCGATCGGCTTGACACTCGGCTGGCACTCTCCGAGCACTCTCCGACGCAGCCGCGGCCGGCACTCTCCAGCTTTCTCCATGCCGTCTCCGAAGGGCGCCGGAAGTCCCTCTGCGTGCCCACCGCGGACGGCCCGGGCGCCGGGCGCCGTCCGGGTGTAGAGTCCGCGCAAATTCCGTCCGGTCCCCATCGAGGGGGGGAGATCCGTCATGTCGATTCCGTGCGAGAGGCATCGATTCGAGGTGGGAAAGCCGCGCCTGCTCCGGCTCGGCGCGCTGTCGGCGCTGCTGGTCGCGGCGCCGCTCGCGGCCCAAGCCCCAGCCGAGCCGAACGCGCCTCCGAGCCAGACCCCACAACCGGCAGCCGCCGCTCCCGCGGCGAGCGAGCCGCAGGAAGAACCGAAGGAGCACTTCTCCGACGTCATCGAAGTCGGCAGCCGGACCGCCGAGCGCGTGCGCACGGAGACCCCGGTGCCGGTCGATCTCCTCCCGGTCGCCGAGCTCGCCGACGAGGCGGGCCAACTCGACGTCGGGCAGCTCCTGCAGTTCACCGCCCCCTCCTTCAACTCGAATCGCCAGTCGGGCTCCGACGGCAGCGACCACGTCGACGCCGCGACGCTCCGCGGGCTCGGCCCCGATCAGGTGCTCGTCCTGGTCAACGGCAAGCGGCGCCACACGTCCTCGCTGGTCTACATCTTCGGCACGCGCGCGCGCGGCAACGTCGGTACGGATCTCAATACCATTCCCGTCGCCGCGATCGACCGGATCGAGGTGCTCCGCGACGGCGCCGCGGCGCAGTACGGCTCCGACGCCATCGCCGGCGTCATCAACATCATCCTGCGCGAGGACGCCGGACTCGACGTGACGGTGGCGGGAGGCGCCTACACGGCCGGCGACGGCGAGAACGGACAGGTCTCCGCCTACTACGGCATGCCGGTCGGCAAGGGCGGCGTGCTCAACTTGACCGCCGAGTACCTCTCGCGCGCGGCCACGAATCGCGCCGGCGCGGGTGAGCCGCGGCGCATCGGCGACGCCGAAACGAAGAACTCCACCCTGATGTTCAACCTCGACGTGCCGACCGCCGGCGACGGGAGCTTCTACGGCCACGGCGGCTACAACCGGCGCAAAGGTCTCGCCGGAGCGTGGTTCCGCGACGGCATCGGCTCCGACGACATCCCGTCGCGGAACTCCGCGGCCATGTATCCCGAAGGGTTCGTTCCCGACATCGGCACGGACATCGACGACGCGGAGCTCTCGTTCGGCTATCGGCGGCCCTTCGGCGCCTGGGTCGCCGACCTCTCGACGACCTACGGCAGCAACGCGATGGACTACACCATCAGCCACACCCTCAACGCCTCGATCGCGACCCAGAACGGCGGCCTCTCGCCGACCGTCTTCGACGCCGGCGGGTTCACCTTCACCCAGCAGACGACGAACCTCGATCTCACGCGCCATTTCGCGGGCGTCCTTCGCGGCGTCGGCCTCTCGACCGGTCTCGAATACCGGCGGGAAACCTACGAGATCCGTGCTGGCGAGGTCGGCTCCTGGGCCGACTTCGATGGCGCCGGTGGCGGCAACGCGGGCTCGCAAGGGTTTCCCGGCTTCCAGCCGGTAGACGTGGTCGACGCCTCGCGGTCGAGCTTCGCCGTCTACGCCGACGTCGAGCTCCAAACCACCGAGAAGCTCCTGCTCACGCTCGCGTTGCGCGGCGAGGACTACAGCGATTTCGGCAACACCTTCAACGGCAAGATGTCCTTCGGCTATCGTCTCGGCGCCTACACGCTGCGCGGCTCGGCCTCGACCGGCTTCCGCGCCCCCTCGCTCCACCAGCGCTACTTCAGCTCGACCTTCACCGACTTCATCGCCGGCGAGGCCGCCGACGTGAAGCTCGCGCCGAACGACAGCGAGCTCGCCAGACTGGTCGGCATTCCGAAGCTCAAGGAGGAGACGTCGCGCAACTACTCGCTGGGCGCGACGTGGGCGTCCGGAAGCGACTACGAGCTGACGCTCGACCTCTACCAGATCGACATCGACGATCGCATCGTGCTCACCGGCGGCTTCACGACCGACGACCCGGACATCGGGGCCATCATCGCGGCGCAGAATCTCGCCGAGGCGCGATTCTTCACGAACGCCATCGACACCCGAACGCAGGGCGTCGACTTCACGCTCGGCCACCGTCGCGAGCTCGCCGGCGGGCATCTGAATCTCTTCGCGGCGCTCAACTACAACGAGACCGAGGTCCAGAGGATCAACACCGCACCAGGTCTGGTGGGCAAGGAGGACGTCTACTTCAACACGCGCGAGCGCTACTTCGTCGAGGGCTCGGCACCCGAGTGGAAGGGCACCCTCGGCGGCGACTTCCGACGCGGGCGCTTCACGGTCGGGACACGCCTGACCTACTTCGGCTCGGTCGTCTCCGGCACCTGGACGCAGGTCGACGACCCCACCGCGCCGCCGCAGCACTACGCCCCGCGTTGGACCGCCGACGTCGACTTCGGTCTCGACCTCTCCGAGCGCATCCGCCTGATCGTCGGCGGTATCAACGTCTTCGACGCGATCCCGACCGCGCAGGATCCCAACGAGACCGAGAACGGCGCGCGTTGGGAGAACATCCAGATGGGCTTCAACGGCGCAGGCTACCTGGTCCGCCTCGCCTACAAGATGCCCGGCAAGTAGCGGGCCGCCTCGTCCCGGCCGCCTCGTCCCGGCCGCCTCGTCCCGGCCGCCTCGTCCCGGCCGCCCGCGAAGCGCGAAGGGCGAGGCTGGCAGACGATCCAGATCGGAGATCGCAGCGCTCCGGCAGGGGGCTCGACCTTCGAGGGTTGGAAGGCGAGGTTCAGCGGGAGGTGTCGAGCCTCCCGCGCTCGACTCTCTCGAGGAGCTCGACGAAGCGCGGGTCGTCACGGAGAGGGGCGCAAGGTACCAGCCGAATCGCGGAGCCAAGGTGCCAGCCGATTCTCGACAGGTCGCGCAGGTCGCGCGAATCGGCTGGCATCGTCCGCGAAGCCGAAGGCGCGTTGTGGAACGTAAGCCCCGGCTACCCGCGTCCGGCGGCTGGCGCTACGGAGTGGTCCGTGAGAGTGTCCGATCTCGATCGCGCAACCTCCGGGGAGGCAATCCATGGATCTCGACACGATTCGCTACAACCAGGCGCAGGCGCCGGCGGAGCGCGAGATCTGCGAGCTCCTGGCGCGGGAGATCGAGCGCGGACTTCCGGAGGCCGAGAACAAGGTCTGGCACGCCCATCCGGTCTGGTTCCTCGACGGCAATCCGGTGGTCGGATACGGCAAGCTCAAGGGGTGCATCCGCCTCCTCTTCTGGAGCGGCCAGTCGTTCGACGAAGAGGCGCTCGCTCCGGAAGGGAGCTTCCGCGCGGCCGAGGCGCGCTACACCGAAGCCGGCCAGGTGGATCTCGAGGACCTGCCGCGCTGGCTCGCCAAGGCGCGCGACATCCAGTGGGACTACAAGAACATCGTGCGCCGCAAGGGAGAGCTGGTTCGCCTCAAGTGATCCCCGCCAGCCCAGCCAGGTGCCAGCCGATTCGCCAATCCCCCGTCCAGGTGCCAGCCGATTCGCCAATCCCCCGAATGGGCTGGTTCCGCCGGAGCCCGCCATGACCGACCGTCGATTCGATCCTTCCCCGCTCACCGTGAACCCCGGTCTCGCCGGCTGCGCTCTGCCCTCGCCTCGCCGGCGGGTGGCGGCTTTCGCGGCCGACTCGCTCCTGCTCCTTTTGCCGACGCTCGCGACCGCCCTCGCTTTCGCGGCGCTCGCTCTCTACGCGACCGATCCAGCCGGCTTCCGGGCCGTCCGCACCGCGCTCGTCGCCTATCCAGAAGACCCGGAAGCGCAGCACGCTCTGCTCCGCGATCTCGTGCCGGTCCTGGCGCGGGTCGATGCCGAGGGTCTCCCGGCGGCGACGCGTGCGGCCATCGAAGAGGGGACGCTCGACCTCGCCGCCGATCAGCTCGCTACGCTCCGGCTCCTGGTGACGCTCCAGCTCGGAGGCCAGGCGAAGCTGCCCGCCGACACGGTTCGGCTTCCGGTGGAGCGGCTGATTCCGGCGTCGATCCGCACCGCGGCACTCTTCTTCGTCCCCGCGGTCTATTTCGCGGTCGCGACCTCGCTCTGGGGAACCACTCTCGGGAAGCGGTGGCTCGGCTTGCGCGTCCTCAGGCTCGACGGACGCAAGCTCTCGCTCCTCGAGAGCGTGGAACGTTTCGGTGCCTACTTCGGCATCCTCGGGACGCTCGGCCTGGGTCTCTTCGATCTCTGGCGCGACCCGAACCGCCGCCTCGGCCACGACCGCGCCGCGGACACGGTGGTGGTGCGCCGGGCGGCGTCGCGGGCGTCCGATCCGCCGATCGTCTAGCCTCCTCGCCAGCTGCTCCTCGCCAGGTGCCAGCCGATTTTCCGATATCCCGCGAATCTGGACCCCAGGAGGGGCCACGATCGAGCGGCCGGCTCTGATTCTCGCACTGTCACCCTGGTCCAAAGGGCTACGAATCGGCTGGCACCTTGTCGGAGTGGCGCCGGAAGGTCCCGGTGAGGCGGGGGACGAGGCGCGCCGCGAGCAGGACGCCGAGGACGAAGGCGTACTCGAGCGGCTTCGTGCGGTCGGACTTGACCAGCCAGAGGTAGTGCACGACGCCGAGCGCGGCCGCGAGATAGACCAGCCGGTGCAGGCGCTGCCAGCGCTTCCCCCCCAGGCGGCGCATCCAGCCGTTGGTCGAGGTCACCGCGAGTGGCACCAGGAGGAGGAGCGCCAGCGCCCCGACCGTGATGTAGCGTCGCTTGAGGAGGTCGGCCCCCATCGCCGCGAGGTCGAAGAAGTGGTCGAGCACCACCCAGGCCGCCAGGTGCAGGGCACCGTAGAAGAAAGCGAACAAACCCAGCATGCGGCGAAAACGCACCAGGCGCGGCAGGTGAAGCGCCTTGCGGAGCGGCGTCACCGCGAGCGTCGTCAGGAGCAGCCGGAGCGTCCAGTCGCCGAGCCAATGCTCCACGAACTCGATCGGGTTGGCCGAGGCTCGGTGCCCGGCGACGCGTGCCACGAGCACCGCGAGCGGCGCCAGGGCGGCGAGGAAGAGCACCCCCTTCGCCCAACGGCTGGCGAGGGCGGCGTCGAGGCGACCGAGCACGGTCAGAAGTTCTTGCGGAGGTCCAAGCCGGCGTAGAGCGAAGCGACCTGGTCCGCGTAACCGTTGAACATCTGGGTCGGACGCCGGAAGAACTCTCCCAGCCGGCGCTCCGTCTTTTGGCTCCAGCGTGGGTGGTCGACCTCCGGATTCACGTTCGAGTAGAAGCCGTATTCGTCCGGGCTCGTGAGGTTCCAGGTCGTGGGTGGCTCCTTCTCGACGAGGCGGATCGCGACGATCGACTTGATGCTCTTGAACCCGTACTTCCAGGGGACGACGAGCCGGACGGGCGCGCCGTCCTGCTTGGGGAGCGTCTGACCGTACATGCCGAAGGTGAGGAGCGCGAGCGGGTGCATCGCTTCGTCGAGGCGGAGACCCTCGACGTAGGGCAGCGGAATGCCAGCGCGCTTGCCGAGCGGCATCTGCTTCGGGTCGTAGAGACTCTGGAACGCCACGTACTTCGCCTTCGCGGTGGGCTCGACGCGGCGGAGGAGCTCGGCCAGGGGATAACCGATCCAGGGGACCACGATCGACCAGGCTTCGACGCAACGGTGGCGGTAGATCCGCTCCTCGAGCGGCGCGAGCGCCCGCAGCTCCTCGAGCGAGAAGGACCGGGGCTTTCCCACCTCGCCCGAGATCTCGACCGTCCAGGGGGAGGTCACGAGCGTGTGGGCATTCTCCGCCGGGTCCGATTTGTCGGTCCCGAACTCGTAGAAATTGTTGTAGGTGGTGACGTCGCCGATCGGCGTCACCGTCTCGCCGGTGCTCGCCGCCCACTTCTGGAAGCCGGAAAGCGGCGCCCCGCCACCGACGGGACTCGAGTCGTTCGCGACCAGAGCATCGAGCCCGGCGAAAGCCCCCCCTGCCGCGATCATTCCCACCAGGACCTTGCGGCGATCGTAGACCGCCTTCGGCGTCACGTCGGCCGGAGTCAACGGCCGGTTGGTCGTCTCGCTCATCGCTCGAGGTCCTCCCCCCTCTTCTACGGAGCGCGTCGTCTCCGCGGATTGCCCCTCCCCTTCGATGCGGTCTCCCGGCGGACGTTTCGCCTGCCCCGTACCTGGCTAGGTGAGGTGCCAGCCGATTTCCGAAAGAAGTAGCTCTGGCCGGCCAGGTGCCAGCCGATTTCCGAAAGAAGTGACCCTCCCCTTTCGTCCTAGGTGAGTATGTGTCGCCGGTTGCGCTTCATTCCGCCTGGATCGCTCGTCGAAGTCACCTGTCGGACCGTGCAGGGCCGGCTCCTTCTCAGCCCCACGCCGATCCTCCGCGACCTGACGCTCGGCGTCCTCGCTCGGGCCGCGCGCCTCTACCCGGTCGAGCTCCACGCCTTCGCCTTTCTCTCCAATCATTTCCACCTGCTGGTGACCGTCGAGAGCGCACAGCGGCTGGCCAGCTTCATGAACTACCTCAACTCCAATCTCGCCCGCGAAGCCGGGCGGCTCATCCGCTGGCGTGAGAAATTCTGGGGCCGGAGATACCAAGCGATCCTGGTCTCCAGCGAGGAGGAGGCCCAAATCGCTCGCCTCCGCTACGTCCTCGCTCATGGCGTCAAAGAGGGCCTCGTGTCTTCTCCCTTCGACTGGCCCGGCGCCCATTGCGCCAAGGCTCTGCTCGAGAATCAGCCCGTTTCCGGCCGCTGGATCGACCGCACGCTCGAGCACACCGCAGCCCGCCGGCGCCTTCCCCTCGATCCCGAGGCGTTCGTCACGGTCGAATCGCTTGAGCTCGTGCAACTCCCTTGCTGGAGAGGGCTTACCGAATCACGGCGGAGGAGCCACATTTGGGACCTGGTCGACGGAATCGAGCAGGAAGGGCGCAACCAGGAACGCCAGACGGGAGCGCCACCGCTCGGCTGGGAGGGCGTGTTGCGGCAAGATCCCCACCACGAACCGAACCGGCTCAAGAAGGGCCCCGCCCCGCTCGTCCATGCCGCCTCACGGACAGCTCGAACGGCCCTCCGCGAGGCCTATCGGGGATTCCTCAACGCGTATCGCCGCGCCGCCGATCGGCTGCGCACGGGAACACTCGACGTCCTCTTCCCCGAGGGCTCCTTCCCGCCTGCGCTACCGCGCCGCTTCGCCTCCGGGTAGGAGCCGCGACTCGATCGAATCCTGAACAAAGGGCCTAGGTGAGTCGCTGGGCCGATGTAGGGCCGCGAGATGTGACCACCGCTCGGTGACGCCTCACGGGGACCTCGCCCGTATACGATGCGCACTTGCGTCAGGTGACGCTCAGAGCAAGGCTCCACGCGCTACCGCCGCTGTTCACGAGCCCTTCTTCTCGCCACAGAACCTCGCCGCGAGAGTTTGCTGCCCAAGAGAACCGCTCTCGAATTCAAGATGCCTGAAGAAGCCTAGGAAAACTAGGAAAACGGCTGGCACCTTTTCCCCTTTTCGCTTCAGCAGTCCAGAAAAACGGCTGGCACCATGTTGGCATCATTTTGGGGCGAATCTCCGCGCGCTACTGCCGAGGCCACGAGCCCTTCATCTCGCCACAGAACCTCGTCGCGGGAGATTGCTGCCCAAGAGATCCGCTCTCGAATTCAAGATGCCTCTAGAAGCTTCGGAGAAACGGCTGGCACCTTTTCGGACCTCTCTTCCTTGAGCGCCGTCTTCTGAGCGCCGTCTTCAGCCCATCTTCTCCCCTCTAGCGTCAGACTCCGGCGTCCATCCAGCGTCAATCCGCTCAATCAGCAGAGTGTCGTTCCAGACCGCTCGTATGGGGAGCTTTCGCTGTTCGTCGCTCAAATCTCCAGCTGGCCAACTTCGCGAACCATCCCAGAGCCACCAGGTCAGCACCCTTCCCTTTCGATCAGTTGCACCGGCCGCGCGAAACACTGGAAACGCCTTGCAAGACTCCGGAACTCCGAGGCTCCCCACCTTCCTGATGATGCCTCGCTTCTCGGCGGCAGTAACTGGAAAGAAAGTGAGGAATCGATGAGGCCGAGTCACTAGTACCTCCAGGTCTTCCGGGCAAACAGAGAAGTGACCTTCAAGAACTCGGATCAGGTGACCCAGCTGCGAATGGCGGTGAGTAACCTGAAAGAGGGCTAGCCCAATCTTGGTCTGGATTCCGAAGACGTCGCCTATCTTTGTCAATTGCAACTCTCCCGCTAGATGTCTGGGTAACCTGCTCCGCGAAGCAACTGCACGCCCCGAGAGAGCCGCTCAGCGTATATTGGGCTTCGTGGTGAGATGCTGTGGATTCTATTTAGCAGCGTACCTCCGTTCTTGCCGAGCCCGTAGTAGACGATGAGAGCTTCCTCGACATTCCGGGCATCGGTCATACTCAAGTCCTCAATCCCACCAATCGGCTCAATTTCGATTCCCTTCTGGCGCAGGTGCGCAGCAGCGCGGGCTGCAAGGTTCCTTGTGATGCCCACATATTGGATCTCACCGGTCGCCGAGTTGACCGAGCGATACACGATCATCTCTCCGCCGGGATGCGTTCCACCAGCCGTGACTACTCCGGCAACGCCAGCGACGAACACGATGCCCCTGAACAGTGCGAGCCCTGTGTCGCCGTCCATGAACGCCTGAAACGTTGCCGTCGCGCCAAGCGTCAGGCCAAGTGCCGTCAGTGTTGGCCGCAGGAACTTGAGTCGCCAGAGGAGGCCCGTTGCGAACCCGACCTTCATCCCGCTGACAAAACCAGCTGCCACATCAGCTTCGGCGAAGTAAGCATCAGCAGCGCCACCAATTGCACCAAGAACGGAGAAGACAAGTGCAGTTTGCAGGATTCCGATCGCTGCGTTCACCGCGGCTAGAGCTACGGCCTGGAAGTCCTCCCCGGACGGGTCGACAAGGTTCGTGGCACTCGCGCCCGCGTAAAGGTACCTGTGAAGCGTCAGAGGCTCGAAGCTGGATCCAACGCGGGGATCAGCACTTTCGAATCTCCCCGCCCTCGAATCCACCCACCTCGCCCTGTTGTAATAGAAGCCCGAATTCGGATCGAGCGGCTCCCCCGCGAAGAGGTACGCGTTCGGATCGTCCCCGAGGTGATCCAGCAGCGTTCCAAACGCCTCGAGGGTGTACCGATCGGTGACGTTGCCTTGCTCGTCCGTGAGCGCCCGGACGGTCCCGATCCCTTCGGCGTGGAGGTAGCGCGCGATCCAGGGGGATTCGCCAGGCGGTGGCGTCGGGTTGGGCCGCAGGGTCGCGAGAAGGTCGTCGCCTCGGACGTGGTAGGCGGTGAGGTTCCCGGCTTCGTCGGTTTCGGCTATGACTTGGCTGAGGACGAGGCCTCGGCCGGCCGCGCTCGTCTGGTGCCAGGGGTCGACGAGGTAGTCGGTCGTCGTGGGGGGTCCCGTCGCCGGGGTCGTCCGCGTCCTGATCCTCGTGCCGTCGACGTCGTAGGTGTGCTCGACGACCGTGCCGTTCGCGAGGTTCACCGCGGTCAGGCGGTTCTCGTCGTCCCAGACGTAGGTCGCGCCCTCGGGGCCGCTCTTGCTGGTCAGGTTGCCGTTCTCGTCCCAGCCGTAGGTCGTGCTGTCTTCCGTGAGCAGGCGGTCTCTCGCGTCGTAGCCGTAGGCCACCGAGTGCGTGCCGCCCGTCGTTTCGGTGCGCTGCTGGGTCAGGCGGTTCCCCACTGGGTCGTAGCCGAAGACGTTCCGCCAGAGGGTCGGGCTCCCGGGCGCCGGGCTCGACGTCACCTGCTCGTCGGTCAGCCGGTAGAGCGCGTCGTAGCCGTAGCTCCGCGTCGTCCCGTCCTGCTCTTCGATCCGCGCCCGGTTGCCGGTCGGCGAAAGCGTGTAGGCGTAGCTCGAAACCACCCCCGAGACCGGCGAGACCGCCACGAGGTGCGTCAGCCGGTTCCGTGCGTCGTAGTCGTAGACCGTCGCGACGCCGTTCGGAAAGGCGAGGCTCTCCCGGTTGCCGTTGGCGTCGTAGCCGTGCACCGTGACCTTCCCGTCCGGGTCGGTCACCGTCTCCAGGCGGTTGAGGGCGTCGTAGGTGTACTGCGTCGGAAGGGACTGCCCAGCGACATCGGCCGTGGTCGACAAGCGGTTGCCCGCGAGGTCGTAGGCGAAGGCGAGGCTCCGGCCGTCCGGCGAGAGGATCGACGTGACGCGATCCCGGGCGTCGTAACCGTAGCTCGTCGTGCCGCGCGCGTCGGTCGCCGTCGCGCGCCGCCCGCTCGGCGTGTAGGTGAAGCTCTCGACGCGTCCGCCCGGATAGGTGCGCGTCGCAAGCCGCCCCGCGAGGTCGTAGGCGTAGTGGGTGACCACCCCGTCGAAGGCGGTCCGGGTCCGGCGCTGCCCGGCGGCGTCGTAAGTGAAGCGCTCCTCCGCTCCGCCGGGGAGGATCCGCTTCGTCTGACGGCCGAGACTGTCGAGCTCGAAGCGCGTGACGTGGCCGTTGGCGTCGGTCTGCGCGATCCGGTTCCCGACCTCGTCGTAGCCGTAAGAGGTCACCTGGCCGAGCGCGTCGGTCACCGAGACCAGGCGGCCGACAGCGTCGTACCCGAACTCGGTTCGCGCCCCGGCTTCGTCGATCTCGGCCGTCCGGCGGCCCAACGCGTCGTACTCCGTCCGCCGCTCCGTCCCGTCCGGAAAGACCGTCCGAGTGAGCCGCCCCAGCGCGTCGTAGAGCGACGCCGTCGTGAAGCCGCGCGCGTCGGTCACCGACGTCGCGTTCCCCGCCGCGTCGTAGCTCCACGAGGTCATATGCCCCAGGGCGTCGGTGACCGACGTTCGGCGGCCCGCGGCGTCGTACCCGTAGGCCGTCGCGTGCGCGCGCGGATCGATCGTCGAGCTCAACCGCCCCGCGACGTCGTAGACCTGCTCGACGACGGCGCCGTCCGGGTAGTAGGTCCGGCGCAGCCTCCCGGCGGCGTCGTACTCGTAAGTCGTCGTCCGGCCCCCGCGATCGATGAAAGTCGTCCGCCGGTTCTCTGCGTCGTAGCCGGCTGCGTCGTGCGTACCGTCCGCGTAGTCGGTTCGCGTCATCCGGCCGAGCGCGTCGTAGGTGTGCTCGGTGCGCCGGTCGAGCGCGTCGACCGTCGCCGCGACGTTGCCCAACGCGTCGTACTCCGAGCGGGTCACCGAGCCGTCGGGCGCGGTGGTCGCGAGCAGGCGCCCCATCGCGTCGTAGATGTAGCCCGTGACCTGCGGCTCGAGAGTCCCGTCGGGGAGCGTGCGCGTGCGGGTCTCGGAGCGCCGGTTGCCGAGCGTGTCGTAGCTGTAGGTCGCGACGCTCCCGAGCGCGTCGGTCTCGCGCGTGAGGTTTCCGCGCGCGTCGTAGACGAAGGCGCTCGCGTGGCCGAGCGCGTCGGTCTCGGAGAGGAGATTTCCCTTCGCGTCGTACGTGTAGGCCGTGGAGCCGCCCGCCGGATCGATCGTCGAAACGAGGTTGCCCCGTGCGTCGTAGGCGTTCGTCGTCACCGCGCCGCGCGGGTCGGTCGTCGTGAGAACGTTTCCCTTGGCGTCGTAGGTGAAGAGGGTCGCGTGCCCGAGCGGATCGGTCGTGCGCGTCAGGTTCCGGTTGGCGTCGTACGCGTAGGTCGTGGCCGGCAGGCCGCCGATCGACTCCGAAAGGAGCTGGTCGTCGGCGTCGAAGGTGCGAACGGTCGAGAGGCCCGTCTCGTCCACCTCGTGCACGACGTTGCCGCGAGCGTCGTAGTCGAGCAGGCGCGAGGCGCCGAGCCGGTTGGTCACCACCTCACGACGGCCGTCGAGCTGGTGGTCGTAGAGGATCTCGTGCCCGAAGGCATCGACGTGCCGCGTGAGCCGCCCGTCGGGACCGTACTCGTTGCGGATCGGCGTCCGCCCCAGCGGATCGTGAATCTCCGTCAGATAGTGCCCGGCGCCGTACGCGAAGCTGGTGACGCTCGCCGCGCGATCGGTAAACGTCGCGAGGTCCCCGGATCCACCGTAGCCGTAGAGGAGCTCCGCTCCCGCCGGGTCGACGACGCGGGTGATCCGCCCCTGCCCGTCCCGCTCGAGGACGATCGACACGCCGTTCGAGTGGCTGATGCCGGTCGGCGTGAAGTCGATGCGATTGCCGTTGGCGTCGACGATTCGGGTGACGCCGTTCGGCCGGTCGAGCTCGAACTGGCGGCCGTCGCGAGTTCTCAGGCGGACCTTCGCCGGCTCGTAGAGGGTGAAGCTCTCGGTGTCGACGAGCTGGGTGCCGCCGTTGGTGTAGAAGACCTGGCGGTTTCCGACGACCTCCAGAGTGGCACCGGGAATCGGCCCGTCCACGAACGCATAGCCGAAGGTCGCGAAGCATCCCCCCGCCGTCGGTGTGAGGCTCGAGAGCACCGGCCGGAAGCGGTAGACCTCCCGATCCGAGAGACGTACCGTCGACTGGTGCGAGTCGAGCTCGTACGAGGCTTCGCACGGCAGGAAGCCCCCCGCGAGCTGCCACCCTTCGCCCGGGATCCGGTTGTGGCGGAGCGTGCCGCTCTTGAGCTCGAGCTTCCACCCGTACCCGAAGTCGCCGGAGGAGCCGCGTCGCCTCGAGTCGTAGCCGCGCAGCACCTGGATCGGCAGCCCGGCGAGCGGCACCTCGAGATCGACGAAGGTGAGCGAGAAGTGCCCGATCTTCTGCTGCCCCTCGACCGAGAGCGCGATCGTCGCCTCGTCCACCTGGCCCAGCGTGTCGACCGCGTGCAGCCGCAGCTCGTAGAGCCCGTTCTCGAGGAGGGTCGGATCGAAAGTCGCGAGCGGACTCGCTTCCACGGGCGCAATGCCGGTGGCGAGCGAGGTCCAACCTCCCACGCCAGCCTCGCGGAAGGAGAGCTCCCACCCGGCGAGCGACGTCGAGCGCACCGTCCCGACGACCGGCGCCCGCTCCGTGACCTCGGCGAGATCGGCCGGCGCGACGAACGAAACCGTCGGAGCATCGGTCGAGTTCGAGACCACCAGGGTCGTCGCCTCGGTGGCGTAGATCCAGTAGCCGCGTCCGGGACGCATCTCCTGGAGGTCGTTCGCCCACGCCGGCACGCCGACGTCGTAGACCTCCCAGGGGTCGGCGGCATCGCTCGGATCGAACCCGAAGACACGGAGATAGCGGCCGGCGATCGTCGCGAGCGCCGTGGCGACCGCCTGCGACGAAGAGCGGGGGAAGCCGACGAGATTCCAGCCGACGCAGAGCGGAATCGACGTCTCGGCCGGCTCCGGCCCCGCCTCCGGAATCGTCGAGGCGCCCGTCGTCTCGAGCCAGAACCCCTTCGCCGGCGTGATCGCGGCGAGGTCGCTCTCACCCGGGTCGCTCGGGTCGTAAAGCTTCCAAGGATCCGAGGGATCGCAAGCGTCGAAGGCGAACGCGCGGACGATCGACGACGCGACCGGGGCGAGCACCGCCGCAGGCGACGGATCGCCCGGCGTCCACGAGATCGAAACCAGATTCCACGCCGGCGCGAGCGGCACCGGCGCCGCCGGCCGAAGCGTCCCCGGTCGCGCGACGGCGTTCGCCGCCCCGCCGGGCGAAGGCAGAGCGAAATCCGGAGGCGTCGGTGGCGCCGGAAGGACCGGCCGCCGCCATCCCTCGCGAATCCCCCAGGGGTCCGAGGGATCGCCGGCAGCGGGTTGCGCCTGCGGCGCAGGGACCGAGGAGCCCGAGGTCGTCGCGCCGTCCGCTTGCAGCCAGCGCAGCAGCGCGTTCCTAGGGCCGCCACCGGTGAACGGGAGCGACCCGCCCGAGCCCCCCCTAGCCGAAATCCACGTCGGCAGCTCGAAAACGCTGAAGCGCGCGAAGCGCGGCGGCCAGCTGCTCCAGACTCGCGCGGCCCGATCGCGAACGACGTCGAAGGTGGTGGTGCGCACCCGGACGGTGAGCTCTCGCCCGTCGAGGGGGACGCGCTCCACGACGGCGATTCCGAGCTCCTCGGGCGCGAGGAGACCCAGGCCCATCACCGGCCCGGTCGGCAGGAGCGAGGCGGCGATCAGCAACCTCGCAACCAGCCTCTGGCCGTCGCCGAACATCGATCGCTTGGCGCACATCATCGGTTTCCTCGCATGCTAGCCGACCCCCTCCGCCGACGAATGAGAAGTCCTCCTCCTGCTCCGAGCATCAGCGCGAAAAGCGCCAGGCTCCGTCCCGAAAGGGTCGGAATCTCGAGCACCGAGAGCGCCGAGAGATCGACCACGAAGTCACAGCTCGCTTGGAGACCCGCACCGTCGATCGCGGTACAGAGGACCTCCGTGCTTCCGATCGGGAAGTCGCTCCCAGAGGCCGGGACGCAGTCGATCAACAGGCCCGGGCAGTTGTCCGACCCGGGCGGAAGGGCGAATTCGACCCGCCAGCTCTCGGTGCCAGGAGGGAGCTCCAGGGTCACGTCGTCCGGACAGCTGTCGAGGATCGGCGCCTCGAGGTCCGAAACCTCGACGCGACCGCTATCGAACGCGCTGTTCCCGGCCGCATCGGCGACCGAACAGCTCACCGGCGTCGTGCCAACCGGGAAGGAGGTCCCGGAGGATGGAGCGCAGGTGAGAGCGCTGAGACCCGGGCAGTTGTCGCTAGCCGTGGCCTCGAACGACACGACCGCGGAGCAGAGCCCGGCATCGTTCCCCACAGCGAGCTCCGGCGCTTCCACCTCCGGCGGCTCGAGATCCTGCACTTCGACCTCGTACGTGCAACTCACCGCGACCGCGCCGGCGGTGCAAACGACCGTCGTCACCCCCACCGGGAAGAACTCGCCCGACGCTGGAGCGCAGAACACCTCGCCGCACTCCCCCACGCTCGAGGGATCGGGTAATACGACGGACGCCCCGCAGAGGGCGGGATCGTTCGCAACGACGAGCCGCTCGGGACAGGTGAGAGCGCAGTCGGGCGTGTCGTCGTCGAGGATCGTCACGATCGCTTCCGGATCGGGCAGACCCGCACCGAGCGGCGCCGAGAAGAGAACGCTGAGCGTCTCGTCCTCCTCCTGAACCTCCTCCTCGATCGTCTCGACGACGAGCGTGAGCGAGGTCTGCAAGGGCGCGAATTCGACGATACCCGACGCGGGCACGTAGTCCTCCCCCGCCACCGCCGTGCCGTCGGCCGTCGTCCAGGCGACCGACACCGGCAGCGCGCTCGGGAAGGTGAGCACGACGCTCACGATCGCCGGCTCCCCCTCCTCGACCGCCACGTCGGCGGCGAAGAGCTCGGTCGCGTCATCGTTCACGATCGTGCCGGTCGCCGTCGCCACGCCGAGCGTCGCCAGAACGGGTTCCGCGAGCGTCACCGAGAAAGTCTCGTCCGCCTCGACGACCTGGTCACCGAGCACGTCGACGCTCACCGTGGCTTCGGTGGCTCCGGCGGGGATCGAGACGACGCCCGAGGCCGGCGCGTAGTCCTCTCCCGCCGTCGCAGTCCCGTCGGCAAGGCTCCAAGTAACGCTCACGCTCTCCGTGACCGCGCGGTCGAGTGACACCGTGAAGAGGAGAGGCGTCACACCGGCATCCCCCTCGACCACCGTCGCCGGAGCGACCGAGAGCACCGGATAGCGATAGACCGGGACCACGGTCGGATCAGCGGGGATCGGTGTCGCGGGATCGTCCGAGAGCAGGAGGTCGATCTCGGTCGAGCCGACCGACGCCTGGTTCGCGATCTCCGTGACCTCCGGCGGAAGCGCAGGATCGATCGTGGTCCGCATCTCGAGCGTGACCAGCGAACCGACCGCGAGATCGCCGATCGCGACCGTCAGCGGGTCCAAGGCGACGACTGTTCCCTGCGAGACAACGACCGAACCCGGCACCAGCGTCGAATTCTCGGGGATGGAATCGCGCAGGAGGACGCCGGTCGCCGCCACGTCGCCCCCGGTCGCCGCTTCGACGTGCCAGAGGATCTCGTCTCCGGGCGTCGCGACGCCGTCCCCGTCGAGGTCGACGAGCTCCGCCGTCTTCACGAGCCCGAGCACCGACGAGACCACGACCGGGATCCGCGTAGGGTCGGCCGGCCCGGGCAGCGACGGGTCGTCCGTGAGGAGCGGCGAGACCTCGTTCGCCTCCACCGTGCCGCTGTTGACGATCTCGCGAACGCCGGTCGGGAGTGGCGTGTCGATGCTCACGACGAACTGCACCACCATCGAATCGCCGGGCGCGAGCGTCGGGATTTCGACCGTCACGGGATCCTCTCCGACGGCGTAGAGCTCCGGCGTCACGGATCCCGCGACGATCCCGGTGTGCGCCGGCACGGGATCGGTGAGACGAATACCGGTCGCGGGAGTGATTCCCACGTTCGCGATCTCGACGCGATAGACGAGCTGATCGCCCGGGGTGACCTGACCGTCGCCGTCCAGGTCGATCGGCGTCACGACTTTCGTCGCGACGAGCGCCGGCAGCTCCGCACCCACGGTGACCGCCGTCGTGTCGCAGCCCACGCCGCCATCGTCGTCCGCGACGCAGATCTCCACCCCATAGACGCCGGTCTCGGCATACGCGTGCACCGCGGCGACGCTTCCCGACCCGTCGTCCTCCGAAACGTCCCCCGGTCCGGTCTCGCCGTCACCCCAGGAGACCGTTGCGGTGTGGATGTCGAGCCGGCCGGGGTCGGTGAAGGTCGCGAGCGGGAAGGCTTGGTCGATTCCCGCGCTCGCGATCAGTTCCGCCGAGGCTTCCACGACCGGCGGCAGGTTGTAGACCAGGAGCGGGAAGGAGCCGCAGTCGGTAGCGCTGTCGTCGTCCGAGACGCAGACGCCGATCGCGTAGTCCCCGTCGTCCGGATAGACATGGGTCTCGCGAATCGCCCCGAATCCGCCGGTCGCCTCGGGAACGACGCTGGTCGTCGCCCCGTCGTCCCAGACGACGTCGCCTGTGAAGGTGTCGATCGGGCCGAGATCAGTGAAGGGCGCGATGAGCTCGAAGGTCTCCCCCTCGAAGCGGTCTTCGGCGCCGACCGTGAAGCCTCGGTAGAGCACGTCCTGCTGCGAGTAGTTGTAGAAGGCGAAGCCCCCCTCCGGGAAAGCTCCGACGAGATCGAACTGGAGCACGTCGTTCACCCAGATGCGCAGGTGCGTCGGCCCGTAGTCGAAGCGAAAGCGGTAGTCCCGGTTCTCGGTCCATCCGATGCGCGACAGCGTGGCGGCGCGGGCGAGCTCCTGGACGCCACTCTCCGGCCCGTTGTCCGGGCTGTCCGTGTGGACCCAGAACTCTCCGGTCATCGGGATGCCCCAGACGCGGGATACCGCCAAGCCGGCAAGGGCGCCCGTCTGGTCCCCCTGCTTCCAATCGACGAGCAACCACTCCGCGTCCGGATTCAGGGTGTCTCCGCGGTGGATCCCGAGCGCGAAGCCGATGTAGTCGTTGTCCCAGTTCCCGTCCCAACCGACCTTCATGATCCCTTCGAGGGGAACTCCGAACGCCGGGATCGGCGAGACGAAGACGGACGGCGTGCTGTTGATGACCTGATGAACGGAGAGCCCGTCCGCCGCGACCTGCCAGTCCGCGTGGGCTTCGGTCGATGCGTACTCCTCCGCCCGCCAGTGATGGAGGTCGACCGGACCCGGGTCGAGGAGCACCGGAGTGCTGTTCTCGATCGTGATCGCTGCCGACGTGCACCCCGTATGGGACCCCAGATCGGTGACACAGACCTCGAGCGGGTAGATCCCGTCGTCGGCGTAAACGTGAGAGCCGCCGATCGTGCCGGTCAGGCCGGAAGCGGGAGTGACGGTTCCCGCGCCGGTCGTGCCGTCGCCCCAGTCAATGGTCGCCGTATGGCGCTGGCTGGGAGCGGTATCCGCGAAGGTGACCCCCGTGAGCGCGAGGGCCAGCCCCTCGGTACCGGCGAGCGGCGAGGCGATCGTGACGATCGGGGTCACGGAGTCGCTCAAGCGGAGAGGTACCGCAGCCTCGTTGTCTCCTGGATTTCCATCGGCGCCGGAGGCACCGTCGTCCGCGACGGAAGCGTGGTTCCAGACCGTGGCTCCGAAAGGCGCGCTCGCCGCGACATCGGCCTGAAGCGTCACGACCGCGGAGCCTCCCGGCGCGAGGGTGCCGATCGCCCACGTCGTCACGCCGCTCGCGTGGGTCCCGCCGCCACTCGCGCTGACGAAGCCGAGATGCTGCGGGAGGAGGTCGGTGAGAGTCACTCCCGTGGCCGCCAGGGTTCCTGGGTTCGTGACCGTCAGCGCGTAGGTCACTCGCTGGCCCGGCCGTGCCTCCCCGGGCGAGACCGTCTTCGTCACCGCGAGATCCAGGAAGCGATCGACCAGCTCGAGCGTGCGGTTCCCGCAGGTCACTCCTCCGTCCCCGTCGTCGAGACAGAGCGAGAGCGCGTAGGTCCCCGCCGAGGAGTAGGCGTGCGCCCCTTCGACGGAGCCGCTGCCGTTCGACTCGATGACCGTCGCCGGTTCGACCGTGCCGTCACCCCAGTCGACGGTCGCGCTGTGGAGATCGAGGATGCCCGGATCGGTGAAGGTCGTCCCGGCGAGCGACACGGGATCCTCCCGGAATCCGGTCGTCGTCAATATCCAGGTCAGCGTGGGCGCGACGTTCTCCAGGCGCACCGGGACCTCCGCGCACCCTTCGTCCCCCTCGTCGTCAGCGACGCAGATTTCTGCCGTCAGATCCCCCTCGTCCGGGTAGACGTGGGTCGCCTGGACCTCGCCGACCCCCGGTTCCTCGGCCACAGGGACCGACTCCTCCGAGCCGTCCCCCCAAGCGACCCGCGCGGTGTGCGTGTCCTCGATTCCCTGGTCGAAGAAGCGCGCGCGAAGCGCGAGCGAGTCGCCCTCCGAGCCGCCGAGGGCGAGCGCCGAGGAGGCCGTCGCGAAAGTGGTCGCCGCCTGCGAGTAGTCGTAGAACGCGAGCCCGCCGGCGGGTATCGATCCTGCCCAGTCGAGCTCCAGCACGTCGTCGACCCAGACGCGCAAGCGGGAGGAACCGACCTCCAGCCGGAAGCGATAGGCGGTGTTCCGGAGCCAGCCCTGATGTCCGCGGGTGAGTCCTCTCGCGAGCTCCGTGACGCTGTTCTCCGAGCCGTTGGAGGCCGCGTCGAAGTGCGCCCAGAGCTCCGAGGGGATCGGCACGCCGCGCACGCGGGAGAGCGCGAGGCCGCGATGCGCGCCGCTCTGGTCCCCTCCCTTCCAGTCCACCAGGAGGTAGTCGGCCGAGTGGTTGGCCAGATCGCCCGGATGGAAGCCGACAGCGACTCCGAAGTAGTCGTCGTCGCCGTCGGTCGTCCGGACGTCGAACGCGATCTCCCCGAGGCTCGGAAGATCCCCGACCAGCACCGTCGGCTCCCCATTCCTGAGCTCCGTCGCGTAAAGGCCGTCCCCAGCCACGTTCCAGGAGGTCGTCCCTCCGGCCCCCAACTCTTCGTGAGACCAGCCCAGCACGTCGTAGCCCACGGCGACCGGAATCCGCGGGGCGACGTTCGCCACCTGCGCCGCGATCGCCGCGCACGTCTCCCCGCCGTCTCCGTCGGCGACGCAAAGCTCGATCGCGTAGGTACCGTCCTCGAGGTAGGTGTGGTCTCGAGCGAGGCTGCCGCGCGCAACCGGGAAAGACTCTTCGGCGCCATCCCCCCACGCCACCGTGGCGACGAGCCCGTCCTCGAGTCCCGGATCTCCCACCACGACGCTCGCGAGGGTCAGGGCAGCGCCCTCCTCTCCGGGGATCGCCGCCGGCGCTTCGATCGATGGCGCGACGTTCGAGATCACCACCGAAGCCGCGTCGACGTCGATCTCGCCCGCGTCGTCCGTCACCTGGAGCCGGACGGTGAATGCCCCCTCGTCGGCCGCGTACCAAAGCACGGTCGGGCCGCTGGCGTCGTCGTATTCCCCGTCTCCGTCGAGATCCCAGAGGTAGGAGACGATGGTGCCGTCGCGATCGAATGAGGCCGTGCCGTCGAGGAGCACCGTCGTCCCTTCCGCCGCCAGGTAGGGTCCGCCTGCGTCCGCCGTCACCGTGGTCACCGTGTTCACGTCGGTCGCCACGTTGTTCCCGGGGGAGGGATCGGGTCCCTGCGAGCCGTCGTCGGTGACGGTCGCTTGATTCGTGAGACTGGTGACGCCGATCGGAATCGCGGGGTCGACCTCGTACGTCAGGCGCAGGATCTTCGTCTCGCCCGACCCGAGTCCGAAGGCGGGCCACGAGACGACACCCGCAGACACGGCACCACCGTCGCTCGCCGAAACGAACTGCGTGTGTTGGGGAAGCGTGTCCTCGACCGCGATGCCGGAAGCTGCTCCGGCGAAGGCGTTGTGGACCGCGAGAATCACTTCGACCTCGTCTCCCGCGCCGACGGCCGTGGTGGCATCGTCGAGCGTGATCCAGAGCCCGAGCGAGGTGAGATCGAGGCTGGCCGACGCGACGTTGTTCGCCTCGTCGCACTCGAGCTCCCGCCCCGAGACCCCGTCGTGGTCGGCAACCACCACCAGGAGGCCGGAGGAAACTGCCACGAGAGGGAAGCTCACGGAGACGTCGGCGTAGCCGCCCGGAAGCAAGGGCTGCGGAACCTCCCTCGTCGTGATCAGGGCTCCGCCCGACTGCGGATCGCCGTCGAAGAAGGCCACGGGCAGGCCAGGGCCGACGGGAGTGCGCCCGCCGTTCCCGATGCGCACCGAGGCCGACACCTGGGGCAGCGCGGAGAGATCCACGAGGAGGCGGCTTGCCGTCAGGTCCGGAGCCGCGGTCGGGTCTCCTCCCGGCGGTACGTTGGCTCGGAAGCTGTTGTGCTCGAGCCAGCTCCAAGCGGGCACAGCCGGCGTCCCCGCGTCCGTGTCCACGAGCTCCGGAGTGTAGGCGTGCTGATTCCAGATCGGCCGCGCCGCCACCCACCCGTCACCGGCATCCCCGAAGACGCGCAGACCGTAGGTGCGTTCCCCCGGAGCCACCGGCACGTCGGGTGCGCGATCCGAGGTGACCACGATCTCGGCGTTGCCGTCGCGGTCGACGTCGGCGACGACCGGCTCCTCGGTTTGGGTGTTCGACGAGAGCACCGACTCGAACAGGACCTCCCCGTCGTATCCCCGATAGATCCGCAGGCGCCGCTCGTCCCGGTAGATGATCTCGAGCCAACCGTCGCCGTCGAAGTCGAAGGTGGTCGAGCCGGTGAGGTTGGAGCTGTAGTCCTGCGTTTGCGCCTGCCAGAGGATCGAGCCGTCGGTGTCGAGGGCGACGTAGACGTCCGATCCCGCGACCCCGATCTCCGGCGCCCCGTCGCCATCGAAGTCCCCGATGGTCGGAGGTCCCCCGGCCTCCGGATCCGAGCCGGGCAGCGTCACGGGCCCCCAGATCAGGGTCCCGTCGGTGTCGTGCAGACGGACCGTCCCCTGCGAGACCACCACGATCTCCGCCTGTGGGTCGTCGTCGAAGTTGGCGACCGCCGGGAAGCCGTCGGGCCAGGGCACCTGCCAGACGATCTCGCCGTTCCACCGGTAGAGCGTGTTGCCGGTCACGACCTCCATCCGGCCGTCGAGATCGACGTCGGCGGCGACCGAGATGGCTCCCCCCCGGTCCCCCGAGTTGCCGGACGACTGGAAGGCCTGCCCCCCGGTGCCACGCCAGAGGAGGTGGCCGAAACGGTCGAAAACGTTGGCGCCGACGACGATTTCGGCGAAGCCGTCACCGTCGAGATCGGCGATCGTGGGGTTGTCGCGATTCGAGAGCCCGGTGGGGCTCGGATGGGTGCGATAGGCGGCGCTCACCCACTTCGGTACCCCGTTGTGCTCGTACGCCCGAATCTGGTTGAACGGTGCCGGACCGAAGGTCGTCGAGAGGATCTCCGGTTTGCCGTCGTTGTCGATGTCGCCGGCGGCGAGGCCCGAGAAGGAGAGGAGCTGGGGATTGGTGGGGTGCGGAAAGAAGCCGTTGACGTCGAAGATCGGCGTGCCGCTTCCTCCCCGGATGGCGCGCAGAGCGACCTGCGGCTCGAGCAGATAGGTCAGATCGGCCGTGACGAAGACCAGGTCTGGAATGTCGAGCTCGTTCCAGAGGCCATCGCCGTTGTCGTCGGTGAGCTGCACGACGAGGGGCGTCGAGAGGGAATCGATCGCGCGCGGGAAGTTGGTGGGCCCCCCGGCAGGTGGCCAACTCAGCTCGACCCGCGGCGCGAAGCTCTCGGGCGGCGGGACCGCGCCGCAGGACGTCGAGCTGTTCGCGACGTTGTTCGTCTCCGACAGCTCGCTCACCTCGTGATCGGAGTCGAGAAAGGCGAAGAGGCGATCGCCGAGGAAGGGCACCGTTCCCGCGACCGGCACGAGCACGGAGTTGCTTTCTTGCGGAACCAGTGAGAGGTGGCCTGCGGTACCGAGAGCCGAATCGACGAGCGGATCGTACGATCCGTCGCCGTTCACATCGAGAAACACGACGGTGGTGAAGGGCCCCGAGGCCAGGGTCCCGGAATTCGTCATCGTCACGAGAACTTCTCCCGAGATCTCGAGCGTCGTGGGATCGGTCGTCGTTCCGAAGCGGGATACTTCCCTCGCCACGAGATCGGGCGCGTGCGTGACGCCGTCCACGTCGATGGCGTCGTTGTCGGCCGGCTCGAGGTCGTCGCCGTTCGTCCCGTCATCGGCCGCGTGAGCGAGCACGGTGAGCGACCCGACACCCGGATCCAGGTCCTCCGGCAGGCGTAGCGTCATCACTCGTTCGAAGGTGGCGCTCGCCGGCAAGGAGACCGCCGGCCAACGGACGACACCGCCGCTCTCGTGGCCCCCGTGGCTCGTCGAGAAGAGCTCGGCGCCTGAAGGAAGGGCCACTTCCAACTCGACACCGGTCGCCCCCTGGGTCCCGGAATTGGCGACCGTCGTCCGGTAGAAGAGCGTGCTGCCAGGCGCGACGCTCGACGCGCCATCGCTCACGGACGTCACGAGATCGGGTGCAGCCTCGAGCGCGTCGACGTCGCCCGCGCTGTCGTCCGACGGGTCGGGGTCACCGCCTTCGGCACCGTCATGGCGGACGGCAACCCGGGTCTCGACGATCTCGATGCCGGCCGGGTAGGCCGACGGAAGCTGGGCGACGAACGAACGCGTCGCCCCATCGCCCCCGGAGATCGCGAACTGGGGCCACCGCAGGCGTCCCTGCGCGTCGAGTGCACCGCCGTCACTCGCCGAAACCAATGCCGCTCCCGTCGGAAGGTCGACCACGAGATCGACTCCAGTGGCGGCCATCGACGACTGGTTCGCGACCGAAACCGCCGCGCCGAGCGATCCGCCGGCCGCGATCGACGTCACTCCATCGTCGATCGCGACGGCGAGGTCCGCGCCGCCGCCGGTCGCGAGATCGGCGGCGGTGTAGAGACCGCTCTGCCAGGTCTCGGTGGCGGCGAGCGCACCCCCCACCCGGAGCTCGAAGGGCTCCCCTTCCGCCGGACCTTCGATCTCCGGAGTCTCGGCGCGGTCCCCCGGCACGTCCAGGCGGTAGCGTGCGGTTCCGCTCGACGCGTCAACGACGGTGGCGGCGACCTCCAAGCCCGCAAAGCGGGCCGACACCACCGTCCCGTCGGGAGCCGGCGCTCCGGCCAGCGAGACCGCCCCGTAGCGAGAGGACGGGAGCGGCGGGGCCTCCGCAGCGGCCATTCCCCCAAAGGCCCACAGACCCAAGGAGACCACTACCCCAGCGAGGGACGCGTGACTCTGCTTCATGACCGACCCCTCTCCTCCGACAAGAACCGCATTTCCTCGAGCCAGCCCTTCCGCCGTCCTCTCGAAACCGGTGGACCACCGGATCCAGGCGCGCTTTCGATCAGGGACGGAAGGAGAGCGCCAAATCTTACGAATTTGATTACATATCCTATAGGACGCGCCCTGTCCCGGTGAAGCCGCGGAAAACTCCCGGCCCGAACACCTCGCGGCGTGACTGACCGCCGCCTCTTGTCACCTGAATAGACGCGATTCTCTTCGGCAAACTGTCCACGGGTCACCACCCCGCGGGGCGGTTTTCAATCGCTCAGTCCCGCGCTCCAGCCGCTGTCATCTCCCGGCGGCTCAGCTCGAGCGCCCATCGAGCCCCGCATCCAGAGGCGACCCACGATCCACCCTCCCCTCCATGGGGGTCGCTAGGTGCCAGCCGTTTCTCAGACGACGGGACCTCCTAGCCCGAGGGGCCTGCTGGTTGGGTGCCGGCCGCTTTTCGGATGTCGGTCCCTGCGAGGCTGAGAACCTGAAAATCGGCTGGCACCTGGAAGGACAGCCGTCCACGCGCAGGCGGCGACGCACTTGACCTGCCACCGTGCGTGGCGCTACCCTCCGGCCACTTCCCGCGGAGTGGGGAAACCGATGTCGGATCGGAGCGGCCGCGCCGCGCTGTTCGCCGGCGCGGGCAGCGGGCCCGGGCGGGCCGTGGAGCGTCGTCGGTTGAATGGAGATCAGGCAGGAGGAGAACGACCATGCGCCGGATGACTGCTTCCAGCTTCTGCATCGCCCTCGTCTTCCTGGCTTCCGGCGTCGCCGCTGCCGATCCGGCCCAGAGGTCGGCCGAGCTCGAGCGGCTCGGCTTCTACGTCGGACACTGGACCGCATCGGGGACGATGCGCGCGGATGCCGACACGCCGATGCGGCCGATCACCGGCGCCGAGACCTGTTCGTGGGCGGCCGGCGGGTACGCCGTCGTCTGTGAGGAGAAGACGGAGGGCCCAGGAGGCGGCTGGGAGGGCGTCTACATCCTCAGCTACGACGCGGCGACCAACGAGTACCACGTGTTCGGCACCGAGAAGCCCGGGAACAACCTGCACGCGGTCGGCAAGCTCGACGGCGACCGTTGGCTCTGGCTGACGGACGCCTTCCCGGACGGCTCGCGCGCGCGGTACATGTTCGCGCCCGCGGGCGCCAAAGCACGCACGATGAAAGTGGAGGTCGGCGGCGGGACGGAGTGGCTGGAGATCGTCGACCTCACCTACACCGCCGCCCAGTAGTCGGTCCGGCCCGTCTGGCTAGGCGCTGCCTGAGTGCCAGCCGGGGCCAGTGAGGTGCCAGCCGATTCTCCGATCCCCAGCCGCTTTTCCCCCACGAGACTGAAGCTCCCTGGAACAACGGCCGGATCGGCCGGGTCAGTCGGCGGCGCCTTCGTCCTCGATCAGCGGGGCGAAGCGGGCCTTGTCGAGCGCCTTCAGGTAGGCCTCGCGGGGGGTGACGGTCCCGGCTTCGACGAGCGCCATGAGGGCGTCGTCGAGGAGCTGCATGCCGAGCGCCTTGCCGCTCTGGATGAGGGTCTCCAACATCGGCAGGTTCCCCTCGCGGATGATGCCCGGGAGGCCAGACGTCCGCAGCATCAGCTCGATCGCCGCGACGCGCCCCGTGCCGTCGGCGCGCGGCAGGAGGAGCTGCGCGACGATCGCCGCGAGCGACTCCGAGAGCGAGAGCCGCACCTGCGCCTGCTCCTCCACGGGGAAGACGTCGATCAGCCGGTCGATCGTCTTCGCGGCGCTGTTGGTGTGCAGGGTGCCGAAGACCAGCATCCCCATCTCCGCGGCGCGCAGCGCCAGGCCGATCGTCTCGACGTCCCGGAGCTCGCCGACCATCACCACGTCGGCGTCCTCGCGGATCGCGGCGCGGAGCGCCGAAGCGAAGGAGTCCGTGTGGCGGCCGACTTCGCGCTGCGAGAAGACCGAGCGGATCGGCGCGTGCAGGAACTCGACCGGCTCCTCGATGGTCACGATGTGGCGTGCCGTGGCGCGGTTGATGCGGTCGACGATGGCGGCGAGGGTGGTCGACTTCCCCGAGCCGGTCGGCCCGGTGACGAGGACGAGACCGCTCCGGAGCTCCGCGAGGCGCGCCACCGACGGCGGCAGCCCCAGCTCCTCGACCGACAGGATCTGCTCCGGGATCGCGCGAAAGACCGCCGAGGGGCCGTTCTCCTGGCGCAGGTAGTTGACGCGGAAGCGGGCGACACCGGGCAAGCCGAGCGCCAGATCGAGATCGCCGCTCGCGGCGTACTCCTCCCACTGCGTCTCGGTCACCAGCTCGCGGAGGAGCTCGGCGAGCTCGGCGGCCAAGAGTGGCTGCCACCCCGGCACCGGCTCGAGCGCCCCGAAGCGCCGGATGCGCGGCTCCATGCCGGTCGCGAGATGGAGATCCGAGCCCGAATGGGCCTTGGTGTAGCGGAGCAGCTCGTGCAGGCGGGCCATCTCGTCGCTCTCCTAGGCGGCCGGAATCGCCTTCGGGTCCTCGGCGTGGCGCAGCGCCTCCTCCCGCGTCACCAGCCCCTCGCGCACGAGCTTCGCGAGCGAGGCGTCGAGCAAGACCATGCCGAGGGAGCCCCCGGTCTGCAGCAGCGAGCGCAGCTGGAAGGTCTTCGAGTCGCGGATCAGATTGGCCACCGCGCGCGTTCCGAGCAGGATCTCGAGCGCCGGCAGCCGCCCCTTGCCGTCGGCGCGGTTGACCAGCCGCTGCGAGACCACGGCGCGGAGCGACTCCGAGAGCATCGCCCGCACCTGCGGCTGCTGCGTGGGGGGAAAGGCGCCGACGATCCGGTCGACGGTGCGGATCGCGTTGCCGGTGTGGAGCGTGGCGAGAACGAGGTGCCCGGTCTCCGCGGCCGTGAGCGCGAGCGAGATGGTCTCGAGGTCGCGGAGCTCGCCGATCGCGATGACGTCCGGATCCTCGCGGAGCGCCGCGCGCAGGGCGCGCGCGAAGCTCGCGGTGTCGCGCCCGACCTGGCGCTGGTTGACGACGCAGCGCACCGGCGGATGCAGGTACTCGATCGGGTCCTCGATGGTGATGATGTGGTCGCGGCGGTCCTGGTTGACGAGCCGGAGCAGCGCCGCGAGGGTCGAGCTCTTGCCGCAGCCGGCGGGGCCGGTCAGGAGCACGAGCCCCTGGTGGAAGTTGGTGAGCTTGGCGAGGGTCGAGGGGAGTCCGAGCGCGTCCAGGCTCGGCACCTCGGCCGGGATCGCGCGCAGCACGACGGCCGTGCCGCTCTGGCTCCGGTAGGCGTTGCCGCGAAAGCGCGCGAGACCGGCGAGGGTCGCGGAGAAGTCGACCTGACCCTGACGCTCGAGCCGCTCGCGGTCGGCGGGCGCGAGCAGCTCGTCGAGCAGCCGCCGCACCTGCTCGCCCGCCAGGGGCGCGTCGCCGGTCACCACGAGCTCGCCCCCCTTGCGCAGCAGGACGCGCTCGTCGCTCCGCAGATGGAGGTCGCTCGCGCCATGGCGCCAGGCGTACTCGAGCAGGCGATCGACTCTGCGCGCCGGCGGCGCGACCGGCGGCACGGGCGGCTCCGCGGCGACGGCCAGAGCGCCAGTGAGTGGGGCCGCGACGGCCGCGGGGGCAGCAGGCCCGGCCGCGCGCGCCGCCGCCTGCCTGGCGACGACTTCGCGCTGCACGGCGAGCAGCTTGTCGACGTGAGCCTGGGTCATCAGCCCCATGTCGATCAGGTAGTCCCCGAGCGGCCGCGGGCTCTCGTCCTTCGCCTGCCGCCGCGTCGCTTCCGCGAGCTGGTCGGCCGTGACCAGCTTGTAGTGGACCGCGAGGTGTCCGAAGAGATTCGGGTCGGCGCTCATGCGACGGTGGAAGCCTATCCGAGCGGCTACCCTCCACGCCTCCGCCGCTGGAGGGGGCAGCCTCTTTCCGACTTCGGCAGAGCGTTGCTGCTAGGGACAGGTCGAGAAGGCGTCGATCGCGAGGAGCGGAGCGAAGGGCTCGCCGCCCGGAGTCGACCGCACGATCTCGGCCTCCGGATGCAGCGTGTCGCGCACGGTGAGCCGCGTCGACAGGTCCGTGAGGCCGCCGGCGAAGAGCCAATAGCGCCCATTCTCGCCGCAGCCGTCGATGACACGCACGACGGCTTCGACGTTCTCCGGCCCGAAGAAAGTGAAGTAGCCGCTTCCCTCGGAGAGTGGCACCGCCCTTCCAGCTCGATTCCCCTGCCCCGGCACCGTCCCGCCGAGGGTCACCTCGAACCGCCCGTCGCGCAGGCAAAGCGTTTCGATCCCGGGCTCGCAGGTTCCAGGACTCAGCGAGGCAAGAGAGGTGAGTCGGCCTGCCGAGGATCGCGACGCGCGCTCTCCGAGCGGTCCGCAACTCCGGAACCAAGAAGTCTCCGCCGTGGGAGGAAACGCCGTGCCCAGAGGATTGTGCAGGACGTGGCGCTCGAGGGTGAAGGTGTCGAGCACCGCGAGCGTCACTTCGACGTTCGTCAGGCCCGTGGCATAGAACCAATGGTCGTCGAACCCGTCGAAGCCGCACGCGTCCACCATCTTCACCGCCAGATCGATTCCCTCCTCGTCGAAGAACCAGAAGAAACCCGAAGCGTCGGTGAGTGGCATGGCCCACGCGGCACCGCTGCGCCCCTCGAAGTCGCGCCAGAACGCCTCGACCTCGTACCGCCCTTCGAGCAGGCAGAGGTGCGAGCCGTCAGCCTGGCAGGGAATCGCATCTCCTCCACTGTCGATCGCCCAGAGCTCGCGCCCGTGGACGCCGTCGTCCGCCGCGAAGTAGAGCGTGGACCCGGCCGCGGTGAGCTTCTCAGGCGCCGCGCTCGCCGGTCCCGCGGCGATGTCCGAGACACGAATGGGCTCCGGCCATCCCTCGGCGACGCTCCAGACTTCCCGGCCGAAGTAGGTGTCGTCGGCACTGAAGAAGAGCCGGTTCCCGATCGATGCTAGCCAGCGCGGGTCACTGCCGACAGGTCCGGGGACGAGGTCCACGACCGCCGTTCCCTCCGCGGTTCCGTCGCTCGACCAGAGCTCGCGTCCCGTCGCGGCCGTCTCCGCGACGAACCAGAGCCGGCCTTCGACGACCGTACCTTCGCAAGCCTCCTCATCGTCGGCATACCGGGCGAGCGACCCGAGGTCGGCGACCAGGGTCGCCGGCTCCCCAGCCCGTGTCCGCCAGAGACCCAGGCGATCTGAGGCGGCGAGGAAGTAGAGATCCTCCCCCACCGGATAGAGGTCGAGGACCCGCTCGTCGCGCCGCGAGGTCCAAGAGACACCGGTCCCGGCCGCCGTCCCATCCGAGTAACGAAGGACCTCGACCGAGCCGAGCTCCGGCGTCGTGAAGTATGAGAGGTCGTCCGTCGCAGCGACTTCTCCGCCCAAGCCCCAGCGCGTTGGGCCCGACTCCTCGAGAAGCTGCTCCAGAGCTCCGTCTTGGGTGCTCACCCCGTACCAAATCGTCGGCAGATAGCCCTCGCGCATCAGCAGGTGCGTCTGCGTCGCAGCCACGGGTTGGACGTAGGCAGGAAGTCCGGGGACAAGAAGCGCCCACGTTCCTTCGTCCGTACCATCGGATCGCCAGATCGTCGGGCTCGCGACGCTCTGGCGAACGTAGGCCTGCGAACCGTCGGTAACGACGACGCTCTCCGAACTGTAGTCGAGCGTCGCCGGCAAGGGTCGCCAGCCCGAGTCATCGTCGGCCAACGTGAGAAGTCGCTCATAGCCCGCGAGGTCGTACCCCGCCGCCAAGGCTCCGCCGCTCACGACCGCCAGCAGGTCTGGCCAAGTCAATCCGAATTCCGGGAGCGCATGAGGCTGGGATTGTCCGTCGGCCATCGCCAGGAGCGAGGCCTCTCCATCCCAGTCCCACACCTCGAAGAGCAGACCCTCTCCGCGCGCATGGAGAGCGCCGAAAGTCGTGCTCCCGATTTCCGGTTCGAGGTTCGCCACTGGCCGGGCGGATCCTTCTGGGAGCCTGACGAGCCAGGGCTCTACTCCCGTCAGGGAAGCTCGGCTGTAGCCTTGAACGAGAAGTCCTTCGCGACAGACCGCCGCATTTCCGTCGTAGCCGAAGGCCACTTCGAGCTCCCCCCCCAGGATCCTCGAACCTCCAGGCGTGCCGTCGGTGACGAAAGGGATCCAACTGCAAAGCGGAGGAAGGCTGTTGCAATACTCGTCCAAGTTGAAGACCGCGACGCCGCCGGCATCGTGGCCCTGGCCCGAGCCACTCCGGACCTCGCCGGGCTCGAAGTTGCTCACCTGAAAAGTCCCGGTAGCAGTACCGTCGGTACGCCAAATCTGGTAGCCCTCTCCGCCCGCGTCGTCGACGGAGAAGAGCAGGAGATCGCCGAGGAGCGTCATCGGCCCGTGCCAGGGCCTCCCGTCGGGAAGCGCGAGCGTGAGCGGCCTCGCCGCCGTCGCCTGTCCGTCGTGCGCCCACAGACTCCCGTTCGGCGAGCTGAAGACGAGATCTTCCCCTAGCCAGACGTGATACGTCCCACCGTACCAGGGATCCCCCACGTCGAGCTCGACCGGCACGGTTCCCGACACGGTACCGTCGGACATCCAGACTGGGTGGTCCGAGTCGGAACCGGCAAAGAAGTAGATCCTCCGGCTCCCGTCCACGAAGGGAGACAAGCCACCGCTGAAGCCCTCTACCTGCCACTCGCGCAAGAGCCGCGTGCCCTGCTCCGTTCCGTCGGTCGACCAGATTGCGTAGCGGTCCCCGTTCCAGCCCTCGAAGAAGTACAGATCCTCGGTGGCCGCGGCAAACCAGTCGTAGGCCTCGACCTGATCCGTGACGCGGCGAGTCCCCCCCGGCGTCCCGTCCATCACCCAGATCTGCCCGCGATCGAAGGAGTCCACGTCCTGGAAGAAGACCCTCGCGCCAACGGCTCTCAACCCCTCGATGCGATGCTCGTCGAAATAACGAGCCGGGAGCTCCAGTGAATGGAGGAGTGTCGCGACCCCGTCGGCGGCGACGACCCAGAGCCCACGCGCGAAGCTCGTGGAGGACTTCCCCGCCCAATAGAGCCTCTCCCCCGAGACCACGACATCCGTGTACCAGCCCACGTCCTGGGTGAGAACGGCTGCTCCGTCGCCGGTGCGAACGAGACGCGTGCCCGCGGTCGTCCCGTCGGTCACGAAGAGCCGAGGATAGCTGCCCTCACCGACCAGGTACGCAAGAGCCCCGCCGATCTCGCCCACGAACCTGACACTCGAATCGAGAGTTCCCGGCGTCGCGTCGACGAGGAGCTCGAGACCCTGCAGGTCCGCGCCGATGCCTCGGAGCTCGTTCCCGTACAACGGATCCGAGGCCGCGAAGACGATGCGCTCGCCGATGCGGTGCATCTCGTGGGGATTCGAGCCGCGGGCGTACACATAGGTCGAGAGATCCGCGACCAGGCGCGGCGGCTCCAGCGCCAGCACCTCGGAAGCGGATGCCGCGGCGACGAAGGCAAGGGCGAGAAAAGGGATGCCGCGGCGATTCGCGGCGAGGAAGCGCTCCTCGAATCGGGACCGGTGGCGCATGGTGGCCTCCGGCCTTGATTGTAGGCCCGATTCCTGACAGCCCGCGCCGGCCCCAACGAAGGCTTGGGTGCAAGCCCTTGACATCTCGTGCGGCGCCTGTCCGGAGCCTTGCTTGGATCAGACCCCCATCGCCTGAGGGCGCACTTCATGGCTGGGAGCCCGTATCTATTCGGGGTCTCGAATTCGCTAGTCTCTGCGACCAGGACAAAGGCCGGATGGCCGGGGGGTCCCATGCTCCGTGAGTTCTGTCTCACTACTTGCCTCGGCGTCGCGTCCGCCTTCGCGTGGGCCGCCTCCCCGGGGGACGCCCTCTTGGGCGAGTGGCACGGCACCTCCGTCTGCATCCATCAGGAGCCCGGGAGCCCCTGCAAGGACGAGACGATCCGCTACGTCGTCACCGCGAACCCCCGCGGGCCGGCGCGCTACCACATGGACGCGCAGAAGCTCGTCGCCGGTGCCTTCGAGTCGATGGGCGAGTTCGACCTCACCTGGTCGGACCAGGACGGCCGCTGGACCTACCGCTTCGACGCGCCGCGCTGCCCCGGCTGCACCTGGTGGTACCGCCTCGACGGCGAGAGCTTGAGGGGCGGCATCACCGACGCCCAGGGCGTCGAGCTCCGCGAGGTCCACGCGACGCGCTGAGGCCCCGCTCCGCCGACGGAAATCGACGGAAAATCGGCTGGCACCCGTCCCACCCGTCCCCACCTGCCCTACGGACGATCCGGCGGGCGCTCCGCGTCCGGCTTCGGCCGCCGCGTCCCTTTCAGCTCGTAGCCGGCGCCCTTCCAGACGATCGAGGTCGCGCCGCCGGCCTCGTCGCGGTGAAAGCAAATGTCGCCGAAGAAGGAGTAGTCGAAGAAGCAGTCGCCGCCGACCGGGTAGATCCGGATCTCCCCGGAGTGCAGGCCGCGGTCGTCGAGCTCGATCTCGAAGCGGCCGCCGTCGGCGCGGCCGTAGGTTCCGACGAGCTCGGCGAGCTTCTTCGGGTCGACGTCCACGAGCCTCGGGACCTCGAAGCTCCGGATGGACGGCTCGCGCCCCTCGAGCAGGTCGGAGAGGTTCGTCGTCAAGATGTCGAAGGCGCCGGAGGAGAGGTTCGAGAGGAGAACGAAGCCGTACCCCTTCGGATCGTCGATCTGGACGTACGCCCGGTGCCCGTTCGTCCTGCCGCTGCCGCGGAAGGCACCGTCGCTCGCCAATGCCGACCGGACGCTCTCGCCGTAGACCCCGTCCAGCGCCGCCCGGCCGAAGCGGTAGACGTCGCGCGCGGTCGCGAAGACCGAGCCGGCGCCGACCAAGAAGGAATAGTCCTTGAGGGGCGCGTCGACCCACCCCTCCGGCCGTAGGAGGTACTCCTGCGCCCGTCGGGCGATCGGCCGCTCGCTGTCGAACTCGAGCGAGTCCCTCATGCCGGCGGGGTCGAAGACGTACCGCCGCAGGAGCTCTGGGTAGGTCCGCCCCGAGGCGATCTCGAGCAGCCGCGCGAGCAGCGTGTAACCCGCCGAGCTGTAGGTCCGGTCGGCCCCCGGCGCGAAGAGCGGCTTCGTCTCGGCGATCCTCTCGACCATTTCGGCCAAGGTGTGCGGCACCGCCTCGAGCTCCGGCGCGAGGACGCGGTGCGGGATCCCCGCGCGATGAGTCGCGAGCATCTCGATCGTGATCGCGTTCCCGTTCGGGAACTCCGGGAGGTAGCGGCTCAACTTGTCCGCGAGAGCGATCTTCCGCTCCTCGACGAGCCGGGCCAGGACCACCGCCGTCATCGGCTTCGTGATCGAAGCGATGCCGATGCGGCTGTCGGGCGCGAGCGGCATGCCGAGCTCCACGCTCGCGAGGCCGAAGGCCTTCTCGTAGACGACCCTGCCCTTCTCCGCGACCAGGACGACGCCGGAGAAGTAGCCCTTTTCCGCGAAGGGCGCGACGAGAGCGTCGATCGGCTTCTCTTTCTCCCATCGCGCCGCCCCGTCGTTCGCCGGAGCGACCGGTGCGGCGGCGGTTCGAGGGTCTTCGCCGACCGGGATCGCGGTGCTCCGCGCGGACACCGGCGGCGCCGCCGTCAGGAGAGCGGCCAGGGTCCAGCCGACGACGGACGACCGAGGCACAAAGACAACTACCTCCCGAGCCGGTCGTGGTTACAGCCCAGCGGCAGACGCGCGAAACCCGAAAGGGATCGGCCCTTCGCTTCCCCGCGTGAGAGGAGCTGCGGCGGCCGCGGCGAGCTGCTCCCGGGGAACGTTTCGAGTATCATTTCAGTCGGCGAAGGAACCGAATCGTCGCAAACCGGGCGAGGGTCGCGAGCCGGGAGGTGCCATGCATCTTCGGAGGCGGGTCGAGAGGGCCGAGCGCCCGGGCTCGCGCACCGCCGGGCGGACGGCGCCGGCGTGCGCGCTCGTCGCGCTGCTCCTGGGGGCGCTCGCGATCGCCGGTTGGGTGACCGGCCACCTCGGGCTCGCCGCCCTCGCCCCGGAGCGGATCCCGATGGCGCCGAGCACGGCGATCCTCTTCATCCTCCTCGGAGCCGCGACGCTCCTGGCCCACCGCCTGCCGGACTCTGCTCGACTTCGGGCCGCGCTCACGGCACTCGGCGGCGCCGCGAGCTTGGTCGCGCTCGCGGTGCTCCTCGGTTCGTCGCTCGGTCTGGATCTCTCCTTCGAGCACCCGGGAATCGCGACCGCGACTCTCCCCGGTGGAATCCCGCTCGGCCACATGTCCCCGCTCACGGCGGCGCTCTTCCTCCTCACCGGCACGGCGTTTCTCCTCCTGCTGAGAGTGCGACCCGGAGGAGGAGGCCGGGGGCTCGCCTCGGGGCTCGCCGCCGGCGGGGTCCTCCTGGGCGGAGTCGTCCTCTCTCTCGCCTACCTCCTCGGCCGACCGCTGCTCTACGGCGGCGCCTTCATCCCGCCGGCGCTCTCGACCTCGCTCGCGTTCGTCGCGCTCGGCAGCTCGATCCTCCTGCTCGCGATCGAACGTGCGCGGCACCTCGATCGGCCCGCGGATCCCGCGGCGCGGCGGGCGGCGATCCTCTTCTTCTGGATCCTCGCGCTCGGCGGCATCGGCGCCATCGCCGGCGCCCAGGCTTACTTCGTCCGCTACGAGCGGGGATACCGGACGAGCGTCCTGGAGTCCCTCGGCGCGATCGCCGATCTCAAGGTCGAAGCGCTCGACCTCTGGCGGCGCGAGCGGATGGGCGACGCCACGCTGCTGCGCGACAATGAGGCGCTCCTCGAGCTCGTCCGCCGTCAGTTCGACGCGCCGGAGGACGGCGCCGCCCGCGCGGCGCTCCGTTCCTGGCTCGACGGGCTGCGGACCAGCTACGGCTACTCGCGCATCGCGCTTCTCGACGCCGCCGATCGGGAACGTCTCGCCCTTGGGGAGGCGGGCGCGACGATCCGCGATCCGGAGGGCGCCCGCATCGCGCCACGCTCCTCGACCGGCACCGGTGGCGACGCGATCGAATTCGGGATTCTGACGCGGGAGTCGCCCGAGAGCCCGCCCCGACTCGCGCTCCGGGTGCCGCTCTCCGCACCCGCGCCGGAGGGACGCCGCTCTCTCGGTGCGCTCGTCCTGACGGTCGACCCGGAGACCTATCTCTACCCCATGCTGCGGCGCTGGCCGACCCCGAGCCGAACCGCGGAGACCCTGCTCGTCCGCCGCGAGGGGGACGAAGTGCTCTTCCTCAACGATCTCAAGTTCCGCGACGGCGCGGCGCTCCGCCTCCGGTTCCCGCTCTCCTCGCCACGCCTCCCCGCCGCCATGGCGGCGCGAGGGATCAGCGGCGAGGTCGAGGGGATCGACTACCAGGGGCACCCGGTGCTCGCCGCCCTGCGCGCCGTCCCGGGATCGCCCTGGCATCTGGTCGCCCGCATCGATGCCGAGGAGGCGCTGGCGCCGGCGCGAGAGCGGCTCTGGCAGATTCTCGCCCTCCTGGCGACCCTCCTGCTCGCGGCGGCGGGCGCGGCCGTCGCCGTCTGGCAGCGCGACGCCAAGGCGCACTTCCGCGCCCTCTCCGGAGCCCAGGAGGCCCTCGCCCGCTCGGAGTCGACGCTCCGGACGATTTTCGAGAGCGTCGGCGACGGACTCGTGATCGCCGACGCGGCGAGCCACCGGATCGTGCGCGCCAACGCCGCTTTCCTCCGCCTTCTCGGCCACCCCCCGGAAATCCTCGAGACGATGGTCATCGAGGATCTCCACCCCGAGAACGAGCGCCCGCGCGTCCTCGACGCGATCGACCGCCAGCTCCGCGGTGAGCTCGTCACGGCGCCCGACCTCTGGGTCCGCCGCGCCGACGGCACGCTCTTCGCGGCGGCGATCAGCGCCACTCCCCTCTTCCTGGAGGGGCGCCCGCACGTGGTCGCGGTCTTCCGCGACGTCTCGGCACGGCGGCACTCCGAGACCCGGATCGCCCACCTGAACTCGGTGCTGCGAGCGGTCCGCAACGTCAACCAGCTCATCACTCGGGAACGGGACGCCGCCCGGCTGGTGCAATCCGCCTGCGAGCTCCTGGTCGAGGCGCGCGGCTTCGGCGCGGTCGCCATCGCCCTGACCGACGAGTCGGCGGACCGGCTGACCGCCCTGGGTGAGGCCGGAGAGCGCCGGGCGCCGCTCCTCCCCGATCCCGCGACCGGCGGGCTCCCGGAGATCGCGCGCGAGGCGCTCGAGCGGCGCGGACCCGCGATCCGCCGCGCGACGGAACGGAGCTCGAGCGGCCTCGCGGGGCCCGCCGACGACGCCGCCGACGAATCACCCGGCGAGGACCGCATCGCCTTGCCGATCGAGCAGGAGGGGCGGCGCTACGGCTACCTTGCCGCCTCCCTCGCCGCCGGCCTGTGCGACGACCCGGAGGAGCTCGACCTGTTGCGTGAGGTGGTCCAGGACGTGGCGTTCGCCCTGCGCTCGATCGAGGCCGAGAAGGAGCTCGAGAACCGCGAGAGGCAGCTGCGCCAAGCGCAGAAGCTCGAGGCGATCGGCCGGCTCGCTGGCGGCGTGGCGCACGACTTCAACAACCTGCTGATGGTGATCCTCGGCTACTGCTCCACCTTGCTCGAGGCGCTCGCGGCGGAAGATCCACGCCGGCGTCACGTGGAAGAGATCGCGACCGCCGGCGGGCGCGCCGCGGAGCTCACGCAGCAGCTGCTCGCCTTCAGCCGCTCGCAGGCATTCCGCTCCGAGCTCCTCGATCTCGACCAGGTCGTCAGGGGGCTCGAGAGCCTGCTCCACCGCCTGCTCGGGGAGGACATCGCGCTCGAGACGCACCTCGGGGCCGAAGGGGCCCTCGTCCTGGGCGACCGCACGCGGCTCGAGCAGGTGCTCATGAACCTCGTCGTCAACGCCCGCGAGGCGATGCCGCGCGGTGGGAAGCTCACGATCGCCGTCGAGCCGGTCGAGCTCGACGACGAGCTCGCCCGCCGCCACCTCGACCTCTCTCCCGGCAGCTACGTCCAGCTCGCCGTGAGTGACACCGGCACCGGCATGGACGCGGCGACCCGCGCTCACATCTTCGAGCCGTTCTTCACCACCAAGCCGGCGGGCACCGGCACCGGCCTCGGACTCGCGACGGTCTGGGGGATCGTCCAGCAGTTGCGCGGAGGGATCTGGGTCTACAGCGAGCCTGGACTGGGGGCGACGTTCAAGATCTACCTCCCGCGAGCCGCCGGCGAGGCCACCGTTCCTCTCGCAGCGGAGCAGCCCCCTGCGGAGTCGGTGCGGGGCTCCGGAGAGCACCTGCTCGTGGTCGAGGACGAGCCCGCGCTCCGGGCGCTTCTCGCCGCCATGCTCGGGAGCCAGGGCTATCGAGTGACGCAGGCGGCGGACGCCGACGAGGCGCTGGCGGCGATCGAGCGCGAAGGGCTCGTGCCGGATCTCCTGCTCACCGACGTCGTGATGCCGGGACGGAGCGGCGCTGACCTCGCGAGCGAGCTCCGGCAGCGGATCCCGGAGCTCCGCGTGCTCTACATGTCCGGCTACACCGACGTCGCGCTCGGCGAGCGCGGGGTCGTGGAAGCGGGGGTCCGGCTCCTGCAGAAGCCCTTCACCTCGGCCGAGCTGGCGCGCCAGGTGGCGATTCTGCTGTCCGAGCGCCCGGGGTGAGGAGCGATCGCCGGCGCGAGACCGGCTCCATCAGTGCCGGCCGAGGATCAGGCGGGAGCCACGCTGCCAGGTGAAGTAGGACCAGACCCACTGCGTGAAGACGAGCAAACGGTTGTTGAAGAGGGCGAGGTAGGCGATGTGCAGCGTGGCCCAGAGACTCCAGGCGAGCCAGCCCGAGAGCCGGAGTCGCCCCCGCTCGAGCACCGCGTAGTTGCGTCCGACCACCGCGAGGTTCCCCTTGTCGCGGTAGCGGAAGGGGAGCGGCGCCGGGCGACCCGCCACCCGGCGCGCCAGGAGCTTGCCGACGTAGCGCCCCCCCTGCAGCGCCACCTGCGCCACGCCCGGCAGCGGAACGCCGTCCTGGAGCCGGGCCGCGAGGTCGCCGACGACGAAGATCTCCGGCCGACCCGGCACCGAGAGGTCGGGCTCGACCCGCACCCGTCCGGCGCGGTCGGTCTCGGCGCCCAGCCAGGCCGCCGCGGGCGAGGGGGTGACGCCGGCGGTCCAGAGGACGACGCCGGCGCCGATCCGCTCGCCTCCGACCTCCACGCCCCGCCCGTCGATCGACTCGACCGGATGACCGAGCCGGATCTCGACTCCCATCCGCTCGAGCCGGAGATGGGTGCGGCGGGCGAGCTCGGGGTGGAAGGTCGGCAGGATCCGCGGCCCCGCTTCGACGAGCACGATGCGGGCCCGCTTCGGATCGATGCGGCGAAAGTCCTCGACCAGCGTCGCGCGCGCGAGCTCGGCGATCGCCCCGGCCATCTCGACGCCGGTCGGCCCGGCGCCCACCAGGACGAGGGTGAGCAGATCCCGCCGCGCCTCCTCCCGTTCCTCCGCCTCGGCGCACTCGAAGGCGCCCAGCACTCGTCCGCGCACCGCGGTCGCGTCCTCGAGCGTCTTCAGTCCCGGCGCGTGGCGGGCGAAGTCGTCGCGCCCGAACCAGCTCTTGGTGACCCCCGTCGCGAGGATCAGCGCGTCGTAACCGAGCGCGTGCTCGACCCGCTCGCTGATCCTCACCCGCAACGTCCTCGCCGCGGCGTCGAGCCCCACGGCTTCGCCCATCAGAACCGTCGCGTTCTTCTGCCGGCGCAGGATCTGGCGGATCGGCGCCGCGATGTCGCCGGGTGCCAGCCCCGCCGTCGCCACTTGATAGAGCAGCGGCTGGAAGAGGTGGTGGTTGGTGCGATCGACGAGCACGACGTCGACCGGCGCGCGGCGGAGCGCCTGCGCGGCGGCGAGCCCGCCGAACCCACCGCCGACGATCACCACCCGCGGACGCGCAGCCATCCGCACGCTAGACGAGGGCCCGCCGGGTGGCGGATGCCACGCGGGAGATCGGCAGCGACCGGTTCGACATGGTGGACCTCCGGGGCCTTGAAAGCCGTGGCCAGTATTCTAGAGTTCTCGGATGGGGCGAGGAGACGAGATGACGAAGAAAGATGGAAGGAGCGGTTGGGCCGCTCGGGCGCTCGCGCTCGTCGCGCTCCTCGTGGCGGCGGCACCCGGTCGGGCCGAGAGCGGCTCGCCGCCGGCGCCGACCTACGACGAAGCCCTGGCGCGCCAGCTCGGCGCCGACGAGTACGGCATGCGGAGCTACGTCCTGGTGATCCTGAAGAGCGGGCCGACGCCGGTTCCGAAGGGCCCGGAGCGCGACGCGATGTTCCACGCCCACCTCGACAACATCCGGCGGCTCGCCGCGGAGGGGAAGCTCGTGCTGGCCGGCCCGCTCGACGGCGTCGACGGCTGGCGCGGCCTCTTCGTCTTCGCGGTCGCCGGCGTCGACGAAGCGAAGCAGCTGGTCGCGACCGACCCCGCCGTCCAGCGGGGCGAGCTCGCCGCCGAGTACCACCAGTACTACGGGTCGGCGGCGCTCGTCGAAGTCAACGCCCTGCACCAGAAGATCGCCCGGCAGAATCCCTGAAACGAGGGCCGGGAGGCTCTCGCTCGTCAGGCCTCGGGGGTCCCGGTGTCGTCGACGCCGCGTTGGAGCTCCACCCGCGCCGCGGCCGCGAGCGATTCGTAGCGCGCGCGGAAGCCGTCGAGCGCCCCCTCCTCGAGCTCCTCGAGATCCAGCAGCGCGTTGTGCGCCCCCTGGGTCGCGCGGATCAGCTCGTCGAGCTTGATCTGGATCGCCTCGGTGTCGCGGTTCTGGGTGTTCTGGATGAGGAAGACCATCAGGAAGGTCACGATCGTGGTGCCGGTGTTGATGACCAGCTGCCAGGTGTCGCTGAAGTGGAAGATCGGGCCGGTGACGATCCACGCCAGGATGACCAGGACCGCGAGGACGAAGACCCGCGGTCTTCCACAGAAGTGCGACGCGGCCTTGGCGAAACGGGAGTACCAGGCGCTCTTGTCCATGCCACGAACCTCCGTCGGGAGCCACGCGCGCCGTCGATCCGGCGTCCGTCCCGGCTCGACGATAGCGCGCCCCGCGCGCCGGACCCTGTAGACTGCGCCCCGCGCATGCGTCGAACCGTCGCCCTGCTGCTCGTCGCGATCGTGCTGCTCGCCGCGGCGGGTGCGGCCGGGGCCGGCGCGTTCGCCGCCTGCCTCCCGGCGGTCGCCGGTCTCGCGCCGCCGCTGCCCGAGCCCGCGCCGCCGGCGCCCGTCCTCGTCGCCGTGTTCCGTCCCGGGCACGATGCCATCCCGACGCTTCGCGGACCTCCCTCCGCTCGTCCCACGTCCCCCCCGTGCGTGACGAACGAAGAGGAGGAGAGATGGCGCGAAGACGATGGCTCGCGACGGCGCTCGCGTACTTGACGCTCGAGATCGGAGCGCTGCTCGGGGTGCCGGTTCGCCTCGATCAGATCGAAGAGATGACGCGGCTCCTGAACCGGACCCAGGTGGAGATGAACGTCGACCGGGACGCCGGCGGCGCTCCGTCGGCTCGCGGCGTCGCGGGCACGGCGCGGTCGCGGCCGGTCCTCAGAAGAGCGAGCGGACGAGGGCGACGGCGCCCGGAAACAACGCGGTCACGAGCAGGTAGACGCCGCCGAGCGCGGCGATCACGCCGGCCGTGACGCCGGGCAGCGGGGCGGGAAGCCATCGGCGAACCGACTCCGTGTAGCGGACGTAGCTCTCGCCGAACTCGGCGCGGAGCGTCGGCTCCTCGTAGAGGACCACGAAGGCGTGGAAGAAGAGCAGGAATCCCGCCGCGAGGAGCAGGATCGCGGGCGAGGCGACGAGGAGGCCGGCGCCCGCGAGGACCCCCGCGCCCCCGAGGTACATCGGATTCCGCACCCGCCGGTAGGGACCCGTCGCGACGAAGACGCGCGGGGCGTCGAACGGCGCCGGGGTGCCGAGGCCGCGCGCGGCGAAGGCGAGGACGCACCAGAGGGCGAGCGCTCCGCCGACCAGGGCGAGCGCGAGACCCACCGGCCGGAGCGGCTCGCCCAGCGTGAAGGGGAGGCGCG
>CAYZBH010000003.1:108841-118654 GCA_964476605.1 uncultured Thermoanaerobaculia bacterium | reverse complement strand
GCTAGATGGCACCCGACCGGGTCTCCCTAGGACGCCTCTGGGCGCTCATGGCGACGGTCTTCGTCGACATGGCGGGCTTTCTCCTCGTCATCCCCCTGATGCCCTTCTACGCCACGCGGCTCGGCGCTTCGGCCTTCGTCGTGGGGGCGATGGTGTCGCTCTTCGCGGTGGCCCAGCTCGCGACCGCGCCGCTCTGGGGACGGCTCTCCGACCGCATCGGCCGCCGTCCGATGCTGCTGTTGGGGATCTCGATCTCGGTGGGCGCCCACCTGCTCTTCGCGCTCGCCTGCTCCGACCTGGCGATGCGGAGCATGTCCTCGGTGCAGACCCTGGTGATCCTCGGGCTCTCGCGCCTGGTGCAGGGAGCGGGCGGAGCGACGACCGGCGTGGTGCAGGCCTACGTCGGCGACGCCATCGTGGCGGAGGAGAGGGCGAAGGCGCTCGGCTGGATCACCGCCGCGACCTCGGCCGGCGTGATGCTGGGGCCCGCCCTGGGATCGCTCACCTCGACGCTGGGCCCGGCGGCGCCAGGGCTCTCGGCGGCGCTGCTCTGCGTGGTCAATCTCCTCTTCGCCTGGCGCTGGCTCCCGGAGTCGACCTCGCACGAGTCGCGAAGCACGGCGCGGAGCGCCGCCCAGCGACCGCTCGCCCGCCAGATGCTCCTCGTCGCCGCGCATCCGCGGCGCCCCGTGGCGCGCCTCATCTGGATCTACGCCGTGCCGATGATGGCCTTCATGGCGATGAACGGCATCCTGGCGCTCTATCTCCAGGCGCGCTTCGCCTTCACCGAGAAGACGATCGGCTACCTCTATACCTACGTGGGGACGATCTCGCTGGTGATGCGAAGCCTGATCCTGGGGCCGGCGGTGCGGCGTCTCGGCGAAGTCGGAGCCATGCGGCTGGGGCTCCTCTCCCTGGTCGCCGGCTTCGCCCTCCAGGCCCTGGCGCCGTCGACGCCGGTCTTCCTCGCGGTGATCGTGCTGGTTCCGGTCGGCACGGCGCTCCTCTTCCCCGCGACCACGTCGCTGGTCTCTCGCTTCGCCGAGCGCCACGAGCTGGGGGCGACGATGGGGGTCCAGCAGGCCTACGGTGGCGTGGCCCGGCTGATCGGACCGCTCTGGGCGGGCGCCGCCTTCCAGGCCCTCGGCCCGGGGGCGCCTTTCTGGATCTCCGCGGTGCTCGCCTTCGCGACCTTCCTCTTCGCGGGTGGGCTCGCGGCACCGGCACGGGAACCCGCGCCGGCGGAGGAGCCGGCGACCTGAAAAGCGAGGGGCCGGGTCGCAAGACCCGGCCCCGTCGTCATGGAAGCTTGGTTGCGGGGGGAGGATTTGAACCTCCGACCTTTGGGTTATGAGCCCAACGAGCTACCTGACTGCTCCACCCCGCGTCGGATGTCGGCGGCAACCCGCGCCGCGAACCCAAGACTATCGCACAGACGGTGGTGGGTGTCAAAGCGCCGCCGTAACTCTTTTCGACCGGCGCCGTACCAAGAGCCGATGCGCCCCGCGTGGAACCGCCGAGCTGCTCTCCAGATCCTCGAAGCCCTCGTGCTCCTGGCAGCTCTCGTCGTGCCCGCGCTCCGTGCCGATCCCGGGCCGACCTTCGAGATTCACCGCATCGCGACGCCGATCCAGATCGACGGCGATCTCTCCGATCCGGCGTGGCGGGAGGTCCCGCCGATCGACGGCTGGCTCGAGACCAATCCGGGGGACAACATCCCGGCCAAGGTCGGCAACCGGGGCTACCTCGCCTACGACGAGCACTTCTTCTACGCCGCCTTCGACTTCCAGGATCCCGATCCGAAGTCGATCCGCGCCCCGCTCGGCGACCGGGACAACGTCCCCTCCTACACCGACTACGGCGGAGTCATCCTCGACTCGACGAACGACGGCAAGAGCGCGCAGATGTTCCTCGCCAACCCGCGCGGCATCCAGTACGACGCGATGTCGAGCGACGCGTCGGGCGAAGACGAATCGCCCGACTACTTCTGGGAGAGCGCCGGCCGCATCAACGACCACGGCTGGACGCTCGAGATGAAGATCCCGTTCTCGTCGCTCCGCTATACGGATCCCAATCCGGAGCGGTGGGGGATCCTGCTCTATCGCAACCGGCCGCGCGACTTCCGCTACCAGATGTTCTCCTCCCCGCTGCCGCGCGCGAGCGCCTGCTTCATCTGCAACGTGCGGCCGCTGGTCGGGCTCCGGGATCTCCCCTCGGGATCCCACTGGGTGGTGGCGCCCTACCTCACCGCGAACCAGGGCTCGGAACCGCGGGGCGAGCTCGGAAGCGGGTTGAGGACCGCCGATCCCACGTCGGAGATCGGGCTCGACGCCAAGTGGATCCCGAATCCGAACACCGTGATCGACGCGACGATCAACCCCGACTTCTCCCAGATCGAGGCGGACACGCCGCAGATCGCCGCCAACGAGCGCTTCGCGCTCTTCTATCCGGAGAAGCGCCCCTTCTTTCTCGAGAGCGTCAATCTTCTCGCGACGCCGATCCAGGCGGTCTACACCCGCACCTTCACCTCCCCCAGGGCGGGGTTGCGGGCGACTGGCGGCAACGAAAGAACGCGCTACACGGTCTTCGTGGGGGAGGACCGGGGGGGTGGCAGCGTCATCCTCCCCGGACCCGAAGGGTCCGACTTCGCCGATCAGGACTTCTCCTCCCAGGTCGCGGTGGGGCGGGTCCGGCACGACTTCGGCAAGTCCTTCGCGAGCTTCCTCTACGCGGGGCGCGACAACGAGGACGGGAGCTACAACCGGGTCGCCGGCCCCGACTTCCAGTGGCGGCCGAGCGCCAGCGATACGCTGACCGGCCAGATCCTCTACTCGTGGAGCGAGACCCCCGACCGGCCCGACCTCGCCGAGGTCTGGGACGGTCGGCGGCTCACCGGCCACGACGCCCTCCTCTGGTGGAACCGTCAAACCGAGACCTGGGACTACTACCTGCGCGGCGAGGACGTCTCGGAGGGGTTCCGCGCCGACAACGGCTTCGTCCCTCAGGTCGGCTTCCGCGGCGGCGTCTTCGAGGTGGGGCGCACCATCCGCCCGGTCGATCGGCCGGTCTCGCGCCTCCGGCTCTTCACCTACGGCACCTATCAGGAGGACCGCGACGGGGGGCTCCTCTTCCGGGAGGTCGTCCCGGGAGTCGGTCTCGATACGCTGCTCAACACCTTCGTTCGCCTGGAGCTCGGCTTCGACGAGATCGGCACCGGCGGCGAGCGCTTCCGGCGTTTCCAGCTGCGACCCACGGTACAGATCCGGCCGGGCGGCGTCATCTCGCAGGTGATCCTCCAAGGGGCCTGGGGAGATCAGGTCGATTTCGCCGAGCTGCGCGCGGCGAGCGGCTGGACCGGCACCTTGCAGGTCGATCTGCGCCCGACGGATCACCTCCAGGTGCAGCTCCTGGGCTCGCGCCGCGTGCTCGAGGTCCCGGTCGGTGGCAGGGACCAGCGCCTGCTCACCGCCGACGTGGCGCGGTTGCGCGCCGTCTACAACTTCAGCGCCAAGAGCTGGCTCCGCCTCGTCGGGCAGCGGGTCGAGACGCGCCGCGATCCGGCGCTCTACTCGAGCGAGGTCGACGCGAAGAGCGGCGGCTTCTCCGGTTCCGCGGTCTTCGCCTACAAGCTCAACTGGCAGACCCTGCTCTTCCTGGGGTACGGCGACGAACGCGAGCTCGACCTCGCGAGCGACCTCCAGCCGGCGCGCCGCGAGCTCTTCCTCAAGATCTCCTACGCGTTTCAGCGCTGAGCCCGGCGCCGGCGGGAGGGGGTGGACCCCCTCTTCTGCCGACTTCCGGGCGGCCCTATAATCCCGCCGTTTTGATCCCGCGTTGGCATGGGCGGCGCCCTCGCCGCACCGGAACGGAGCGACCATGAAGTCCCGCAGGAGCGGTTGGCTGGGTCGTGTCGGCGGACTCCTCGCCGTTGCTTTCGTCGTTCTTCCCGCGGCGGCCGTCGCGAGCGCCGCTCCGGCCGCTTCCGTCGGCGCCGCCCCCGAGCTCTTCGGGATCCCGGTCGACTTCTTCCTCTTCGCCCTGACCCTCCTGGGAGTCGCGCTCTTCCACCACAAGACGCTGCAGGTGGCGGCGACGGGGCTCACGGTCATCACGCTCTACAAGCTCGTCTGGGCACCGTTCGAATCCGGCCCCGGCCTCGCCGGGCTCGGAGGGCACCTCGGCCAGGAGTGGGTGACGCTCGCCAACCTCTTCTGCCTGCTCATGGGTTTCGGCCTGCTCGCCAACCACTTCGAGCAGAGCGAGATCCCGAAGGTGCTGCCGAAGTTCCTGCCGGACGACTGGAAGGGCGCCTTCGTCCTGCTCGTGATGGTCTTCGTGCTCTCCTCGTTCCTCGACAACATCGCGGCGGCGCTGATCGGTGGCGCGATGGCGCACACGGTCTTCAAGAAGAAGGTCCACCTGGGCTACATCGCGGCCATCGTGGCGGCCTCGAACGCGGGCGGCGCGGGGAGCGTCGTCGGCGACACGACCACGACCATGATGTGGATCAACGGCATCGCGCCCACGGCGGTTCTCCACGCCTACGGCGCGGCCGTCGTCGCGCTCCTCGTCTGCGGCATTCCGGCCTCCTTCCAGCAGCACAAGTACTCGCCGATCCTGAAGGACGAGCCCGAGGGAACGCACGTCGACTGGGGTCGAGTGGTGGTCGTCGCGGTGACGCTCGCCACCGCGATCTCGGTCAACGTCTTCGTCAACGTGGAGCATCCCGACCTCGCGGACCGCTTCCCCTTCATCGGAGTGTCGGTCGTCCTGGCGCTGCTGGTCACGGCGCCGCTCCGCAAGCCGGAGTGGAGCCTCCTCCCCGAATCGCTCAAGGGAACGGCCTTCCTCCTCTGTCTGGTCACGGCCGCCACCATGATGCCGGTCGAGCGGCTCCCGCACGCCTCCTGGCAGACCGCGTTCGGCCTCGGCTTCCTCTCCTCGGTCTTCGACAACATCCCGCTCACGGCGCTAGCCATCGAGCAGGGGGGGTACGACTGGGGGATGCTCGCCTACACGGTGGGCTTCGGGGGCTCGATGATCTGGTTCGGCTCCTCGGCGGGGGTCGCGATCTCGAACATGTACCCGGAGGCGAAGTCGGTGGGGAGCTGGCTGAGGAACGGCTGGCACGTGACGCTCGCCTACATCCTCGGGTTCTTCGTGCTCCTCACCCTGCTCGGCTGGCACCCGACCGCCGAAGGGCACGCGACGCCCGCCGACCGGCCGGCGATCGAAGCGCCCGCGGCGCCCGCAGGTCACTGATCGCGCCCCGCGGCGCCGCCGGATAGAATCGCGCCTCCCGGCCGGTCACGAAGAGTTCGCGCGGCGCGCCGCGCCCTATCCCGGAGAGGTGAGCATGCCGAGATCGCCGCGCAGGACGAAGCCGCTTCTCTTTCTCACGGGGTTCCTCGCGGCGGGCGCCGCGTGGGCGGGCGGCGGCGCCGCCGCCCCGGCGGTGGATGGTCCCCAGGTGGCGGGCATCCCGGTCGACTTCATCCTCTTCGGCTTGACGCTCCTGGGCGTGGCCTTCTTCCACCACAAGACGCTGCAGGTCGGCGTGACCGGTCTCACGGTGATCTCGCTCTACAAGATCTTCTTCACCGGCTTCAGGACGGGGCCCGGCTTCGGCGGCTGGGTGACGCACCTCGAGCACGAGTGGGTGATCATCGCGAATCTCTTCTGCCTGCTCGTCGGCTTCGCGCTGCTCGCCAACCACTTCGAGGAGAGCGAGGTTCCGAAGGTGCTCCCGAAGTACCTGCCGGACGACTGGCGGGGCGCCTTCGCTCTCCTGGTGATGGTGTTCATCCTCTCCTCGTTCCTCGACAACATCGCCGGGGCGCTGATCGGCGGCGCCATGGCGCATACCGTGTTCCGTAAGAAGCTCCACATCGGCTACCTCGCCGCCATCGTCGCCGCCTCGAACGCCGGTGGCGCCGGCAGCGTGGTCGGCGACACGACCACCACCATGATGTGGATCAACGGCATCTCGCCGCTCGCCGTTCTGCATGCCTTCCTCGCGTCGGGCGTGGCGCTCGTCGTCTTCGGCATCCCGGCGTCCTTCCAGCAACACAAGTACTCGCCGATCTTGAAGGACGAGCCGGTGGGGACGCACGTCGACTGGGCGCGCGTCGGCATCGTGGGACTCATCCTGGTGGCGGCGATCACGGTCAACGTGGTCGTCAACGTGAAGTTCCCGGAGGACGCCGAGAGCTTCCCCTTCATCGGCGTCGCCGTCTGGCTGGCGCTTCTCGTCTCGGTGCCGATTCGCAAGCCCGACTGGGGTCTCGTTCCCGAGTCGGTCAAGGGCTCGATCTTCCTCCTCTCGCTCGTCACGTCGGCCACCATGATGCCGGTCGAGAAGCTCCCGCTGGCGTCCTGGTCGACGGCGCTCGGTCTCGGTTTCCTCTCTTCGGTCTTCGACAACATTCCGCTCACCGCCCTCGCCTTGAAGCAGGGGGGGTACGACTGGGGAGTGCTCGCCTACGCCGTGGGCTTCGGCGGCTCGATGGTCTGGTTCGGCTCGTCGGCGGGCGTCGCCATCTCGAACATGTATCCGGAGGCGAAGTCGGTCGCGCAGTGGGTCCGGCACGGCTGGCACGTGATCCTCGCCTACGTGCTCGGGTTCGCGGCGCTGCTGCTCCTCCTCGGCTGGCACCCCACCGACCGCCGGAGCGACCACCCTGCGCCCGCCTCTGCGACCGCCACCACCACTGCCCCCGCCGGCGGCGGATGACCGTAGTGCGCCCCGCGTCTCCTTGAAACGTCACGGAGGTCGGGTTACCCTTCGCGCGTAGAAGGGTGGCGCGCAGTCCGGGAGGGGTCATGTTCGCAATCGAGGAGGTCGTCGCGCGCGAAGTGCTCGATTCGCGCGGCAATCCGACGGTGGAGGTCGACTGCGTCCTCGAGGGCGGAGCGGTCGGAACGGCGGCGGTGCCCTCGGGTGCCTCGACCGGGAGCCGCGAGGCGCTCGAGCTGCGTGACGGCGGCGACCGTTACCTGGGCAAGGGGGTCGGCAAGGCGGTCGACTTCGTGCACGACGAGATCGCGCCCGAGCTCGAGGAGATGGACGCGCGCGATCAGGCGCTCATCGACCGCACGCTCTGCGAGCTCGATGGCACCGCGAACAAGGAGCGGCTGGGCGCGAACGCGATCCTGGGAGTCTCGCTCGCGGTGGCCAAGGCGGCCGCCGCGGAGGCCGGACTTCCGCTCTACGCCTATCTGGGCGGCCCGGGAGGCGTGGTCCTGCCGGTGCCGCTGCTCAACGTGGTCAACGGCGGCGCGCACGCCGACAACTCGGTCGACATCCAGGAGTTCATGCTGGTGCCGCACGGCTTCGACCGATTCTCGGAGGCGCTGCGCGCCGGCGTCGAGGTCTACCACCACCTGAAGAAAGTCCTGAAGGGCAAGGGGCTCGCGACCGCGGTCGGGGACGAAGGGGGCTTCGCGCCGAACCTCGCGAGCAACCGGGAGGCGCTCGACCTGCTGGTCGCGGCGATCGGGAAGGCGGGCTATGCCGCGGGCACCGAGATCTCGCTGGCGCTCGACGTCGCCGCCTCGGAGCTGGGCGACGAGACGCCGGAGGGCTACCGTTACCGGCTCGACGGCGAGGGGCGTTCGGGGCTCACGGCCGACGATCTCGTCGACCTCTACGCGGGCTGGTGCGACGCCTATCCGCTGGTCTCGATCGAGGACGGCCTCGCCGAGGGGGATTGGGACGGTTGGGAGCGCCTGACCCAGCGGCTCGGGAGCCGCGTGCAGCTGGTCGGGGACGACATCTTCGTCACCAACCCGGAGATCCTGGCGCGCGGCATCGCGCGCGGCATCGCCAACGCGCTCCTGGTCAAGGTGAACCAGATCGGCACTCTCTCCGAAACGCTCACCGCGATGGATCTCGCGCGCTCGCGCGGCTACGCGAACGTCGTGAGCCATCGCTCGGGCGAGACGGAGGACACCACGATCGCCGACCTCGCGGTGGCGACGCGCTCGGGTCAGATCAAGACCGGCGCCCCGTGCCGGAGCGATCGGGTCGCCAAGTACAACCGCCTGTTGCGCATCGAGGAGGAGCTGGGCGAGGCGGCGGTCTATCGGGGTTCCGCCGCCTTCCCGCGGAACGGCGCGTGACCCTAGCCGCGCAGGCCGAATCGGCGCGTCCGCGCCCGCTGCGCTCACTGCTCTCGGCGGTGGTGGTCTTCCTCGTCCTGTTGCTCGCCACCTTCGGGTTGCGCGGCTACCAGGAGCTCGCGCAGGCGCGCGCGCGCGAGCGCGCCCTGGCGGCCGAGGTCGCGGCGAGCGAAGAACGCATCGCCGCGCTCAGGGCGCGCATCGCGCGCCTGCAGGACGATCCCGTGGCGCTCGATCGCGCGGCGCGCGAGGAGCTCGGCTTCGTCGCCAAGGACGACGTCGTGCTGGTCTTGCCGGAGCAGCCCGCTCCGGCTCCCGAGCCCCCGCCGGCGCCGTGAGGCCGAAGGGCTCGGGCGCAGCCTGATCTGAAACTCTCCGTCGCCTTCGACGTTTGGAGTATCTTGGGAAGGGCGCCCGCCCGGGCGCCCCGTCGACCCGCAGCATCCGATCCCTGGAGGCCCTCAGCATGCGTCGATTCCTGCCGTCCCTCGCTCTCCTCTTGGCCGCCGCCACCCTCGCCCTGTTCTCCGTGGAGCCGCTTCGCGCGGAGAGCGCCCAACCGACCAAGCTCCTCCGTTTCCCGGACGTCGCGGGCGATCGCGTCGTCTTCACGTATGGCGGCGATCTCTGGACCGCCTCCACCCGAGGGGGCACGGCGACCCGGCTGACGGCGCATCCGGGCCTCGAGCTCTTCGCCAAGTTCTCGCCGGACGGGCAGTGGATCGCGTTCACCGGGCAGTACGACGGCGACGAGCAGGTCTACGTCGTGCCCGCCGGGGGGGGTGAACCGAAGCAGCTCACCTTCTATCCGGCGCACGGGCCGCTCACGCCCCGCTGGGGGTACGACCACCAGGTCTACGGCTGGTCCCCGGACGGCACGAGGATCCTCTTCCGCTCGCTCCAGGACGCCGATGGAGGGCGCACCGAGTCGGCGCTCTACACGGTCCCGGTATCGGGCGGCCTGCCGACCCGGTTGCCGATGCCGACCGCGGGCGCCGGGGACTTCGCCTCCGACGGCAAGCGCCTGGTCTATTCCCCGCTCTTCCGGGACTTTCGCACCTGGAAACGCTACGCGGGAGGGTGGGCCCAGGACCTCTTCATCTTCGACCCCGAGACTTCGGCGTTGACCCCGGTCTCCCCGTCACCGCGCACCGAGCGCGACCCGATGTGGCTCACCGACGGGATCTACTTCGTCTCCGACCGGGACGGTGTCCTGAATCTCTACCGATTCGATCCGGCGACGAACGCGACGCGACAGCTCACCCACGAAGCCACGTGGGACGTGCGCTGGGCGAGCTCCGACAACCTCACCCAGATCGTCTTCGAGCTCGACGGCGAGCTCTCCCTCTACGACGCCGCCTCCGGCGCGACGCGCCGCCTCGCCATCGTGGTGCCCGACGACGGCGTGCTGCGGCGCCCCTCGCGCATCGCGATCGCCAAGCAGATCGAGGACTTCGAGCTCTCGCCCAAGGGGGAGCGCGCCCTCTTCGTAGCGCGCGGCGACGTGCTGACGGCGCCGATCGAGAAGGGCCCCACGCGCAACCTCACCGACTCCTCCCGTTCGCACGAGCGCTTCGCGCGCTGGTCACCGGATGGTCGGAAGATCGCCTTCATCTCCGATCGCGGCGGCGAGGACCAGGTCTGGGTGATGGACCAGGACGGGAGCGGGACCCCCGAGCAGCTCACCACCGG
>CAYZBH010000003.1:0-108741 GCA_964476605.1 uncultured Thermoanaerobaculia bacterium | reverse complement strand
AGGTCTGGGTGATGGACCAGGACGGGAGCGGGACCCCCGAGCAGCTCACCACCGGCCTCGCCGCCATGCTCTACGCACCGGTCTGGTCGCCGGACGGAAAGCGCCTCGCTTTCTCCGATATGCACGGCAAGGTCTACGTGGTCGGGGTCGCCGATCGCAAGCTCACCGAGATCGCCGACGACCAGTACGGACGGGTCTTCGACTACGCTTGGTCTCCCGACTCCGCCCACCTAGCCTTCTCGCTGACCGACGACAATCGCTCGAACTCCCTCTTCATCTGGTCGGCCGGGACCGGCAAGCTGGAGCGCGCGACCGACGCGACGTTCAACGAGCAGAACCCGGTCTGGGATCCGGAAGGGCGCTATCTCTACTTTCTGTCGGAGCGGGAGTTCGCCCCTCAGATCTCGCAGATCGAGTGGAACTACGCCGGCAACCGGATGACCGGCGTCTACGCGCTGGCGCTCGCCAAGGACACGCCCAACCCCTTCCCGCCGGAGAGCGACGAGGTGAAGCTGGAAGCCTCCGCGACCGGCTCTTCGGAGAAGGCGGAGAAGGCCGACGCCAAGGGGAAGAAGAAGGGGGAGGAGGCGGAGCCCGCCAAGCCGGCGCCGAAGCCGGTGCGCATCGACTTCGACGGCCTCCCGTCGCGCGTCGCCCGGGTGCCGGTGGACGCCGACAACATCGCCTTCCTCGCCGCGGCCGGGAAGTACCTCCTCTTCGAGGTCGATGGGGCCCCCTTCTACGGCCGGGAGAGCGACGCCAAGCCGCGCCTGCAGATCTTCGACTTCGAGAAGCGCGAGGCGTCGACCCTGGTCGAGGGCGTCGGTGGCTGGGCGGTCTCGCTCGATGGCTCCAAGGTCCTCGTTCGCCAGGGGCGCGACTTCGCGCTCTACGACGTCAAGCCCAAGGGGGCGGAGAAGAAGAGCGTCTCGACCGCGGGCCTCACCGCCGATCGGGTGCCGGCGGACGAGTGGGCCGAGATCTTCGACGAGGTCTGGCGGCGCTACCGCGACTTCTTCTACGTGCGCAACATGCACGGCTACGACTGGAAGGCGATCGGGGAGCGCTACCGGCGCTGGCTTCCCCACCTCGCGCACCGCTCCGATCTCAACTACGTGCTGGGGGAGATGATCGCCGAGCTCAACATCGGCCACGCCTACATCGAGGGCGGGGACTTCGAGCTCCCCGAGCGCCCGAAGGTGGGGCTGCCGGGGGCGCGCTTCGCGCTGGACCCGGCGAGCGGCCGCTATCGCATCGCCAAGATCTTCCGCGGCGACAACGCGGAGCCCAAGTACCGGGCGCCGCTCGCCGAGGTGGGCGTCGACGCGCGCGAGGGCGATTTCGTGATGGCGATCGATGGCGTCGAGCTCGCGGGGAACGACAACCCCTACCGGTTGCTGCGCTACAAGACCGATCCGGTGACGCTCACGCTCAACGCGAAGCCGGCGTTCGACGGCGCGCGCAAGGTGACCTACCGGCCGATCGACGACGAGAGCGATCTGCTCTACTACGACTGGGTCGCCGGCAACCGGCGCTACGTCGCGGAGAAGACCGGTGGCCGCGTCGGCTACCTGCACCTTCCCGACATGGGCGGCTCGGGCGCCTACGAGTTCCTCAAGTGGTTCTACCCGCAGGTCTGGAAGGAGGGGCTCGTCGTCGACGTGCGTTCGAACGGCGGCGGCAACATCTCGCAGTGGGTGATCGAGCGTCTCGACTCGAAGCTCCTGGGCACCCGCTTCGGCTATGCGTCCGATCACGCATCGACCTATCCGGCGACCGTCTTCTACGGCCACATGGTCTGCCTCCTGAACGAGACGTCGGCCTCGGACGGCGACATCTTCCCCGCACGCTTCAAGAAGGCGGGGTTGGGGCCGCTCATCGGCAAGCGCTCCTGGGGGGGCGTGGTCGGGATCTCGGGCACCGGGCCGCTCCTGGACGGCGGCACCGTCTACGTGCCGCAGCAGGCGACCAACGACGTCGACGGCAGCTACATCATCGAGGGGCACGGCGTCGACCCGGACATCGAGGTCGCGAACGATCCGGCCGCGGTGATCGCCGGCCACGACCCGCAGCTCGACCGCGGGATCGCCGAGGTGCTGAAGGCCATGGAGCGCGAGCCGCGCAAGCTCCCCTCCCGGCCGGCGGATCCGGTGAAGACGCCGACCGCACTGCCGCCGAACTGAGCGCAGAGGCTCGCGCGAAGAGGGGGGAGGCCCGATGGCCGGTGCCAGCGGGTGCCAGGCGATCCCGCTGAACGGGCGCGACGCCTCGCGGCGCGCTCCGCGATGGCAGAATCCTCGCGGATGACCCGGAGACTCTCCCTTTCGCGCGAGCTCGAAGCCCGCGAGGAGATCGCGGCGACCCGTACCTCGCCCGGGGCTGCGCGGCTGTTCTCCCTGGCCTTCCTGACGGTCCTCGCGCTCGGGCTCGGCGCCGAGCTCGCGGTCGCCGGCTGGCAGCGCGTTCTCGCGAGCTTCGGCCGCGAGACCCAGGCGCCCTCCCGTCCGTGGCTCGGCGATACCGCGGTGGGAGAATCGCTGCGTCCGGCGGCGCAGAGGGTACTGCTCGACCTCTTTCGATACGGGAATGCCCGTGTGCTCGTCGGGGCGGACCGCTATCTCTATTACTCAGGGGACCTCGCCGCCCTCACCATGCCGCCGCGCGCGACTGCCAGGGCGGCCGCCCGTGCGTTCGGCAGGCTGCGCTCGTTGGCGCGCGAAACCGAGGCGCGCGGCGCCGGTTTCGTCTTCATGCCGGGCCCGATCAAGCTCGGCGTCCGCCACGAGCGCTTCACCGGCGATGGTGCGCCGCGAGGCCCGGCTTGGACGAGCCCTCTCCTCACCGAGCTCGCCGGTCGCCTGCGGGAGGCGGGCGTCGACGTCTTCGATCCCACGCCGATTCTGCGCGCGATGGAGCTCGCCGGCGAGGACGCGTTCTTTCGGGGGGACGCGCACTGGAGCCCGGCGGGGTTCGACCGGGCGGCGGAGGCGCTCGCCCGGCACCTGCGCGAGCGTTACGCGCTGCCTCCGCGCGAGCGCATGGCGCGGACCGAGGTCGCGAGCCAGCGCCTCGGGGACGTCGCCTCACTCCTCGGGCTCGGCCGAGGGCGGTACGCGGCGGATGTCGTGTACGAGCCGATCGTCCTCAGCTCGGTCTTCCGCGCCGACGGCAGCCGGTACCGTTCTCTGGGAGCTCGCGGGCCGGTGCTGCTCGTGGGCGACAGCTTCGTCGCGCTTCAGTTCGCCGCCGTCGAGGGGAGCGGAGACGCGCACTTCGGAGAGCAGCTCGCCTTCCACTTGGGGACCCCGGTCGAGCTGGCGGCGGAGAACGACGGCAGCCGGGATTTCGGCGAGCGCGTCCGCTGGATCCGTGAGCGGCTCGCGAGCCGGCACAAGGTGGTCGTCCTCGAAGTCGCCGAGCGCTCTTTGGCGCGGATCGCCGACGACCCGAGTCTCGCGGGCGCGGCAGAGGCGCCCTGAGCCGGCGCCGGCCGCCCCGTCCGCCCCGTCCGCCGGCCGCGGTCGCTCCGCTTCCGGATTGCGGCCGAGCGGACCCTACGGCGAAACGCGCGCGAGGGTCGTCACCACGGCGTCGGTGACCTCGCCGACGCCGATGCCGCGCAGGCACCCGTGGTGGAGGAGGGGGCAGCGGCGGCGGAAGCAGGGGGAGCACCAGAGGTCGCGCGAGAGGACGGTGTGGCCCGGGCCGGCCGGTGCCGTGCGGCGCCGGTCGGTGGGACCGAAGAGGGCGACGGTGGGAACGCCCAAGGCCGCCGCGAGGTGCATCGGCCCCGAGTCGTTGGTGACCAGCAGGTCGAGCTCGCCGAGGACGGCGGCGAGCCCGGCGAGGTCGAGGTCGGGGCCGATCACCGGATGGAGCTTGCCGCTCTCCTCGTGCACCCGCACGCCGAGCCAGATCTCCTTGGGGCCGACGACGATCGTCTGGCGGATTCCCGGCAGACGGCGGCGGAGCTCGGTCGCGAGATCGGCGAAGCGGCGCCAGGGCCAGCGCTTCGAAGCCCCCCACTCGGCCCCCGGGAAGAGGCCGACGAGCGGACCGTCCAGCGCGTCGAGATGCGCCCGCGCGAGCCGCTCCCGTCCGCGCGTGACGAGCTCGGGGGGGAGCTCGAGGCGCGGCACCCAGTCGGCGGGCGGAGCGACCCCCATGGCCACCAGAAGTTCGCGGTAGTCCTCGACTTGCGGTCGCTTGCCGCGTGGACGGGGCACGCCGGGGGCGAGCCAGGGAGAGCGGAAGTCGCCGCGGTAGCCGAACCGGCGCTCGATGCCGGCGCGCGCCACGATCCGCGCCGAGCGGAGCGAGTTGGGGAGGATCGCCGCCTCGCGGAAACCGCCGTTCGCGAGCGCCGCCACGGTGGCGTCGTCCTCCTCGCGCGAGACGGTCGCGACGACTCCCGGGAAGAGCGCGGCGAGCGGGTGGAGCGGGCGCTTGGCGAGGAGCGCGAGCTCTCGGCCGCTGGCCGCGAGCGCCCGGAGCACCGGTTCCGCCATCACGAGATCGCCCACCCAATTGGGGGCGACGACGAGGGTGGGCTTGCGGCTCACTGCTTCCACCTCCGGTGGAGCCAGAGCCAGAGCTCGGGTCGCGCGCGGATGCGGGCTTCGAGCGGCTCGAGGCAGCGCCGGGTGAAGGCGACGTCGTCTTCCCCCGCGTCCGAGAGGATCGGAGGCAGCGCCTCCAGGCGATAGCGACCCTGCGGCAGATGCTCGCCGAAGACCGGCACCACGGCGGCGCCGGTGCGCGCGGCGAGGCGGGCGACGATGGGGCTCGTGAGCGCGAGACGTCCGAGGAAGGGGACCTCGATCGCTTCGTCGCGGCGCACCCGTTGATCGACCAGGAGGCCGAGACGCCCCCCCGCCGCGAGCACCCGGAACATCTCGCGCACGCTCCCCCGTTTGTCGAGCGAGCGGTTGCCGAAGCGGACCCGCATCACCTGCATCTCGCGGTCGAAGAGCGGATTGTCGGCCGGCCGCCCGACGATCGCCATCGCGCCCACGGTGAGCGCGATGGTGGGAGAGACGACCTCCCAGTTGCCGTAGTGCGAGCCGAGGACGATCGTGCCGCGCCCCGTCTCGGCGGCGCTCGCGAAGCTCTCCCACCCCTGCCGCTCCACCCGCGCGAGCAGCTCCTCGGGCGCGAAGCGCGCCGCCGAGAGGGCGTCGCAGGCCGAGGCGCCGAAAGCGCGGAAGCAGCCGCGCACGAGCGCCTTCCGCTGCGCGGCGTCGAGCTCGGGGAAGGCGGCCGCGAGGTTCTGGTCGGCGATCCGCCGCCGCCGCCGGTCGACCGCCCAGGCGAGGTCGCCCAGGCGGTGGCCGAGAGCCCGGCTCGCGGCGTGCGGCAACGCGCGCAGGACTCCCTTCCAGGGGAGGAAGGCGGCGTACTCGAGCGCGTGGCGCAGCGGTGCGTTCTTCATCGGTCGAGCGCGGCCAGACGCTGCTCGAGCCAGCGCCAGAGCTCGGCCTCGGGGCGCGCCTCGATCCCGAGGGCGACGAGCGGGAGCCGAAGGCGCCCCTCGAGCTTGACCGCGTCTTTCGCGGTCGCGACCACGGCCGACGCGCGGTGGCGCTTGGCCGCCCCTTCGATCTTCGCGATGCTCTCGTCGGGATAAGCGTGGTGGTCGGGGAAGGGAAGCTTGACCGCGACGTCGAGATCGAAGGCGGCGAGGCTCGCGAAGAAGGGTCCGGGTCGCGCGATTCCGGCGACGGCGATGATCCGTTCGCCCGCCGGGAGCCGTGGCGGCACCACGGCGGTCGTGCTCGCGAAGCCGGGGCCGCGATATCCGTAGGGAGCGAGGGAGCGGGCGAGCGCTTCGCCGCTCTCCGGCGCCTCCGCAGGCGCCGCGGTGAGGATCACGGCGGCGGCGTCCCGGGCGGCCGCGAGCGGCTCACGCAACCGTCCTCCCGGCGCGAGACGCCCCCCTCCGTAGGGGTCGGCGGCGGGGAAGAGCAAGAGATCGAGGTCCCGCGCGAGGGCGACGTGCGAGAAGCCGTCGTCGAGCAGGAAGAGATCGGGCGCCGGGTCGAGCTCGCGTAGCGCCAGCCGCCCCGCCGAGGCGCGCGACTCCCCCACCAGCACGGCGACGCCGGCCAAGGCTCGCGCCATGAGGAAGGGCTCGTCTCCCGACTGGCGCCAGGGGACGATCGGACCCGCACCGCGCGAGACGAGTAGCGGTCCGCGGCTGGCGCGCCGGTAGCCGCGCGAGAGAATCGCCACCTGGAGGCCGCGGGTCGCGAGGCCCGCGGCGAGCGCCACCGTGAACGGCGTCTTCCCCCCGCCTCCCCAGTGCAGGTTGCCGACGCTCACCACGGGACGGGGGAGCCGGTCGGCCCTCCGGACCGCGCGCCGGCGGCGCGCCGCGAGCGCGGCGCCGTAGAGGAGCTGCCAGGGGGAGCGCGCCGGGAGCGGCGCTTCGAGCGTCATCGCGAGGGCTCCGTGGCGCGCGCGAGGAGCGGCGCGAGCAGCGCGAGCGTTCGGTCGGTGGCGCCCCGGTTGGCGAGCACCAGCGCGCGCCCGCGCGTCCCGACCGCTGCCGCCTCGTCGGGGTGCTCGAGCCAGAGGCGCCAGCGGCGCCCGAGATCGGCGCCATCGTCGACCCGCGCCCAGGCCTCCGTCCGGTCGAACGCTTCCGCGATCTCCCGGAAGTTCTCCATCGAGCGGCCGACGGCGACCGGGACACCGAAGCGCGCCGCCTCGAGCGGGTTGTGGCCGCCGGTCGGCGCCAGCGTGCCGCCGATGAAGGCCGCGGTGGCGTACCGGTAGAGCGCCGCGAGCTCGCCGATCGAGTCGAGCAGGAAGACGGACGGGCGCTCGCGGTCCTCCCCCGTCCGGCGCACGAGATCGGGAACGCGGCTCGCCACCTGCGCGGCGACCGCGTCGAAGCGGTCGGGGTGCCGGGGCGCAAGGACCAGGAGCGCCGCCGCCCCTCCGCCGGCCGCCGCGAAGGCGTCGAGCACCTGCGCCTCCTCGCGCGGCATCGTGGAGCCGGCGAGCAGGAGGGGCCTTCCGTCGGCGAGCTGAGCGAGCCGGCGCTGGAGCTCGGGCAGCTCCGGGGGCTCGGGGCTTTCGAATTTGAGGTTGCCGGTCACGGTGACGCGCTCCGCCGGCACGCCGAGCGCGAGGAGACGCTCCCGGTCCGCCGCGGTCTGGACGCCGAAGCGATCGATCGGATCGAGCAGCAGCGGCCGGAGGAGGCGCCGCCAGGGGAGCTGCCGGCGGAAGCTCCGGTCGCTCACCCGGCCATTGATCACCGCCGTCGGAAGGCCGCGCCTCCGGACCGTCCGGAGCAGCAGGGGCCAGAGGTCCCCTTCGACGAGGACGAGCGCGGCCGGGTCCCACCGCGCGACGAAGTGCTGGACGGGGCCGCCGAGGTCGAACGGCAGATAGGCGACCCGGGCGCGATTCCCCAGCCGGGAGGCGGCGGCCTGAGCCCGGGCCTGGCCGGTCGGCGTGATGGTGGTGAGGAGGAGCGGGGACCGCTCGGGCAGATGGGGGAGGAGGACGGCCGCGACGCTCACCTCGCCGACCGAAACGGCGTGGATCCAGAGCGGTCGCCGCCCGGCGAAGGGGCTCTTGGCGGGGCCACGACCGAGCCGCCCCGCGAGGGTCGGCAGGTAGTGCCGGCCGCGCGCGAGCAGGAGGAATGGGGCTGCCGCGAGCAGGGCCAGGGCGAACGCCGCTTGGTAGAGCCACCACATCGCGATAGCGGCAGTATAATCAAGCACTTCGAGGTTTTCGCGGAGCGGTGGCCCGAACCCTTGCCCTTGGACGCTTCGGGCGCGGTCACCGTACAAGCGATTGGAACGAGGTATGCCCGAACTGGTCTATTCCGCGAGCCGTCACCGCTCGAGCTTGGCCGAGCTCGGCGATCGCGAGCTGCTCGAACGGCTCGCCGCCGACGACGAGCTCGCGCTGGCCGAGCTCGTGTCGCGCAAGACGCGCGGGCTCCTGCAGGTCGTCGGGCGCATCGTGGCCGACGCCGAGGAGGCGCGCGACGTCGTGCAGGTGGCGCTCTTTCGCCTCTGGGAGAACCGGGGCAAGTACGACCCTCGGTGGAGCCCCAACACCTGGATCTACCGGATCGCGACCAATCTGGCGATCGATCACTGGCGCTCCCGACGGAGCCGCGACCAAGCGGCCGAGCCGGTGCGATTCCACCTCGTGCAGCGTGCCGAGAGCGTGGAGAGCGGGGCCTTGGCCGAGCTCAAGGGGGGCGAAGTGGAACGGATCTTCCGCGAGCTCGCCTGCGATTTGACCGACAAGCAGCGGCTCGTCTTCGTGCTGCGCGAGATGGAGGGTCTCTCGTCGCAGGAGGTCGCGGAGATCGCCGGCTGCGAGGAGTCGACCGTCCGCAATCATCTGTTCAACGCTCGCAAGGTGCTGCGCGAGCAGCTGCTCCGCCGCTATCCCGAGTACGCGCCGGCGTCCGCCGGCGGCCGGGGGAGGAGCGCGCGATGAGCTGTCCCGACTGGCGTCTCCTCGTCTCGCAGCGCGAGCGGGAACCTGGCCGCGATCCCGACGGGTGGGAGGCCGCGCGACGCCACCTGGACGAGTGCGCCGCCTGCCGGCGGGCCGCGATCGCCGCCGATCCGCTCCTCGTCTTCGCTCCCCTCGGCGCGGCGGCGCCGCCCGCGGGGCGCGAGGAAGAAATGCTCGCCTCGGTGACCGCGCTGGTGCGGGCGGAGCGCCTGGAACGGCGGCGTCGCCTGCCCTCCGGGCCGGCCCTTGGCCGCCTCGCGGCGGGTCTCGGAGTCTTCGCTCTCCTCGGGCTCACCGGCGGCCCTTCACCCGACCGTGCGTGGGCGCCGGCAGCGCAGGTCGCGGGGGTGGACCGTCTCGCCGACGCTCCGCCGGCGGCGATCCTCGAGGATCTCGACCGGCCGCAGGCGAGGGTCTACGAGCTCCCCCAGAGCGACCTCGCGCTCGTGATGATCGTCGACGCGAGCCTCGATGTCTGAGCGCTCCCGAAGCAAGGCCTGCGACGCCGTGAGGCGCGCGCTCCGCCCTCTCGCCCTCGTCCTGCTGGCGGCGCTCCTCGCTGGGGCAGACGCCCGCGCGCAGACCGGCAGCGCGTCGCCGCCGCCGTCGGTCGGACCGGTGGCGCGCCCGGACGCCGAGCCGCCGCGCGCGCCAGAGGGCAACGTCCGCCTTCACGTCTTCACGCTCCAGCACCAGCGCGCCGCCGACGCGCTCGCGGTCGTCCGGCCGCTGCTCTCCTCGCGCGGCGTCGTCGAGCTGGACGAGGCGGCGAACACGCTCGCGGTCCGCGACACGCTGCCGGCGTTGAGCCGCGTCACGCTCGCGGTGCGCGGCTTCGACCACGTCGCGAGGGGGCTGCGGTTCGACGTGCAGCTCGTGCACGCCGAGCTCGCGTCGCTCTCGCCGGTGCCGCGGAGCGACGCGCTCGACCCGGAGCTGCTCGCGAAGCTGAGACAGCTCCTGCGCTTCCAGCACTACGCTCTCATCGGCCGCGCCACCATCGCGAGCCGCGAGGGCGAGCTGGTGACCTACGACATCGGCAACGGCTACCGCCTGGCCTTTCGCGTGGGCACGCTGATGGACGAGCGGCGGGTTCGCTTGGGCGACCTCACCATGCTGCGGCTCGCGCCGGGCGGCTCCCAGAACGCGCTTCTGCGGACCGCGATCAATCTGAGCCTCGGCCAGCCGCTGATCCTCGGGCTGACGCGGGACGAGTCCTCGGACCGCGCCCTGATGCTCGTCCTGCGCTGCGACGCGACGCAGGTCGGCGACTAGCGATGGAGTTCGTCTGCCACCTCGGCACCCCGGACGGCCGTGTGGTGCGCGAGACCCGCGCCGCGGCGAGCGAGCGCGCGCTCCGGGAGGAGCTCGTGCGCCAGGGGCTGCACGTCTTCTCGCTCGAGCGCCGGCTCGGGCTCTCCTCCCTGGGGGAGATCACCGCCGCCTGGCGCCGCAACCGCCGCCTGCCGCTCAAGCTGCTGCTCGTCTTCAATCAGGAGCTCGCCGCCCTGCTCAAGGCCGGCCTGCCCCTCCTCCAGGCGATCAACCTGATGCTCGAGCGGTTGCGCGACCCGACGTTCCGCGACGTCCTCGCGCAGGTGCGGGATCGCGTCAAGAGCGGGGAGGAGCTCTCGGACGCCTTCGCCGCCTTCGGCCACATGTTTCCGCCGCTCTATCCGGCGACACTCAAGGCGGGCGAACGCACGGGCGAGCTCGAGCAGGTGATCCGCCGCTTCATCCGCTACCTCCGGCTGGTGATCGAGGCGCGCAAGCGGGTCATCTCGGCACTCGTCTATCCCGCGGTCCTGGTCGCCCTCTCGATCGGCATGCTCTTCGTGATGGCGATCTTCGTGGTGCCTCGCTTCACGGTCTTCTACGAGGCCATGGACCTAGAGCTGCCGCTCATCACGCGCATCACGGTGGGCACCTCGCTCTTCCTGCGGGACAACGGCTTCTTCCTCGCGGCGGGCGTGATCGTCCTCTGGCTCCTGGCGCGCCGCTTCAACCGGACCGAGGCGGGGGGGCTCGTGATCGATCGCTTGCGGCTGCGGGTGCCGTTCCTGGGCCCCGTGCTGCATCGCTTCTCGCTCTCGGAGTTCTGCCGCTCGCTTTCGACGCTGCTCGCGGGCGGGCTGCCGCTGGTTCCGGCGATGGAGATCTCGATCCGCGCCATCGGCAATCGCTTCATCCGCAGCAAGGTGGTGCCGACCCTGCAACAGGTGCGCGAGGGGCGCTCGCTGCACGAGGCGCTCGAGTCGACCGGAGTGGTCTCGGACCTGGCGATCGACATGGTGAAGGTCGGCGAGGCGACCGGTTCGCTCGATGTCATGCTCTCGAACGTCTCGGACTTCTTCGACGAGGAGGTCGAGGTCCGGATGCAACGCATTCTCTCGCTGGTCGAGCCCTTGATGCTGATCGTGATGGGAACCATCGTGGCGTTGCTGTTGATCTCGGTCTACCTGCCGATGTTCAGCGCCCTGGGGAGGATGCAGTGAGACGGGAAGGAGCTTCGCCGTGGTGATGCCCGAGCAGCCGATCGATCCGACGCTGCTCGCCGCCGAGGACTCGCTCCGGCCCGGCGAAGAACGGCGCCAGGCCGAGCAGCTCGCCGCGCGCCACGGGCTCGACTTCGTCGATCTGCAGCACTTCCGGATCGACTCGGGGCTCTTTCACTCGATCCCCTTCGAGCTCATGCTGCGCTACGGCTTCCTCCCCCAGGAGCAGCTGCCGGGGCGGCTCGCGGTGGTGCTCAAGGATCCGACCGACGTCGGACGCCTGGACGAGCTCGAGCTGCTGCTCGGCCAGCCGCTCGAAGTACGGGTCGGCGTCCCGTCGGCGCTCGACGAGATCCTGCAGAAGTCCGAATCGACGCAGCGCGTTCTCGAGGAGGCGACCGAGGACTTCCGCATCCAGCTGGTGCAGGAGGACGAGCAGGGCGAAGAGGTGCTGTCGATCGACCGCATCACCGCCGACGCCTCGCCGGTCATCAAGCTCGTCGACTCGACGGTCTTCAACGCCATCCAACGGCGCGCTTCGGACATCCACATCGAGACGCGGGACCAGGAAGTCGTCATCAAGTACCGCATCGACGGCGTCCTCTATCAGGCGATGGAGCCGATCGACAAGCGCCACCACCAGACCATCATCAGCCGCATCAAGGTGATGTCGGAGCTCGACATCGCGGAGAAGCGGATTCCGCAGGACGGGCGCTTCAAGCTGCGCCTGAAGGGGCGGACGATCGACTTCCGCGTGTCGATCATGCCTTCGGTGCACGGCGAGGACTGCGTCATCCGCATCCTCGACAAGGAATCGATGTCGGCGGAGTTCAAGAACCTCCGGCTCGAGATCCTCGGCTTCGACGACGAGACGATGCGCAAGGTGCGCAAGGCGATCCGGGAGCCCTACGGAATGGTGCTGGTCACCGGGCCCACGGGCTCGGGCAAGACGACCACGCTCTACGCCTGCCTCTCGGAGATCCAGTCCCCCGAGGACAAGATCATCACCATCGAGGACCCGGTCGAGTACCAGCTGCGCGGCATCACCCAGATTCCGGTCAACGAGAAGAAGGGGCTCACCTTCGCGCGCGGCCTGCGGTCGATCCTGCGGCACGACCCGGACAAGATCATGGTGGGCGAGATCCGCGACGAGGAGACCGCTTCCATCGCCATCCAATCGGCCCTGACCGGCCACCTCGTCTTCACCACCGTGCACGCCAACAACGTGGTCGACGTCCTGGGGCGCTTCCTCAACATGAAGGTCGACCTCTACAATTTCGTCTCGGCGCTCAACTGCGTGCTCGCGCAGCGGTTGGTGCGCCGGATCTGTCCCCACTGCCGGCGGCCGGCGAAGGTCTCGGCACAGCTGCTCGAGGACTCCGGTCTCTCGGCGGCCGTCTACGGGGATCATCAGTTCTACGAGGGCGCGGGCTGCCTCGAGTGCAACGGCACGGGCTTCCTCGGCCGGCTCGCGGTCTCCGAGCTCCTCGATCTGTCGGACCGCATCCGGGAGCTGATCCTGGAGAAGCGTCCCGCCTCGGAGATCAAGCGGGCCGCGAAAGAAGAGGGAATGCGCTTTCTGCGCGAATCCGCGCTCGAGAAGGCACTGCAAGGGATGACGACGCTGCGTGAGATCAATCGTTTTACCTTCGTGGATTGAGCGCTTGGCGGGCCTCGCGGCCCGGCCGGTGCCGCCGCACGTCTTCGCGCTGGAGCGCCAGGAGCTGCGCTATGGCGCGTTCCAGGCGCGCGCGGAGAGCCTCGACTTCCAGGAGTTCCACTCGGTGCCCCTGCCGGAGGGGCTCTTCGGCGCGGGGCCGCTCGGCGTTCCGCTCGCGGACGGCGGCGCCCTCGAGGAGGCGCTCGAGCGCCTGCAACAGCGGATTTCCGTGCCGGTCAAGGCGGCGTCGCTGGTGTTGCCCGACGCTTGGGCGCGGCACCTGATGGTCGAGATCGGCGAGCTGCCGCGCGAGCCCAAGGCGCGGCTAGAGGTCCTGCGTTTCCGTCTGCGCCGCCTGCTGCCGTTCCGGATCGAGGAGCTGCGCTTCGAGGTCGAGGCGGTGGCGGTGCCGGAGGGACCCGAGGAGCCGGGACGCGCGCTCGTCGCCTTCGCGAGCGAGGCCCTCCTCGGTGGCGTCGAAGGAGCCTTCGGCCGGCGCGGCATCCGGCTCGGACAGATCGTCGGCTCGACGCTCGCGACGCTCGCCGCGCTGGCGCGCCGGGCGCCGGAGAGCTCGCTCTGGGGTGTGGCGCGGGTCGACGCCGACGGCTTCGCGATGGCGCTCGCCGACCGGGCGCAGCCGGTGGTCTGGCGCCAGAAGAGCTTCACGCCCGGGCTGGCCGATGCCGACCGCGCGCGTCTGATGACCGCCGAGCTCCGGTTGACCCGAACGTTCGTCGCCGAGCGGTTCGGGGCGCGAGAGGTGGGCGCGGTCTACCTGGCGGCGCCCCGGGAGGTCGAGCCCTTCTGGCGCGAGGTGCTCGGTAACGGCCTCGGCTGCCGCGTGGCGCGGCTCGGCGCCGAGCAGCTGCCGCTCGCGGGTGAGATCGCCGGCGAGGGGGCCCTCGAGGTCGCGCCACTCGCCGGTGCGGCCTGCCGGGAGGTCGCGTGAGACGGGATCGCACCTGGCAGGGCCCGAACCTGGCGGGCGCCCCGTTCGAGAACCAGCGCCCGATCGAGCGCCTGGCGGCGCTGCTCTGGATTCTGGCGCTGGTGGCGGTGGCGATCGGCGCCTGGCGCTTCCACGTCCTCGAGCGCGACAGCGGGACGAAGGCGTCGGATCTCGCCCGCTACACGACCGAGACGGCGAGCGCCCGCGAGCGCGCCACCGCGCTCGAGACCGAGCTCGAGCACGCCGATCTGCCGGGGCTCAATCAGCGCACGGAGTTCCTCAACCGGCGGCTGACGGAGCGCGCCTTCTCCTGGAATCGACTCCTCGACCGGCTGACGGAGACGCTGCCGCGCGGCGTCCGGCTGCGCACCCTGACGCCGCAGGCCTTCGCGAAAGAGACTCCCGCGAGCCTCCGCCGCGGCGCGACGGCCGCGCCCGCGGCCGCCGTGACGCGCGTCTCACTGCGCCTCGACGGGCAGGCCGAGGACACCGAGGCCCTGCTCGAGTTCGTCGACCGGCTCTTCGCGCACCCCGAGTTCGATCAGCCGAACCTTGCCCGCGAGTCGGAGAAGAAGGACCTGTTGATCGACTTCGACCTCTCCGTCGACTATCTGCCGCCGGGCGAGGCGGCGGACGGGGAGGCGGAAAGTCCAGCCGAGCGGAGCGCGGCGCGGAGCGTCCCTGCCGCCAGCGCCGCGGAGGAAGATCGCGCCGCGGCGGAGCCGGGCGGCGCGGAGGTGGCTTCGCCCGGCGTGGGCGCCGCGCCGCAGCCGCGCGCCTTCTCTGGAACGCCCCCGTCGCCCGTCGCGCCAGCACCCGGCGAGCCCGCGGCGGTCGCGAGCGACGCCACGCGGGCCGCGCGGCCCGTCGCGCCGAGCCCGGTGCGCCCCGGCCGCGCGTTCTCCAGGTCGGCGTCCGGCGAGCCCCGCGCGGAATCGCCCGGACTACCGGATCGCGAACCGGACGTGGCGCTCCCGGAGGAGACTCCGGTGCGTTCGCGCGCGGGAGCGAGCGGCGCTCCGGCGGCGCCCAAACCGCTCGCTTATCCGTACAATCTCATTCCGACACCGCTCAAGCCGTACGCCTCCTCGGCGGGGGACGACTGATGGGCCGTCCGACCGGACTCTGGCGGCGTCGTGGCTGGCTCTGGGTGCCGCCCGCTCTCGTGCTCGGGTGCGCCCTGGGATTCTGGATCTACCTGGAGAGCGGCATCGGAGCGGGCATGCTGCAGCTCGACCAGCGGCTCGAGCGGGTCGCCCGGGAACGGGAGGAGGCGACGACGAAGCTGGCGCGGCTCGAGGCGCTGTCGGAGGCGGCGTCCGCCACGCGCCTCGCGACCACGCGTCTCTACGGCGATCAGTTCTCGACCGAGCGCAGCCGCTTGACCGATCTCATTCGCGAGATCAAGCGCCTGGCGGAGCACGCCGGACTCGACCCGCGGGAGATCGGCTATCCGGAGGAGAAGCTCGACGCCTTCGGCCTGCGCCGGCGCTCGTTCGTCTTCAGCGTGCAGGGGAGCTACGCCAACCTGCGGGCCTTCCTCCACCTGCTCGAGCTCTCCCCCTCCTACGTGACCGTCGATCAGATCCGCGTCGACGAGCAGAGCGGGAGCCGCGGGTTGGGCGTGAGCCTCAGGCTCTCGACCTTCTTCGCCGAGGACGAGAACCCGGCGAGCGGCGCCGAAGAGGGGGCCAAGTGAACCTGCAACCGCGCGAACGGCGCCTGCTCGGAATCCTCGCGCTGCTCGCGGGAATCCTGCTCGTGCGGGGGCTCTTCATGGCGGCCGCGAACCGTTTGCCGGCGCGCACCGGCGTGGCGGCGGCCGCCTCGCGGCCGGCGCCGCCTACCACGCGCTTCGGTCAACGCCGGCGAGGCGCCGTCGAGCTGCCCACGACCGTCTCGAGGCTCGAGACGGAGGCGCTCGAGATCGCGCCGCGCGACCTGACGGTGGGGCGCGACCCATTCCGCTTCGGACCGCTGCCGCCGCCCCCGCCGCCTCCGCCGCCGTCGGCCGACGAGCTCGAGCGGCGCCGGCGGGAGCAGGAGGAGCGACTGCGTCAACTCGAGGAGGAGCGCCGCCTGGCGGCGATTCCGAAGCCTCCCCCGCTCACCCTCGTCTTCCTCGGCAGCTTCGGCGCCGAGAACCGGAGGATCGCGGTCTTCGCGGACCAGAGCGGCGAGAATCTCTACAATGCCCGTCCCGGCGACGTGCTGGAGGGGAAGTTCATCGTCGATCGGATCGGCTACGAGTCGGTCGACATCAAGTTCGTCGGTTTTCCGGCGGAGCCGGCCAAACGGCTGCCGATCGGGGGCTGAGGTCGTGAAAGGAATGGGAATGCGCGAGGTGCACAGGATCGCCGCGACCACGCTCGCGGTGGCGCTCGCTCTGGCGCTCGCGGGCTGCACGTCCTACCGGACGGCCCGCGACGCCCGGCTCGCCGAAGAGCGTGGCGACTGGGACGCCGCGGTGTCGAGCTACTTGAGCCTCACCGAGCAACAGCCGTCCAACGTCCGCTTCAAGTCGTCGCTGCTGCGTGCCCGCATTCGCGCCTCGCAAGAGCACTTCCGGGTCGGTCAGCGCTTCTACGCGGCCGGTGTGCTCGAGCGCTCGCTGGTCGAATACCAGCAGGCCGTGCAGCTCGATCCGACCAACCAGTACGCCCAGGTCGAGCTCGACAAGGTCCGGGACGAGCTGGCGAAGACCGAGCGCAACGCCCCGGTGGCGACCTTGGACGAGCTCAAGAAGAAGACGCGGGACCTGCCGGCCCAGCCGCCGGTCCTCAATCCACGCTCGAAGGAACCGATCTCGCTCGACTTCCCGAAGCCGGTCTCGATCTTCGACATCTATCGGGCGCTCGGCAAGGCGTTCGGCATCAACGTGCTCTTCGATCCCGCCCTCAAGGACCAGGAGCTCGCCATCGAGCTGCGCGAGGTGACGGCGCAGACGGCGCTCGAGACGCTGATGCGCGCGGCCGGACATTTCTACAAGGTGATCGACGAGCGCTCGATCATCATCGCCGCCGACAACCCCCAGAATCGGAAGAACTACGAAGACCTGGTCATCCAGACCTTCTTCCTGTCCAACGCCGAGGTGAAGGACGTCCTCACGCTGTTGCGCAGTCTGATCGGCGCCAAGAACATCGCCACCAACGAGCAGCTGAACGCGGTCACCATCCGCGACACCGCCGACAAGGTCAAGGTGGCGCAGAAGATGATCGAGGGGATCGACAAGTCGAAATCGGAAGTGATCGTCGACGTGGAGCTCATCGAGGTCGACACGACGAAGCTGCGTGAGCTCGGCGTCAGCCTCTCGGCCAACCAGGTCACCCAGTCGCTCGACCTCGGCGAGAACGCGACCGTTCGGCTGAGCGATCTCAAGTACCTGAATCAGAACAGCTGGGCGCTCACCATCCCGAACATCATCTACGACTTCGTGAAGACCAACACGGACGCGCAGCTGCTCGCCAAGCCGCAGCTTCGGATCAGCGAGGGGGAGAAGGGGAAGGTGCACATCGGCGATCGCGTGCCGATCCCGGTCACCTCCTTCAACACCGCGCAGACGGCGGGCGGCCAGATCATTCCGGTGACTTCCTTCCAGTATCAGGACGTGGGCATCAAGATCGACATCGAGCCGCGCGTCCACCACAACAAGGAGGTCACGCTCAAGCTGCAGGTCGAGGTGAGTCAGATCACCGGCTACCAGGACGGCGGCGGCGGCCAGCGGCAGCCGATCATCGGAACCAGGACCATCGAATCGACGATCCGGTTGAAGGACGGGGAGACGAACTTCCTGGCGGGACTGATCCGCACCGACGAGACGAATGGCGAGAGCGGCATCCCGGGGCTGTCGGAGATCCCGATCCTGGGGCGTCTCTTCGGCAAGACGTCGACCAACGTGAAACGGAGCGACGTCATGCTGACCCTGACGCCGCACATCATCCGGACGCCGGACGTCACCGAGGCCGACCTCCTGCCGATCTGGGTGGGAACCGAGGCCAACATCACCTTCCGCGGCGGCAGCCCGCGCGTCGAGTCGGAGACCGAAGGACCGTTCGACGAGGGGATCTCCGCGGCGGACGCCGAGGAGAAGCTGCGCGAGCAGGTCCAGCGTCTGCCGCGCGGCCTGCGCCAGGAGGCGCGGCCGGGCACCGAGAGCAAGGGCGAGGCGCCGAGCGGTCTCAATCTCGCGCCCGGCTCGGCGCCGTCGAATCCCTTCGCGACCCCGCCGGCCGCGAAACCGGAACCCCCGGACGAGGAGCCGCCGTCGAGCTCGTCGCTCGGCGCCTCGTCGCCGACGCCGCTCGACGTGCTCGCCGCGGCGCCCGTGGCGAGCGCCGGCGAGGGGAGCGTGCGGCTCCGCCTCCTGCCGCAGTCGGTCGCCGTGAAGCCCGGCGACACGTTCGAGCTCGAGGTGGAGGTGGCGACGACGACGCCGGTGGCGCACCTCCCGATGACTCTCGCCTACGATCCGTCGCTGCTCGCCGTCGAGGAGGTCATTCCGGGGGACTTCCTCGGGGGCGCCGACGTGGCCGAGGTGAGTGGCGGAGGCGCGACGCCGGGCCAGCTCGTGCTCGGCGCGAGCCGCTTCGCGGGCACGGCGGGAGTCGCCGGCCACGGCGCGCTGGCGCGGGTGCGCTTCCGCGCGCTCGCCGAGGGCGAATCGACGGTGGCGATCGCGGCGCGGCGCGTGATGGACCGCGAGCGGATGGAGATCGCGAGCGTCGCCACGGTGCCGACCGACATCGAGGTGCGCTCCCCCGAGTCCGAGGTGCCGCGGGTCCGCGACGTGATCGCCCCGGCGCGACCGGAAGGGAGCCGATGAGCCGACGCGCCGGCTACACGCTGACCGAACTGGTCGTGGTCTGCGCCGTGCTGTCGATTCTCGCCGCCGTGGCCTTCCCGACCGTGAAGTACACGCGCAAGCGACAGAAGGAAATGGAGCTGCGGGCGGATCTGCGCGAGATGCGGGCGGCGATCGACGAGTTCAAGCGTTACAGCGACGCCGGCTTCATCCCGATCGAGTTCGGAACGGACGGCTACCCGAAGGAGCTCGATCTCCTGGTCGAGGGGGTCGACGTGGTCGGTCAGGTCGACAAGAAGGTGCGGTTTCTCCGGCGCATTCCGATCGACCCCATGACCGGCAAGGACGAATGGGGCATGCGCAGCTACCAGGACGAGCCGGATTCGACGAGCTGGGGGGGCGAGAACGTCTACGACGTCTTCTCCCTGTCCCAGGGCGTGGGGCTGAATCACGTCCCCTACGCGGAATGGTGAAGGAGGCGGCGATGTCGAGCTTCCATCGCTTTCTCGCGCGACGCCGCGGCGGTGCCGCCGGCTTCACGCTGCTCGAGTTGATCATCGTGGTCGCGATCATCGGCATCCTGGCGACGATCGCGATGCCAGCGCTCAAGGACATGCCGCGGCGAGCGAACGAGTCCGTCCTGAAAACCAACCTGCGGACGCTGCGCGATCTGATCGACCAGTACTACGGGGACCAGGGACACTACCCGGAAACGCTGGAGGTGCTGGTCGAGAAGGGGTACGTCCGTCAGATTCCCTACGATCCGATCACCAAGAGCGACGCGACCTGGGTGCTGGTCTTCGAGGAACCCGACCCGCTGGCGGAGCCCGCCGAGACCGACCAACCCGAAGGTGGCGGGCCGGGGATCATCGACGTCCACTCGGGCTCCCCGGCGGTAGCGCTCGACGGCACGCCCTATGCGACCTGGTAGGAGCCCGGAAGCCGGATACAACCTGGTGGCGGTGGTGATGCTCATCACGGTGATGAGCATCCTGGTGGCGGTCGCGCTGCCGCTCTGGAGCACACAGGTGCGGCGCGACAAGGAAGAAGAGCTCATCTCCCGCGGCCTGCAGTATGCGGAGGCGATCCGGGTCTTCCAGCGGCGGTTCGGACGGCTGCCGGTCAAGCTCGACGAGCTGATGGAGGTCGAGCCGCGCTCGATCCGCAAGCTCTGGGACGATCCGATGACCGGCGAGCGCAACTGGAAGTTGATCCTCGACGGCCAGCCGGGAGGACGCCCGCAGGCGCTCGATCCGACCACGGGCAAACCGGTCCCCGGACCGCAGCCGGGGGCTCCGCCGGGTTCCGGGGGGCCCGGAGATCCGGCCGAGATCGACCCCGAGACCGGCGAGCCGATCGTGATCGGTCCGATCCGCGGGGTCCGGAGCCGCAGCGACGAGGAAGGGCTGCAGCTCTTCTTCGACCGCTCGCGCTACGACGAGTGGGAGTTCAAGGTCGACCTGCTGCTCAAGTACCGGGCGCGTCCGGGTGACAACGGCATCGCGCGCCTCTCCGCCATGACGCTCGGCCGGCCGTTTCGCTACCCGACGCCGGGCGACTTCCAGGCGGGAGGGGGCCTGCCGCCCAAGGCGATCGGTCCAGTCCCCCCGTCGCCGCTGGACCCGAATCGTCCGCCTCCGGCACCCCCTCGAGGGCGCCCGGGGACGAAGGGGGGCGGGTGAGCCCCACGGTGCGGGTGCGACGGCTTCCGCACGCGGCGGGGCTCCCCCTGCCCGAGGCCGCCTCCGCGGGCAGCTCCGGCGCCGACCTGCGGGCCGCGATCCCGGACGAGCAACGCCTCGAGCCCGGCGAGCGGACGGCGGTTCCGACCGGTCTCTGTCTCGAGATCCCGCCGGGCTGGGAAGGACAGATCCGGCCGAGGAGCGGGCTCGCGCTGCGTCACGGGCTCACCCTGCTCAACGCGCCCGGGACGATCGACAGCGACTACCGCGGCGAGCTCCGGGTGATCCTGGCGAACCTCGGGCAGGAGACGTTCGTGATCCGGCGCGGTGACCGGATCGCGCAGCTGGTGATCGCGGCGGTCACGGCGCCGCATTTCGAGGAAGCGAACGAGCTCACGCCGAGCTCGCGCGGCAGCGGTGGATTCGGCTCCACCGGGAGAGAGTGACGATGGGGATGTGGCGGAAGAGTTGGATCGCGGCGCTCGCGCTGCTCGCTCCGGGGTGGTCCGAGGCCGCCTTCGCGGCGACGCCCGCGCCGCGGGTGGTGGTCGTGGCGGTCGACGGGGTGGGCGCTGACGAGCTCGAGAGTCACCTCGGGAGCGGAGCGCTCGAGGGAGGTTGGGCGCGCCTCGCGAGAGCCCCCGGGGGCATCACGCCGCTCACTCCCGCCGCGGTGCCGCTCACGGCGCCGGGGCTCGCTTCGTTGGTGACCGGGGCTCCTCCGGCGGTGCACGGAGTGGTCGGTCAGGTCTTCCGCCGGCCGTCCGACCCGCTCTTGGAAGAGGCCGACGCCGCCTCGGTGACCCTCCCGGTCGAGACGCTCTGGCAGGCGGCGCGCCGGCAGAAGCTCCAGGTGGGGGCGGTGCTCTGGCCGGGCCTCGACGGCTCGACCGCGGAGCGGCGCGCGAACTGGGCCGTGAACGACGGAGGCGAGCCGCTCTTCCGATCGCAGACCCTCGTGCTGAAGCCGGACGGCTGGCGCAACGAGCTCTACGGCATCGGACCGGGGCCCTCGCTCTACTGGTCGCTGCCGCCCGGCGTCTCGAGCTATTCGACGCCGCTCACCATCACGCTGCCGTTCGGCACCGGCCAGATCAGCGGCGCCCGCATCCTCTACGACTTGATCGCGATCGACCGGACGGACGACGGCGTCGCGAACTACGATGCCGTGCTGATCGGGAGCGACGTCAATCCGGCCAAGGGCTACATCGGCACGATGGAGCCCGGGAAGTGGTTTCCGCTCGTGTTGCCGACCGACGCGGCCGCCGCGAGGAGCGGCGGCGGGCTCGTCTGCTGGCTCAAGGTCATCGACCTCGATCCGGTCCGGGGGATGTCGCGGATCTACGCCTCGGCGGTGTACGAGAACCGTGCGGTACCTGCCGCCCTCTCGCGGCGGCTCGGCGATCAGAACCTGACCTGGCCCGGCGTCCCCGACGGGACGGCGCTCGGACGCCGCGTCTTCGGAATGCCGCTGATCGACGCCGACACGCTCGGCGAGCAGCTCGACCGGCTGACGGAATACGCTTTTCGCTCCGCCACGGCGGGGGCGCGCCTCTCCTGGGATCTGCTCCTGGTGCACGTTCCGACCTTCGAGGTCGCGGCGCGGGTCGCTCCCTCCGATCGCGTGCTCAGCCAGTCGCTTCGGGAGCGTGCCTGGCGGACGACGGATCGCGAGCTCGCCGGGCTCCTCGATGCCCTCGACCTCGACCGCACCACGGTCGTGGTCGTGAGCAGCCACGGCGCCGTGAAGGTCGACGCCGAGGTCGACGTGAGCGAGGTCCTGCGCCAGGCGCCGGAGCTGGCGTCACTGCGCAACGCGCGCGAGCCGTGGAACTTCGCCGTCGCTTATCGGGCGGTGGCGAACGAGGGCGTGGTGCAGGTCTACGTCAATCGTCAGGGGGCGAGCGCGGACGGGCACTTGGATGCGAAGGCCGCGGACGCCTGGGCGAAGGGCATCGCGCGCGCCCTGGAGGCCTTCCGCTTCGAGGGGCGACCGGTCTTCGAGCGAGTCTGGGATCGCAAGAGCGCCGCCCGGCATGGGGTGGGGGGCTCGACGAGCGGGGACGTCGTGGCCTTCGCGCGCCCCGGGATCCGCCTCGTCGACCGGACCGCCGACGTGTTGGCCGCCTTCCGCCCGCCCACGCTCAGCTTCGCCGGCGGCTACCTGCCCGAAGAGCGCGCCATGCGCGGCTTCTATCGCGAGCTCGGACGTGCCGCGCGCGCCCCCCGGCGCTTGCGGATCGAGGCGATCGCGCGCCGGCTGGCCGCGCTGCTCGAGATCGAGCCGCCGCGCTCGGCGCGCTAGCGCACCGGGCCGTCAGGGCGCGCCGCCAGGGCGCGCATCAGCTCGGCGACCAGCTCCCGGAGCTCGAGAACGTAGGTGGCGACGTCGCGGAGCCGCTCCTCGAGATCCTCCGGCGAAGCCCGATGCGCGCCAGCGCTCGAGCTGCGCCGGAGGCGGTGGGAGAGCCGGTCGTCGAGAATCTCGAGGCGTTCGTAGACCTCCTTGAGCTTCTGCGCATCCATGGCCTCACCTCCCCTGAGATTTCAGGACGTAGTCGACCAGCAGCTCGATGTCCCCCTGCGGGAGCTTGTGCGAGAACGCCGGCATGTTCTCGGTGCCGCCTTGGATCCGACGGTAGAGGGCTCCGCGCTCGCGACGCGCGACCAGGACCGAGCGCGAGAGGTCGAGCGCGGGTGAGAGTCCCACCCGGCGCGGATCCCCGCGCCCGTTCTCGCCGTGGCAGCGCACGCAGTGCTCCTGCCAGAGGCTCTCCGCGCTCTCGCCGGAGCGCGGAGGTCCGCAAGCGATCGCGAGCAGCAGGGCGGCCGGTGCGAGTGCTCTCACCGTCCGGCCTCGCCGCGCAGCAGTCTGAGGTGCGCGATGAGGGCGCGCATCTCCTCTCGCGTGAGCTCGTCGTGCGCCGGCATCTCGCCGAAGATCCCCTGGCGGATCACGTTCTCGATCTGCTCGTCCTCGCCGCCGAGGTGCTTCCATGCGTCGTCGCGCAGGTCGGCCCAGGGATTCCCCATCTGGCGGGGCGTGTTGCCGGAGGCGTCGAGACCGTGACAGCTCGCGCAGTGCTTTCGCCAGAGACGTTCGCCCGGCGAGCGCACGAGCCAGTCGTCGCAGGCGGCGAGGAGCATCGCGAGCGCCGGCGCGAGCAGCGCGAGGGCCAGGAGACGTTGTCGCGGATGCACGGTGGGCTTCCGCTCAGGAGGGGCGTCGGTGGACGAGCGTGGCCGAGGCCTGATCCCGTGGCCGGATCACCAGTTCGTCGATGTTGACGTGCGCGGGCCGCGTGGCGACCCACGCGATCGCGGCCGCCACGTCCTCCGCGGCGAGCGGCGTCATCCCTTCGTAGACCTTGCGCGCACGCTCGCGGTCGCCACCGAAGCGCACCAGCGCGAACTCGGTCTCCGCCATGCCGGGGGCGATCTCCGAGATCCGGACTGGCTGGCCCAGCAGCTCGAGACGGAGGGTGCGCGTGAGCGCGCGCAGAGCGTGTTTGGAGGCGGTGTAGCCGGCGCCGCCCGGGTAGACCTCGAAGCCGGCGATGGAGCCGACATTGACGATGACGCCGTCGCCGGAAGCGACGAGCGCGGGGAGCAGGGCACGGGTCATGCGCAGCACGCCGAGCACGTTGAGCTCGAACATGGCGCGCCAGTTGGCCTCGTCGGCCTGACCGACGGGCTCCGCACCGAAGGCGTTGCCGGCGTTGTTGACGAGGACGTCGACCCGCGGCAAGGCCGAGCGAAAAGCCTCGACGCTCGCGCCGTCGGTGACGTCGAGGGGTCGATACCGGCAACCGAGCGGCTCGGCGATCTCGCGCAGGCGCTCCACGCGGCGCGCGCCGAGCACCACGTCGAAACCTGCGGTGGCGAGCGCCCGGGCGGTCGCGGCGCCGAAGCCCGAAGAGGCTCCGGTGACGACCGCGAGGCGCCGAGGAGAGCTCATCGCGGCTAGTGTACTCGAAGGGTACGCCGGCCCCGGTGGAACATTCAACGTGCCGACGGGCAGAGCGTCGAGAGCGTGCAGCGATCGCACAGCGGGCGCCGTGCGTTGCAGACCTTGCGGCCGTGCTCGATCAGCAGATGGGCGAGCAGAGTCCACGCGTCGCGCGGGAAGAGTGGCATCAACTCCCGCTCGATGCGCACCGGATCGGCGCTCTTCGCGAGCCCGAGCCGGCCGGCGAGACGCGCGACGTGCGTGTCGACGACGATTCCTTCGTTCTTCCCGAAGGCGTTGCCGAGCACGACGTTCGCGGTCTTGCGTCCGACGCCGGGTAGCGCCACGAGCTCCTCCATGGTGCGGGGAACCTCCCCGTCATGGCGCTCGAGGAGCGCGCGGCCGAGCCCCGAGATCGACTTGGCCTTGTTGTGGAAGAAACCGGTGGACCGGATGAGCGACTCGAGCTCGGGCAGGGGGATCGCGGCGTAGGCCTCGGCGTCGGGACAGCGTCGGAAGAGGGCCGGCGTGACCTGGTTGACGCGCGCGTCCGTGCATTGGGCGGAGAGGATCGTGGCGACCAGGAGCTCGAGCGCGTCCTCGTGACGGAGGGCGCAGGCAGCGTCCGGATACTCGCGCCGGAGGAGCGCCAGCAGCTCTGCGGCGCGCTCGGCAGGCGCGGGCTTGCCGGGGCGCCGACCCGTCTTCGGCGACTTCGCGGCGCCACTCGCGACGCGGGCGCTCATCGCTCAGTCGCGCTCGAACAGGGCGCGCAGGAGCAGGTTGAAGATCGCGAGGAAGAGGCCGCCTGCCATCGCCCAGAAGAAGCCGTCGACGACGAGGCCGCCGAGCAGGCGATCCGCGAGCCAGAAGAGGGCGCCGTTGATGACCAGGTAGAAGAGGCCCAGGGTCACGACGAGGAGCGGCAGCGAGAACAGCGTGAGGAGCGGCCGGACCAGGAGGTTGAGCAGGCCGATGACGCAGCCCGCGCCGAGCAGGCTCCAGAGGCCGCCGGTGTAGTGAACGCCCGGCAGGATCGCCGCCGCGAGCCAGAGGCCGAGGCCGTTCAGGACGATGCGCACGAGGATCTTCAAGGCCTTCCTCCTTCGCTCGCGAGATCCGCCGCGGAAGCTCCCGCTTGGACGAGCGTCCAGGCCTGCTCCGCGACTCGTCGCTCGTTGGCGTGCGAGAGCTTGGCGAGCGCCTCCGTCCAGGGGAACCAACGGGCCGCCACCACTTCCTCGGGATCGAAATCGGCTTCGTTGCCGCTCTCGTAGGCGAGCAGGTAGTAGTCGACGTGCTTCTGGATGCGCCGGAGCCCGCGCTCGACGAAGGAGTAGTCGATCCCCTGCAGCGGCGCGAGGACGCGTCCGCTCACGCCAGTCTCCTCCCGCACTTCCCGCACCGCGGCCTCGTCGGGGCGCTCTCCGGGTTCCAGGTGCCCCTTCGGAAGTTGCCAGCGGCGGCCGCCGGCGGTTGCGATGAGGAGGACCTCCTCGCCGCGCACCACGATGCCGCCGGCCGAATGCTGCTCCTCAGCGGGTGCCAGGCGCCGGCGCCGGATCACGGGCTCAGGATCTCCAGCCGCCACCCGTCGGCCTCGCGGCGAAAGAGGCGCCGCTCGTGGAGCCGGCTCGGCTTGCTGCGCCAGAACTCGATGCGCGAGGGTCGCAGGAGATACCCCCCCCAGAACGGCGGGCGGGGAATGGCGCGCCCGAAATGCCGCGCCTCGATCGCCGCGACCTTGCGCAGCAGGGAGAACCGGGAGCGAATCGTGGCGCTCTGGTCGGAGGCCCAGGCTCCGAGCTGACTACCGCGCGGCCGGCTCGCGAAGTACGCGTCGGACTCCTCCGGCGGCAGCTTCTCGACCGTGCCCTCGGCGCGGACCTGGAGCTCGACCCAGGGCCAGTAACAGCAGAGCGCGGCGCGAGGATTCGCCGCGAGCTCGTTCCCCTTGCGGCTCGTGTAGTTGGTGTAGAAGGAGAAGCCGCGATCGTCGACGTTCTTGAGGAGCACCACGCGCGCCGAAGGTGCGCCCGAGGCGTCGGCGGTGGCGAGCGTCACGGCGGTGGGGTCGAACGGCGCGCGGTCGGAGACGCGCGCGTAGAGGCGCTGGAACTCCGCGAGCGGATCGAGCGTCGCCATCAGTTGACGTCGCCGTCCGGATCGGGTTCGGTCCAGGCCGGCAGGTTCGCCGGATCGACACCGACGCTCTCGAGGGCCGCTTCCCAAACGCCGTCGGTTTCCTCGCCGAAGACGAGCGCCGGGTCGACCGGGGCGGTCAACCAGTCGTTGCGCAGGATCTCGCCGACCAGCTGACCGGCTCCCCAGCCGGCGTAGCCGAGCAGCAGGCGGAAGCGGTCCGGCGGCGTCGCGGCGAGCGTCGCGAGCTCCGAGAGATGCTGCGTCAGATGGATCCCGGGGAAGACCTCGGAGGCGCCCGCGAGCTCGGGCAGGGTCGTCGCCCGGCTCGCGAAGAGAACGGTTCCGACCTGCGGTTGCACCGGGCCGCCGAAGCGCGCCATCGCCTCCGGATCGCCGCTCCACGGAAGCTCGAGATCGCGCAGGATGTCGACCACCTTGAGCTCGGTCTTCCGATTGACGATGAAACCGAAGCTCCCCTCCTCCTCGTGGGCCAGCAACAGCACCACGCTCTTGCGGAAGAAGGGATCCGCGACTTGCGGCATGGCGAGGAGCAGAACGGGGGCGGTCAGGTCCGGAGCGGGCATCGCGCGAGCTGCGGGCGCTCGTCCGGAGCGCCCGAGGCGCGCGGATCCGGCCCTCGTTTCGAGATTATCACCGGCTTCGCGCGGTCGGTTCCGGGGGTGCGGTGATAGTCTCGCGCGGTCGGTCGATTCCCCCGGAGCCCCTTCCATGAGCGACACTTACGGCAGTCACGGCAGGATCGAAATCGGCGGCGCGAGCTACCGCATCGCGCGTCTGGAGGCCCTGGAACGGCGCGGCTTCTCGCTCGCCCGGCTCCCCTACGCGCTGAAGATCCTGCTCGAGAATCTCCTGCGTCGCGAGGACGGCAAGGTGGTCACCGCCGAGGAGATCGAGGCGCTCGCGACCTGGGATCCCAAGGCCGAACCGTCGCGCGAGATCGCCTTCATGCCGGGGCGCGTCCTCCTCCAGGACTTCACGGGCGTGCCGGCGATCGTCGATCTCGCCGCGATGCGGGACGCCATGCGGGCGATGGGCGGCGATCCCGAGCGGATCAACCCGCTGCAACCGGTCGAGCTGGTGATCGATCACTCGGTCCAGGTCGACGAGTACGGCAGCGAGGCGGCGATGCTGCTCAACTCGAAGCTCGAGTTCGAACGCAACCGCGAGCGTTACCTCTTCCTGCGCTGGGGTCAGAAGGCGTTCCGGAACTTCCGCGTGGTGCCGCCGGCGACCGGCATCGTCCATCAGGTCAATCTCGAATACCTCGCGCGCGTGGTGATGGCGGAGGAGGGGTGGGCCTATCCCGACACGTTGGTCGGCACCGACTCGCACACCACCATGATCAACGGCCTCGGCGTGCTCGGCTGGGGCGTCGGCGGCATCGAGGCCGAGGCGGCGATGCTCGGGCAGCCGGTCTCGATGCTCATCCCGCAGGTGGTGGGCTTCCGGTTCGTCGGCCGTCTCGCCGAGGGGGCCACGGCCACCGACCTCGTGCTGACCGTCACCCAGATGCTGCGCAAGAAGGGGGTGGTCGGGAAGTTCGTCGAGTTCTACGGTCCGGGTCTCTCGGGGCTCCGCCTCGCCGACCGCGCCACGATCGCCAACATGGCGCCCGAATACGGGGCGACCTGCGGTCTCTTCCCGGTCGACCGGGTGGCGCTCGACTACCTGGCTTTCTCCGGCCGTTCGCCGGAGCAGATCGCCTTGGCCGAGGCCTATCTGAGCGCCCAGGGGCTCTTGCACACGGAGGCGACGCCCGAGGCGAGCTACTCCGACACCCTCGAGCTCGACCTGGGCTCGGTGGTTCCGTCGCTCGCCGGGCCGCGCCGGCCGCAGGATCGCGTGCCCCTCGCCGACGTCAAGAAGAGCTTTCTCGCGGAGCTGCCGGGTCTCGCCGCCGGGAAGGGTGGCGGCGGGAGCGATCGCCCCGCGCCGGTCGCGGCCGAGATCGACGGCGTCCGCCATCCGCTCGCCCACGGTGCGATCGTCATCGCGGCGATCACCTCCTGCACCAACACGTCGAATCCGTCGGTGATGCTCGCGGCTGGACTGGTCGCCGAGAAGGCGGCGGCGCGCGGGCTCACGACCAGGCCCTGGGTGAAGACGAGCCTCGCCCCCGGCTCCAAGGTCGTGACCGACTACCTCGCCGAGGCGGGGCTCTTGGCGGCGCTCGAGAAGCTCCGCTTCCACGTCGTCGGCTACGGCTGCACGACCTGCATCGGCAACTCCGGCCCGCTTCCGCCGCCGGTCTCCAAGGCGATCGCGGAAGGGCAGCTCGTCGCGGTCTCGGTGCTCTCGGGCAACCGGAACTTCGAGGGACGCATCAGTCCCGAGGTGCGCGCCAACTACCTCGCCTCGCCGCCCCTCGTCGTCGCCTACGCGCTCGCGGGCCGGATCGACATCGATCTCGCGACCGAGCCGCTCGGTACGGGCAGCGACGGCGGCCCGGTCTACCTCAGGGATGTCTGGCCGACCGCCCAGGAGATCGAGGAGACGATGCGTCGCGCCGTGAAGCCGGAGCAGTTCCGGCGCCAGTACGCGGACGTCTTCGCCGGCGAGGAGGCCTGGCGTTCGCTCGAGGTTCCGGAAGGGGAGACCTTCGCCTGGCAGCCGGAGTCGACCTACGTCAGGCTCCCCCCCTACTTCGCGGGCCTGCCGCTCACGCCGCCGGCGGTGGAAGATCTCCGGGGGGCGCGTTGTCTCGCGTTGCTCGGCGACTCGATCACCACGGATCACATCTCGCCGGCGGGATCGATCAAGAAGGAGAGTCCGGCGGGACGCTATCTGATGGAGCACGGCGTGGCGCCGGCCGACTTCAACTCGTACGGGTCGCGGCGTGGCAACCACGAGACGATGGTGCGCGGCACCTTCGCCAACGTCCGCATCCGCAACCGCATGGTGCCGGAGGTGGAGGGCGGCTTCACGCGTCACGTCCCCTCGGGCGCGACCATGACCATCTACGACGCGGCCGCCCGCTACGCCGAGGAGAAGACCCCGCTGGTCGTTCTGGCGGGCAAGGAGTACGGCTCCGGATCGTCGCGCGACTGGGCGGCCAAGGGCCCGTTCCTGCAAGGGATTCGCGCCGTGGTGGCGGAGTCCTACGAGCGTATTCACCGTTCCAACCTGATCGGCATGGGCATCGTGCCGCTCGAGTTCCCGGCCGGCCAGAGTGCGGCGAGCCTCGGGCTCACCGGAAACGAGGTCTTCTCGATCGAGGGGCTGGCCGAGGGCGTGGCGCGGGGCTTCGCGGATGGGCGCCAAGTGCGGGTCACCGCGACGTCGCCCGAAGGCTCGAGCCTCGGCTTCGAGGCGCGGGTGCGGCTCGACACCCCGCAGGAGATCGAGTATTACCGGCACGGCGGGATCCTGCAGTACGTGCTCCGGCAGCTTCTCGCCGCGGGATAAAAAAATCCCCGTGCAGTGGAGGGAGTTCTGCACGGGGGGAGGAGAGGGGACTGGGTACTGGGCCGGAGCCTCGTGGCGCCGGCAGCGGGTCGAGTCCCCAGCCAACCCGCTCTGGAGATGAGAACGTTGCAAACCGCGCGCCCGATTCCCGCCCCCCTCGGGGACCCCGCATGCGCTGCTTCCTGACCGGCGCAACCGGCTATATCGGCAGGGCCTTGTGCCTGCAGCTCCGGGCCGAGGGGCACGCGGTGAACGCCCTCGTCCGCTCCAGGGAGCGCGCACTGACCCTTCAAGAGATCGGAGTGGCGACCTTTCCTGGGGACATCCGTGACCGTGCCTCGATGCGCGAGGGGATGTCGGGCGCCGACTGGGTGATCCACGCCGCCGCCGAGCTCGATCTCGGCGCCTCCGACGAGCGGATCGCGGGGGCCAACGTCGAGGGGTCGGAGAACGTCGCCTCTCTCGCCTTCAAGCTGGGAGTGGGCCGCTTCCTTTCCGTCTGCTCGATCGCGGCCTTCGGCGGCAGCCCCGCGGACGGGTCGCCGGCCACCGAGGAGAGCCCCGTTCAGCTCCCCTATCCGACGCGCTACGCCGCGACCAAGGCCGCCGGCCAGGCGCGGGTGGAGGAGTGGGCGCGACGCGGGCTCGCCGTCAATACCGTCTACCCGAGCCTCGTCTACGGCCCTCCCGGCAAGAAGAAGGGAGCGAACGCGCTACTGCGCGCCTTGATGCTGGGCCGCTTTCCGGCGTTGGTGGCGCCGGAGAAGCTCGCGAGCTGGGTCTTCCTCGACGACCTCGTCGAGGCGATCCTGCGCATTCTCTCGAGCGCCCCGCCGGGCCGCGGCTATCTCCTGGCAGGAGAGGCGCGGAGCGTTCGCCGGCTCGCGCTCGACGTGGCGCGCCTCGGGGGTGTGGCCCCACCGCGGCTCTCCCTGTCGGCAGGGGCGGCGAAGCTCCTCTTCCGTTTCGCCGGACCGCTCCTCGCGCTCTCCGGGCGCCGGCTCCCCGTGCCCCTCGAGCAGCTGGACTCCCTCGGCCGCCACTGGAATTTCGACGACTCGAGGGCCCGCCACGAGCTCGGCTGGCAGCCCCGCGGGCTGGACGACGGGCTCGCGGTGACGATCGACTACCTGCGCCGGGCGGAGGCGGGGATCGCCGCCTGACCGCGTCGATTCGGCACTTCTCCGGAGCCGGAACGCGCTATCCTCAGCCGCGTCCCCTGGGGGACCCGGCACCGGCGCCACCATGTTCATCGTCTGCAAGGACTTCACCTTCTCCGCCGCGCACCGCATCCGGGGGCACCAGGGGGGGTGTCAGAACCTCCACGGGCACAACTACCGATTGCGGGTCCAGGTGGCCTCGGAGTCGCTCGACGCGCTCGGCATGGTGATCGACTTCGCCGATCTCAAGAAGATCGTGGCGTCACTGGTCGAGCCGCTGGATCACCGCCTGATCAACGACGTCCCCCCCTTCGACGAGCTCAATACCACCGCGGAGCTCCTGGCGCGCTTCTTCTACGAGGAGCTCGCGCGCCAGCTGCCGGAAGGGAGGACCGTCCGCCGCGTCGAGCTCTGGGAGACGCCGAGCTCCTGCGCCATCTACGAGCCTTGAGGAGCCCGGCGAGGTGAGCGTCGGGCGGCTCAAGGTGCACGAGATCTTCTACTCCCTGCAGGGGGAGTCGACGGCCGTCGGCCGTCCCTGCGTGCTCGTGCGGCTCACGGGCTGCCAGATGCGATGCGTCTGGTGCGACACGGCGCACGCCTTCTACGCGGGGGAGTGGAGGAGCCTCGAGGAGATTCTCGCCGCGGTCGAGTCGTACGGCTGCCCGCTCGTCGAGGTCACGGGCGGCGAGCCGCTCCTCCAGCCGGCGGTCTTTCCGCTCCTGACGGCGCTCTGCGACGCGGGCTACGAGGTGCTGCTCGAAACCGGCGGCGGCCGCGACATCGCGCCGGTGGATCCGCGCGTCCATCGAATCCTCGACATCAAGTGCCCCGGCTCGGGCGAGGTCGAGAACAATCGCTGGGAGAATCTCGCCCACCTCAGGCCGAGCGACGAGCTCAAGTTCGTGCTGGCCTCCGAGAGCGACTACCTCTGGGCGCGCGGGGTGATCGCGGAGCGCCGGCTCGCGGGGCGCTGCCCGATCCACTTGGCGCCCGTCTGGGGTGCGGTCGACGCGGCCGTGCTCGCGGGCTGGATCCTCCGCGACCGCCTGCCGGCGCGCCTGACGCTCCAGCTTCACAAGCTCCTCTGGGGACCCGAGGCGCGCGGCGTCTAGGCGGGCGGCGGGTGTGAGCTGGCGAACAGAGCGCGCGCACTCGGCCGGACTACCCTGGGCCGTGCTCTCACGCCGCCTCGCCGCGTTCGGATTGGCGCTCGCAGTGTTCGGACTGGCGCTCGCCGCGCCCCTGTCCGCACGGCTTCCGGTCGCGGCGCCGCGTCTTCCTCCGCCGGACGCCGGGACCTACACGATCGTCGCCGTCGACACGGCGCAGGAGCTGGCGGACGCCTGCTGGAATCTGCAGTCGAATCAGGCGATCGTCATCGCGCCGGGAACCTACGACCTCGCGAGCGTCTCCTTTCCGAACGGGGTCGACGGGCGGCTGACGATCGGCCGCTACGGCGCGCCGCCGATCGCGAACATCCAGGTTCGCGGGGCCACCGGGGATCCGGGGGACGTCGTGCTCCTGGGCGCGGGCATGCTCGACCCGATCGTCCCCTTCGGCTTTCAGGTCTTCACCGCGACCGACGTGCTGATCGCCGACCTCTCGATCGGAGAGGTCTACTACCACGCGATCGCCATCCAGGGGGACCAGGGGGCCGAGCGGGTCCGCCTGTACGACGTGCGCGCTTTCGATGCCGGACAGCAGATCGTCAAGGGCTCGGGCTCCGGCGCGGACGACGTGACGATCGAGTGGTGCGAGATCTTCTACACCGCGGGGGCCATCGAGCACCCGGAGGGGAGCCCGCCCGGCTCCTGCTACACGAACGGCGTCGACGCGCTCGGCGTCTCCGGCTGGATCGTCCGCGACAGCTTCATCCACGACATCTGGTGCCAGAACGGCGAGCTCGCCGGCCCCGCCATCCTCCTCTGGCAGGGGTCGAGTGGCACCCTCGTCGAGCGGAACCTGCTGCTCGACTGCTCCCGGGGGCCGCACCTGGGGCTCGGACCGGGAGATCACGCGGGCGGCGTCGTGCGCAACAACTTCATCCGTTGGGACCCCGCGGCCTCGTACGTCACCGACGTCGGAATCTACACCGTCTCTCCAGGCTCGAAGATCCTGCACAACAGCGTCTTGGTCGGCGACGCCTACCCCAACGCCGTCGAGGTCCGATGGGCGTCCTCGACCGGCGTCGAGGTGCGCAACAATCTGCTCGACGGCTCGGTCGCGGCGCGCGACGGAGCCGTCCCCGCGACGTCGGGCAACGTGACCAACGCCGTTCCGGGATGGTTCGTGGACGCCGCCGCCGGGGATCTTCACCTCGCCGCCGCGGCGACGGTGGCGTTCGACCAGGTGACGCGCCTTCCGGATGCGATCGACGATTTCGACGCCTGGGAGCGCCCCACGGCGCCGCTCGCGTCCGATCTCGGTGCCACCGAGCGCGAGCACCTCTTCCGCGACGGCTTCGAGAGCGCAGACTTCGCCGTCTGGTCGAGCGCCGCGCCCTAGACGTTCGCGGCCTGCCACGGCGATCTTCACCGGCGCCCGACCGCCGCTCGCCGGCCGGCCTGGGTCATCCCGGCGCCTCTGTCGTAACGTCTACGCGCGGGGAGGAGGAGGCATGACGTCGGATCTCAATCAGAAGCTGGAGACTCTGCGCATCGAGCGCCGCGACGAGGTTCCGGAGCGCCGGAGCGGTCTCTGGGTCGGAGTCGTCGCGGGACTCCTCGGCGTGGCGGCGGTGGCCGCATTCCTGCTCTGGCCTCGCGCGGTGCCGGTGCGGACGATCGAGGTGTCCGAAGCGCGGGACGCCGCGGGAGGCGTCGAGGCCGTGCTCAACGCCTCCGGCTACGTCACCGCGCGGCGGCAGGCGACCGTCTCCTCGAAGATCACCGGCAAAGTGATGGAGGTGCTGATCGAGGAGGGGATGAAAGTCGACGCCCGCCAAGTGCTGGCACGCCTCGACGACAGCCAGGCGAGCCTCTCGCTCGAGCTCGCCCAAGCCGAGCTCGCGGCAGCGGAGAAGGGGCTCGCCGAGACGGAAGCCAATCTGCACGAGGCGGAGCTCCGGCGGGGGCGCATCCGCGACCTCGCCCGCGAAGGCATCGCGCCGCAAGGGGACGTCGACGCCGTGGAGGCCGAAACCGCGGCGCTCGCGGCTCGCATCGCCGCTCAGCGCGAGCAGATCCGAGCCGCCGACCGCTCCGTGGCGCTGGCGCGCCAGAACCTCGAGGACACGGTCATCCGCGCGCCTTTCGCGGGGGTCGCGATCTCGAAGAACGCGCAACCGGGTGAGATGATCTCTCCGATCTCGGCCGGCGGCAGCTTCACGCGGACCGGCATCTCGACGATCGTCGACATGGCGTCCCTCGAGATCGAGGTCGACGTCAACGAGGCCTACATCCAGCGTGTCCGTCCTTCGCAGCGGGTGACCGCGACGCTCGACGCCTATCCCGACTGGACGATCCCCGGCCACGTCATCACCAGCATTCCGGCCGCGGAGCGCGACAAGGCGACGGTCAAGGTACGGATCGGCTTCGACGCGCTCGATCCGAGGATCCTCCCGGACATGGGGGTCAAGGTGGCGTTTCTCGAGGAACACGAGGGTGGCGACGGGCGGCGGGTCGTCCGCGTGCCGCGCGCCGCCGTCCGGGGGAGCGCGGGCGCGGAGTTCGTCTGGGTGGTCGGGACGTCGGGTCTCGAGCGGCGCGCGATCCGGGTCGCGGCGGGTGGGAGCGATCCGGCGGAGGTGGTGGCCGGCCTGGCGGCCGGAGAGCGTGTGGTGATCGAGGGGCCGGCCGAGCTCGCCGCCGGCACCCGCGTGGTCGAACGCGGCGAGCGTTGATCCGGGAGGGGCGAAGCATGAGCAGTCTGGTACGCGTCCGGGACGTCCACAAGACCTTCACGCGTGGCAGCGAGAAGATCGACGTCCTGCAGGGCCTGAACGTCGAGGTCGCGGAGGGGGAGTTTCTCGCGTTGATGGGCCCGTCGGGCTCGGGCAAGTCGACGCTGCTCAACTTGATCGGCGGTCTCGACCGACCGACGTCCGGGTCGATCGAGGTCGGAGACCAGCGCATCGACGGGCTCTCCGACTCGCGGCTCGCCGCCTGGCGGGCGCGGCACGTCGGTTTCGTCTTCCAGATGTACAACCTGCTGCCGGCGCTCTCGGCCGAGCGCAACGTCGAGCTACCTCTCCTCCTGACGTCGCTCGCGCGGGCGCGGCGGCGCCAGCAGGTGGCGACCGCGCTCTCTCTGGTCGGGCTCGCGGATCGCGCCAAGCACTATCCGCGGCAGCTCTCGGGCGGTCAGGAGCAGCGGGTGGGCATCGCGCGCGCCATCGTCACCGATCCGACACTGCTGCTCTGCGACGAGCCCACCGGGGACCTCGATCGGAAGTCCGGAGACGAAGTGCTCGATCTGCTGCAGGCGCTGAATCGCGAGCAGGGAAAGACCGTGCTCATGGTCACCCACGACCCGCACGCGGCGGAGCGGGCGACCCGCGTCCTCCACCTCGAGAAGGGCGTTCTCGTGGAGACGGCGGCGTGAAGTACTGGCCGCTCCTGTGGGGCAACCTCAAGCGGCGCAAGGCCCGGACCGCCTTCACCCTGCTGTCGATCGTCGTCGCCTTCGTGCTCTTCGCCTACCTCGGCGCGGTGCGGGTGGCGTTTCGCGCCGGCGTCGACGTGGCGGGCGCCGACCGTCTCTTCACCACCCACAAGACCTCGATCATCCAGCCGCTGCCGGTCTCCTACGAAGAGAAGATCGCGGCCGTTCCTGGCGTGACGCTGGTCACCCACGACACCTGGTTCGGCGGGATCTACCAGAACTCGAACAACGGCTTCCAGGGGGTCTTCCAGTCGCCGGTCGAGCCGGAGAAGTACCTCGCGATGTACCCCGAGTTCAGGCTGCCGCCGGACCAGAAGGCGGCCTGGATCGCCGATCGGGAGGGGGTGATCGTGGGGCGGAAGACGGCCGAGCGCTACGCCTGGAAGGTGGGAGATCGAATCCCGATTCAAGCCACGATCTGGCGCAAGAAGGACGGGTCGCGCACCTGGGAGTTCAACCTGCGTGGCATCTACGACGGGGCGGAGAAGGGGACCGACACGACGCAGTTCCTCTTCCACTGGGACTACTTCGACGAGGGGCGCCTCTTCGGGCAGGGGATCGTGGGCTGGTACGTGGTGCGGATCGCCGACCCGGCGAGGACCGCCGAGATCTCGGCGGCGATCGATCACCTTTTCGAGAACTCGTCCTACGAGACCAAGACGGTGACCGAGAAGGCGCTCGCGCAGAGCTTCGCCGATCAGATCGGCGACGTGGGGGCGATCATCACGTTCGTCCTCGCGGCGGTCTTCTTCACGCTCCTCCTGGTCGCCGGCAACACGATGGCGCAGTCGGTGCGCGAGCGTACCGGCGAGCTCGCGGTCCTCAAGACGCTCGGTTTCTCGAACGGCGGGGTGATGGCGCTGGTGCTCGCGGAGTCGAGCCTGCTCGCGCTCCTGGGGGGTGGGTTGGGCCTCGTGCTCGGGGCGGGGGCGATCGCGGGCGGGGACCCGACCGGGGGGTTCCTCCCGGTCTTCTACCTGCCCGGCCGGGATCTGGCGTTGGGTGTGCTCTTCGTGCTGTCGCTCGGTCTGGTGACCGGGTTCCTACCCGCGCTCACGGCGATGCGGTTGCGCATCGTCGAAGCGCTCCGGAGGGCGTGATTCATGGCCTCTCTCGGCAGCTGGTTCTCGCAGGTCGGCGCGGTGACCTCGACCGCGGTCCGCACCATTCCCGAGCGGCGGGGCGCGTCGCTCGCCACCGTCCTCGGCGTCGCGGGCGTGGTGGCGGTCTTCGTGGGCGTGCTGGCGATCGGCGAGGGGTTCCGCAAGGCGATTCGCACCGCTGGCGCTCCCGACAACGCGATGGTGCTGCGCGCCGGCAGCGACAGCGAGATGATGAGCGTGCTGCTGCGCGACGCGGTCGACATCATCGCGCAGGCGCCCGGCGTCGCGCGGGCGCCGGTGCTCCCGGGCGGGCCGCCGGTGGCGCTCTCCTCCGGAGAGCTCTTCGTCATCGTCGACCTGCCGAAGCGGAGCACCGGCACGACCGCGAACGTGCCGCTCCGCGGGGTGCAGCCGGCCGCCTTCGCGACCCACCAGGATCTCCAGATCACCTCGGGCCGCACCTTCGAGTGGGGAAAGAACGAGATCCTGGTCGGCGAGGGGGCCGAGAAGCAGTTCGTCGGGCTCGAGGTGGGGAACCGCCTGCGCTGGGGGCGGAACGAATGGACCGTGGTCGGCACCTTCGCGGCCGGCGGCGCGCTCTGGGAGTCCGAGATCTGGACCGACGCCGCGGTGCTGCAGCCGGCGTACAACCGCGGCAACTCCTTCCAGACGGTCATCGCGAAGCTCGAGTCACCCGACGCCTTCGACCACTTCAAGGACGCGCTCACCACCGATCCGAGGCTGGACGTCCAGGTCCTCCGGGAGAGCGAGTACTTCGCCAACCAGGGACGTTCCCTGACCGCCATCATCCGCGGCCTCGGCTTCACGGTGTCGATCCTGATGGCGATCGGCGCCATCTTCGGCTCGCTCAACACCATGTACTCGGCGGTCTCGGCGCGGACGCGGGAGGTGGCGACGCTGCGCGCGCTCGGGTTCGGACGCGGCGCGGTGGTGGTCTCGGTGCTCGCCGAATCGCTCCTGCTGGCGCTCGCGGGTGGCGCGCTCGGGGCCTTCCTCGCCTGGCTCCTCTTCGACGGTTATCGCACCTCGACCCTCAACTGGGACAGCTTCAGCCAAGTGACCTTCGCCTTCGACGTCACCCTGCCGCTGCTCGTCGCGGGGACCCTCTTCGCGCTCCTGATGGGCTTCCTCGGTGGTCTGTTCCCAGCCATCCGGGCCGCGCGGCTGCCGGTGACCGCGGCGCTCAGGGAGGCGTGAGGGGTAGGATCCGCAGATCCGTCGAAACTCCCGAGGAGGAGCGCATGCACCGACATCAGATCGCCCGCATCGCCGGCGCCCTACTGCTCGCCACGCTCGTCGCTCCACCCGCCCGCGCCGGGGAGGCGGAGAAGACGGCGCCCTTCGAGCTCGGCCGCTGGATCGAGCTCGGTGCGACCGACGGCCCGGTGACGCTGCACCGGATCCGCGTGCTGAAAGAAGGGGGAGTCACCAAGTCGAAGCTCTTCCGGCCCGGCAACAGCGAGTACCTGACCGACGTGCGGATCGAGCTCGAGTACACGAACGAGGGATCCCACGACTGGGAGGCGCGGCTGCACGTGAGCTGGCTCGACGGGGCGGGAGACGTGATCGACGGCTACAACGACGGCGAGAACCTCGACAGCGACTCGCGGCTCGACAAGGTGACGGTGACCCTCTCGACGCTCCGCTACGGTCTCGACCGCGCGAAGAGCCTGCGCATCCGCATCGGCTTCGCTCCCGACTGAGCGCGGGACGCGAGCGCCGCTCGCCCGTCTTCCCCGCGATTTGTCTTGGCGCGGGGATGAGCCGCGGCTAGAATCCCGGCGGCGCGGCAGGGCGCCGCGCAAAGGGCTTTCGGCGCGGGGTGGAGCATGGAATCGGCGAAGCTGCAGCTCGGCGGCAACGAGTACGAATTCCCGACCGTGGTCGGGTCCGAGGGCGAGGTCGGCATCGACGTCGCGAAGCTGCGCGACAAGACCGGCGCGGTGACCTTCGACGAGGGATACGGCAACACCGGGGCCTGCAGGAGCGCGATCACCTTCATCGACGGCGATCGCGGCATCCTGCGCTACCGCGGCTACCCGATCGAACAGCTCGACGAGGCGCGCTTCACCGAGATCGCCTATCTGCTCATCTACGGCCATCTGCCGAGCCGCGCCGAGTTCGCCGCCTGGAGCGCCAAGCTCACCCGTCACAGCCTGCTGCACGAAGACATGAAGAAGTTCTTCGAGGGGTTTCCCGCCTCGGGCCATCCGATGGCGATTCTCTCGGCAATGGTGGCGAGCCTCTCGACCTACTACCCCGACGATCACGATCTCGACCTCAACATCGCGCGTCTGATCGCCAAGGCCAAGACGATCGCCGCCTTCTCCTACAAGAAGTCGATCGGCCAGCCCTTCGTCTACCCGCAGAACGACCTCTCGTACACCGCCAACTTCCTGCGCATGATGTTCGCCGTGCCGGCCGAGCCCTACGTCGGCTCGCCGGCGCTCGAGCGCGCGCTGAACCTGCTGCTCATCCTGCACGCCGACCACGAGCAGAACTGCTCGACCTCGACCGTGCGCATGGTCTGCTCCTCGGGAGCCAACCTCTTCGCCTCGATCTCGGCCGGAATCTGCGCGCTCTGGGGACCGCTCCACGGCGGCGCCAACCAGGCGGTGATCGAGATGCTCGAGGCCATCCAGCGGGATGGCGGCGGCTACCAGAAATTCGTCGACCTCGCGAAGAAGAAGGACTCCGGGTTCCGGCTCATGGGCTTCGGTCACCGGGTCTACAAGAACTTCGACCCGCGCTCGCGCATCTTGAAGAAGGCCGCCGACGCGGTGCTCGAGGAGATGGGGATCCAGGATCCGCTGCTCGAGATCGCGAAAGGGCTCGAGGAGGTGGCGCTCAGGGACGACTACTTCATCGAGCGCAAGCTCTACCCCAACGTCGACTTCTACAGCGGCATCCTCTACCGCGCCATGGGCATCCCCACCAACATGTTCACGGTGATGTTCGCCCTGGGGCGCCTGCCGGGGTGGCTCGCGCACTGGCGCGAGATGCGCCTCGAGGGTTCGCGCATCAATCGGCCGCGCCAGATCTACACCGGCGAGACCGAGCGCCGCTACGTGCCGCTCGAGCAACGCTGACGCGACGCTCGCCGCCGCCGCCGGCCGCTCCGCTCAGCGGCGCGGCCGGCCCGTGCGTCCGCTGGCCTCGCGCGGATGGAGTTTGGCGTGGATCTTCCGTCGCAGCCGCTCGAGGCGCTTCCAGAGCCAGGGCCAGCGGCCGAGGAGGCTCCGGAGCTTCAAGTGCATCCACTGGCTGCCGATCGACAGGAGCGCGAAACCGAGCGCCAAGCTCAAGCCACCTTGGATGACGGGCAGGAAGATGCCGGCGATCCCGATCAGGATGAGCGCCCAGCCGGCGGTGAGGACCACCACGCGGAGCCAGAGGGGGAGCGGCAGACGTTGAAAGCGGGGCCTCAGATGGCGTGGCAGGCGAGGGCGCGAGAGCTTCATCGGCGGGTTCCGCGGGGCGCTCGATTGACATACAGGACCGAAATCGTCCAGAATTTTCTGGAACCTTCGAGATCGTGTCTCGTCAAATGACCCAGCTCCGCGAAGTCCAGCAGTTCCCGAGCTTCCCGCGCGCGCAGGGGGGTTGGTCGGCCGCCCTGCGCCCGGCACCGGTGGGGGGGATCTTCGCACAGCGCGGGCCGCGCGAGGCGGCGGAGGGGGCGCGTGCTTAGCGAAGGCAGGAGCGCGGCGGCGACGCGCGTGCAGCCGGGCGGCGCGCTGCGTCCGCTCTCCGAAATCCCTTCCGGACAGGTGGTGCGCCTCGAGCGGCGGGATCTCGCCGAAGGGGAGGCCTGCCTGCTCGCCGCGATGGGTCTCACGGAAGGGTGCCGGCTCGTGGTCAGGAGCGACGGCGACCCTTACATCGTCGAGGCCCGCTCGACTCGTATCGGCTTGGCGCGTAGCGTCGCCGAGCGCCTCCTGGTGCGGCTCGAGGACGCGCGGTGACGCAGCCTCCAGGGCCTCCCCCTTCCGGACGCCACGGCGCCGGAAGCGTGCGGCGGATCCTGCTGCTCGGCAATCCGAACACCGGCAAGACCACGCTCTTCAACCGCCTCTGCGGTTTGCGCGCGAAGACGGCGAACTTCCCCGGCACCACCACCGACCTCAAGGTCGGACGCCTGCAGCTCGCCGAGGGATTCGCCTTCGAGCTCATCGACCTTCCCGGCCTCTACAGCCTCGAGCTCGATCTTCCCGAATCGCGCGTCGCGTCGGAGGCGCTCGCCGACCCCGCCGCGCCCCCCGCGGCGGTGATCGTGGTCGCGGACGCGACGAACCTGCCGCGCCATCTCATGCTGGTGGGGGAGCTCCGGCGACGGGGACTGCCGCTCGTCGTGGCGCTCAACATGATCGATCTCGCGCGACGGCGGGGGCTCTCGTTCGATCTCGCGCGGCTCGCCGCGGCTCTGGGCGCGCCGGTGGTGCCGATCGCGGCCCGGCGCGGCGAGGGGACCGCCGAGCTCCTCGCGGAGGTCCGCCGCGCGGTGGGAAGCGCCCCCCCGGCGCCGCTCGCCGCGAGCGAGGAGAGCCTCGAGAGCTGGGCCGAGCGGCTGGTGGGCGAAGCGGTCGGCGGCGAGCGGGCGCTCGGTGCCGCGAGTGACACGCTGCTCGACCGCCTCGACGAGACGTTCACCCATCCGATCGCCGGCCTCCTCATCTTCCTCGGCGTCATGGCGGGGCTCTTCTGGACGATCTTCGCCCTCGCGAGCGTCCCGATGAGCCTGATCGAGGCGACCTTCGCGCACCTCGGGGGGTTCCTCGAAAGCCAGCTCCCGGCGGGGGCGGTGCGCGATCTCCTGGTCGGCGGCCTGCTCGGCGGAATCTCCGGGACGGTGGTCTTCCTGCCCCAGATCTGTCTCCTCTTCTTCCTCATCACGCTGCTCGAGGACACCGGGTACCTGGCGCGCGCCGCCTTCGTGATGGACCGGCTGCTCTGCCGCTTCGGGCTTCCCGGCTACGCGTTCGTCCCGCTGCTGTCGAGCCACGCCTGCGCGATCCCGGGTCTGCTCGCGACCCGGCTCATTCCCGACCGGCACGATCGCTTCGCGACCATCCTGGTCGCCCCGTTCATGAGCTGCTCGGCGCGGCTTCCGGTCTACGTTCTGCTCACCAACTTTCTCTTCGCCCACCGGCCGGTCTACGCCGGAATCGCCTTCGCGGGCTGCTACCTCCTGGGCTCGATCGCCGCCATGGGGAGCGCCCTGCTGGCGCGCCGCACCCTGCTGCCCGGCCGCTCGCGGCCGATGGTGCTCGAGCTGCCGACCTACAAGCGCCCGTCGTTCCGCGTCGCCTTCGCGCAGGCCGTCGAGCAGGGATGGTCCTTTCTCTCGACGGTCGGCACCGTGATCCTCGCCATCTGCCTCGTCATGTGGTGGCTCTCGGCGTACCCGAAGATGGCGCCGCCTCCGGCGGCCGCCGCGCTCGCGGCCCGGGCGGAAGCGCTCGCCTCGACGGAGCCGGACGCCGCGGCGGCGCTCGCGCGCGAGGCCCGGCGCGCGACGCTGCAGGATCAGCAGGAGCGCAGCTTCGCGGGGCGCCTGGGCCGCCTCGTCGAGCCCGTCTTCGCGCCACTCGGTTACGACTGGCGCCTCTCGGTCGGCGTGCTCACCAGCTTCGCGGCGCGGGAGGTCTTCGTCTCGACGCTCGCGGTGCTGGTCGGAGCGCCCGAGGAGGACGCGGCGGGGGTCCTGGAGCGCATCCACACCGCCCGGCGCGACGACGGCACGCCGCTCCTCACCCCCGCGACCGCGGTCTCGCTGCTGGTCTTCTTCGTCCTCGCCATGCAGTGCCTCTCGACCGTGGTGACGGTGCGGCGGGAGACCCGGCACTGGAAGTGGCCGCTCCTCCAGTTCGTCTGGATGACCGGGCTCGCCTGGGTGGGCGCCTTCGCGGCCTTCCACGGCCTGCAGGCCCTGGGGGTCGCGTGAGCGCAACCCTTCCCTGGCACGACGCGCAGTTTTGGATCGCCACCGGCGCCATGCTGGCGGCGGTCGTCTGGGCGGTCTGGCGGGTTCGCCGGGGGAATCGCGAGGCCGAGTCGGCCTGCGCCAACTGCCCCAAGAGCAAGCTCGTCGCGCCCCCGGCCCGGCGCCCCCGGACCGCGCGGTAACCTTCCCCCGCGCCGCCGGTATTGCCCGGTGGATGGAGACCTCGACGGCAGCCTGGACTGAGGGAGCGATCGCGATGCCCTCGCCGAACCGACCAGCGACCCCGGGTGGCGCCCCAGCGCTCTCCGATCCCGAGCTCATGGGGCGCGTCCGCGAGGGGGACCTCGCCCGGCTCGGGGAGCTCTTCGAGCGGCACCAGGCGCGACTCCTCAACTTCTTCCTCAAGCTCGCGCGCCGCCGCTCGACCGCGGAAGACCTCGTCCAGGAGGTCTTCGTCCGCATGTTGAAGTACCGCCATACCTACCGTCCCGGGGCCGACTTCGCCCCTTGGATGTTCACCCTCGCGAGGAACGCGGCGACCGATCTTCATCGGGCGCGCCCGAAGGAGCTCCAGGAGGACCCCGAAGCTCCGGAACCGGCCGCGGACGAGCCCGATCCGGTCGAGACGATGGAGCGCGCGGGGCAGGTGCGACGGCTGCGCGCGGCGCTCGCCCGCCTGGCCCCGGAGAAACGGGAGCTGCTGGTCTTCGCGCGCTTCTCGGAGCTCCGCTACGAAGAGATCGCGGAGATCCTCGGCGTCAGCGTGGGAGCGGTCAAGGTGCGGGTGCACCGGGCGCTCAAGGACTTGAAGCAGGCCTACCTCGCGAGCGCGGGGGAGGAGATGGCATGAGCTGCGAAACGATGCAGGAGCGAATCACCAGTCGGCTCGCGGGGGAGCTCTCCGCGGCCGAGAGCGCCGAGCTCGATCGGCACCTCGCGGCGTGCGCCCCCTGCGCCGCCGAGGCGGCGGCGCTCGCGAGCCTCTGGCGGGAGCTGGGCGAGCTGCCCGAGGAGGCGCCGAGCGAGGGCGCGCGGCGCCGCTTCGACGCCCTGCTCGCGGGCGAAGCGGCACGGCAGGCGGGGCGCCCGGTCGCGCTCGGCGGCTTCCGCGACGCCGAGCGGAGCGAGCCCGTTCGCCGGCCCGTCTGGCGTTCCGCGCTCGCCCTCGCCGCGATGCTGATCGTGGGGCTGGGAATCGGATTCCTGCTCTCCCGGCAGGGTGGCTCCGACGTCGCCGCCCTCCGGCGCGAGGTGGGTGACTTGCACGAGATGGTCGCGATGTCGCTGCTCGAGCAGCGCTCGGTCTCGGAGCGCCTGCGCGGCGTCGCCTACACGCGGGAGTACACCGGCGAGGACGAGAAGCTCGCGAGCGCGCTCTATCGCACCATGCTCTCCGATCCGAACGTCAACGTGCGGCTGGCTGCCCTCGAGGCGCTGAAGCCGCTCGCCGAGCGCCCCGCGGAGCGGGAGAAGCTGGTGGCCGCGGTCTCGCGCCAGGACTCGCCGCTCGTCCAGCTCTCGTTGATCGACCTCTTGATCGCCTCCGACAGCGCCGCCGCGAAGCGTGACCTCAAGGCGCTCGTCGACAACCCCAATCTCGATCCGGCGGTGCGTGCCTATCTGCGCGATCGCCTCGGAAGGAGCGCCTGATGAGAAACAGAACACTCGGTCGGATCTTCCCGCTCCTGCTCCTCGTTTTCGCCGCGGGTTCGGCGCTCGCCAAGGAGACGGCGAGCGACAAGGTGGAACGGACCTTCACGCTCACCAAGGTCGACGGACATCGCAAGCTCGTGGTCGACAACGTGCTGGGATCGATCGCCATCGTCGGCGGATCGGGGGACACCGTGCGGCTCGCCCTCGACCAGCGCTGGACGGCGCGCGATGCGTCCGCGCTCGCGGAAGCGCGCGAGCAGGTGAAGCTCGAGGTCGAGGAGAAGCCCGGCGAGCTCGAGCTCGTGCAGGGCGGGCCTTGGCGCTGCCGCGGCGAGCACCGCAAGCGGGACTGCTGTTGCGACTCGGACGAGCGCGGCTACGAAGTGCGCTTCGATTGGACGCTCGCCGTGCCGGCGGATCTCGATCTCGTCGTGAAGAACGTCAATGACGGCGCGATCCGGGTCTCCGGCGTGCGCGGCCGACTCGACGTGCACCACGTCAACGACGACGTGACGCTCGAAGCCGTGGGCGGGAGCGTCGACGCGGGGACGGTGAACGGCGAGCTCAAGGCCGACTTCGCCTCCCTTCCCGCCGGTGATCTCGAGTTCGCGACGGTCAACGGTGACATCGATCTGTCGTTTCCCGAAGGGCTGGGGGCGGAGCTCACCTTCCACACGTTGAACGGCGAGGTCCAGACGGACTTCCCGTTCACGCTGGCGAAGTTGCCGGCGACGGTCGAGCGCGACGAGCGTTCTGGCCGTGGCGGCAGCCGCCATCACCTGGGTGGGCGCTCGAAGGCCGTGATCGGCGAGGGCGGCGTCGCTCTCGCGTGCGACACGGTGAACGGCGACATCACGATCCGCGAGCGCTAGGGCGCGCTCGAAGAGAGGGCAAGATGAAGAACGAAATGCAGCAGATGGAGCGGTGGTTTCTGGCGGGGGCGCTGGCGCTCCTCGCCGCCGGTCCGGTGGCGGCCGAGAAGCTCACGGTGCCGCTCTCGGATCCGGCGAAGCCGGCGGAGATCGAGGTCTCCTTGGTCATGGGGTCGATCCGGGTGATCGGCGCCGCGGTTCAGGAGGTCACGATCGAGGCGGTGGCGCGCGACGAGGGCGAGGACGATTCCGAGCCCGCGATCGCGGGCAAGAAGGCGCGGGGCGGGATGCGCCGCATTCCGAACACCGCGATGGGGCTCGAGGCGGAGGAGGATCACAACAAGGTCTCGATCTCGGCCGAGTCCTGGGCGCGGGCGGTGGATCTCAAGATCACCGTGCCGGCGGCGAGCTCGGCGACCCTCTCGACGGTCAACGACGGCGACATCGAGATCGAGAACGTGGACGGCGAGCTCGACCTCCACAACACGAACGGCGAAGTCCACGCGAAGGACGTGAAGGGCCCGGTCTCGGCGGCGACGGTGAACGGGGACGTCTCGGTCGCCTTCAAGCGCAGCGCGGCGCCGGCGCCGATGGCTTTCTCGACCCTGAACGGCGACATCGACGTGACACTGCCCGCCGAATTCAAGGCCGACGTCCGCCTGCGCTCGGACAACGGCGAGATCTACGCCGACTTCGAGATCGCGCTCGGCGCGACGAAACCGGACATCGAGGAGAAGCACGAGGGCGGGCGCTATCGCCTGGTGGTGGCGCGCGAGATGACCGGCAAGATCAACGGCGGCGGCCCCGAGATCCGCCTCCAGACCTTCAACGGCGACCTCCTCCTGCGCCGCGCGAAGAACTGACCGCCACGCGCAGCGCGCAGCACGCGGGCCAGGCGCCATCCGGCGCCTGGCCTTTCGCATGTCGAAGGCCTCCGGAGACACGCTACCGCGGAGGCGCGCGAGGGCCGTCGGGCGTCGCGGTATCCTCTCGCCTTCTCAGCAGCCCGGCGCGAGCCGGGCTAGAATAGCCCCGCAACGATCCAGTGAGGGCGAACGAGCGCGGTGACCGAGCGCAGTAGCGGGACCATTCTCGACGGCAAGTACGAGATCGTCGACCGGTTGGCGACGGGCGGGATGGGGGAGGTCTGGAAGGCGAAGCACCTCCACCTCCACGAGCTCCGGGTCATCAAGATCCTGCGCGCCGACCGGGCGACCGATCCGATGGCGCTCCAGCGCTTCGCGCAGGAGGCGCGGATCGCGACCCAGATCAAGCACCCCAACGTCGCCATCCTCTACGACTTCTCGCGCTTGGCCGACGGCAGCTTCTACATGGTCTCCGAGCACATCGAAGGGGAGGACGTCGGCACCTGGCTGAAGCAGAAGGGGGTTTTTCCGATGCCGCTCGCGGTGGAGCTCGCGATCCAGGCGCTCCGCGGCCTCGAGGCGATCCACGCCGCCGGCGTCATCCACCGCGACGTCTCCCCCGACAACCTGATGATCACCCGCGACCGCCGCGGGCGCTATCAGCTCAAGATCATCGACCTGGGGCTCGCCAAGAACCTCGAAGTGCAGCAGGGGCTCGAGATCACCCAGGCCGGGATGTTCATGGGTAAGCTCATGTACTGCTCCCCGGAGCAGGCCGGAGCGCTCAAGGACGAGCCGCTCGATCACCGGAGTGATCTCTACTCGCTCGCCGCGGTGCTCTACGAGATGGTGACCGGGCGCCCCCCCTTCGAGTCCGAGAACCAGCACGGCTACGTCTTCAAGCGCCTGACCGAGCCGCCGCTGCCGATGATCGGGCGGAACCCCCAGGTGACGGTCCCGGCCGAGCTCGACGCGGTCGTCCTGAAAGGGCTCGAGAAGGACCGCGAGGCGCGGCACCCCGACGCCATCAGCTTCCTGCAGGCCCTGGTCAAGGTGGCGGAGAAGCTGCGCCAGGTGGCGACCCAGGAAGTGTCGCTCCCGACCGGCGCGGTGACGCCAGCGGTCGCGACCTCCTCGCCGCGTCCGGTGAGCCGCGCGGGCTCCTCTTCGGAGCTCTCGCGCGAGGAGCGCATGGAGCTGCTGGCACAGATCGAGCGGGCGGCCAAGAAGGTGAGCGAGAGCTCCCGCCTGCACGAGCTGGCGGAGGCGGCGGTGGCCGCCAAGCGTTACGACGACGCCGCCGGCTTGGTGACCCAGCTCGAATCGCTCTCGCCGCGCCATCCGGGTATCGCGCCCTTGAAGGAGCAGCTCGCCGCGGTGGGGCGTGCGCTCCAGTCGCAGGCGGTGGCGCGCAAGGCCGCGAAGCCCAGCGCCGCCACGCAGCCGGTACCGCGCGCCGCCGTCGTCGCCGCGATGCCGGAGGCGGCCAAGCCCGCCGCCGCTTCCGCCCCGCCGCCGGTCGCGCCCGCGCCCGTCACGCCCGCGCCGGCCGCTCCCGCCCCGCCCAGCGCCGAGGAGGAGGAGCTCGCCGCCAAAGTCGCCGAGGCGGAGCGGCTCCTCGAGACCTACCTCAGGGAGCACAAGCAGTCGCTCGCGCAGTTCGCCCTCGACACGTTGCTCGAGCTGGCGCCGCTCCATCCGCGGCGCGCGGACTACGCGAGTTGGGTCGCCCTCCTGGGCGAAGAGGCGCGGGAGCTCGCGCGCGCGCGTGCAGCCTTCGAGGAGGGGCGACAGGCGATCCGGCGCGGCGATCTCAAGTCGGCGAAGAAGCAGGTCGAGGCGGTCGCCAAGATCGATCCCTCGCACCGCTTGGCCGAGACCCTGGAGGGGGAGATCGCCCTCGCCGAGAAGCAGCTCGCGTCGGACGAGCAGATCGGCCGGCAGCGCCAGCGGCTCGAAGAGCTCCTCGAGGGCCGCCGTCTGAACGAAGCGGAGCGCGAGCTCGAGCGCCTCTCGGCCGGAGGGCTCGCCAAGGTCTCGGTCGAGAGCTATCGCCTCCGCATCTCGGACATCGCCGCCCTCGCCGCGCGCGAGGCGAAGAGCCAGGAGTTCGAGCGCCGGTTCCGGGAGAAGGTGCAAGCGAAGGACTGGCTCGGCGCCCGCGAGATCGTGCTCGAGCTCGAGCGCGTGGTGCCCGAGTATCCACGCACCGCGCAGCTCTTCAACGAGGTGAGCCGCTACGAGGAGGTTCACCGGCGCCAGCAAGGGATCGACCAGGGGGTGCGGCAACTCGAGAGCTTCGTCGCCGCCGGCAAGCGCGCCGAGGCGGAGCTCGCGCTCCGGATCCTCCTCCAGATGGAGCCCGAGCACCCTCGCCGCAACGAATTCGAGACCAAGGTCTCGGCTCTTCCGCGCTGAGGGGGAGAGCCCGAGGCGCGTGTCCGTACCGGCGAGCGAGCGCTGGTCCGTCGGCGAGCGGTTCACCGCCTGCGCCGCCGCGCTCGGCGGCGGCGTCTGGATGACGCTCGGGCGGAATCTCTCGCAGGCCAACTCCGATTCGCTGCTCCCGGTCTTCGGGAGCCTCTATCGCTGGACCCCCTTCATTTGGGGCGAGGACCGGTTCGGGCAGGCGGTGGCGCTCCTCGCCCTGCCCTTCCGCAACCCGGTGCACAACCTGCTCGCGCAGTCGACCGTCGACTACGCGCTCTTCCTGGCCACCTGGCTCCTGCTGGCGCGTCTGCTGCTGGGCGCGCGAGGGAGCCTCGCCGCGGGCGTTCTGAGCGCGACCGCGGCGGTCGTGTTCTTCGGCCCGTTCCACGTCTTCTTCTGCGCCTGCCAGCAGGCCTACACCCAATCAGCGGCACCCGCGCTCGCGGCGCTCGTCTGCCTGGACGCCTCACGGCCCGCGAGCCGTCGCCTGGGATGGGTGCTCGTCGCGGCCGCGCTCTGGATCACGCCGACCACGCTCTTCTGGCTGGCGCCGCTCGCGGTCGCCGTCGCCGAACGGCGGGGATCGTTCGGGCGACCCCTGATCGGTCGCATCGCGGGTCTCACGGCGCTCGCGGCCGCCGTCGCCTGGGCCGGCCGCGCGGTGCCGCGGGTGCGGCACACGCCCGGCGGCTGGAGCCCGCTCGGGGATTGGCCCGGGACCTGGAACACGCTCCTCGCGCAGGCGGCGGACGCGTTGCCGTTCGCGTACCTGGTGATCGTGGCCGCCGGCGTGGGCGCGTGGGCCCTGCTGGGAGCGACGCGCCGGGCGGCGTCACCCGTCGAGCGTGCGCGACGGCTCGCGACGCGGCTCGTCGGTGCGGCCGCGCTCTCCTTCCTGCTCGTCGGCGCTTTCGATTGGGTGCGGCAGAACGCCGGCATCGGATTCCAGGGATGGCGCTACGCGACGATCTCCTTCGCGCTCGTCGCCGTCGCGCCGGTCGTCGCCGCGGCAGGGCTCTGGGCCTCGCCGTCCCGTCGCGCCGAGGGGCTCGTCACCGCGGGCGCGCTGGTCGTCCTCTGCCTGGTGCTCACGATGGAATTCGCACTGCCGTCCCTCGCTCGGGCAAAGCAAGCACTACGGTTCTCTTCCCAGCTCGACCGACCCCTCGATGGAATCGCGAAAGAGCTCATCCGCCGCCACGCGACGCATCTCGCCGGGGATTACTGGCAGGTCTATCCGATCGTCTTTCGCGCCAACTCGCTCCTCTATCGGGCGGGCTCCGAGCACGTCATCTGGCCGATCGCCGACCGCGCGATCTCCGCCCGCGAGCTCTGGTGGCGGGACGACTGGGGCACCGCGCGCATCGCGGTGGTGCGGGACGACCCCTGGCTCGGCTCGGTGCTCGAGGAGCTCGGCCTGCCCGAGCTCGAGCTCGTCAAGCGGGGGAGGAAGGTGGACATCTGGCGCGGGCGAGCCCCTTCCTTGCCGCCCTCGTCGACGCCACCGTAGACTCCCGCGATCGTGGCGACCCCGAAGGAGCGGCTGCTCCGCTATGCCTTCATGAAGCTCGCGCGGGATTTCGATTCGCGCTTCGAGGCGATGCTGCTCACCGGCCGCATCGCGAAGTGGTACTCCGCGATCGGCAACGAGGGGATCACGGTTCCGGCGGGCCTGGCGCTCGAGGAGGGGGACGTTCTCTGCTCCCTCCATCGCGACGTCGGGGCGATCCTCGCCTACTACCTCGATCCGGCGCGCGCCTTCCCCGGCTTCGGCTTCGGCGCCTCCGACGGGCGGCGCCCCGACCCCGAGCGGCTCTTTTACCGGCTCGCCTGCCAGGTGCTCGGGCGCCAGGACGGTTTCTCGCGCGGCATCGAGCGCTCGTACCACTACGGCTACTTCGACGAGAACGCCGGCCTCTCGCACGTCGGGATGATCAGCCATCTCGGCGCCATGATCCCGGTCGCCGCCGGTTGCGCCTTCGCGCTCAAGAAGAACGGCGGCGACCGCGTGGCGATCAACTTCATCGGCGAGGGGGGGACCTCCACGGGGGATTTCCACGAGGGGCTGAACCTGGCCGCGGTCTGGAAGCTGCCGCTCGTGCTGGTGGTCGAGAACAACCGCTACGCCTTCTCGACCCCGGCGCGTCACCAGTTCGCCTGCCTGCAGCTCTCCGACCGGGGTCCCGGCTACGGCATCCCGGCGCTCACCGTCGATGGCAACGATCCGGATGCGATGGCCGAGGCGCTCGCCCGCGCTCTCGCCCGCGCGCGCGCCGGGGCCGGACCGACGCTGCTCGAAGCGGTGGTCGGGCGGCTGCGCGGCCATGCCGAAGGGGACGGCTCGATGAAGGTGGTCCCCGCGGAGGAGCTCGAGCTCTACCGGAGCCAGGACGCGGTCCCCTCCTACGCTCGGAAGCTCGCGCTCGACGGCGTGCTCGACCCCGAGACCCAGGAGCGGCTCGAGCGACGGGTCTCCGAGCTGGTGGAGCAGGCGATCGAGGCGGCGCTCGCGGCGCCGCCGCCCGAGGAGAAGACCGCCTTCCGGCCGGTCTTCGCGCGGCCGGAGCAGCGGGTGATGCCGATCCTGGTCGCGCAGCCGCCGCCGCCGGTGGGGGAGATCGATCCGGAAGAAGACGCCACCGTCCTCGTCAGCGGCCGTGCACTCCAAGCGATGGAGGACGTCGACGAACCGGCGGCGTTGGCGCCAATGGCCGCCTTCACCGGCGCCGCGACAGCGCCGAAGGGGCACGGCGAGGTCACCTACCTCGACGCCATCCACCAGGCGCTCCGCGAGGAGATGGAGCGCGACCCCGAGGTGCTGCTGCTCGGCCAGGACATCGGCGTCTTCGAGGGCGCCTTCCGGGTCACCAAGGGATTTCACGCCCACTGGCCCGACCGGGTCCTCGACACGCCGATCTCCGAGTCGGGGACGCTCGGGCTCGCGGCCGGCGCCGCGCTCTTGGGCTACGTGCCGGTGGTCGAGATGCAGTTCGCCGACTTCGTCGCCTGCGGCTTCAACCAGATCGTCAACGTCATCGCCAAGCTCTTCTATCGCTTCGAGCGCCCTTGCCCGGTGGTGATCCGCCTCCCCTCGGGGGGCGGCGTGGGTGCGGGAGCGTTCCACTCGCAGAATCCGGAGGCCTGGTTCGCGCACGTCGCGGGGCTCAAGGTGGTCTGTCCGGCGACGCCGACCGATGCCAAGGGGCTCCTGAAGGCGGCGATCCGCGACACCAATCCGGTGCTCTTCTGCGAGCACAAGTTCCTCTACCGGCGCATCAAGGAGGTACTGCCGAAGGGGGAGTACACGATTCCGCTCGGCGAGGCGCGGGTGGCGCGCGAAGGGGACCGGCTCACCTTCGTCGCCTACGGTGCCTCGGTCTGGACGGCCCTCGAAGCGGCCGCCGATCTCGCGGGCGAAGGGATCGAGGCCGAGGTCGTCGACCTCCGGACGCTCGTCCCCTTCGACGAGGCGACGGTGCTCGCGAGCGTCCGCAAGACGAACCGCGTCGTGGTCGTGCACGAGGCGCAGACGACCGGCGGCTTCGGCGGCGAGGTCGCGGCGCGGATCGCCGACGCCGGCTTCGCCTTCCTCGACGCCCCGGTCAAGCGGGTCGGCTACCCCGAGCGCCCGAGCCCCTACGCGCGCGCCCTCGAGCAGGCGCTCCTCCCCGACAAGGCCAAGCTCCTCGCCGCCGCCCGCGAGGTGCTGGCCTTCTAGGCGCGCTTCGGATGTCGTTTCCCCGCGAAACGTGAGCTTTCCGGTCGATCTCCCGTTCGGACCTTGGCGGGTTAACCCCCACCTGTTGCTCGAGCTGCTCGCCTATTTCGTGGGGTTCCGGCTCTACCTCTGGGAGCGGCGGTGGTTGGGGGATCGGGTGGAGGCGCCGCGGCGGCTCTGGCTGGTGGCGGCGGCGGCGTTGGGGGCGGCGCTCGGAGCGCGGGGGTTGGCGCTCCTCGAATGCCCGGCGGTGACGCTCGCGCACCTTTCCGATCCGGTCTTCCTGCTCTCGGGCAAGACGATCGTGGGGGGGCTCGCCGGCGGTTGGGTGGCGGTCGAGGGGATGAAGAGGCTGCTCGGAATCTCCGGGCGGACGGGGGACCTCTTCGCGCTGCCGCTCGCCCTGGGGATCGCGATCGGGCGGATCGGCTGCTTCCTCTCCGGCCTCGCCGATCGCACCTACGGCGTCGCGACGACCCTCCCCTGGGGGGTCGACTTCGGGGATGGCGTGAAGCGCCACCCGACGCAGCTCTACGAGATCCTTTTCCTCGCGCTTCTGGCGTTTCTGCTCGCGCGTTGGCGCCGGCACGGCGCGCCAGAGGGCGACCTCTTCCGCGGCTTCGTCGCCTCCTACTTCGCCTTCCGGCTGCTCGTCGACTTCTGGAAACCGGCCGCCTGCCGCGGCCTGGGACTCTCGGCGATCCAGTGGACCTGCCTGGGCGCGCTCACCGTCCTCTCCCCGGATATAGTCCGCTGGCTTCGCCGCGCCGGGCCGGCGGCGAACGATGGCTGACGGAGGGTCTCAACCGATGGGAAGGTTGCGAGCGCTCGCCCGCGACAAGCCCTGGGCGCCAGGGTGCCTGATCGCCGTCGCCGGGGTGCTGCTCGGCGTCTCGGGTTGCTTCGGCTTCCTCCTCACTCTCGACTTCAGCGGTGGTCCGAGCCGCGCCGGAGCCGACATCCTGGGCTTCTGCTGCGGCGCGCTCTTCGTCCTGGGTGCGCTCGCGCTTCCGGTCGGATTCATCTGGTGGATCGTCGGCCTGGTGAAGACGCGCTCGCGCGCCGACCGGCAGGTGGCGGCGAGCCCGCCCGAGAGCGCCCCGCCGCCGCCCCCCGGAGGCTGAGCGTGGCGCCGCGCACCCGCCCCTACCTCTTCTACGACGTCGCGATCTCGATCTGCTCGGTCTGCCACCGGAAGGTCGAGGGGAAGATCCTCTTCGAGGAGGAGAACGTCTACCTCGACAAGCGCTGCCCCGAGCACGGCTTCGAGCGCGTGCTGGTGGCCGACGACGTCGACTACTACCGGCGCGCGCGCGAGGTCTTCCTCAAGGCGCCCGAGATGCCGGCGCGCTACAACACGCCGATCCGCTGGGGGTGCCCGTACGACTGCGGCCTCTGCCCCGACCACGAGCAGCACTCCTGCCTCACCCTGATCGAGATCAACGACGCCTGCAATCTCGCCTGTCCGGTCTGCTACGCGGCGAGCGGACCGCACCGCCCGGAGATGCGGAGCCTGGCCGAGGTCGAGCGCATGCTCGACGCCGTGGTCCGCAACGAGCTCGAGCCCGACGTCGTCCAGATCTCGGGGGGCGAGCCGACGATCCATCCCAACTTCTTCGCCATCCTCGATGCCGCGAAGCGCCGGCCGATCCGCCACCTCATGGTCAACACCAACGGCGTGCGGATCGCGGAGGACGAGGAGTTCGCGAAACGGCTCGCCGGGTACGCTCCGGGCTTCGAGATCTACCTGCAATTCGACTCGCTCCGGCGCGAGCCGCTCCTCGCGCTCCGAGGTGCCGACCTCCGGAAGATCCGCGAGCGGGCGCTCGCGCGCCTCGACCGGCTCGGGATCTCGACCACCCTCGTCGTGACCGTCGCGCGGGGGGCGAACGACGACGAGCTCGGCGCGATCGTCGAGTACGCGCTCTCGATCGGCTGCGTCCGCGGCGTGACCTTCCAGCCGGTGCAGGACGCCGGCAGGGTCGAGGGGTACGACCCGGCCCGCCACCGCCTGACGTTGACCGAGGTACGGCGGCGGATCCTCGAGCAGAGCGACCGCTTCCGGCCGGAGGACCTGATCCCCGTCCCCTGCCATCCGGATTCGCTGGCGATGGCCTACGCGCTGAAGCTCGGCGGCCGCGTGGTGCCGCTCACCGGCATGATCGACCCGCAGGTGCTGATCGAGGGGGGGCGCAACTCGATCGTCTACGAGCGCGACCCGGCGGTCCGCGAGGGGCTCTTCAAGCTCTTCGCCACCAACCACTCGCCGGAGTCGAGCGCGGCGACCTTGAAGGACCTGCTCTGCTGCCTGCCCACCGTGCAGGTGCCCGCCGAGCTCGGCTACGCGAACCTCTTCCGGATCCTGATCGTCCAGTTCATCGACGCGCACGCCTTCGACGTCCGCTCGGTCAAGAAGAGCTGCGTCCACATCGTCCACCCCGAGGACGGGCGCCTCATCCCCTTCGACACCTACAACCTCTTCTACCGCGACACCCTCGAGAGCACCCACTTGGCGACCCTCCGCGCGCGGGCGGAGGCCTCCGCCTAGCCTAGGCGCGAGACTTCCGACCGGAGGCGGACCCCGCTATGCTCTGGTCGCCGGATCTTCAGGGGCACTCGACGCTGACGCGGCCCGACACCGAGCCGGTGGCAGCCCCACGAAGCGACTCCGGATAGAGCCCGGCAAGCGGAGGTCTAACCTCGACGATGGCGCTCCACCCCGACTTCCCGCGCTCGCCTTACGAGCTCCTCCGGCCGGAACACCGGTGGCTTCCCGCGGATGAGACCTTGCGGAAGAGCTCCCATGAGAAATTCGGGGAGAACCAACCGTGAGCATGAATCGAGCGTCTGAACCCCGCGGGGAGTTGATCCTCTATCAAGCCGAGGACGGACGCACGCGGATCCAAGTCCGATTCGACCTGGGATCCCTCTGGCTATCCCAGGCCCAGATTGCAGAGCTGTTCCAGACGAGTGTTCCAAACGTGGTCCAGCACATCCGGAACGTACTGGAAGAGAACGAGTTGCAGGCCGAGGCAACAATTAAGGATTACTTAGTAGTTCGACCTGAGGGCTCCCGGCAGGTCCGCCGAGCGGTCAAGCACTACAACCTCGACATGGTCCTTGCCGTGGGCTACCGGGTGCGTTCGGAGCGTGGAACGGCGTTTCGCCAGTGGGCGACCAGCCGGCTCTCCGAATACCTCGTCAAGGGCTTCACGATGGACGACGAGCGCCTGAAGAACCCGCCCGGGCACGGTGCTCCCGACTACTTCGACGAGCTCCTCGAGCGGATCCGAGACATCCGATCGAGCGAGAAGAGGATGTACCTCAAGATCCGGGACATTTTCGCGCTCGCGGCGGACTACCGGCCGGAGAGCCGGGAGACCCACGAGTTCTTCCAGATCATCCAGAACAAGCTGCACTGGGCGGCGGCGGGCAAGACCGCGCCCCAACTCATCGCCGAGCGCGCCGACCACCGGAAGCCGAACATGGGGCTCACGAACTGGAGAGGCGCCAAGGTCCGAAAGTCGGACGTGACGATCGCCAAGAACTACCTCGGTGAAGGCGAAATCGAGGTGCTCAACCGGATCGTTACGATGTATCTCGAGTATGCCGAGGACCAAGCGCGACGGCGCCGCTTGCTCTATATGAAGGACTGGCGCGAGAAGCTGGACGCCTTCCTCCAATTCAATCAGCGCGAGGTATTGACGAGCCCCGGAAAGGTGTCGAAGGAGGTCGCCGACCGTCTGGCGCTCGGCGAGTACGACCAGTTCCACGCCCGGAGACTCGTGACCGAAGCCGAGGCCGACGAGCGGGCCTTGGAGAAAGCGCTGGAGGCTCTTCCGGCGCCGCAGGAGAGGGCGACGGCTCGCAAGGCCAAGTCGAAGCGAGCAGACTGAACCGTGGTGCCAGGGCGCCCGCCTACGACTTCTCCGACGCTGAGAAGCGCGATCTCGCCGCGCGAACGGAGGCCGCCCTCGCCGCAGAAGCACGGCTCACTCTTCGCCGAGGACGAGCGCGAGGTCGGGTTCGCTTTGAACTGCAAGAAGCGCGACCTCTTCGGCAACGACACCATGACGCTCGTGCCGGTGAGCGTGGGCTAGGATGATCTCGTGACGATGCGCGACCGCTCGTTGCGTCGACCGGGCGATGCCGCCAGGCGGCGAGAGCGTCGGCTCGCCGAACGCTCCTCGCACTCCGAAGGGAGGCCGCGCGGCGGAAGCGGGATCGACGAACCGGACTGGAGCTTCCTCGAACAGATCGAGCGCGCGAAGGGGCACGCCGAGAGCTGGGTCGAGCACGTCCGCGAACACGGCGTTACCGCCCGGGCCTTCCTCGAACCGCTCCCCGATCTGCCCACCATCTCCGCCCTCGTCGAGCGGGCGCGCGCGCTGATCGACGAGGAACCGGAGGTGGGCGAGAATCTCGCCCTGCTCGCGATGGTACTCGCGGCGACGGCGCCGAGAGCATCGCGCCTGCTCGAGGACCTGCCGGCAGAAGCGCTGCTGGTGCTGGCGATCGCGCAGCGACGCCGGGGAGACCTCCTCCAGGCGGCGCTTCTTCACGAGCGGATCCGGGAGCTCCTGCCGCACGGGGCCGCCGATCCGCTCTTCGCGGGCGACCTGCTCGAGCAGGAGGCGGAGCTTCTGGTGGCGTGCGGGTCGTTCGACGAGGCGTTCCGGGTCGCCAGTCAGGCGCTCGAGATCTACTCCGACCCCTGTCTGACGGACGAGAGCCGGATCGCCCTGCAGCGCAAGATGACGGCATGGGCGGCGAAGGCCGCGAGCTCACCAGCCCGAGACTGACTCAGAAAAGCAAGATGCCCCGGGTCGCCCCGGGGCTCTCGAACGTCACGCGCGGGCCGCCTCTGGGCGGCCGGGCGTCAGATCTCCTTCGGGATGCGCATCCGGTAGAAGGAGCGCCAGACGAAGACGAGGGAGATGGCGAAGAAGACCCCCGCGAGGATGGTGGTCGTCTGGTTCGGCATCTCGACCGCGAGCTCGACGGCCAGGAGGCCGAAGAGGGTCGTGAACTTGATCACCGGGTTCATGGCGACCGACGACGTGTCCTTGAACGGGTCGCCGACCGTGTCGCCGACCACCGTCGCGGCGTGGAGATCGGTCCCCTTCTCCTTCAGGTCGACCTCGACCACCTTCTTCGCGTTGTCCCAAGCGCCGCCGGCATTCGCCATGAAGATCGCCTGGTAGAGACCGAAGAGGGCGATCGAGATCAGGTAGCCGATGAAGAAGTAGGGCTCGAGGCAGGCGAAGGCGAGGGTCGAGAAGAAGACGGTCAGGAAGATGTTGAACATCCCCTTCTGCGCGTACTGGGTGCAGATCGCGACCACCTTCTTCGAGTCCTCGACGTTCGCCTTGGCGACCTCGGTGTGGAGCTTGATGTTCTGCTTGATGAACTCGACCGCGCGGTAGGCACCGGTCGCGACCGCCTGCGTCGAAGCGCCGGTGAACCAGTAGATCACCGCGCCGCCGGTCACCAGGCCGAGCAGGAAGGGAGCGTGGAGGATCGAGAGGTTGTCGATGCCGCTCGTCAGGCCCTTGGTCAGGAGCACGATGATCGAGAAGATCAGGGTCGTCGCCCCCACCACCGCGGTGCCGATGAGCACCGGCTTGGCGGTCGCCTTGAAGGTGTTGCCGGCGCCGTCGTTGGCCTCGAGGTGGTGCTTGGCCCGCGAGAAGTCCGGAGTGAAACCGAACTCGCGCTTGATCTCCTCCTCGACGTTCGGAATCGTCTCGATCATCGAGAGCTCGTAGACCGACTGCGCGTTGTCGGTCACCGGGCCGTAGGAGTCGACCGCGATGGTGACCGGGCCCATGCCGAGGAAGCCGAAGGCGACGAGGCCGAAGGCGAAGATCGCCGGCGCGAGCATCATGTTGGCGAGCCCCTGGGTCGACATCCAGTAGGCGCCCGACATCAGGGTGACGATGGCGAGGCCCATCCAGTAGGCGGAGAAGTTTCCGGCGATGAAGCCGGAGAGGATGTTGAGCGAAGCACCCCCTTCGCGCGAGGAGGTGACGATCTCCTCGACGTGCCCCGACTTGGTCGAGGTGAAGACCTTGACCAGCTCGGGGATGATGGCGCCGGCGAGCGTGCCGCAGGTGATGATCGTCGAGAGCTTCCACCAGAGCGTGCCGTCGCCCAGGTCCGGGATCAGGGCGTGGGAGACGCCGTAGGTGACCGCCACCGAGACCAGGGAGGTGACCCAGACCAGCGAGGTCAGCGGGTGCTCGAACTCGAAGTCGTCGGCGTTCGAGAACTTGGCGCGCGCGAAGGCCTCGTTCAACCAGTAGGAGACGATCGAGGTGACGATCATCATGATGCGCATCGCGAAGATCCAGACCAGGAGCTTTACCTGGGTGACGGGGTTCGCGACCGCGAGCAGGATGAAAGTGATGAGCGCGACTCCGGTGACGCCGTAGGTCTCGAAGCCGTCGGCGGTCGGGCCGACCGAGTCACCGGCGTTGTCGCCCGTGCAGTCGGCGATGACGCCCGGATTGCGCGCGTCGTCCTCCTTGATGTTGAAGACGATCTTCATCAGGTCGGAGCCGATGTCGGCGATCTTGGTGAAGATGCCGCCCGCGATTCGGAGCGCCGCCGCGCCCAGCGACTCGCCGATCGCGAAGCCGATGAAGCAGGGGCCGGCATACTCGCGCGGCACGAAGAGCAGGATGCAGAGCATGATCACGAGCTCGGTCGCGATCAGGAGGGTGCCGATCGACATGCCGGCCTTGAGCGGAATCGCGTAGGTCGGGAAGGGCTTGCCCCGGAGCGACGCGAAAGCCGAGCGCGAGTTGGCGAAGGTGTTGATGCGGATGCCGAACCAGGCGACGGTGTAGCTGCCCGCGATGCCGACCAGCGAGAAGAGCAGGATGATGATCACGCGGTCGATCGCGAAGTGTCGGAGGAAGCCGAAGTAGTAGAAGATGATCGCCGCGATGAAGACCCAGAGCAGGAGGATGAACTTCCCCTGCGTGGTGAGGTAGGTCTTGCAGGTTTCGTAGATGAGCTCGGAGATCTCGCGCATCGCGCGGTGCACCGGGAGGTTCCTGAGCTGCATGTACATGGTGACGCCGAACACCATGCCGAGCACGCAGACGACGAGCCCGTAGAGCAGCAGCGTCGAGCCGCTCATCCCCAGGAACGAGACGCTCTTCAAGTCGGGCAGCACGAGCTCGGCCTCGGAGGCCGCGGCGGGGGCGGCGCCGCAGAGGGCCGCGAGCCCGGCGAGGGCGAGCGCGGCGCGTCCTAGGCGCGGGAAGCGATTCAACCAGGATTGCATGTCTCCTCCGTTCGATCCGCCCCGCGGGATCGGGGCGCAAGCCTCAAGGTCCAAGTCTGCCGTGGGGTGCCACGGAGGCGGAGGCCCCGCCCTGCACGCGGACCCCGCCGATCGTCGTCGAATCACGAAATTCTAGCCGAATGCCGGGTGCCACGCGACGCTCCGGCGCGCAGCGCGGAGAAACCGCCGGTCCCTCTGGGCGAATTGGGCCGTCCGGGCGCGGAATGCTACGCTTCCGCGGGTTTTCTCGTTTCCGAGCGGTCTGGCGTCGTGCATCCGAAGGGAGGCCGAATGTCGAAAGAGCATCAGCCGGAGCAGTGGGGGACGCGCGTCGGGGTGATCCTCGCAGTCGCCGGCTCCGCGGTCGGCTTGGGCAACTTCTTGCGATTCCCCGGACAGGCGGCCGCGAACGGCGGCGGCGCCTTCATGATCCCCTACTTCTGCGCGCTGCTCTTTCTCGGCATCCCGATCGGGTGGGCGGAATGGACGATGGGCCGTTACGGCGGCGGCAAGGGGATGCACTCCGCCCCGGCCATCCTCGGTGTCTTCGGCAAGGGTCCGGTCGCTCGGTATCTCGGGGTGATCGGAGTCCTCATCCCGCTCGCGGTCTCCTTCTACTACACCTACATCGAAGCCTGGTGCCTGGGCTACACCTGGCACTACCTGACCGGTGGTCTGGGCGTCGACGTGGCACGGCCGATCGCCGAGCAGACGGCCTCCGCGGCGCAGTTCTATTCCGACTTCACCGGCCGGGGTGAGAACGGCATCCTGGCGGCGGGCTCGCACGAGACCTTCGTCTTCTGGCTCATCACCTTCGCGGTCAACATCTGGCTGGTCTTCCGCGGCATCTCGAAGGGGATCGAGAAGTTCTGCTCCTACGCCATGCCGGCGATGGCGGTTTGCGCCCTCATCGTGCTCGGCCGCGTGCTCACGCTGGGGACCCCCGATCCGACGATGCCCGAGCAGAACGTGATCAACGGTCTCGGCTACATGTGGAACCCGAACTTCGCGGCGCTCGGCAATCCCCAGACCTGGCTCGCCGCCGCGGGGCAGATCTTCTTCACCCTCTCGGTCGGTTTCGGCGTGATCATCAACTACGCCTCCTACATGAAGAAGAAGGACGACGTGGTGCTCTCGGGGCTCACGGCCTCGGCCACCAACGAGCTCTTCGAGGTCGGCTTCGGCGGCCTCATCACCCTGACCGCGGCCTTCATCTTCCTGGGGACCGCCAACATGATCGGCGCCGTGCAGGGAGGGACGTTCGGGCTCGGCTTCCAGACTCTGCCGGTCGTCTTCGCCCACATGGGCTCGCTCGGCAACGTCATCGGGGCGATCTTCTTCTTCATGCTCTTCCTGGCCGCGATCACGAGCTCGATCTCGATGTATCAACCCTCGCTCGCCTTCTTCCAGGAGTCGCTCGGCTGGACGCGCCGGAACGCGACCACGCTCATGGTCTCGATCTGCGTCTTCGGCTCCTTCCTGGTGATGTACTTCAGCAAGGGAGGCATCTTCTGGTCGACCATCGACGACTGGGTGGGGACCTTTCTGATCTTCATCCTGGCGATGGTGCAGATCATCTGCTTCAGCTGGATCTTCGGCGTGGAGCGGGGGATCCGGGAGGCGCACCGGGGGGCGCAGCTCCACATTCCGCGCCTCTACCGGTTCATCATGAAGTACGTGACCCCGACCTACCTGCTGGTCGTCTTCGCCGCCTTCGCCTGGCAGAACCTGGGCAGCTGGGTGCGGTCGGTCGCCGACGAGCCCTTGCGGCAGGGGGCGCTTGCGCTGGTGGCGGGCACCTTGCTGGTGCTGCTGATCGCGACCCGCGTCGGGGAGAAGCGGTGGCGGGCGGCCGGTCTCGATCTCGACGGCCGCAAGACGGACGACTGAGGGAAACGGGGAGGACGCGCGATGACGACGACCGGCTGGATCTTCCTGACCGTCTCCCTCGCCTTCGTCTGGGGGCTCACGATCTGGACCTACTTCAAGGTGCTCACCGTCCCCGGGGAGATCGAGCGTCCGCCCGACAGCCTCGGAGGCTGACGCGGCCGGATTTCCGCCCCTCCTTCGCCGGCTCGCTCCCGGGAGCTGTTAAGAAAGCGGCGTCTCGCGCGTCGTCCTGGTGAAGCGACCCGAAGGAGGGAGAGCTTGAGCGCACACCCCGCATCCACGCCGGACCCGAGCGCCGCCGAAATCGGCTCGGGAGCGCTGGCGAGTCTCTACCGGGAGCACTACGGCAAGGTCTTTCGCGCCGCGCGCCGGATCACCGGCAACGCCGCCGACGCCGAGGACGTCCTGCAGACCGTCTTCGTCCGGTTGCTCAAGCGCCAGGAGGCCGAGCCGCTCGAGGCCGACGCCGGCGGCTACTTCTACCGGGCGGCGGTGCACGCGGCGCTCGACGTGGTCCGCTCCCGGCAGCGCGCCGGCTGGGCCCCGCTCGAAGAGGCGGAGCTGCCGGCAGGACCCGTGGGACGCGAGGCGACGCCCGAGCGCGAGCAGGAGCTCGCGCAGCTCCGGCGGGCTCTCCGCCTGGCCATCGCGCGCCTCTCGCCGCGGGCCGCCGAGATGTTCACCCTCAAATACTTCGAAGGGCTCGGCAATCGCGAGATCGCCGAGCTCGCCGGCACCTCGCCGGGGGTGGTCGCGGTGCTCTTGCATCGCACCCGCCACCGCCTGCGCAAGGAGCTCGCGACCCTGATGGGAGGTCAATCATGAAGCGCGAAGAACTGCTCGACGCCGCCATCGCCGCGACCCGCGACGAGAAGCTCGACGAAGGGACCGTGGAAGCGGCCGGTGCCCGGGTCTGGAACCGGCTGACGGAGGAGCTCGACGCGTCGCCGTCCGGCGCCGTCGCCGCGGCCGAGGAGGCCCATCGCATTCAAGGGTGCGCGGGCTTCCGCGCCCTCGTCCCCGCCTACCTCGCGGGGGCGCTGGCGGAGCCCAAGCGCCTGCTGCTCGAGGATCACTCGCGCGAGTGCCTCGGCTGCCGGAAGGCCTTGGCGGCGGCGCGCCGCGGCGAGGGCGGATCCGTCCGCGGACGGGCGGAGCTCCCGGCCCCGACGCGCGGCGCCTGGCGCTGGGCGATCGCGGCGACCCTCGCGGCGGCGGCGCTCGCGGGCGGACTGCTGGTCTGGCGCTCCGGCTGGGCGCCGCTCGGCGCGAGCGTCTCGGCCCAGGTGCGCTCGATCCAGGGCGAGCTGGTGCTGGTGACCGCCGAGCATCTGCGACCCGCGGTCGCGGGCGAGCGCCTCGAGCGCGCGCAGGCGGTCCGTACCGCCAAGGATTCCGGTGCGATCCTCGCCTTGCCGGATGGCACGCGGGTCGAGCTCGCCGAACGCTCGGAGCTCTCGCTCGACCGGCGTTGGGACGGCACCGTGCTCCGGCTCGCTCGCGGCAGCGTGATCGTCGAGGCCGCCGAGCAGCGCAGCGGCCATCTCTACGTCGAGACCGGCGATTGTCTGGTTTCGGTCGTCGGCACCGTCTTCTCGGTGAACCATGGCGCCAAGGGATCTCGCGTCTCGGTCCTGGCGGGCGAGGTCCAGGTGGCGCAGGGCGCCCAGCACGCGGTGCTGCGTCCCGGCGATCAGCTCACCACGAATCCGCGGCTGGCGATGATTCCGCTCGAGCGGGAGATCTCCTGGAGCCGCGACGCCGCGCGCTACCGGGAGCGGTTGGCGGCCCTGAAGTCGCTCGGTCACGAGCTCGACCGAACGCTCGCCGTGGCGAATCGCAACTCGACGCGGCTGCTCGACCTGGCGCCCGCCGGCACGGGCATCTACGTGGCGCTCCCGAACCTCTCGCAGTCGCTCGCCGACGCCTGGCAGATCGTCGAGCAGCGGGTGGCCGAGAACGAGGCGCTCGCCGCGTGGTGGCAAGAGCGATTCGGTGACGGCAACGCCCAGCAGGAGATCGCCGAGGCGCTCGGCGAGATCCGGCGCTTCGGCGCGGAGCTCGGCCCCGAGATCGTGGTGGCGGTCGACCTGGGCACTGGCGCGGGGGCGGAAGCGCCGGTCTTCCTGGCCGAAGTGAACGATCCGGCGCGTCTCTCCACGCTGCTCGACGAGGAGATCGCGCGCCTCAACGCGAGCGCGGAAGAGGGCGGACGCGTGCGCCGCATCACCGATCCGAGCGCCGAGAGCGAGCCGGGACCGCACGAGCTGCTGGTCTGGCTGGCGGGAGACCTCCTGCTCGCCTCGCCGAGCGCAGCGCGCCTCGCGACCCTCCAGGGTGAGATCGACGGCGGCGGCAACCCCTTCGTCTCCACCCCCTTCCATGCCCGCTTGGCCGAGGTCTACGGCGAGGGGACGAGTTGGCTCGTGGGCGTCGACGTCGCGAGCCTGCTGGCCCACCAGCGCGCCGGGGGCGCGGGCAACGCGGAGGCAGCGACTCTCGACCGGCTCGGACTCTCCGAGGTCGATCACCTGATTCTCGAGAGCCACGGGAACGGCGACGAGACGCAGAATCGTGCGGTCGTCACCTTCTCGGACGATCGCCGGGGTCTCGCCTCGTGGCTCGCCGAGCCGGCGCCGGTGGGGGCGCTGGAGTACGTGTCGCCCGACGCTCACCTGGCGGTCGGCGGCCTCCTCAAGGAGCCGTCGACGATGCTCGACGACCTGCTCGCCTTGGTCTCGAGCGACGACGCGCGGGCTCTGGCGCATCTGGCCGAGCTCGAGGCGACTTATGGTCTGTCGCTCCGCGAGGACATCGCGGCGACGCTCGGCGGCGACTTCGCCTTCGCCTTCGACGGCCCCTGGTTGCCCGAGCCGGCGTGGAAGCTGGTGCTGGAGGTCGCGGACGAAGGGCGCCTGCAGGGGACGCTCGCGACGCTCGTCGAGGCCTGGAACCGGGACGCGGCGGCCGAAGGACGACCGCTCCTCGCCTGGCGGCAGGAGGCGCTCGACGGGCAGGTGGTACGCACGCTCACGACCGGCGACGGACGGGAGCTCGTCCACCTGCTCTTCCACGACGGCTATCTGCTCGTCGGCCCGTCCCGGGCGCTCCTCCTCGAGGCGGTCGCGACGCGCGCCGCGGGGGTGACGCTGCCGGCCTCGCAGCGCTTCGTCGACCTGCTGCCGGAGGACGGCGAGATCCACTTCTCGGGTGTCGCCTACCAGAATCTCGGCGACTCGGTCGGCGCGCTCGGTAGCCTGCTCGAGCAGCGCGCACCCGGTGCACCGGGCATGCCGAACGAGGGTGCCGTGAGTCGGCTCGAGGGGCTCCTCGGAGACACGGGTCCGAGCCTCGCGGTCGCCTATGGGTCGCCGCGCCGGGTGACCGTCGTGACGCGCGGCGGGCAGGGAGTGCTCGGCTTCTCGCTCGAGCGGCTCCTCGCGCTGAGCGAGGGCGCGGCCGGGCGTGGACCGGCGGCCACCCCGGCCGCGGCACGGGCCGGTGTCGAAACCCCGGCGGGGCCGCGGGCGTAGAGTCCGTGTGTCGATGACGTCGCCGCTGCTCGAGCTCGAGAATCTCGAAGTTCGCCTGGCCGGCCGGCCGATCCTCAAGGGGCTCCGGGGATCGCTCGCCGGCCAGGTGGTCGGTCTCCTGGGCCCCAACGGCGCCGGCAAGACGACGCTCTTCAACACCCTGCTCGGCTTCTACCGTCCCAGCTCCGGTACCGCGCGCATGCTCGGCCGCGACATCCTCCTGGAGGCCCGCGCGCTCCGCACAGCGCTCGGCTACATGCCGGAGAGCGAGTCGTTCATCGCCGGCATGAGCGCGGTGCGCTTCGTCCGCATGATGGCCGAGCTCGCCGGACTGCCTCCCCGCCAGGCGCTCGAGCGCGCGCACGAGGCGCTTTTCTACGTCGGGCTCGGCGAGGCCCGCTACCGCAAGCTCGAGACCTACTCGCTCGGCATGAAGCAGCTCGCCAAGCTCGCCCAGGCGATCGCTCACGGTCCCTCGGTGCTGCTCCTGGACGAGCCGACCAACGGGCTCGATCCGGCGGCGCGGCAACGGATGCTCGGCCTGATTCGTGAGATCGCGGCCTCGGGCGTCCGCATCGTCGTCTCCTCCCACCTGCTGCGCGACATCGAGAGCTGCTGCGACGAAGTGCTGGTGCTCAAGGAGGGGCGGGTGGCGACGATCGCGGACCTGGCGGCCGAGCGGCTCGCCGACCGACGCTTTCTCGAGCTCGAGACGAAGGGGGGAGAGAACGGCAACTACGCGGCGGCGCTCGCCGGGCTCGGCTGCGAGGTGGCGGAGCTCGCCGGCCGGCGGCTCAAGGTCGTGCTGCCCGCGGGCGTCGACGTGCGCGAGCTCTATCGAGTCGCCGAGACGGAGGGCGTGCAGCTGCGTCGCCTGACCTCGAGCCGCAACTCGCTCGAGCACCTCTTCCTCAAGGCGATGGAGGAGAACGGAAAGGAGCCGCCCCGTGCCGGTGCATGACCGCCGCTACCGGGGTTACGCCGGGCCGCGGCAGGAGTCGCGCTGGCGCTGGCTCAAGATCACCCGCTTCGCGCTCGGGGACATCTTCTCCTCGCGCTTCATCCTGATCCTCTTCATCCTCGCCTGCCTGCCGCCGATCGGCTTCGCGGTGATGATCTACGTCGCCAACAATCTCGACCTGCTGATCGCCGCGGGCATGCGGATCGCGAACGGGTCGGCCGACGCGGGCCTGCTGGCGATCGGCAAGGAGACATTCTTCTGGTACATGGTCTGGCAGTCGAGCGTCTCGTTCCTGCTCGCGACCTTCGTCGGACCGCATCTGGTGGCGCCTGATCTCGCGCACAACGCGCTGCCGCTCTACCTCTCGCGTCCGCTGACGCGGGGCGAGTACGTCGCGGCCAAGTTCGCGGTGCTCGCGGGCCTGCTCTCGGTGGTGAGCTGGATCCCGGGCCTGCTGCTGATCGGCCTCCAAGGATCGCTCGCCGGCTGGAGCTGGCTCGCGGCGCACTGGCGTCTCGTGCCGGCTCTGGTCCTCGGATTCGGGGTCTGGATCGTGCTGCTCTCTCTCTTCGCGCTCGCCATCTCGGCCTGGGTGAAGTGGCGACCGGTCGCGACCGGCATGCTCTTCGGCGTCTTCCTGGTGGGCGAGGCCTTCGGCAAGGCGATCGAGCAGGTGATGGGTCTGCGCTGGGGGAGGCTCCTCGCCTTCGACGACACGGTGCAGACGATCTGGGCCGATCTGTTTGGCGGCATCGACTTTCTCGGTCACCCGTTTCCCGAGGATCCGCTCCCGGTTCCGGCCTGCTGGGCGGCGCTCGCCGTGATCACCACCCTGTCGCTCTTCCTGCTCCACCGCAAGGTGCGGGCATGCGAGGTCTCGCGATGAGCGCGGAGACCCGCATCGTCTTCGAGAACGTCTCGAAGTTCTACGGCGAAGTCCTCGGCGTCAACCGGATCGATCTCGCGATCGGGCCCGGGATCACCGCTCTCGTGGGTCCGAACGGCTCGGGCAAGACGACCCTGATGAACCTCCTCGCGGGGCTCCTCGAGCCGAGCGAAGGCCGGGTCTCCGTCTGTGGCATCGAGCCGCGGGATCCCGAGCGTCTCCATCGAACGGTCGGCTACTGCACGCAGTTCGACACCTTTCCACGCGGTATGAAGGGGTGGGACTTCGTCTACCTCTACCTCCGGTTGCATGGCCTCGCGGCCGCTCCCGCCGCGGAGGGGGCGCGGCGCGCCATCGAGCGCGTCGGCATGAGCGATTCGGCGGGCCGCCGGATCGGCGGTTACAGCAAGGGGATGAAGCAGCGCATCAAGCTGGCGCAGGCGATCGCCCACGATCCGCGCGTCCTGGTGCTCGACGAGCCGCTCAACGGGCTCGACCCGCTCGCCCGGGCCGAGGTCCTGGCGCTCTTCGAGGGCTTCGCCGCGGAGGGCCGGCACGTGGTGATCTCGAGCCATATCCTGCACGAGGTCGACGAGCTCGCGGATCGGGTCGTGCTGGTCCACGGCGGCTACATCGTCGCCGAGGGCGAGATCGAAGGGGTGCGCGACGAGATGAGCGCGGAGCGACCACTCCAGGTCCTGGTGCGGTGCGCCGAGCCTTCGGCTCTCGCCTCGCGGGTCTTCGCGGAGGATCACGTGGTCGAGGCGCGGATCGACGCCGACCGGCGAGGGTTGCTGGTACGCACCCAGAATGCCGATCGCTTCTACCTGTTGCTCAACCGGCTGGCGAGCGCGGGGGAGCTCGAGATCGAGGCCGTGCTGCCGGCCGACGACGACGTCCAGGCGGTCTACCAGTACCTGATCGGCGGCAACGCGCAGGCGAGCACGTGAGGGGTGGAATGAGCGAGGCGACTTCGGGGTGGCGCTTCTGGTGGCGGCAGATCGTCGCCATGCTGGGGCTCGAGGCGCGCCGCACCTTCCTGCGGCCCCGCGCGCTGCCGGTGGTGATCGTCGCTCTGATGCCGGTCGTGCTCCTGGGCGGCCGCGCCCTGGCGCACGCCCTGTTCGGTCCCGGACACGGACCCGAGGCGCAGCCGGCGGCCGACGTGGCGCGGGTCTACGGCATCATCTTCCAGGTCTTCTTCCTCCGCCTGGTGGTCTTCTTCTGCTGCTTCGGCGTCTTCACCTACCTGTCGCGCGGCGAGATCCTGGAGCGGAGCCTCCACTTCTACTTTCTCGCGCCGATCCGGCGCGAGGTCTACGTGGCGGGCAAGTACGTGGCCGGCGTGCTCGCGGCCGGGACGTTGCTCTCGGCGAGCACGGTCGCGCAAGTCCTGCTGAGCTTCCTGCCGTCGATCACCCGGGGCGGCGTTTCCTATCTCCTCTCGGGTCCGGGTTTCGGGCAGCTCGTCACCTACTTCGGCATCACCTGGCTCGCGGTGATCGGCTACGGCGCGGTCTTCCTGGCCCTGGGTCTGTCGCTCCGCAATCCGATGATCCCCGCGGCGATGATCCTGGGCTGGGAGTGGCTCAACTTCCTGCTGCCGCAATCGCTCAAGAACGTCTCGGTGATCCACCACCTGCAATCACTCTGCCCGGTCCCGGTCCCGAAGGGCCCCTTCGCGCTCCCCGCCGAGCCGACGCCGGCGCCGCTCGCCATCCTGGGCCTGCTCGCCGTCGCGGCCACGCTGCTGGTGTTCGCGGCCCGCCGCGCCCGCCGGCTCGAGGTGCTCTACGCCGGCGACTAGGCGCGACCGCTGACGGAGGCTCGCCAGGAGATCGGGCTAGCGCCGTGCGGTCTCGCCACTGGGATCGAAGACCGCTTCGATCGTGAGCGAGAAGAGGCGCGCGATGCGGAACGCGAGCGGCAGGCTCGGATCGTAGCGTCCGGTCTCGATCGCATTGACGGTCTGGCGCGAGACCCCGAGCCGCTCGGCGAGATCGGCCTGCGACCACTGGCGCTCGGCGCGCAAGACCCGGAGCCGGTTGTTCACGCGTAGCGCTTCCGGCCGATCGCCTGTCCGACGCCCCAACCGAAGACCATGGCGGTCCAGACCCAGACCATCTCGAGCGGCGGCGCTCCGGCCCGCTCGAAGAGCGGCCAGCCGGTGGCGATGAGGAAGCCGACGCCGAAGCCCAGGGCCATGCCCTCGAGGTGGATCTTGCGCAGCAGCTCGTCGGCCTGCCGGAGGAAGCGGAGGTAGGCGAGGATGGCTGCGAGGGCGACCAGGGTCGGCAACGCCGCGATCGCATAGCGCAGCGGGGCGGGCAGCTCGGGTAGCAGGCGGAGCGCGAAGAGGGCGACCGCCCAGCTGAGCCCCCAGGAGAGCATCGAGAGATTGAAGCGGCCGAGATTCCGGACGTCGGTGGGGGTCATCAGGCCGACGCAGCCGAAGGAGTACCAGGGTCGGGTGAGGGTCTCTTGGTTCTCTTGCATGGCGATCTCCCTTGCGTTGGATGTGAAGTTTCCTTGACACGCGGGAATGTAAAAGATCGCCGACAGGATGTCAAGCACAATTTACATCTTTTCGGGTTCCGGAATCCCCAGCAGGTCGCAGAGGGCCCGTTCCGCCTGCGCGAAGGCCGCGAAAGCGGCCCGCCGCGCGCTCCGGCGCACCGGATCGGGCTCGTGCAACACCGGATGGGCGTGATAGAGGGCGTTGAAGCGCTGCGCGAGCTCGAGCGCCTGCCGGGCGACGAGGGAGAGCTCGAGCGAGGAGGCCGCTCGCTCGACGGCCTCCCCGATCGCCGCCGCGGCGTGCACGAGATCCCAGAGATCGTCCCCGAGGGCATCGGCTGGCAGAGCCGCCAGGGTCTCGCCGTCGAGCGGGCCGCCCAAGCCCGCTGCCTCCACCTTGCGCTCGATGTTGCGGGCGCGCACCAGCGAGTACTGGAGATACGGGCCGGAATCCCCCTCGAAATCGAGCGCCTCGTCGAGGTCGAAGGCGATGACCCGCGTCGTCCCGGTCTTCACCATGAAGAAGCGGACGGCGGCGGTGGCGATCTCGCGCGCCAGCCGGTGGAGCTCGTCGCGCGAGAGCTCCCGGTTGCGCATCGCGATCTCCTCGCGCGCCTTCTCCTCGAGCCGGTCGAGCAGGTCGTCGGCTTTGACGCCGATCCCCTTGCGCCCCGACATCTCCATCGCCTTGCCCTCCTCGACGACGAGGCCGAGGGCGCGGGCGGTGGCGGCCGAGAGCGAGACCATCTCGTAGGCGAAGTGGACGGAGCGCTCGGCCGCGTCGTCGTGCCCGAGGGCTCTGAGGCCCGCGCGCACGATCTTCTGCAGGTAGCTCTGGCGGGCGTCGATGACGTTCACGACGCGCTCGCCACGGCCGAAGGCGGGGTGGTCTTCCGCCCCCTCGCCGGCGGTCATCCAGAGCGCCTCCTCCCGCCAGTAGCGGTACGCGAAGTCTCTGCCGAGCAGGCCGAACTTCCAGAGCTGATAGGCGATGTCCTTGCCGACGTAGGTGACGGTGCCGTCGGAGCGGACGATGACCTTGTCCGGGTCCTCCAGCCCCGCGAACTCCGCGTTGCCTTCGAGCGGCATCACCCAGCAGCCGGCGTTCTTCCCCTCTGCCTCGAGCTGGATCGCGCCCCGCGCCTTGAGCTCGCCGAAGGCGGCGTCGAAGAAGTGCAGGCCCAGGATGTCGCTCTCGTGGGTGAGCAGGTCGTAGCCGATCCCGAGGCGGCGCATCGTCGCGAGGTGTCGGGTGACGATCCGGCGGGCGACCAGACGGCCCATCGCGGCGCGCTCCCCTTCGCCGCGCTCGAGCGCGTGCAGGGTCTGGCGTCGCAGCGCCTGGCGGGACGGGTCCTCCTCGTACCACTGTCCGACGCGCGCGTAGAGGTCCCAACAGTGGTAGTCGAAGGGCTCCGGGATCGCCGCCACGTCGGCGACCGACCGGTGCTCGATGTCGACGAATCCGACCACCACGTCGGCCACCTGGACCCCCGTGTCGTCGATGTAGTTCTGGACCTCGACCGGGGTCCCCAGCGCGCGCAGCGACCGGACCAGCAGATCTCCGAGCACGGCGTTGCGCAGATGGCCGATGTGCGCCGCCTTGTTCGGATTGATGTTCGTGTGCTCGACGATCACCTTGCCGCGGCCGGCTCCCTCGCCCGAGAGCGGAGAGCGGGAAAGCAACGCGGCGACGAAGCGGGGGCGATCGAGAAAGACGTTCAGGTAGCCGGCGCCTTCGACCCGGAGCTCGCGGACCCCGTCGGGGAGCCGCCAACCGGCGGCGAGCTCTTCGGCGATCTCGCGCGGCTTGCGGCGAAGCGTCCGGGCCAGGTGCAGCGGCGCCGGAAAGGCGAGATCTCCCAGCGCGCGCCGAGGGGGGATCTCGGCGACCGGAAGGTGCTCGATCGAGTAGCGGCGGGCGATCTCTTCGCCGAGCGAGGCCGACAGGTTACGTTTCCACTCACGCAGCATGGTGAGAGATCCTATCGAAAGGCCCGCCCGCCCGGCGGGGTAGCGGAAACTTTCCTGATAACATTCGGGATTCGACGCGCGGGGGTCACCCTCCGGGCCGGAACCGAACGGATCGAGTTGGAGTCATGGCCGAGACCCAGGCGGAGAACCGGATCGTCATCACGATGAACAACACCACCCTCGAGCTGGTGGAGGGGGACATTACCGAGCTAGAGGTCGAGGCGATCGTCAACGCGGCGAACGTCAACCTCCTCCTGGGCGGTGGGGTCGCCGGTGCCATCAAGCGGCGGGGCGGACCCTCGATCCAGGAGGAGTGCAAGCGGATCGGCTCGACTCCGACCGGGACGGCGGTCATCACCGGCGCCGGCAAGATGAAGTTCAAGCACATCCTCCACGCCGTGGGACCGAAGATGGGGGAGGGGGACGAGGACCGCAAGCTCGCCTCGGCGGTCCGTTCCTCGCTCGCTCTGTCCGACCGCCACGGCCTCAAGTCGGTGGCGATCCCGGCGATCTCGACCGGCAACTACGGCTTCCCGATCGAGCGCTGCGCCCGTATCCTCCTCACCGAGGTGCACCGCTACCTGCAGGGGGGGACCAAGTTGCAGCGCGTCGTCGTCTGTCTCTGGGACGACGCGAGCTACAAGGCCTTCGCGCGCGAGCTGCGGCGCGGATTCCGCTGAGCCGAGGGCGCCGGAGCCCGGCGCCCGACCTTCCTAGCCGAGCCCGAACACCGGGATCGCGGCGCCGTGCACGGCGCGCGCGGCGTCGCTCGCCAGGAAGAGCAGCGCGTCCACCAGAGCGTCGGGATCCACCCAGGCCGAGGCGTCGGCCGCCGGCATCGCGGCCCGGTTGGCGGGGGTATCGATCGTCCCGGGGAGCACGCAGTTGACGCGCACGCCGTGGCGCTTCCCTTCCGCGGCGAGGCTCTCGGTGAGGCGTACGACGGCGGTCTTCGAGACGCTGTAGGCGACGACGCCGGCGTCGCCGTGGAGCGAGGCGCGCGAGCCGACGTTGACGATCGTTCCGCCCCCTTGCCGCTTCATCACCGGCGCCACGGCGGCGCAGGCGTGGAGCGTCGCGCGGAAGTTGGCGTCCCAGAGCCGCGCCCAGAGATCGTCGGAAGTGGCCTCGACCGACTCCGCCGCCGCGAAGGTCCCGGCGACGTTGAAGAGGTGGTCGAGCCGGCCATGCCGGGCGACGACCTCCGCCACCAGGGCCTCGACCGCGGCGCGGTCCGCGAGGTCGACACCGTGCACGGTCAGCCGCTCGCCGGGGGCTAGCCCTTCAGCCGCGAGCGCAGCGGCGAGCCGTTCCGGTTTCCGATCCGTCGCCGCCACCCGGGCGCCGGCCGCCACCAGGCGACGCAGCAGGGCACCGCCGAGAGCTCCCGAACCGCCCGCCACCAGCGCCACCCGATTCGTGAAGTCGAACATGGTCATCCTCCTCGAAGCCAGAATGCTCAAGCGAGACGCTCCAGCAGGTGGTCGCCGACGCGCAGCGCGTTGGCCATGATGGTGAGCGCCGGATTCACGGCGCCGCTCGACGGGAAGAAGGAGCCGTCGACGACGTAGAGGTTATCGAGCTCCCAAGCCTTGCAGTGGCGGTCGAGCGCCGAGCTCCTCGGATCGTCGCCGAAGCGGATGGTGCCATTCTGGTGCGCGACGCCGGCGAGTGGGATGCGTTGGCCGACGAAGAGATTGCGTGGAATCAGCCTCTCTTCGCATCCGAGGTGGTTGAGCAGCGACTTGAGCCGGGCGATGAGCCGCTTGTGCCCCTCCTCGTTGTTGGGGCGGTAGGCGAGCTGGATGCGTCCTTCGCGGTCGAGAGTGACGCGATTGTCCGGATGCGGCAGGTCCTCCGACGTGAGCCAGAAGTCCAGCGAGTGCTTCGCCATCGCCTCCAGCGTCCAACCCGGCGCGAAGGGCGGCGCGCCGCCGGAGAGCGTCACCGCGTCGAGCTTGCCGACGAAGGAGATGTGACCCATCGGGAAGCGGAAGTCGCCGTCGCCGAAGTAGAAGTCGTTGACCGAGAGGGTCTTCTGAAAGACGGTCGGATTGGGCTCGGTCGAGATCGCCATCAGCACCGAATTGACGTGCCCCATGTAGTGGCGGCCCACGACGTCGGAGCCGTTCGCGAGGCCGTTGGGATGGCGAGCGTTCGCGGAGCGCAGGAGCAGCGCCGCCGAGTTGATGGCGCCGCAGGAGACGACGACCACGTCGGCCGACACCGTCGTCTGGGCGCCGTCGCGAACCACCTGCAGGGCGGTCACCGACCGTCCCGCAGCGTCGGTTGCGAGGCGCTCGACGTAGGCGCCGGTCCAGAGGGTGAGGTTCGGATGGGCGAGCGCCGGCTCGACGCAGATCGTCTGAGCGTCCGACTTCGCCAGCACGAGGCAGGGGTAGCCGTCGCAGGTGGCGCAGCGGATGCAGGCGCTCCGCCGGGGGTTCGTCTCGTCGATCCGCACGCCGAGCGGCGTGTGGAAGGGCTCGAGACCGGCGCGCTCGAGGTCGGCCGCGAGCTTCGCGATGCGCGGCTCGTGCGAGACCGGCGGATGCGAGTAGGGCGCCGAGGCCCAGGGCTCGGTCGGATCGACGCCGCGCTCGCCGTGCACCTGATAGAGGTGCTCGGCCTGCGTGTAATAGGGCTCGAGCTCGTCGTAGGAGACCGGCCAGGCCGGCGAGACGCCGCCGTGATGCGCGAGCTCACCGAAATCCTCGCGGCGCAGCCGGAAGAGCGCCGCGCCGTAGAACTTCGTGTTGCCGCCCACCCAGTAATTGGTATGCGGATGGAGCTCCTTACCGTCGCCGTCGACCCAGCGCTCGCGCGTCTGGTAGCGGCCGTCGAGGTTGACGGCGCGGGGGTCCCAATTCTCACGCTCGCGGGGCACGAAGTCGCCCCGTTCGAGCAGGAGGATGCGCTTGCCCGAGGGGGCGAGCTTCCAGGCGAGGGTGCCGCCGCCGGCGCCGCTCCCCACGATGACGACGTCGTAGTGATCGGTCGTCATGACGCCGCTCTCCGGGCTCGCCACGAGGTCTCGGTCATGCGCGCGCCTTCCCGATCAGCTCGGTCACGAGCCCCGTCCAGCCGGTCTGGTGCGAGGCCCCGACGCCGCGGCCGCTGTCGCCGTGGAAGTACTCGAAGAAGAGCAGATGATCGCGGAAGTGGGGATCGCGCTGGAGCTTCTCCTGGCCTCCGAAGACCGGCCGATGGCCCCGATCGTCGGGGAGGAAGATCCCCACCAAGCGGCGCGCGATCTCGTCGGCGACCCCCGCGAGGTCGAGCATGCGTCCCGATCCGGCGGGGCACTCGACCTGGAACGACGGTCCGTAGTAGTCGTGAAACCGGCGGAGCGACTCGACGATCAGGAAGTTGACCGGGAACCAGACCGGTCCCCGCCAGTTCGAGTTGCCGCCGAAGAGTCCCGACGCCGACTCGCCGGGCTGGTAGCCGACGCTGAAGGAGCGGCCGCCGGCCTCCATGACGAAGGGGCGCTCGGCGTGGAACCTGGAGAGCGCGCGCACGCCGTGCTCCGAGAGGAACTCGCTCTCGTCGAGCATGCGCCGCAGCACCGCCTTCATCCGGTGGCCCCGCAGCAGCGAGAGGAGCCGGTGATCGCTCTCGCCGGGTTGATGCCAGCGCGAGACGAGCGCCGCGAGATCGGGGCGGTAGTCGAGGAACCACTGCAGCCGGGCGGTGAACTCGGGGACCCGCGCGAGCAGCTCGGCGTCGAGGATCTCGACCGCGAAGAGCGGAATCAGCCCGACCATCGAGCGCACCTTGAGGGGGCTCGCGCCGCCGTCGGGCAGGTGGAGAACGTCGTAGAAGAACGCGTCCTCCTCGTCCCAGAGGTCGATCTCCTGGCCGCCGAGGTCCTTCATCGCCGCCGCGATGTAGAGGAAGTGCTCGAAGAACTTGGTGGCGATGTCCTGGTAGACGGGGTTGTCCTGCGCCAGCTCGAGCGCGATCCGCATCAGATTGAGCGAGTACATCGCCATCCAGGCAGTACCGTCGGCCTGGTCGATATGGCCGCCCGTCGGAAGCTCGGCCGAGCGGTCGAAGACGCCGATGTTGTCGAGGCCGAGGAATCCCCCCTGGAAGACGTTGCGCCCCTCGACGTCCTTGCGGTTCACCCACCAGGTGAAGTTGAGCATCAGCTTGTGGAAGACCCGTTCGAGGAAACCACGGTCGGGGCGTCCCGAGATCTCGCGGTCGATCTCGTAGACGCGCCACGCCGCCCAGGCGTGCACCGGCGGATTGACGTCCCCGAACGCCCATTCGTAGGCGGGGAGCTGCCCGTTCGGGTGCATGTACCACTCGCGGGTGAGCAACACGAGCTGGTTCTTCGCGAACCCGGGGTCGATGCGCGCGAGCGGCAGGCAGTGGAAGGCGAGGTCCCAGGCCGCGTACCAGGGGTACTCCCACGTGTCGGGCATGGAGATGACGTCGGCGTTGTTCAGGTGCATCCACTCGTGGTTGCGCCCGTTCCAGCGGGAAGCCGGGGGCTCGGGTTGGCCGGGGTCGCCGGCGAGCCAGCGCGGCACGTCGAAGTGATAGAACTGCTGGCCCCAGATCATCCCCGCCCAGGCTTGGCGCTGCACGCGCCGGCGCTCGGCGTCGTCGACACCGGTTTGGAGCTCGGCGTAGAAGGCGTCGGCCTCGGCGCGACGGCTCGCGAAGGTGTCGTCGAAGCCGGCGAACGGGCGGGCGCGCGCGCCGCGCGAGAGGCGGAGGCGAACGACCTCCACCCCGCCCGCGGCGACCTCGAGGTCGTAGCGCGCCGCCATCTTCGTTCCGGTCATCGCCGGATTCACCGCCGCGGCGTTCCCCTGGACCACCGCCTCCTCGATGCCGTCCTTGAAGTAGCCCTCGCGAGGCGCCGCGGCCCAGAGCTTCGCCGAGTGCGTGGCGTTGTCGGTGAAGAGGAACGTGGGGTCGCCGTCCGGCTGCAGCCACATCGTGCCGAGCTCCGGATGCGAGGCGCGCACGGCCCCCGCGACGACGCCGAGCTCGGGGCGGCGACCGGGCTCGTCGTCGATGTCACCGGTCGCCGAGGGAGTGGGCGCCCCCCAGCTCCAGACGTTGCGGAACCAGAGTTGCGGCAGGAGCACGAGCCTCGCGGCTTCGGGGCCACGGTTCGTCACCGCGATCTCGATCAGCAGGTCCTCGGCGTCGGCCTTCGCGTATTCGACCTGGACGTCGAAATAACGATCTTCGTCGAAGACGCCGGTGTCGAGGAGCTCGAACTCCGGATCGGTCTTTCCTCGCCGCCGGTTCTCGTCGAGCAGCCAGCGGTAAGGGAACTCCCCCTGCGGGTACTTGTAGAGCATCTTGAGATAGGCGTGCGACGGGAGCGCGTCGAGGTAGTAGTAGAGCTCCTTCACGTCCTCGCCATGATTGCCCTGCGGCCCCGAGAGGCCGAAGAGCCGCTCCTTGAGGATCGGATCGCGCCCGTTCCAGAGGGCGACCGAGAAGCAGAGGAGCTGGCGATCGTCGGAGAGCCCGGCGATGCCGTCCTCTCCCCAGCGGTAGGCGCGAGCGCCCGCCATCTCGAACGGGAAGGAGTCCCAAGCGGCACCTTCCGCCGAGTAGTCCTCGCGTACCGTCCCCCACTGCCGCTCCGAGAGATAGGCCCCCCAGCGCCGCCAGGGCTTCTCCCCCGCGCCCGCTTCCGACAACCGTCTCCGTTCCGCATTCACGCGCGCGGTCTCCTCTCGAGCCTCGTGGACCCCTCCCTAGGATGCCAGGAGCGGCGGGTGGTTTCCCAGCCCACCCTGCGGTCCCGCCGACACGGGCACCTCGCGGCGCGCATCCAAGGTCGCGACTAGACTCGACTCTCGAGGAGGCGCGAGATGACGAAGCAGCGGATGGGACGGGTGCTCGACGGACAACGGGCGCTGGTGACCGGAGCGAGCTCCGGCATCGGCGCCGCGATCGCCAAGGAGATGGGGCGCGTGGGCGCCAAGGTGGCGGTCAATTACGTGACCGGACCGGAAGCCGCGGCCGCCGTGGTCGACGAGATCGCGGCCGCCGGCGGGGAGGCGTTCGCGGTGCGCGCCGACGTCTCGGTCGAGACGGACGTGCTGGCGATGTTCGCCGCCGTGCGCGAGCGTTTCGGCGGCCTCGACATCCTGGTCAACAACGCCGGATTGCAGAAAGACGCGGCGTTTCACGAGATGACGCTCGCCCAGTGGCAGAAGGTCATCGACGTCAACCTGACGGGCCAGTTCCTCTGCGCGCGCGAGGCGGCCAAGGAGTTCGTCGCCCGCGGCCTCGACCCGGAGCGCTCGACTTCGGCCGGGAAGATCCTCTGCATCTCGTCGGTGCACGACGTCATCCCCTGGGCGGGGCATGCCAACTACGCGGCCTCGAAGGGGGGCGTCTCCATGCTGATGAAAACCATGGCTCAGGAGCTCGCGCCCTTCGGCATCCGCGTCAACTCGATCTCGCCTGGCGCCATCAAGACGGCCATCAACCGCGAGGCCTGGGCGACGCCGGAGAAGGAGCATCAGCTCTTGAAGTTCATCCCCTATGGCCGGGTCGGGGTTCCCGAGGACATCGCCCGCGTCGCCAGCTGGCTCGCGAGCGACGAGGCCGACTACGTCAATGGCGCGACGCTCTACGTCGATGGTGGCATGGTGCTCTACCCGGAGTTCGCCCACGGCGGGTGAGGCGCTGCGGGAGGGGCCATCGATCGCGTGATTCGCTCTCTTTCTCTAGGCACGCCGCGCCGCGAGGATGGCTCGCACGAGCTCGTCGCCGAGCTGGGGCGGCGGCGCCAGCTCCTCCTCGTGCCGGACGACGCCCCGACCCAGGAGGATGGTCTTGCGGTAGGTCTCCAGGTAGGCGACGCAGGAGGGGCAGAGCGCGAGGTGGCGCTCGAAGGCCGCTGTCTCGTCGGGGTCGAGCTCGCGCGCCAGGTACTCCAGGAGGAACGTGATGAGCTCCTGGCAGGTGATGAGCTCCTCGCCGCGGAACTCGACGATCTTGCCGATGCGGGATCTCACGCGAGCCCCCCTTCGCCGAAGCGGGCGTCCAGCAGCTCGCGCAGCGCCTGGCGTGCCCGATGGAGGCGGACCTTGACGGCGTTGGCGGAGATGCCGAGCATCTCCGCCACCTCTCCGGTGTCGAGCTCTTCGAGATCGCGGAGGACCAGAACGGTACGGTAGGTCTCGGGCAGCGTGTCGATCGCGGCGCGGACGACATCGCGCACCTGTCCGCGCTCGAGCAGCTCGTCGGCCCCCGGGGACCAATCGCGATAGGTCGCCGCCGAGTGTCCGTCTTCCAGGAACTTCGGCAGCAACGGCTCGATCGGTTCCTCCGGCCGGGCGCGCCGACTTCGCAGCCGCATCAGCGCCGCGTTCACGAGGATGCGGTGCAGCCAGGTCGAGAGGCGCGAGTTCCCCTGGAAGCGAGGCAGGGCGCGAAAGGCCTGGACGAAGCAGTCCTGCAGGCAATCGCGAGCGTCCTCCTCGTTGCGGAGGAAGCGGCGCGCCACGGCGAGGAGGCGGCCCCCCTGCTCGACCACGAGGCGTTCGTACGCCCGGTCGTCCCCGGCGCGCAACAGCGCCAGGAGCTCGCCGTCGTCGTACGCGCCGGCCCCCGCCATCGCTTCCAAGCGCGAGCCCTCCCCGGTCGGTCCGCGGGACCGTCGGCGCGAGCATAGGCCAATCCCAGGGCGGGGGTGGAAGGCGGCCGGCCCGCACGAGGTCTCCTGGTCTCCCCCCGGTCGTCGTCGGGCCCAGCGGTCATGGTGCCCCTCCTCCCTGTGCTTGGAGATTTCGATGCGCTGCCGCTCCCCTGGGTTTCGCGTCGGTCGAAGAACGCACGCAAGAGGAGGCGCCGATCGTCCGGCCTTTCCGGGCAAGCGTGAGAGGGGGGTCTAGAGGGCGCGCTCGGCGGTGCGTTTGAGGCCCTTCAGGTTGGCGCGGAACATCTTCCGCGTCGCGACGTCGAGCCGCAGGAGACGGAAGAGGAGGAGCCCCGGGCCGGAGAAGCTCTCGTGCTGGCGCACCAGGGTGCCGTTGGGCTGCGGGTCGAGATAGAAGGCGTGACGGCCGGTGAGACCGGCGCCGCGCCCGACCCAGACGAGGGCCCGACCGGAGGTGGCGATCTCGACCCTCGGCGCGAGCGGCATGGTGATCCAGCCGAGCCGGAGCACCAGCCGGAGCTCCGAGCCGTCGTGGAGCGGTTTGCGATCCTTGGCGGCGGCGTCGCGGCAGCCCGGCCACCAGGTCGGCCAGGTGTAGGGATCGGCGAGCGGCCGCCAGACGGTCTCCGGCGGCGCCGCGATCAGGATCGATTCCTGGATCGAGAACGCCATCAGGCGCCGAACTTGGCGAGCCGCCCCGCGTGCGCCAGCAGCAACGCCACGAGCTCGCGCGACGGGAAGGTCCCGAGGTGCCCGCGGATCGCCTCGCGCTCCGTGAAACGCGCGGCGTCGTCGACGAAGGCGATGGGCGAAGCGACGAGCAGCGGCACCGGATGGAAGCTGTGCGCCTTCATCGGCGCCGGCGTCGAGTGATCGCCGGTTATCGCGAGCACGCTCGGGGCGAGCGCGAGGAGAGCGGGGAGCGCGGCGTCCACCTCCTCGATCACTTGGCGCTTGGCGTCGGCGTTGCCGTCCTCGCCCGCCTGGTCGGTCTGCTTGACGTGCAGGAAGAAGAAGTCGAAGTCCTGCCAGCGCTCGGCGACCGTCGAGACGATCTCGCCGATCCGCTTGCCGCAGGGGACCACCTCCATGCCACAGGCGGAGGCGACGCCGCGGTAGAGCGGATAGCCGGCGAAGGCGCCGCAGCGCAGACGATAGAGCTCGGGCATCGGTGGCAAGTGCGGCAGCTGCGAGAAGCCGCGCAGCAGCACCCGGTTCGCCTTCGGCTCGTCGGCGATCGCGCGCTCCATCACCCTGACCGCGTCTCGCAGGAGCGCCGCGGTCGCCTCGGCGGCCGGCGACGCGGCGGTGGCCGCGAGGGGCGGCACGCCGGTCTGCTGGGGATCGGTATCGGCGAGGTCGGAGGAGAGTCCCTGGTCGCGCAACAGGAGCACGAAGCGATGAGCCTCGCCGGGGATGACCTCCACGCGTCCCCCCGGAGAACTCGCGAGCGCGGCGTTGAGCCGCGCGCAGACCCGCTCGCACTCGGCGGTCGGGATGCGCCCCGCGCGGCGATCGACCAGGCGGCCTTCGGCGTCCGCGGTCGCGAAGTTGCCGCGCGCCGCCACGTCGCCGGGCGCGATCGCGAGACCGAGTCCTAGCGCCTCGAGCACGCCGCGGCCGATGTCGTTCGCGGGCTCGAGCGTGTCGTAGCCGAAGAGGGCCAGGTGCCCCGGCCCGCTCCCGGGCGTGATCCCGGTCGCGACCGGAACGATGCGCCCCAGGCTCGAGCGTCGTGCGAGCGCGTCCAGGTGAGGGGTCGTGGCCCGCTCGAGCGGGGTCTCGGGCTGGGCCGCGACGGCGAGGTCGCCGACGCCGTCGAGAACCAAGAGGACGATCTTCGACCCGTTGTCGTGGGCCAGGCGCGCGAGGAATGCGGGATTCGCCATCACGTCCTCCGGCTTCGCCGGCGCCTCAGGCGACGAGATAGGCGCTGGCGCGGATCTGTAGACGGGCGCGCGGCTCGAAGCCGCTGCCGACCAGCGCATAGGCGCTGCGCTGGGCCATCACGGGGAGCACGATCCAGCCGTCGAAGGTCTCGCCGGTGCCGTAGGGTGCCACCACCGGCTCGATCTCGGCCAGCCGCGTCCAGTGCTCTTCCTCGGGATCGAACGACCCCTGGAGCTCGAGGTAGGCCCGGTCGAGATCGATGATCTTCTGGCCCGAAGGGTGCCAGACCGAGAAGACGAGCCGGATCTCGTCGAAGGGCTCGGTATCGATGAGAGCGGCCCCGCCGATCGCGAGCGAGAAGGCGAAAGAGCCCGAGGAATCGGTCGCGAAGATCTCGGGCGTCGAATCGAAGAGCAGCTGCTGCGTGCGCAGCTCGCGCGACTCGGGCATGCGCGGGGGCTCCTTACTCGCCACGGGCGAGCCTCAAGGCGCGCCGGATGTTGGCCGTCGTGGCCGCGTCGTCTGGGCCCAGGAGCGGGGCACCGATGCCGAAGGCAGTGGCGCCAGCGGCGCGATACGCGGGGATCTCGTCGATGCCGAACCCGCCCCCGGCGAGCATCGGCCCGAGATCGCCCAGCGGCTGGCGGACGACCGAGAGGTAGCTCGGCCCCCCCACCGGCGGCAGCGGATAGACCTTGAGGAGGTCCGCGCCGAGCTCGTGGGCAGCGACCAGCTCGGTCGCGGTGAGAGCGCCCAGAACGAGGAAGAGCCCGTGCCGTCGCGCCACCTCCGCGACGGCCGGCGCGACATTGGGCGAGACCAAGAACTCGGCGCCGGCCGCGACGGCCGCTTCGGCGCGTGCGCGCGTGGTGACGGTCCCCATGCCCACCTTCCAGGGTGCCCCTTCCGGCCTCTCGCCGAGCAACTCGCTCACCAGCTCGGTGGCGTTCGGAACGGTGAAGGTGACCTCGATGAGCTCGAGCCCGCCGCGGACGAAGGCGCGCGCCTGGCGCGCCGCTTCCTCGGGATCGCGATGCCGCACCACGGCGATGATCGGGGCGCGCGCGAGGGCGGCGGCGACCTCGGACTGGGTGGGGCGAGCGAGCGTCGGCATCGGCGCGGACTCTATCACTCGCTCGACGTCTCTCCGGCGGCGCGCGGCGCGCCGGCGCGTCGCGAGAGCGCATGGCGCGTCCGCCGGAGGATGCCGGAGAGGATCATCACTTCCCGTTCCGTCACGGCGGCGCGGGCCAGCATCTGGCGCAGATCCTGGGCCACCCGCACGATCGTCGTGTCGCGCGCGAAACGAGTCTCGGCGAGCAGCGTCGCGAGCTGCTCGAAGAGCCGTTCCACCTGGATCGCCGAGGCTCGGGCCACCGGTGGCGGCGTCGGCGCCGCCGGCGCGCCCCGCGCCAAGTGGAGCTCGTAGGCGAGCACGAGGACGGCTTGGGCGAGGTTGAGAGTCGGATTCTCGACCGCCGCGGGAACCCGGACCAGGACCTCCGAGCGCACCAGCTCCTCGCGCGTCATGCCGGAGACCTCCGAGCCGAAGAGCAGCGCGACCTCCGCTCCCGGGGCGAGGTCCACGAGGTAATCGGGGAGCGCGCGGGGCGCGAGGATCGGTTGCGACCACCCGCGGTCCCTGAGCGACGCCGTACCCACCACGGCCCGGAAGCCCGCGAGCGCCGAAGCGAGATCGGCGTGGCGCTCGGCCCGGTCGAGAATCGAGTGCGCGTGCATGGCGAAGGCGTAAGCGGTGTTGCCGAGGGACGCGGCGGGCTCGACGAGCAAGAGGCGCGAGAGTCCGAAGTTCGACATCGCGCGGGCCACCGCGCCGATGTTCCCCTCCTCCTGCGGCCGCACGAGGACGATGGCGGGCCGGAGCTCCGTGCGCTCGGATGGGGCGCTCACGGCCGCTTGACCGCCGCCCAGTTCGAGGTCGAGAAGACGGGCACGCCGCGACCGTCCCCGAGCACCCAGAGCACGGAGGGTTTGGGCCGGAGGACCCCGAGGCGGAGCGCGCCGCCGGAGGGGCCGAAGACGAACATCGCCGCCGACAGCGCCTGTGCGTCGAGCGCGAGATCGGTCACCGCCGCCACTCGCGCCACGCCTTGCACCGGACGTCCGGAGCGCAGATCGAGATAGGGGGTGATCCGCTCGCCGGCGATCTGGAGCGCGGGCTCGGAGGCCGACGCCACGGCGAGCGACTGGTCGCGGAGGGAGATCCGCTCCGGATTCTCCCCAGGGTCGCTCGAGAGGAGGATCTCCTGCCGCCACCCGTGGCCGTCGGGCCCCTCCCCCAGGCCGCGAACGACCTCTCCGACGCGGACCTCGGCATTTCGCGCCCCCGCGGCGACCAGCGCCTCCACCGCCCGATCGACCGCCCAGCCCCGCTCGAAGCTCCAGAAGTCGAGCGCCGTGCCCGGGTCGAGCGAGAGTGTGCCGGCCTTGGCGTCGAAGCGCCAGTGCTCGCAGCGGGCCGAGGCGGCCGCCTCTTCGAGACGGTCTGGGGGGGGCAATCCGCGGGCCGGTTGACGCAGGCCCCAGAGAGCGTAGACCTGGCCGGCGAGCGGGCTCACGCTGCCGTCGCTCCAGCGGCAGAACGCGTCGGCCTTCTGGACGAGGGGGAGAAGCTCGGCGGGGACCGAGCGCGTGACGCCGGCCGCGGGTCGCGTCCAGACAGCGAGCTCCCGCTCGGCGCTCTGCAGCGCCGCCCAGGCGGCGGTCAGAGCGTCATGGGCCCTGTCGCGGGCGATTCCCCGCACCTCCAACGCCGCGTCGCGGGCGAAGACCCTGCCTTCGGCGCGCAGTGCCGTCGCGTCCCCCGCCGGGAGCGCGGTGGCCGGTGCGAGGGGAAGGACGAGCGCGACGACGGCAAACAAGCGGCTCCACGCGGCGGCTGGCAACATCCTCCTCCCATCATAGAGAAGCGGCGCCCCGCGGGGCCTCTTGACAGGGGATTTCATGGTGATATCATTTAGATTGCAAAGGAGACGAAACATGGCAAGGGAGAAAGTAGCGAGGACTTGGCACGGCCTGACGATGCTGTTCCTGCTGCTCCTGCTGCTCGGGGGGAGCATCTGGACGCTGGTCCTGGGCATCCAGGGGATGGACGTGGGACTGCTGGTCGGGGCGATCCTCGGGATGCTGATGGCGATCCTCGGGCTCCCCGGTCTCTTCATGGTCGAGCCCAACCAGGGGCTCGTGTTGACCCTCTTCGGAGCCTATCGGGGGACGGAGCGCCAGGCCGGGCTCCGCTGGGCGAATCCCTTTTTCGCCAAGCGCCCGATCTCGCTTCGCGTGCGCAATTTCGAGACCGAGCATCTCAAGGTGAACGACGCGCACGGCAACCCGATCGAGATCGCAGCAGTCGTGGTCTGGAAGGTGGTCGACACCTTCGAGGCCATCTTCCAGGTCGACAACTTCGAGGACTTCGTCCATGTGCAGTCGGAGGCGGCGCTGCGCAACCTGGCGACCCAGTACGCCTACGATTCGCACGGCGAGGGCGAGATGTCGCTGCGCGCCAACACGGTCGAGATCGCCGAGCAGCTCAAGCGCGAGATCCACGAGCGGCTGGCGCAGGCCGGGGTCGATGTCCCGGAGGCGCGCATCAGTCACCTCGCCTACGCGCCGGAGATCGCCGAGGCGATGCTGCGTCGCCAGCAGGCCTCGGCGATCATCGCGGCGCGGCAGAAGATCGTCGACGGCGCCGTGGGAATGGTCGAGATGGCGCTCGACAAGCTCTCCGAGAAGAAGATCGTCGTGCTCGACGAGGAGCGCAAGGCGGCGATGGTCTCCAACCTGCTCGTGGTGCTGTGCAGCGAGCATGCGGCGACTCCGGTCGTGAACGCCGGAACGCTCTACACCGGCTAGAGGAGACCCCTTGGCGGAGCGAAGGCCCTTCCTCCTCAGACTCGATCCGTCGCTCCACGCGACTCTGGAGCGGTGGGCGGCGGACGAGCTGCGCAGCGTGAACGCACAGATCGAGTATCTGCTGCGGCGCGCGGCGGGAGAGGCGGGCCGGCTCCGTCCGGGGGAGACTGAAGCACGACAGAGAGACGAGAGAGAGAGATGAGAAATCTGCGCTGTCCCAAGTGCAACGCCGCCATGAGCGAGGGTTTTCCCATCGACTCCTCGCACAACGCCGTGCGCGTTGGCCACTGGGCGGAAGGGGCCCCGAGCTTCTGGTTCCTACGCGTGCTCAGGATGAAAGGGCGCCGGCGCTTGCCGATCGAGAGCTGGCGCTGCGACAAGTGCGGCTATCTCGAGAGCTACGCCCGGGAGACCCGGTTGCCCACCTGAGATCGCGGGACGACGCGGACCTGCCGCTCGCCCCAGTGCGCGGAGGCGAGACGGCGCGCCGGGTCTCCGCCGCCGGCGAGCGGCTCGGTCGAGAGCTCGCGGCAGGCCACCGCGAAACGAGTCGCGCCGGCAAGCGGAAAGGGCTCGAGCCCGAGCGTGGTGAGCTCCTCCTCGACCCGGACCGTCGCCTGGAACCCGCCGACCGGATGGCGGGGTGCGACTCCGGAGCAGGCGGCGAGGGCGAGCGCGTCGGCGAGCGCCACCCAGGCATCGTCCTCCGCGAGCTCGGTGGCGCTCCGGCCGGAGAGAGCGAGGAGCTCGTCCCGCCTCGAAGCCATCTCACCGGCGAGCTCGCGCCACTCGCTCGCGAGCGCCGGGGAGGAGTGGATCCGTGCCCCGTGCGCCGCGACGAGCGCGGCGAGGTAGGGAGCCTCGCCCGCGAAGCGTTCGACGCCGCGGCGCCAGACGGCGAGGCGCGTCGTCCGCGAGACCGCCCGGAAGTCCAGTGGCAAGCCGCGCGCGACGTCGACCTCCGGCGCGCTGTCACTCTCCCACCAGCCGTTGTCGTGCTCCGCGACGGCGCGCAGCAGCTCGCCGCGGCGGGAATTCTGCAGGAGCTCGGGTAGGCGGAAGAGAGACAGAATCTCGGCCGCCAAGCGGGCGTGGTCGGCCTGGGTCACGGCGAGGTGGCGCGATCCGCGGGAGAGCAGGATCATGAGGTCTCGAGCCTAGCGCGCGGGGGCGCCGGGCTCCCACCCGCGCAGGCGGGGGGGAGCGACGGGGCGGTCGCTAGACTTCTCCCATGGCTACCATCACGCGCGAAGAAGCTCTCGCCTATCATTCCACCGAGCCGCACGGCAAGGTCGAAGTCGTCCCCACCAAACCCACCGCGACGCAGCGGGATCTCTCGCTCGCCTACACCCCCGGCGTCGCCGAGCCTTGCCTCGCGATCGAGAAGGACCCGCTGCTCGCCTACGAGTACACCTCCAAAGGCAACCTCGTGGCGGTGATCTCGAACGGCACCGCGGTGCTCGGTCTGGGCGACATCGGCGCTCTCGCCGGCAAGCCGGTGATGGAGGGCAAAGGGGTCCTCTTCAAGCGGTTCGCCGGCATCGACGTCTTCGACATCGAGCTCGACACCCACGATCCGGCCGAGATCATCCGCACCGTCAAGATCCTCGAGCCGACCTTCGGCGGCATCAACCTCGAGGACATCAAGGCGCCCGAGTGCTTCGAGATCGAGCAGACGCTCAAGAAGGAGATGGGGATCCCGGTCTTCCACGACGACCAGCACGGCACCGCCATCATCTCCGGTGCCGCGCTGATCAACGCCGTGGAGCTCGCCGGCAAGAAGATCGACCAGGTGAAGCTCGTCTTCGCGGGCGCGGGCGCCGCGGCCTTCGGCTGCGTCTGGCTCTATCTGCTCCTGGGAGTGAAGAAGGAGAACATCGTCCTCTGTGATCGCAAGGGCGTGATCTACAAGGGCCGCCCGGGCGACAAGGACAAGTACAAGCTCGAGTACGCCGCCGACACCGAGGCGCGTACGCTCGCCGAGGCGATGGTCGGTGCCGACGTCTTCATCGGCCTCTCGGGCCCCGGCCTGATCACCGGCGCGGAGCTGCAGACGATGGCGAAGGATCCGATCGTCTTCGCGATGGCGAACCCGACGCCCGAGATCGGCTACGACGAAGCGAAGGCGGCGCGTCCGGACGTGATCATGGCCACGGGGCGCAGCGACTACCCCAACCAGGTCAACAACGTCCTCGGCTTCCCCTTCATCTTCCGCGGCGCGCTCGACGTCCGCGCGACCGACATCAACGACGAGATGAAGCTCGCCGCGTCGCATGCGCTCGCTTCGCTGGCGCGCGAAGACGTGCCCGACTCGGTGCTCAAGGCCTACGGCGTCGAGCATCTGAAGTTCGGTCCCGAGTACCTGATTCCGAAGCCCTTCGATCATCGCGTGCTGCTCAACGTCGCGCCGGCGGTCGCCGAAGCCGCCACGCGGACCGGCGTCGCGCGCCAGCCGCTCACCGATCGCGAGGCCTACGTCCGGCAGCTCGAGCATCTGATCTCGCGCCGCATGGAGCTCATGCAGCGGCTTCTCGATCGCGCCAAGAGCGCGCCCAAGCGCATCGTCTTCCCCGAGGGGGAGAACGAGAAGATCCTCCGGACGGCGAAGATCCTGGTCGACCAGGGTCTGGCGAAGCCGATCCTGCTCGCGCGTCGCGAGGACATCGAGACGAAGCTGGGAGAGCTCGGATTGCCCTCCGACGCGGTGACCATCCTGCGGCCCGAGGACACGCCCCAGTTCGCCGCCTACGCCCAATCGCTGCACGAGCGGCGCCGGCGGCAAGGCATGACGCTCGAGGATGCCTTGCACCGCATGCGCACGCGCAACGTCTTCGGCGCCGCGATGGTCGCGGCGGGCGACGCCGACGGGCTCGTCTCGGGCCTCGAGGGCGAATACTCGGACACCATCCGGCCGGCGCTCGCGCTGATCGGCACGCGCCCCGGGACGCGGCGGGTCTGCGGTTGCTACATCCTCATCCTGCGCGATCGGATCTTCTTCCTGGCCGACACCACGGTGAACATCGACCCGGATGCCGAGACGCTCGCCGAGATCGCCTCGCTCACCGCGCAGCTCGCCCGCCGCTTCGACATCACGCCGCGGGTGGCGATGCTCTCCTTCTCGAACTTCGGGGCGCACCCGCATCCGGCGGCCGCCAAGGTCCGGAAGGCGGTCGAGATCCTTCATCAGCGGGAACCCGACCTCGCGGCGGACGGCGAGATGCAGGCCGACACCGCCGTCGTGGATGCCATCCTGAAGGGAACCTACGGCTGGAGCCGCCTCGACGCGCCGGCCAACGTGCTCATCTTCCCGGAGCTGCAGTCGGCCAACATCGCCTACAAGCTGATCTGGCGGCTCGCCAAGGCGGAGGCGATCGGGCCGATCCTGCTCGGGATGGACAAGGCGGTGCACGTCCTGCAGCGCGGGGTGGAGGTCGCGGACATCGTCAACATCGCCGCCCTGGCGGTGCTCGACGCCCAGGAGCGGGGCTAGGGCCCGAGGTCGAGCGCGCCCCCTGGGGGCCGGTCCGGTCCTTGCAGTACTCTTTGGCACCTTCGGAGCGCCCGTGACGTATTGTCCGGGTAGGAACTAGAATGCCCCGGAATCCAAGGAGGAGCCCATGAAGCGCGCAATCGCAATCGGATGTTGCCTCGCCCTCGCGCTCGTCGCTCTGGCGACGGTCGCCAGCGCGGCGGATTCGAAGCCCCGCATCGCGGTGCTCGAGTTCAAGAACAAGGCGGACAACCAGTGGTGGTGGCACGGCGGCGCCGAAGCGGCGCAGGACGTCTTCGTCACCGAGCTCGTCAAGAGCGGCAAGTTCCGGGTCATCGACCGCGAGCAGCTCGCGGCGCTGATGCAGGAGAAGAACATGTCGATCGAAGGCGACATCGACCCCAAGACCGCCATCAAGGCCGGCAAGCTCTTCGGCTGCCAGTACTTCCTGACCGGCGCGGTGACCGAATACGGCGAGATGGGAACCTCGGCGCATGGCCCGGGCGTGGGCGGGCTTCCCGGTTTCTCGGGCGGCAAGAAGACCTTCACGGCGGCCATGAACGCCCGCATCATCGACACCACGACCGGTGAGATCGTCTGGGCGGACGAGGCGCGCGGCGAGGACGCCCACTTCAAGCTCTCGATCGGCGGCTTCGGCGGCGGCGTCGACAACGACACCCGCATGTTCGACAAGGTGATGAAGCCGGTGATCCAGCAGCTCGTCGCCTCGATCAAGGCGGCCGATCTGTAGGCGCGGCCTGCCGGTCGCTGGAAACGCGAGAGGCGCCCGCGAGGGCGCCTCTCTCTTTTTCCGGCGGGGAAGGTGGAATCAGCCGCCCAGACTGAACGTGACCTTGAGGTCGAGCCACATCTTGACCGCCACGCCGTTCTTGGAGGCGGCGGCGTAGGTGCAGCTGCGCGCGTAGTCGATGGCGGCCTCGTCCATCCCGAAACCCGCCTTCTCCCCGCTTCCCTGCGCGTCCACGACGCGGCCGTTCTCGTCGATCAAGACCTTCACCGTGACCTGCGCCTCCTTACGCATCCGCTGCGCCATCGGCGGGTAACGGAAGGTTCCGCGGCGGGTCATGCGCGGCGGAACGACGCCCGGTCCCATGGTGACCAGATCGCCCACGCGCACGGTCGGCGGCGCGACCGGCACCGGTGCCGCCTCGGCCGCCTTCGGCTCGGCGGCCGCCGGCTTGGTCTCCACCGGTCTGGGCTCGGAGAGCACGGGTTTGGGCTCGCTCGCGGGGGGCGTGGCCGCAGGCTTGGTCTCGACCGGGGCCGGGGCCAGGCTCTCCGCCGGCCGTGTCGCTGGAGGAGGCGGCGCGGCGGCGAGCTGCGACTGGGCCTTCTTGGCGTCCTCGAGCTGCTTCTGCAGCGCCTTCATCTGCTCGTCGTATTGCGCCTTGAGCCCGGCCTCGAGCTGCTTCGATTGGTCGGAGACCATCTTGGCGATCTGCGCCTGGATTTCCTCGGGAGTGGGGCCGGCCGGCTGAGGAGCGGCTGCCGGCGCCTGAATCGCCTGCGCCGGCGCCGCCGCGGCGGGCGAGGGGGCCGCAGGCTCGGAGCCACCCCGACCGAAGAGCAGGTAGCCGCCGACCGCCAGGACCGCGACGGCGGCGATGCCGCCGATGAGCACCAGATTCTTGTTGCCGCCCGAGGCGGCCTTGGTCTCCATGCCGTAACGATCGCGAAAGACCGACGTGTCTTCCCGCGCCATGGCGGCATCCGGCGCGGGGGCGGCGGGGGCCGCTCCCGGGGTCGCGCGGGCCGCCGCCGCGGGCGCGGCGGCCGCCGCGGGGAGCGGAATCGCGGTGGTCTTCTCGATCTCCATCTCCTGGGTCTCGCGCTCGATCTCCTCCCGGAAGAGGTTGTGCATGAAGAACGCGAGGTTGAAGGTCGTCGGGTTGTACTGACCGTCGAACATCAACTTGGCCAGGGTCTTGTGCCAGGTGACCGCGTCCCCGATGCGCTGCTCGCGGGGCCCGAGGCTCCGCTTGAGGAGGTTCGCCACCTCCGGGTGCAGGTTGCCACCGTCGGCGGCCACCGTGGCCTGGTCGACCGCCGCGAGACCGGCTCCGGCCGGTAGCGGTTTGCCGGTCAGGAGCTCGTAGAGCAGCACGCCCAGGCTGTAGACGTCGTCCGCCTTCGCGGGCGGCGCGCCGGCGAGGGCCTCCGGCGCGAGGTAGCGCCCGGCGCCCTGCTTGATCACTGGGTGGCCGGCGAACTCGCGCAGGCCGGTCGAGGCTTCGAATCCGAGCAGGCGGATCTCCCCCTCGTTCGACACCAGCACCAGCTGCGGCGCGAGGAAGCCGTGCAACACGCGCTCGTCGCCGACCCGCGTCTCGTAGGCGACGGCGAGCCCCAAGGCGATGCGCTCGGCGATCAGCAGCGCGTGATCGAGCGGAATCGGCGAGTTCTTCTTGCCCGCCTGCTCGAGCAGCTGCGCGAGGCTCTTGCCCGAGACGTAGTCGTAGGCGACGTAGGGAATGCCCCGGACTTGGCCGAGGTCGACGCCCTGGCCGAGATTCGGGCTGCGCAACGCCTGCTGGAGGGGCGCGCGGCTCGCGATGCGTTGGGCCAGCTTCTCGCCGTCCATCCCCTGGCCGTTGAAGACCCGCAGCAGGACGACGCGCTCGACGCCCTGCTTTCCGAGGCGGCCGGCGCGGAAGCTCTCGCCCAGGGCGTCCTCGGAGAGCTTCTTGAGAAGAAGGTAGTTGCCGAACTGGTCGCGCGTGTTCATGCCACCCCCCGCGATGCGTCGTGTTGCATGGGCTGTGTCGTATTCCACAGCGGATTCCGCCGCCTGTCAATTCCGCCGGCGGCGGAAGTACTCCCGTTGCCAATGCTCGACGTTGCGGTTGTGCTCGGCGAGCGTGATCGAAAAAGCGTGCGTGCCGTCGTTGCGGCTCACGAAGTAGAGGTAGCCGACCTCCGCCGGCCGCGCGGCGGCCGCGAGGCTCGCCAGACCGGGCGAGCAGATCGGGCCGGGCGGCAGACCGGGGCGCCGATAGGAGTTCCAAGGGGAGTCGCTCTCGAGATCCCGGCGCCGGAGGTTTCCATCCCAGGCACCCGCGAGCTTGAGACCGTGGATGATCGTCGGATCCGCGTAGAGCCCGATGCCGCGCGCCAGCCGGTTGGCGTAGACGGCGGCGATCAACGGCCGCTCCTCGTCCTGTTTCGCCTCTTTCTCGACCAGGCTCGCCAGGATCACCACCTCGCGCAGGGGGCGTCGGTCGCCGGGAGGCAGGAGAGGCGCGATCTCGCGCTGCCAATGGCGACGGAAGGCGCCCGCCAGCGCCGTCGCGATGGTCCCGGCGTCGACCGCGCGCGGGAAGCGATAGGTGTCCGGGAAGAGGTAGCCCTCGAGATCGAGCGCCGCGGGGTCGAGCGCTCGGATGGGCGCCGGATCGGCGAAGGCGGCGGCGAGCGCCTGCGGCGCGGCGAAGCCGGCGGCCGCGATCGCCTGCGCCGTCTCGGCGAGGTCGAGACCCTCGACGACCGTCACCGGGTCGGTGGCGACCTCGCCACTGCGCAGCTTCCGCAGCAGCTCACGGGTCGAGATCGGCGAGCGGAACCGGTACTCGCCGGCCTGCAGCGGCGGGTCGCCCAGCCACCGCGACTGGTAGAGCCGCGCCAGGAGCGCCGAGCGGAGGAGCCCTTCGGCTTCGAGTCGCGCGAGGATCCCGCGCGTCGACTCGCCGGGGGCGACCACGAAGGTGCGGAGCTCCCCGGGCGCCGCGAAGGCCAAGGGATCCTCGATCGCCCGGCTCGCCCGGCGCCAAGCGAGTCCGGCGCCGACGGCCAGGAGCAGGAGGAACAGAAGACCCCAGCGCAGGAGGCGTCCCAGGCACCCCCTCATCGGCCGCCGCTCCGCGCTCGCCGGGCCAGGGCCTCTTCGAGCAGCAGCTGCGCCGCCAGGGCGTCGCGGCGTGAGCGCCGCTCGGCGGCCGCGAGCCCCGCGTCGCGGAGGCGTGCGTCGGCCTCGCGGCTGGTGAGGGTCTCGTCGATGGTCTCGACCGGCAGGCCGGTCCGACGGGCGAGCTTCGCCGCGAAGCTCCGGGCGCGGGCGGCGGCGTCCCCGGGACGCCCCCCGGGACCGCGCGGCTCGCCGATCACGATCCAGGCGATCCCCTCGCGGTCGGCGATCTCGGCCAGGGCGGCCACGGCTTCGGCGTCACTCCGCCGTTCGAGGGTACCCGAGGGGAGTGCGTAGCGCCCCTCGGGATCGCTGATCGCGATGCCGATCCGTCGTTCGCCGAAGTCGATTCCCAGTGCGCGCATGGCATCCCGGGCGGAGCGCCGGCCTATGCTAAAGTCGCGCCGTTCCGCGCCGCCTTCGCGCCGATCTTTACGGAGCCCCGGTGGCGGCCGCAAGTCCCGGAGGAAACAGGAGATGCACGACGTCGTCATCGTGAGCGCCGCGCGCACCGCGATCGGCGCCTTCCAGGGGGCGTTGCGCGATCAGCCGGCCCCGCGCCTGGGCGCCCGCGCCTTGGCCGGCGCCATCGAGAGGGCAGGGATCGCACCGGCCGATCTCGAGCAAGTCACCATGGGTTGTGTCCTCGCGGCAGGGTTGGGGCAGGCTCCGGCGCGCCAGGCGGCGCTCGGCGCCGGATGCCCGGAGTCGACCGGCGCGATCACGCTCAACAAGGTGTGCGGCTCCTCCATGCGCGCCGTGATGTCGGCGGCGAACGACCTGCGCTGCGGCGACTTCTCCCTCGTCGCGGCGGGCGGCATGGAGTCGATGAGCCAGGCGCCCTACCTCGCGGTGGGAGTGCGCGACGGCCTCCGGCTGGGAGGCGGCAAGCTGGTCGACTCCATGATCCACGACGGACTCTGGGATCCGTACGGCGACAAGCACATGGGCAACTGCGCCGAAACCTGCGCACGCACCTACGCGTTCAGCCGCGAAGCGCAGGACGATTTCTCGCGCGAGAGCTACCGCCGCGCGCGCGAAGCGCAGGAGTCGGGGCGCTTCGCCGACGAGATCGTGCCGTTCGAGATCGTGGGCCGCAAGGGCACCACGGTCTTCGATCGCGACGAGGAGCCGTTCCGCTCCGACCTCGAGAAGATGGGCGGACTGAAGCCCGCCTTCGACAAGGCGGGGACGGTCACCGCCGCCAACGCCAGCAAGATCAACGACGGCGCCGCGGCGCTGGTGCTCGCGACCGCCGAGGAAGCGAAGCGGCGGGGCCTGAAGCCGCTCGCCCGCTTGGTCTCGCAGGCCTCCTTCGCGCAAGCGCCGGAGTGGTTCACCACCGCCCCGGTCACCGCCATCCGCCGGGCGCTCGATCGTGCCGGCCTCGGCGTGAACGACATCGATCTCTTCGAGATCAACGAGGCTTTCGCGGTCGTCGCCCTGGCGTGCTCGCGCGAGCTCGGCATCGATCTCGCGAAGCTCAACGTCCGCGGTGGAGCGGTCGCGCTCGGTCATCCGATCGGCGCGTCGGGCGCGCGCATCCTGGTCACGCTGCTTTCGGCCCTCGCCGAGCGCGGCCTCGAGCGCGGCTGCGCCGGCATCTGCATCGGCGGCGGCGAGGCGACCGCGGTGGTGGTCGAACGGCTCGACTGATGGTCCGGATCGCCGGCTCCGCGAAGGGGGCGCGACGCGCGGGCCGCTTCGTGCTCGCAGGGGCGCTGCTCGCCGCGGCGGCGCGCGCCCAGACCCCACAGGCTCCCCCCTCTCAGCCACCGACGAGCAGCCCTCCGGCCGCCGCGCCGCAGGCGGCTCCGGCGAGCACGCCGGCCCCGGATCGCATCACCTTCGATCTCAAGGTCCCGGCGGACCGGGGTGGCGGCAGCGTCTCCGGCGCCGCCGACGCGATCGAGACCTTCGACGAAGCGACGGTCGCGGCGACGGGCGCGGTGGAGATCAAGTACCGCGACCTGACCGTGCAGGCCGAGCGGCTCGTGCTGCATCGCGACAGCATGACGCTCGAAGCGGAAGGGGACGTGGTCTTCGACCAGGGACCGCAACGGATCGCCGGGCAGCGGGTGGACTTCGACCTGGTCGAGCGGAAGGGGACGTTCTGGAACGCCAGCGCGTACGTACAACCCGACTACTACTTCTCGGGCGACGTGATCGCGAAGACCGGACCCCAGGACTACGCGGTGACCGCGGGACGCTTCACGTCGTGCACCGGCGATCCGACTCCGGACTGGAGCTTCAAGATGTCCTCGGCGGACGTGGAGCTCGGGGGTTACGCGCGCGTGCGCAACGCGCGTCTCAACATCAAGAAGCTCCCGGTCTTCTACTGGCCCTACATCCTCTGGCCGGCGAAGACGGAGCGCACCTCCGGGCTGCTGGTGCCCAACATCGGCTATTCGAAGCGCCGCGGCTCCTACCTCGGGCTCGCTTACTACCAGACGCTCGGCCCGAGCTACGACACGACGCTCTACCTCGACGGGTACAGTGGCGGCTTCTACGGCTTCGGCGACGAGCTGCGCTACCGCCCGAGCGACACCACCCGCGGCGAGGCGCTCGCCTACTACTTCTACAACGACGAGAGTCGCAAGAGCGGATGGAAGCTCAAGTGGTCGCACGAGGCGACGCAACTGCCCTGGGGACTCCGGGGCGTGGTCGACGTCGAGCACTACTCGGACTTCCTCCTGTTCCGCGATTTCGAGCGTGGAGAGCGCGACAACACGCGGCGGTATCTCTACTCGAACGCCTTCGTGGCGGGGAACTGGGGCGCCCAGTCGCTGAACGTCCTGCTCGACCAGCGCGAGACCTTCATCACCGACACCGACACGGTGACCCAGCGCCAGCTGCCGGAGATCGAGTACCGGTTGCGCGAGCGGAAACTGGGCGAGCTGCCGCTCTACTTGTCGCTCGCCGCGACCGGCAGCTACCTGCAGAGCACCCGCGACGGGAGCTATGACGCCGGTTACGGACGCTTCGACGTCGAGCCCGAGCTCAAGCTGCCGGTGCGCCCCGCGCCCTGGCTCTCGCTGGCCCTCTCGGCGGGCGGGCGGGCCACCTGGTGGGGAGACAGCCTGGCGGCCTACCGGCCCAACGCGGAGACCGGTCAGTCCGAGCTGCGCTGCGGCGACCGGATCGCCGAAACGGGCGAGATCTACTGTGGCGAGAGCCTCGATCGCGTCTACCCCTCGGCCGGAGTCGAGATGGTCGGACCCTCCTTCTCGCGGATCTTCGAGCTCTCGGGCAAGCACTTCGCCAAGCTCAAGCACATCATCGAGCCGCGCTGGTCCTACGGCTACCTCGGGACCTTCGAGGATCAGGACCGGGTGGCCCAGTTCGACGAGATCGACGTCCTCCGGCCGAGCAACGTGGCGGAGGTCGCGATCGTCAACCGGGTGCTGGCGAAGCCGGCGGAAGGGTCCGAGGGCAAGAGCAAGGGCGGTGGCGCGTTCGAGATCTTCTCCTTCGAGCTCGCGCAGGCCTACTCCTTCGACGCCCAGCAGCCGCTCCAGTCCTCGTCCGACGGGAGCGCGACGAGCGCCCGCAGCGCCCTCTTCGGCAAGCTCCGGTTCAGCCCCGGCAAGAGCTTCAGCCTGCAGGCGCAGGTGCAGTACAACACCCTCTTCCCCGGGCTCGACGCGACCTCCCTTTCCGGGACCGCGCGGCTCCCGCGCGGCAATCTCGGTCTCACCTGGTTCACGCGCTATCGCGCCGAAACGGGGGAGACCCTGTCGGACCAGGTGCGTCTGAGCTTCGGCGCCGACATCGTGAAGGACCGGCTGCGCCTGGACGGGCAGATCAACTACGACGTCGCCGCCGGCGAGTTCCAGCAGCAGCGCTACTTCCTCAACTACGTCTCGCAGTGCTGGAGCATCCGCCTCGAAGGGCGCGAGTACCGGCGCGCGAGCGTGACCGACCGCGACTACCGCTTCGCTCTCACCTTCAAGAACGTCGGCACGTTCCTCGATCTGACCGGCGGCAGCAGCGTCGCCAACTGAGGCGACGCCCACGGATGCGCACGCTCGTCTTCGGAGGGACCGGGATCGTCGGCCGCGCCATGGTGGCCGAGGCGCGCCGGCGCGGCTGGGCGGCGCTCGGCCTCTCGCGCGACGAAGTCGACATCACCGACCGCGGGCGCGTCGAGGCGGCGCTCGCGGCGTTCGGGCCGACGTTGGTCGTCAACTGCGCCGCCTTCACGCAGGTGGATCGTTGCGAGAGCGAGCGCGAGCACGCCTTGCGCGTGAACGGAACCGCGGTCGGCGAGCTGCTCGAGGCGACGGCCGCCGCCGGGGCGCGCCTGGTCCACCTCTCGACGGACTACGTCTTCTCGGGCGACGCCGAGGCGCCGTACGAAGAGGAGCATCCGGTCGGGCCGCGCTCCGTCTACGGCGAGAGCAAGCTCGCGGGCGAGCGGTTCCTCGACGGGCGGCCCGACGCCCTGATCGTCCGCACCAGTTGGGTCTTCGGCGAGGGGGGGGCCAACTTCGTCGACGCGATCCTCGGCCGCCTCGAGGCGGGCGAGTCGATGCTCCGCGTCGTGGCCGACCAGCGGGGCGCCCCGACCTACGCTCCCTTTCTGGCGCGCGCCCTGGCGGATCTGGGAGAATCGGGCGCCGCCGGCCGGGTGCACTACCAGAATCGGGAGGCCGTCACCTGGTGCGACTTGGCGCGCGAGATCGTGCGGCGCATTCGCCCCGGTGTCGAGGTCGCGGCGATCACGAGCGCGGAGATGCCGCGCCCGGCGCGCCGGCCGGCCTATTCGGTGCTGGCCGTCGACCGATTCGAACGCATGACGGGTCGTGCCGTCGAGCTCTGGCAGGACGGTCTCGCCGCGCATCTCGCGAGGCGTCAAAGGAGAGAAGGATGAAACGCGTATTGATCACCGGCATCACCGGTTTCGCGGGCTCGCACCTGGCGGATTACCTGCTCGCCGATCACCCCGGCGTCGAGATCTTCGGGACCTACCGCTGGCGCAGCCGGCGCGAGAACATCGAGCACCTGGAAGGCCGCATCCGCCTCTTGGAGTGTGATCTGACCGACGGCACCTCGGTGCACAAGGCGCTCGCCGCCTCGCGGCCGGACGCCGTCTTCCATCTCGCCGCGCAGAGCTTCGTACCCGCGAGCTGGGCGGCGCCGCACCAGACTCTCGCCGACAACGTGGCGGGGCAGGCACATCTCTTCGAGGGCATCCGCGCGCTCGAGCTCGATCCGGCGGTGCAGATCGCCTGCTCGAGCGAGGAGTACGGACTGGTCCTCCCCGACGAAGTGCCGATTCGCGAGACCAACCCCCTGCGCCCCCTCTCCCCCTACGCGGTCTCGAAGGTGGCGCAGGACTATCTCGGCTACCAGTACTTCATGAGCTACGGCCTGCGGGTGATCCGCACCCGTGGCTTCAACCACACGGGGCCGCGGCGCGGCGACGTCTTCGTGACCTCCAACTTCGCGAAGCAGGTCGCCTCGATCGAAGCGGGACTGCAGGAGCCGGTGCTGCGCGTCGGCAACCTCGACGCGGTGCGCGATTTCACCGATGTGCGCGACATGGTGCGCGCTTACTGGCTCGCGGTCACCAAGGGGCGGCCGGGCGAGGTCTACAACCTGGCGTCCGGCAACGGGATCACGATCCGTCAGCTGCTCGACCAGCTGCTGGCGCTCGCCAAGGTCGAGGTCCGCGTCGAGACCGACCCCGCGCGCCTACGCCCCTCGGACGTCGAGGTGCTGATCGGCGACGCCTCCAAGTTCCGCGGCGATACCGGCTGGGAGCCACGAATCCCCTTCTCGCAGACGCTCGCGGACCTGCTCGAGTACTGGCGCGAGAAGATCGGACGGCGCCAGCCGGCGGCCGTCTAGGGCGAGAGCGAGGCGAGCATGCGCGTCCTGGTCACCGGCGCTTCGGGGTTTCTCGGCCGGCGGCTGGTGACGCGTCTCGCGGCCTCGGGTGCCGAGGTCGGCGCGTTGGCGCTCGACGCCCTCGCCCTCGGGCCGGAGGTCGCCTGGCTGAACGTCGACATTCGCGATCCGGACGCGGTCGAGCGGGCGTTCGCGGCCTTCGCTCCCGAGCGCGTGGTGCATCTGGCGGCGCTCGCGCACGTCGGGGAATCGTGGCGCCGTCCGGCGGAGTACTTCGCGATCAACGTGGCGGGTGCCGAGCACGTCTTCCGGGCCTCGCGCGCCCGTGGCGCGGCGCTGCTCTTCGCGTCGAGCGCCGAGGTCTACGGTGAGGTGCCCGAGGAGGAGCAGCCGATCCGCGAGGCGCGTCCCCCGCAGCCGCGCTCTCCCTACGCGCTCACGAAGGCGGCGGCGGAGCTGCTGGCGTTGCGAGACGGCGCGACGGTGGTCCGGGCCTTCAACCTGGTCGGACCGGGGCAGGCACCCGCCTTTGCCCTGCCGAGCTTCGCGGAGCAGCTCGCGCGCTTGCGGAGCGCTCCGGATTCGGAGCGCGTGCTGCGCGTCGGCAATCTCTCCGCACGGCGCGACTTCGTCCACGTCGACGACGCGATCGACGCCCTCCTGCTGCTCGTCGGGGCGCCCCGTCCCGGCGCCGTCCTCAACATCGCGAGCGGCGTCGCGCACTCCATTCGGGAGGCGCTCGACCGCCTCGTCGCGGAAAGCGGCGTCACGGTGCGGCTCGAAACCGATCCCGAGCGCTTCCGGCCGGTCGATGTGCCGCTGCTCCGAGGCGACGCGAGCCGGCTCCGCGCGCTCGGTTGGTGCCCGCGGAGATCCCTGGAGAGCGCGCTCGCCGAGATCTGGCGCGTGGCGAGGGAGAGCGGAGGCACACCGGCGTGAAGATCCTGGTGACGGGAGCGACCGGCTTCCTCGGTCGCCGGACCGCGGAGCGCCTCGCGGAGCGCCACGAGCTCCGGCTGCTGGTGCGCGGCGCGCCCCGCGCCGGTTTGCCGGAGAGGTCGCTCCAGATCGTTGGTGACGTCACCGAGCGCGATGCGCTCCTGCGCGCCATGGAGGGCTGCGACGCGGTGCTGCACGCGGCGGCGCTGGTGAAGATCCTCGCCCCGGAGCGCGAGTTCGAACGCGTCAACGTCGGCGGTCTCGAGAACGTGTTGGCGGCGGCCGCAGCCGCCGGCGTCGGCCGCGTCGTCTACGTCTCGAGCTTCATCGCGCTCGGCCCGAGCGAGCGTGGCCCGGCGGGGCTGCTCGACGAGACCGCGGAGCCGCGCGTCGCGGAACGGAGCGGCCGCTGGATCAACCCCTACGAGCGCAGCAAGACGCTCGCCGACGCCGCGGCCCGTCGCGCGATCGGCGAGGGTGCGCCGCTCGTCGTCGCGTACCCTGGCGTCATCTACGGACCCGGCGAGATGACCGAGGGGAATCTGGTCGTCCGCCACCTGCTCGACCTGGCGCACCGCCGGCTGCCCGCCCTGCTCGGGCGCCCGGAGCGGCGATGGAACTACGCGCACGTCGACGACGTCGCCTCGGGGCTGGTGGCCGCGCTCGAGCGCGCCCCCCTGGGCGCGCGTTACGTCCTGGGCGGGGAGAACGTCGCCTCGGCGGAGTTCTACCGCTTGGTGGCCGAGGTCGGGGGTCTCCGCGTCCCGTCATGGCGCATGCCGGACATGCTGGCGAAGACGGCCGGAGCGGCGATGAAGCTCGGGGCCCGTCTGACCGGCGGGACCCCTCGCCTGACCCCCGACCTGGTCGAGATCTACCGCCACGACTGGGCCTACGACTCGAGCCGTGCGGCGCGGGAGCTCGCCTACCGACCGCGCGGCCTGCGCGAGGGGCTCGCGGCGACCTTCGCCTGGCTTCGGGAGCGCGCCGAATGGCCGCGCTGAGCTCCGGCGAGCTCGCTCGCAAGGCGCTGCACGTCGCGATCGGCGCCGTCGCCTTCGCGGTGCGGCCGCTCGGGCTCGGCCTCTCGCTCGCGGGCGCCGGCCTCGCGATCCTCCACAACGCCTTTCTGCTCCCCCGCTACGGCGGCAAGCGGCTGTGGCGCGCCGCGGAGTCGCGCGACGGCTTCGCGCTCGGGATCGTGCTCTATCCGGTCACCGTGTTGCTCCTCCTCCTGCTCTACGCCCGCTCGCTCGAGGTCGCGACGGCGATCTGGGGGATCCTCGCGTTCGGCGACGGCATGGCGGGAATCGTGGGCCCGCTCCTCGGCCGCTCCAACCCGCTCCCCTGGAACCCGCGGAAGAGCTGGGCGGGGACGCTCGCCTTCGTGCTCGCCGGTGGTGCCGCCGCGTTCGCGCTCCTCCAGTGGACGGCGCCCGGGCGCTACGCGACCTCGTTCGCGCTCGCGGCGGCGCTCGCGGTCGCCCTCTTCGCGGCGGCGCTCGAGTCGCTGCCGCAGGGGCTCGACGACAACTTCGGCGTGCCGCTCGTGAGCTCGGTGCTCCTCTTCTGTCTGCTGGGCACGGAGGGGCGCTGGGAGGTCGTGGCGACGCCGCTCTTCGCGGCGGGAGCGTTCCACGGCTTCTCCGTCAACCTGGTTCTGGCGGGGCTCGCCTTCGCGGCCGGGGGGGTCGGCCTCGCGGGCGCCGCGGTGGGCACGCTGCTCGGCACGACGATCTGGGCCTTCGCGGGGTGGCGCGCCTTCGCGCTTCTCTTCGCTTTCTTTCTCGTGGGCACGGCGGCCACGCGCGCAGGCTATCGACGCAAGCTCGCGGCGGGCATCGCGCAGGAGAAGGGGGGGCGGCGAGGACCGGGAAACGCGCTCTCGAAGACCACGGTGCCGGCGCTGGCGGCGGTCTTCGCCGCGACGAGCGCCCGTCCCGCGCTCTTCCTGCTCGCTCTCGCCGGAGCGTTCGCAACCGCGGCGATGGACACGGTCTCCTCGGAGATCGGGAAGGCGTATGGAAGACGAACCTTCCTGATCACGACCTTGCGCGCGGTCCCGCGCGGCACCGACGGCGCCGTGTCGCTCGAAGGGACCGCGGCGGGCCTCGCCGCGGCGCTCGTGCTCGGTGCGTTGGGTTGGCGGCTCGGTCTCTATCCCGGTCGTGGCGTGGCGCTGGTGGTCGGAGCCGCCCTGGTCGCGACGACGCTCGAGAGCCTGATCGGCGCGACGCTCGAGAAGCGTGGGTTGCTGGACAACGACGCGGTCAACTTCCTCGACTCACTCGCCGGCGCGCTCCTCGCGGCGGCCGGGAGCTCGCTTCTCCTCTACTGACATTTCGCTGCTCGGGGCCGTGGAGTGCTACCATCGGCGCCGCGCGTCGGGGATTTCGAGGCCACCCTGATGGGAGCATCGATGAAGGAATTCGTCACCAGGCTGCGAGGGAGCCGGGCGAGAGTCCTGCTTCTCGGCGTCCTGGTGCTTCTCTCCACTCTCGTGATCGTCGGCGCCTGGTTCGACTATCGGTCGCGCCAAGCGCATTTTCGGCGCGATGCCTTGGCGGTCCTGGAGGCGGTCGCGGCGGAGAAGGCGAATGTCCTGGAGCTCTGGCGCAGCGAGCGACTTTCGAACGCCGAGGCCGCGTCCGGGGCCGTCGCGCGAGCCTGGCCCGCGGAGACAGGGGTGACGGATCTCACCTCACGGGCCCGCGCCAGGGTGCTCGCCGAGCTCGCGGGCCGGTGCCAGCCCTACGGATACCGCCAGGCATGGTTGCTCGGAGCCGAGCAGGAGCCCCCTCTCGTGGCGGATCGAACGGGCGAGGTCCCGCCGCTCGGCTTGCCGGGTCAGCTCGTGGAGCGAGCGTCGCGCGTCCTGGCTCCCGCGTTGCTCGCGGGAGCGAGCGCGAGCGCGGAAGAACGACGCGCCGTCGTGGTCGCGGCCCCGGTGCTGGAAGAGAGTACTGGCGAACGACGAGGAACGCTCGTCCTGGTCAGCGACGTCGAGAGTCGACTCGTTCCGATCGTCGGGGTGGGGAGCAGGGAGCGTCTCCTCGGGAAGGTGCTGCTCTTCGCGAGGGAACCGGGCTTCGAAGGCGTCGTGGTCGTGGGGAGACGCGACGGCTCCGAAACCGGTGTTCGGAGCCCGGTCGTAGCGGGGCAAAGCGAGGCGGAGCACAGCGAGAGGATCGGGCGCGAGCCCCGGGGCGCCGAAGAATGGTCCGTGTCGAAGCGCGTCGGCAAGTCCACCTGGCAGGTGCGGGTGGAGCTCGATCCAGAGGCGCTCGTGTCGGCCATTCGACAGCTGCGTGTCCAGCTGGCGCGAGCGTACTTCCCTCTGATGATCGCAGTCTGGTCCACGTCGCTCCTGCTCTGGACGCGTTCGAGCCGGGAACGCGAGCGTCGCCGCCGTGGCGCTGCGGAGCAGTTCCGCGAGTTCTTCGAGCAAGCCGGAGACGGGATCTTCGTGACCGATTCCAGGCTGATTCTCCAGGACGCCAATCCAGCGGCTTGCCGTCTGGTCGGCTATTCGCGTGAGGAGCTGGTCGGGCGTTCGGCCCAGCGCCTCTTGCAGCCGGACGAGTTGAAGGCGCGGCCGGTGCGGGTCGACGACGCGAGCGGCGAGCGTCCACTGCGTCGCGAGCGCACGCTGGTGCACCGCGATGGACGCGTGGTGCCGGTCGAGCTCGGCGTCCAGGTGCTCGCCGACGGTCGCTTGTTGGGCTTCGTGCGCGACATCTCGGAGCGGCGCCGGTCGGAAGAGTGGCTGCGCCTGCTCTCTCGCGCGCTCGACGAGAGCCCGGCCGCGAATGTCATCACCGATCGCTCGGGACGCATCGAGTACGTCAATCAGCGCTTTTCCGAGATCACCGGGTGGGCCGCCCGCGAAGCGGTCGGCGAGACTCCGCGAATCCTTTCTTCGGGCCACACATCCAAAGTCGTCTATGGCGATCTCTGGTCGAAGGTTCTCGCGGGGCGCGCGTGGCGCGGCGAGATGGTCAACCGGCGGAAGAGCGGCGAGCTCTACCATTGGCTCTTGCACATCCACCCCCTGATGGACGCCGACGGAGCGGTCTCCCACCTGATCGGCGTCGGCGAGGACATCACCGAGCAGCGCCGGTATCGCGAGCGATTCCGGCTGGCGCGCGAGCTCGCTCAGCTGGGCGTCTGGGAGCTGGACCTCAGGCGGCGCGACCTCTGGTGCTCCGAGGAGACCCTCGCCATTCTCGGTCTGGCGGAGGACGCGGCGCGCCCCAGCCTCGCTGGATTGCTCGATCGGGTCCGCGCCGAAGATCGACCTCGCCTGGAGCTCGCCATCGAGCGCGCGGCGACGGAGCGCGAGCCCTTCGACCTCGAGTTTCGTTTCACCCGCGCAGACGGCGCCGAGCGCATCGCCCGCGGCGTCTGCGAGCCTCAGGCGCCCGACGAAGTCGAGCCTCTCACGCTGTTGGGCGTGGTGTTGGACGTCACCGATCAGCGCGCGTCCGAGCGGGCGCTCGCGGAGACCAGGGATCAGCTCCTGCAGGCGCAGAAGATGGACGCTCTCGGTCGGTTGGCGGGCGGAGTGGCGCACGACTTCAACAATCTCCTGAGCATCGTCCTGGGCTATTCGGACCTGCTCGCGCCACGGTTCCCGGACGGGAGCGAAGAGCGTCAGCAGATCGAGGAGGTTCGCGGGGCGGTGGGACGCGCCTCGGACCTCACGCGGCAGCTCCTCGCGTTCAGCCGCCGCCAGGTGCTCGACATGCGCGTCGTCGAGCCGGGGGAGGTTCTGCTGCAGACGCAGAAGCTCCTGCGGAGAGTGATGCCCGAGAGCATCGACTTCGCGCTCGTCCGCGCTCCCGATCTCTGGCGCGTGCGTGCGGATCCGGCGCAGCTCGTGCAGGTGCTGATCAACCTCTCCGTCAACGCGCGAGACGCGATGCCGAAAGGCGGGCGCCTGGAGATCATGGCGCGCAACGAAGTCCTCTCGGGAGCGGACGCCATTCGGGAGAAACTCGCGCCCGGGGAATACCTGCGGATCGACGTACAGGACACGGGCGTCGGCATGGCGGCGGAAGTCGCGGCGCGCGCTTTCGAGCCGTTCTTCACGACGAAGGGGGAACAAGGGGGCACCGGCCTCGGCCTGGCGACCGTCTACGGGATCGTTCAGCAGCTGGGAGGGGACATCCGGGTTCAGAGTGCCCTCGAGGCGGGCTCGAGATTCGTCCTGCGCCTGCCGCGGGCTCGACGCGAGGAGAGCGGCGAAGTGCAGGTCCCCGCGGGCGAGGCTCCCGAGGTTCCGGGCACGGTGCTCGTGGTCGAGGACATGGCGCCCCTTCGGAAGATGTTGCGTCGCATGCTGGAAGGTCTGGGATATGGAGTGTTGAGCGCCGCGTCCGCGGACGAGGCCCTGGCGGTCGCCGCGGGTCATGCCGGAGCAATCGACATACTGCTTTCCGACATCGTGATGCCGGGCCTCGATGGTCGGGAGCTCGCGAAGCGTCTCCGCGCCGAACGGCCGGCCCTCGCCATCATTCTCATGTCGGGCTATTCGGATCTGCTCGCCGAAGCGGGCAGCGCCGCCGAGTTGGGAGCGGACGCCGTGCTCCAGAAGCCCTTTACGAGCGTTCAGCTTCGTCGCCTGTTGGGCGAGGTCCGGGCGCGCCCGGCATCTCCACCCTCCGCCTGAACGGCTCGAGATTCGGTAGGCTTCCCGGGTGCGCATGAAGAAGCTCGAGCTCTACGCGCAACTCTCGCGCCCGTTCACCCTGCTGCCGCCGCTGCTCGGGATCATCTCGGGCTCGGTCTGCGCGTGGGGCTCCGTGCACAACCCAGACCCCACGCGCACCTTGACGCTCTCGGTGGTGCTCACCGTGGCGCTCGGTTCGCTCTGCGCCGCCTTCCTCAACGCCGCGTCGAACGCCATCAACCAGATCACCGACCTCGACATCGACCGCGTCAACAAGCCGAACCGTCCGCTGGTGACCGGGGCGCTCTCGCTGCGTGAAGGGTGGACCTTCACGGGGATCTTCTACGTGCTCGCGATCGTGCCGACCTGGGCGGTGGTGGTCTACCCGCACGTCACCTGGGGGGACAAGATCAGCGCGCCAATCGGTTCGCACGAGACCTTCTTCCTCTACCTCTCGGGGCTGGTCTTCACGCTCATCTACTCGGTGCCGTCGTGGGGGCGGACCAAGGCGCGCGGCATGCTCGCCAATTGGACCATCGCCGTGCCGCGCGGCTGCCTGCTCAAGGTGGCTGGCTGGGCGATGGTGGCGCGCGTCGGCCACTGGGAGCCTTGGGCGATCGGCTCGATCTTCATGCTCTTCCTGGTGGGCGCCGCTTCGACCAAGGACTTCGCCGACATCGAAGGGGATCAGGCGGGGGGCTGCAAGACCCTGCCGATCCTCCACGGACCGAAGAAGGCCGCTTGGATCATCGCCCCCTTCTTCGTCTTCCCCTGGCTGCTCATGCCCCTCTTCGCCTTCCTGCCCGATCCGCAGAACGCCTCCCACGCGATCCTGACCGGCAACCGCTGGGCGCTTTCGGCGCTCGGCCTGCTCCTGACCCTCTGGGGGATCTACACCGTCTACCTGCTGGTGCGCGATCCGGAGGAGCTCACCCGGACGGAGAACCACCCGAGCTGGCGCCACATGTACCTGATGATGATGGCGGCCCAGATCGGCTTCGCAGTGGCCTACCTGATTCCGCGCTGAAACCCGCGGGAGTCGTTGTGCTACCCTGTGCGTCATGGGTAGCGTTAAGGAGCCGTCGACTACGCGCGTCGGGGTTAGAGAGCTCCGGCAGAACCTCTCCGTCTACCTCGACCGGGTCAAGGAGGGGGAGCGGATGGAGGTCACCGAGCGCGGTAAGCCGGTAGCGCTCCTGGTGCCGCTGCCCGAGGAGAGCCCGAACTCCCTCGAGGCGATGATCGCCGATGGCCGGGTCATCGCGGCGAAACACGATCTCGGCGAGTACCTGGCGAAGCATCCGCCGCTCCCGCCGCTTCCCGGGGAAAAGACGCTGACTCAGATTCTGCTCGAGATGCGTGACGAGGAGACGTTCTGACCGGATCGTGGTGCTACGCCGACGCTTCGGCCTTGGGGAAGCTCTTCCTCGAGGAGCCCGAGAGCCTCGCGCTCAGGCGTTTCCTCGGGGCACGGCCGCGCGTCACTTCCAGCGCGCTCGTTCGCGTCGAGGTGCTGCGCGCCTTGAGGCGAGCCGGGGCGGAGCAGGGAGTGCTCGACGAGGCTCGCTCCTTCTTCCTGGGCATTCACCTGAGGGCCCCGAGCGACGGCATTCTGGATCAGGCGTCGAGCCTGGGCCCCGCCGCACTTCGTTCGCTGGATGCCGTGCACCTCGCGACGGCGCTCGACTTTCGCCCCTCGCCGGGTGCTTTTCTCTGCTACGACGAACGACTCGCCGCCGCCGCGCGGCTGCACGGCTTGCGCGTCGTGGCGCCGGGCCTCGACGAAGTCCACGAGCCTTGAGACAGCCGCCTAGCGCGCGACGACGGTGACCTGGATCGTTTGGCGGGCGCCGTCGCGCTCGATCTCGATCGCGACCGTCTGCCCCGGCTCGAGCGTTCCCAGGAGCTGCGAGTAGCCGCGCAGGCTCTCGATCGCCTGGCCGGCGATCGCGAGGAGCACGTCACCGGCGCGAAGCCCGGCCTTTTCGGCGGGAGATCCCGGCACGAGCGAGTCGACCTTGACCCCCGGGCCCGCGAAGGCGAAGTCGGGCACGGTGCCGACGGTGACCCGGCGCCCCCCCGGCTGCGGTGCGGCGGGAGCACTCGAAGGAGCGCCCGACCCACCCGGAGCTCCGGAAGAGCCAGGAGGTGGAGCGATCGTCACGGTGAGCGGCTCGGGGCGCTCGGCCAGGTAGCTCACGCACTCCTGGACGAGCGTCGCGACCTTCACGAGCCCCGCCGCGTCCACCTTGTCGACGGTGTCGCCGGGGCGATGGTAGTCGGCATGCGCCTGCGTGAAGACCTGGATTCCCGGGACCCCCTGCTCGATGAAGGCGAGCTGATCGGAGGCCTCGGCCTGGTCCGGGATCGAACGGCTCTCGACCCCGGTGACGAAGCTCGCGCCGCGGAAGATGTGCTGCCACTCGGTGGCCGTGCCGGTCCCCAAGAGCGTGACCTTCTGGCTGCCGAGGCGGCCGACCGTGTCGAGGTTGACGACGCCGAGCGTCTTCTCGAGCGGAAAGCGCGGGTGCGCCACGTAGTAGCGCGATCCGAGAAGCCCCTCCTCTTCGCCCGCGAAGGCGATGAAGACCAGCGTGCGCGACGGCTTGGTGCTGCCGGCGGCGGCCCGCGCCAGCTCGAGCATCACCGCGACACCGCTCGCGTTGTCGTCGGCGCCCGGGTGGAGCTGGCCGCGAAACTCGGCGTGCACGTCGGGGAAACCGAACCCCAGGTGGTCGTAGTGCGCCGAGACGATCGCCGTCTCGCCCGCGAGCTCCGGTTTCGTGCCGGGGAGGATGCCGATCACGTTGCGGAGCGTCGCCGGCTTGCCCTCGGGGCTCCGGTCGGTCGTGAAGGGCTGGAACCAGCGGCCACCGTCGCCGCCGGGCTGAAGGCCGATCGCCTGGAACTGGGCCGCGACGTACTCCGCGGCGGCGTCGAGGCCGGCGGTGCCGACGCCGCGCCCCTCCCGTTCGGGAGCCGCGAGCCAGGCGACGTGCTCGGCGAGCTTGGCTTCGGAGAAGACCGGAGGGAGCTCCGCGAGCGCCCGCCGCGCCGGCAGCGCGAGCGGCGGCAGCGCGGCCGCTCGCTCGGCCGCGGGGCGCAGGTCGAGGCGGAGCGGCGAGTCGGAGGCGCTCCACTGCCCCTTGACCACGTTCGTCGGCTCGCTCCCCTCGAAGCCCAGGTAGCTGTACTTGCCGTAGTGGGGGAGCTTGCGCCCGAGGCCCGGGAGCGCCGTCAAGGGATCGGCGGCGATCCAGCCGATGGCGCGCTCCGAACTCAGCGGATGGCGGACCGTCACCACCGCGCTATGCCCGGCGAAAGGGACGCCCTCCCCCTCGAGGGTGATCGCGTCGGAGCTGACCACGATCCCGGCGCGCGTCGCGAGGAGACGCGGCACGAAGCGGTTCCCGCGACCCAGGAGCCAAACGGCGCGATCGGCGGGGAGCTCTTGCACGTCCGCGTCCGTGACGATCTCGATCGCGTGCGCGTCGCTCCGCCAGGAGTCGACCAGCGCGCGGTAGGCGGCACTCTCCTCCGGTGAGGCGTTTGCCGCGAGCACCGCGAGCACCTTCGGCTCGCCGAAGATCTGGCCGATCGACGGTGGGATCTCGCGCGGATCGAGCCGCCGGAAGAGGTCGAACGAGGGATCGACCTGGAGGGCGAGCGGACGCTCCGCGGTGCGGATCGTGAAGGGGGTCGCGGCGCTCGCGCTCGTCACGGTCGCTTCGACCGTCGCTCCCGTCGTCGTGACGGCGATCGGCACGTCGAGCTGGAACGGTTCTCCCGCCTGCGTCTGCCGGAGCGTGCCGCGGATCTCGAAGCCGTCCGGTCTCGGAGCCAGCGGAGCGACCGTGTCCACCGAGACGGCGAGCTCGGCGGCGCCCGAGCGCTCGGTCCAGTCGTGGAAGAAGCGGGAGAGATCGCGCTGCGCGACCGCCTCCAGGGTGCGCCGGATGTCGGCGAAGGAGGCTTGCTTCCCCTTCTCCTCGCGGTAGAAACGGGTCATCCAGGAGCGGAAGGCGTCGTCGCCGATCGCGCGCCGCAGCATGTGGAAGCCCATGAGCGACTTGCCGTAGCCGACCGCCTCGGTCGCCGCGCTGTGCCGGGCACGGAACTCGACGAGCGGGAAATCGCGTCCGTCGCGCACGTAGCTCCGGTACTTCTGCAGCGTGTCGCGCCGGTAGGCCTCCCCCTGGCCGCGCTGCTCCTGGATCAGGTGGTCGGCGAGATAGGCCGTCAGCCCTTCGCACCAGTTGCCGCTCGCGTAGTCGACGAAGACCGAGTTCCCCCACCAGTTGTGGAGGATCTCGTGCGGATAGGAGGAGGCGAGGATGAAGGGGAGCCGGATCACCTGCGAGCCGAGCAGCGTGAACGACGGCATGCCGTAGCCGGTCTCCCAGAAGTTCTCGACCAGCGCGAACT
>CAYZBH010000002.1:0-136767 GCA_964476605.1 uncultured Thermoanaerobaculia bacterium | reverse complement strand
GCGGGAATAGCTCAGTGGTAGAGCACAACCTTGCCAAGGTTGGGGTCGCGGGTTCAAGTCCCGTTTCCCGCTCCATCGTTTGATACACTCCAAAGGCCGCTGATTCAGCGGCCTTTGTCCTTCAGGCGACGTAGCCAAGTGGTAAGGCAAGGGTCTGCAAAACCCTCATTCGCCGGTTCGATTCCGGCCGTCGCCTCCAAGAATCCCCTCTGATTCACGCCGTTTAGCCCTGATCTGGGTCCAGGGCGTCGGTTGTTCGGTAGCCGAGGTTCCCCTCGCGTCCGGTCCGATCTCCCCGCGCCGGGACCGGCGGGCGCTGGGCGAAAGCCAACGGAGGGCGCCCGCCTCCGCTTCGGCCTCGCCGGACCGCGTTCGCCTGCCGGAGTCTTCGACTGCTCGGCCTCAGAGGCCCCTCTGCGGGGAGCTCCGCCCGGACGCTGCCCCCACCTGTCCTGCTCTCGACATCCGGGTCCTGTTGTCATCCCGAGCGGAGCGAGGGATCTCGGTCTCGGACCGTCGGGGATGTTGCTCCACGACCGTGGAGGTCCCTCGCTGCGCCCGGGACGGCACGGAGCGGGATTGTCGTGGGAGAGCAAGACCATGGCTACCCTGCGGAGGAGAGGCCGGCGGGGGAAGGCGGAGGAGACGCGAGGCGCCTCGCAAAGCGTTGCGAGCCCGAGCGCGACGGAGCCTTCACCTGACGGCCGAGGGTGGGAGAACGATGAAGTCTCGCGGCGCGGGTGGGGGCCTGGCGAGAACGGAGGGAGGGCCCGGCAATCCGCAAACACGCTGCCAGCTTTGCGTGCCGTCGAAAGTAAGATGCTCGCAGCCGGAGTGGCGGAATGGTAGACGCAGGGGACTTAAAATCCCCGGCCCGAAAGGGCGTGCAGGTTCGAGCCCTGCCTCCGGCACCAAATCGCGCGATTCCCGGGTCCGGTGGCGGTCGGGAGGCGGTCCACCGATGCGCCTCCTGAGCTCGAGGAGCGGGCGCCCCATCCGACCGGGACTCCCTGGTTCCTCTTGAAATCGCGCCGGGCTTCTGATCTATAGTCGCGCCTCAGATTCCATCGCGGCAGCACCCGTCTCGGACCCAGGGTCCGAGGCCGAAGGCGGGAACTTCGGGAGCCCCACCCAAGCGCGGGCGGGGACTCGCCGTGGCGTCTCAGACGCAGTCCGACCCGTATCGGAGAAAGTCGCCATGAGGATCGCCTTCGTCGTCCGCGTCCTGTCTCTCGCCTCTCTCGCCCTCGTCAGCACCGCCGGCTGGAGCGCGATCTCGGTGACCCCGATGGGCGGTCCGGTCACCGCGCTCTCCATGGCCAACGCTTTGCTCGCCACGGCGTCGGGAATCACGATCAACAGCGCCTCCTACACCGGCGTGCCGCATGCCTCGGGGATCTTCTCGGGGGGGACCGGCATCATCGGCTTCGAATCGGGCGTCCTGCTGACCAGCGGAGGCGTGGAATACGTCCCGGGACCGAACGACGACCCGGGCGCCGGCGAGGACAACCAGGCTCCCGGCGATGCCCAACTCGAGAGCCTCTTGCCCGGCAGCGACTCCTTCGACGCTTCGGTGCTGACGATCAACTTCACGCCGACCGGCAACCAGATCCGATTCAGCTACGTCTTCGCCTCCGAAGAGTACAACGAGTACGTGGGGTCGGAGTTCAACGACATCTTCGCCTTCTTCGTGGGCGGCACGAACTACGCCCTCCTCGCCGGGACCAACACGCCCGTGGCGATCAACAACGTGAACTGCGGCAACCCGGAGATGCCGCTCTATCCGCCCTCGCACTGCGGGCTCTTCATCGACAACACGGCAGGCGGCTTGAACACCCAGATGGACGGCCTGACGCACGTGCTCACGTTCACCGCGCCGGTGAACCCGGGAGTTCAGAACACGATGCGGCTCGCGATCGCCGACATCTCGGACGGCGTCCTCGACTCGGCGGTCTTCCTGCAGGGAGGCACTCTCACCGGGAGCTCGGCTTGCGTCGCGGACGCGACGACGGCCTGCCTCCTCAACGGCCGCTTCGAGGTCAAGGTGCAGTGGACCGACTACTCACACGTCACGCGAGACGCCTTGCGGGCCGCGGCAGGAACCTCCGACTCGCAGATCTTCTACTTCCAGGACCCCAACAACTGGGAGTTCCTGATCAAGATCATCAACGGCTGCTCGCTCAACAACCGCTACTGGGTCTACTTCGCCGCCGCGACCGACGTCGGTTACGTGGTCACCGTGCGGGACACCGGGAGCGCCGCGGCTCCGAAGCAGTACACGAACCCGCTGGGGAACGCCTCGCCAGCGGTGAACGACAGCAACGCTTTCGCCACCTGCCCATAGACCGGGCCTTCTCCGGGGGGTGGTGACTCGGGCATCGCGGCGGGATCCTCTCGCCATATAGGATAGTCCGGCCGCGATGCTCGAGATCCTGCAGCCGCCGAAGACCATGCCCCAGAGCGAGGAATCCGAGCGCGCCGTGCTGGCGGCGGCGCTGCTCGATCCCCGCCTGCTGCCGGCGGTCGCCGGGCGGTTGCGCCCCGAGGACTTCTTCGCCGATCGCCACCAGCGCATCTACGCCGCCATGCTCGAGCTGCAGGAGGAACAGGTGGCGATCGATCTGCGCACGCTGCAGGCGAAGCTCGAGCAACGGGCGGAGCTCGAGAGCTCGGGCGGTCTCGCCTATCTCGCCGGGCTCGACGTCGACCTGCCCGACCTCGGCCGGTTCGAGCACTACGTCGAGATCGTCAAGGAGCGGTCGGTCCGGAGACGCCTGATCGACGTCTGCCGCGACATCACGCGCGACTGCCTCGACGGCGGTACCGACGCGCAGCGTGCCCTCGACCGCGCCGAGCAGGCGGTGATGGCGCTCGGCGAGGAGGCGATCCACCGAGGTTTCGTTCCGCTCTCCAAGATCGTGGAAGAGACGCTGGAGATGTTGGAGGAGCACCCGGGCTCGGCCCTCATCGGCCTGCCGACGGGCTTCATCGATCTCGACCGGATGACGCATGGTCTCGGCCGTGGCGCTCTCGTGATCGTCGCCGGACGTCCAGGCATGGGGAAGACGAGCCTGGCGCTCAACGTCGCGGCACACGTCGCCATTCGCGAGAAGAAGACGGTGGGGATCTTCTCGTTGGAGATGGGGCAGCAGGAGCTCGCGCTCCGCATCCTCTGCGCGGAAGCGGACATTCACTTCTCGCGGCTGCGCGCCGGGCACCTCTCGCAGCAGCAGTGGACCAAGACGATCCAGACCATGTCCCGGATCGGCAAGTCGCCGCTCTTCATCGACGATTCTGCATCGCCAACGCTGCTCGAAGTGGCGTCCAAGGCCCGGCGTCTCAAGGCCGAGAAGCAGCTGGATCTGCTGATCATCGACTACCTGCAGCTCATGCAAGCCGGGGGAAAGTACGAGAACCGGAACCTCGAGATCTCGGCCATCACGCGCGCCTGCAAGCAGCTCGCGAAGGAGCTCGAGATCCCGATCATGTTGCTGTCGCAGCTGTCGCGCCAACCCGAGCGCCGCGGCGCCGATCACCGGCCGCAGCTTGCCGATCTGCGGGAATCGGGCGCCATCGAGCAGGACGCGGACCTCGTCGCCTTCGTCTATCGCGACGAGATCTACAACAAGGAAGACCCCACCAACAAAGGTCTGGCGGAGCTCATCATCGCCAAGCAGCGCAACGGCGAGACCGGCACGATCCAACTCGTCTTCGTGGGCGAGACGACCCGCTTCCTCAACTACGACCCCACGTACGCGGAGGGTGCTGGTGGCTGAAACGGCCACGGGCGCGTCGCCGCTGCGGCGCGCCTGGGTGGAGATCGATCTCGCCGCTCTCGCGCGCAACTACCGCCGGCTCGCCGAGCGCGTGTCGCCCGCGCGCATCCTGGCGGTCGTCAAGGCCGACGCTTACGGGCACGGCGCCGTGGGCGTCGCGCGCGTTCTCGAACGCGAGGGAGTCGGCGGCTTCGCGGTGGCGCTGGCGGAGGAGGGAATCGAGCTCCGCGCGGCCGGCATCGTCGCGCCGGTCCTCGTCCTCAGTCCCGTTCCCGCGGAAGCCTTCGAGGCGCTGGCGGCGCACCATCTGACGCCCGCGGTGGGCTCGCTCGAGCAGCTCCATGCGCTCGCCGACTTCGCGGCCTCGACCGGTTGGCGGAGCGACGTGCACCTCAAGTTCGACACCGGCATGACACGCCTCGGCCTCGCGCTCGAGGAGGCGGAGGAGGCGCGGGCACTGCTGGCGCGCCAGACGCACCTCCGTCTCGCCGGCCTGCTCTCGCACCTCGCCGAGGCGGAGACGCCGGAGGCACCCACGAACGCTCGCCAGCGCGAACGGTTCCTGGCGTTGCGCGATGCCTGGCCGCAGGCGGCTCGGAACGGGGTCGCCATGCACCTCGCCAACAGCGCTGGAGCGCTGCACTTGCCGGCGACTCGCTTCGACCTCGTGCGCCTCGGGCTGGCGCTCTACGGCTACGATCCGGCCGGGCGCGCGGCGATCGAGCTCGATCCGGTGCTGTCGGTCGAGGCGGAGCTGGTGCAGGTACGAGACGTCGCGCCCGGCACGCGCGCCGGATACGGCGGGCGCTGGATCGCGGACCGCCCGAGCCGAGTGGGCGTGGTGCCGGTGGGCTACGCCGACGGTTACTCTTGGCGTCTCGGCAATCGCGCCGAGGTCCTGGTGCGCGGGCGGCGTGTGCCGCTCGCCGGCGCGGTCTCGATGGACATGCTCCTCGTCGACCTGACCGAGAGCGGCGGCGAGGTCGGCGAGCGGGTGACGCTTCTCGGCCGTCAGGGGGGCGAGCGGATCACCGCCCTCGAGCTCGCGGCGCGGGTGCCGAGCATCCCGTACCAGATGCTCTGCCTGTTCGGTCTGCGGCTGCCCCGGCGTGAGCTCGCCGCGGTGACCGAAGCGCGGAGGGTGGCGTCGTGAACGGCGTCGCGGGGGCGGTCGAAGATTTCCTGGTGGAGATCGGGCGATTCTTCCAGATCCTCTGGCGCGTCGTGCTCTGGACCCCGCGTCCCCCCTACGATCCGCGCGAGCTGGTGCGGCAGATGGTACGCGTGGGAGTCGACTCGCTCTCCGTGGTCTCGCTCACCGCGCTCTTCACGGGCATGGTGATGGCGCTGCAGACCTTCTCGACTCTCAAACGGTTCAACGCCGAAGGTTTCGTCGGCTCCCTGGTCGCGCTCTCGATGGTGCGGGAGCTCGCGCCGGTGATCTCGTCGTTGCTCATCGCCGGGCGCTGCGGCTCGGCGATGGGAGCCGAGCTGGGAACCATGCGGGTGACCGAGCAGATCGACGCGCTCGAGGTGCTCGCGACCGACCCGGTGCACTACCTGATCGTGCCGAGAGTCTGGGCGACCGTGGTCACGCTGCCGCTCTTGATCGTGGCGGCGGACGCCATCGGCATCGTCGGGGGCTATCTCATCTCCGTGGTCTACTTCGGCGCGAACCCCGTCACCTACGTCGACAACACCTTTCAGTACATGGACATGGAGGATCTCTCCTCCGGACTCATCAAGGCCGCGGTCTTCGGGCTCATCATCGCCGTCGTGGGGTGCCAGAAGGGTTATTACACACGCGGCGGCGCCGAGGGGGTCGGGCGGGCGACGACGCGCTCGGTGGTCCTGGCCTCGATCGCCATCCTCATCGTCGACTTCTTCCTCACCAAGATCCTCTTCTGACCATGGCCGAGGCGCGTCTCCTGATCGAGCTCGAGGGGGTGAGCAAGTCGTTCGCCGGCAAGGTCGTGCTCGACCGGCTGGACTTCGGCGTGCGGGAAGGGGAGACGGTGGTGGTGCTCGGGGGCTCGGGGACCGGAAAGAGCGTCCTGCTCAAGCACGTGATCGGCCTCCTGCGCCCCGACGCGGGCCGCGTGCGGGTGGACGGTATCGATCTCGCGACGCTCGGCGAGCGCGAGATCACGACCTTTCGGCGCCGGTTCGGCATGGCCTTCCAGGAAGGGGCGCTCTTCGATTCGATGACCGTCTGGGAGAACATCGCGTTTCCGTTGAAGCGCGCCAAGCGCGCGCCCGGCGAGATCGCGGCGCGGGTCGCCGAGTGCCTGGAGTGGGTGCACCTCGAAGGGGCGGAGCGCAAGATGCCCTCCGAGCTCTCGGGCGGCATGCGGCGGCGCGTCGGCTTCGCGCGAGCGATCGCGCTCGAGCCCCGCATCCTGCTCTTCGACGAGCCGACCACCGGTCTCGATCCAGTCATGAAGGCGGTCATCGACGAGCTCATCCTGGAGCTCTCCGAGCGTCTGGGCTCGACGGCCGTCGTCATCAGTCACGATCTGGGAAGCGCCTTCCGTATCGCCGATCGCCTGGCCATGCTCGACCAGGGGAAGATCATCGCCGACGCGCCGCCGGACGCGTTCCGCGCCTCGCCGGATGCACGCGTGCAGCAGTTCATTCAAGGCCGGTCGAGCGGCCCGTTGGCGGACTAGGGAACCGAGCGGCGGTCCGGGCACGAGCCGGGCCGCGGAGGAGAACGGAACATGTCGCAAGCGGTGAAGCTGGGGATCTTCATGACGGCCTGTCTCGTGGTCCTCGGCTATCTCATCCTGCGGGTCGAGGACTGGCGATTCTGGGGCTCCTCGGGAACCCGTATCGACGCGCTCTTCGAGTCGGTGGTGGGGCTCGACGACCGCGCGGCGGTACGGTTGGCCGGTGTTCGCGTCGGACGGGTCGACGGGATCCGGCTGGAGGGCAGGAAGGCGCGCGTCACGCTGCTGCTCGACCAGCCGCTCGGCCTGACCGAAGGGAGCCTGGCGGCGATCGCCAACCAGGGGCTCCTGGGCGACAAGTTCGTGGAGCTGGTGCCGGGCCCGGAAGGCGCGCCTCCGCTCGCGCCGGGCGCCGTCCTGCCGGGACGGACTCCCGTCTCCTTCGACCAGGCGATGGAGAAGATCGACGAGATCGGCTCGTCGGTGCAGAGCTTTTTCGGGGGCATGACCGGCGAAGCGGGCCCCTCCGGCCCGTTGGGTGAGCTGATCGCCAGCGTGCGGGCGACCTCGGACGAGCTCCGGGCGCTGATCGCGGAGAATCGCGCGTCGCTCGGCGGCACGGTGCGCAACTTCGAGCGCTTCAGCTCCACGCTCGCCGACGAGCTGCCGAAGCTCACGGAGCGCATCGAACGAGTGCTCGGCCAGGTCGACCAGGTGGTGACCGAGAATCGCGGCAACCTCAAGGACTCGATGGCGAACTTGAAGGAGGTCTCGGAGCGCGTGCAGCATTCGGTCGACAACCTGAATCTGATCACCGACAAGATCGCCCGCGGAGAGGGGACGATCGGCAAGCTGGTGAACAGCGACGAGGCGCATCGGGAGCTGATCGGCGCCCTGGGAAGCGTGGAGAAGGGCGTGGCGACGCTCACGGACACGCTGGGGCGGGTTCGGGAGCTGAAGGTCGGGGTGGGACTGGAGGGAGCCTATCTCTCCGCGATCGACGACTCGCGCTCGGCCTTTCGCCTGGACATCGCGCCGCACGGTGACGACAGCCCGCGCTACTATCGTTTCGAGCTGGTCTCCGATCCGCGCGGCCGGGTGAGCGAGAACTCGGTGACCGAGACGGTGACGCGGCCGGACGGATCGACCGAGGTCACCGTCACCGACACCTTGAAGCGGGAGGAACGGCGCAACAACTGGTCGGCTCTCTTCGGGTTTCCGTTCGCGGCGCGGCGCGGCTCGCTCTGGGCGGGGATCATCGAGAACAGCGCTGGCGTGCAGATCGACTACGGCTTCCGCCGCCAGCTCTTCCAGATCTCATTCGAGGCCTTCGACTTCGCGCGCGAGCGCGATCTCGATCCGCATCTCAGGTTGACCGGGCAATGGAACGCGACGCCGCACCTCTACCTGCGGATCGGCTACGACGATCCACTGGTGGACGAGTACCGTTCCCCCTTCCTCGGCGCCGGCGTGCGCTGGGGCGACGACGATTTGAAGTACCTCCTGGGATCCGTTCCCAAGCTCTGAGCATGGGCGCCCGCACCCTCTACGCCTGTCAGGCGTGCGGCTATCAGTCGTCCGGGTGGCTCGGGCGCTGCCCCGAGTGCGGCGCCTGGTCGAGTTTCGTCGAGGAGCTCCGCGAGCCGGCGCGGCGCGCCGGTCGGGCGAAGGGAGTCGGCGCTCCGTCGCTGGTGGAGCTCGCGAAGGTCGAGCAGGAGCGCGTCCTCAGGACCCCCTCGGGCGTCGGGGCGCTCGACCGCGTTCTCGGCGGCGGCGTCGTCGCCGGCGGCGCGGTGCTCCTCGCCGGGGAGCCCGGCATCGGCAAGTCGACGCTCCTCCTGCAGCTCGCGGCAGCGCTCGCGGCCAACGAGCGACCCGTGCTCTACGCGAGCGCCGAGGAGTCACCGCGGCAGCTGCGGTTGCGCGCGGAGCGGCTGGGGTGCGCGACGAGCGGCGTCCTGGTGGTCGGGGAGACGCGGCTGGAGGCGCTGCTCGCCGCCGCGGCCGAGGCGCGCCCGGAGGTGCTGCTCGTCGATTCGATCCAGGCGATCGGAAGCGAGGAGCTCGAGAGCCCTCCGGGGGCGATCGGCCAGGTGCGGCACGCCGCCCACCGCCTCGTCGAGCTCGCGAAGCGGCAGGAGATCGCCCTCTTCCTGGTCGGGCACGTGACGAAGGAGGGGACGATCGCCGGACCGAAGTCGCTCGAGCATCTGGTCGACACGGTGCTCAACTTCGAGGGAGAGCGCGAATCCGACTACCGGTTGCTGCGGGCGGCGAAGAATCGGTTCGGCCCGACCGGCGAGATCGCGATGTTCGAGATGCGCGAGAGCGGTCTCGAGCCGGTCTCTGATCCGAGCCGCGCGCTCCTCGCGCGCCGCCGGCGCGACGCGCCGGGCTCCGCCGTGCTTCCGACGCTCTCCGGATCGCGACCGCTTCTGGTCGAGACGCAGGCGCTCGTCAACCCGACCAACTTCCCGTCGCCGCGGCGCATGAGCGTCGGCCTGGACTCGAACCGGACCATCTTGCTGGTTGCCGTGCTCGAGCGTTTCGCGCGGCTGGGTCTCGCCGACCGGGACGTCTTTCTCAACGTGGTCGGTGGGTTGGCGCTCCGCGAGCCGGCGGCCGATCTCGCGGTCGCCGCGGCCCTCGTCTCGGCCTACCGCGGCGTGCCGCTCCCTCCGGATGCGGTCTACTTCGGCGAGATCGGCCTCCTGGGCGAGGTGCGCCCGGTGGGGCAGGCGGAGGCGCGACTGCGCGAGGCGGCGGCGCACGGCTTTCGGAGGGTCGTCATGCCGCGCACCGAGGGGCTCGCCCCCCGCGACGGCCTCGCGCGGACCGAGGTCGCGACCGTGGAGGAGCTCGCCGAGACGATCGGCGGGTGAAGCAGGCGCTCAGCGCTGCGAGCCGGGCCAGAGGAGGTCGGGGGGTGGGCAGGCGGGACGTCCGAGCAGGTAGCCCTGCGCGTAGTCGACGCCGGCGTCGATCGCGGATTGCAGCTCTTCCGTGGTCTCGATCCCTTCGGCGATGGTGCGGGCGTTCATCTCCTTGCAGAGGCCGACGATCGAGCAGAGGAGGCGGAAGGCGAGATTCCCCGGCGCGCAGCCCACGATCAGCTCCCGGTCGAGCTTCACGATCTCCGGCTGCAGGTCCGCGATGTACTTGAGGTTGGAGTAGCCGGCGCCGAAATCGTCGATCGCGAGCGAGATCCCCTTCTGCCGCACCTCGCCCAGCACGCTGTGGCACTGGCTGAAGTACTTGATCGGCACCGACTCGGTGATCTCGAGCGTCACGTGGTGGCGGTGACGGAAGATCGGGTCGTCCGGGCGCACCAGCCAACCGTAGTCGAATTCGTGCGGATCGATGTTGAGGAAGAGCGGGTAGTGCTGGCAGGCCCGGATCGCCTGATCGCGGTGCAGGCGACCGAGCTCGGCGACGCGACCCGCCTGCACGGCCGCCTCGAAGATCTCCGGGGTGCGCGAGAAGAGCGGGTGGAGGTTTGCCGCCAGGGCCTCGTAGGCGTAGACGCGCCGCCGATGCACGTCGGCGATCGGCTGGAAGGCGATCCCGACCTCTTCGCCGTTCACGATCTCGTGAATGGCGCGGATCTTCTCGGCGGTGAGCATGGTCGTTTCCTGAGTCAGATCTCGGGCTCCGCTCCCGTCAACCGGCGAAACGCCTCGCGATACCGATCGAGCGTGCCCGCCACCACCTCGGACGGCAGCTCGGGCGGAGGAGACTCGTGGTCCCAACCCGACGCGTCGAGCCAGTTACGCACGAATTGCTTGTCGAAGGAAGCCGGCTCGGTGCCGGGACGCCAAGCCTCCGCTTCCCAGTAGCGAGACGAATCCGGGGTGAGAGCCTCGTCGATCCAGAGGATCTCGCCGTCGACCAGGCCGAACTCGAACTTCGTGTCCGCGAGCAGGAGTCCCGCCCCCTGGGCGTGCCGCGCCCCGGCGTCGTAGAGCGCCAGCGTCAGGTCGCGCAGGCGCGTGGCGAGCTCCCCGCCGATCGCCGATTCCATGGTGGCAAAGCTCACGTTCTCGTCGTGTCCGCTCTCTGCCTTGGTCGCGGGAGTGAAGATGGGTTCCGGCAGGCGGCTGGCGCGCTCGAGCCCGGGTGGCAACGGAAGACCGCAGGCGGTGCCCGAGGCGCGGTACTCCTTGAAGGCGCTACCGGCGAGATAGCCTCGCGCCACGCACTCGAACGGGACGACCTGGGCCTTGCGCACCAGCACCGAGCGGCCGGCGAGCGCCGCGCGGTGGGGTGCGCAGGATGCCGGGAAGTCGCCCGGGTCGGTGGCGAGCAGGTGGTTCGGCACGCGCTCGTGGAAGCACCGGAACCAGAAGTTGGTGAGCTGGTTGAGGATCTTCCCCTTGCCCGGGATCGCCGGCCGCAGGATGTGGTCGTAGGCCGAGAGGCGGTCGGTCGCCACCAATAGGAGCGCGTCGCCCAGATCGTAGACGTCCCGGACCTTGCCGCGACGGGGCGGCGGCAGTCCCGGTAGCACGCTCTGCCAGACGGCGGAATCGACGACCCCCATGCTCCGACCTCCCTCCCGCCGCCGCGTTCCGGGCGCGCGGCTCAGGCGCTCAGAGGCGCCGTGAATTCCTTCTCGACCAACTCGACGAGGCCGCCGCTCCGGAGCTCGACGAGCGTGTTGTCTCCCCACAGGGCGGCGTCGACGATCTCGTAGATGGGCAGCCGGTCCAGACCCTTGAGGTGCGCGACGCCCAGCTTGCGCACGCCGACGAGGAGGCTCCCGCCCGGCAGGTCGAGCTTGAGCGCGATGTAGGTGCGTTCGCCGTCCAGCAGCCGGAACATGCGGTTGTGCGCCTGTTCCTGCTCGAGCCGGGAGATGAAGTCCCAGGTGGCGACGATTCCCTCGTTCACCAGCGAACCGTTCTGGTTGATGTACGCGTAGAAGCCGCGCTTCTCCTCCTGCTTGTCCACGAGGTCGACGTTGCGCTGCGTCATGGGAGCGAAGAACCGGTTGACGGTCGTTTCCGGGTAGCCGAGGGTGATGAGCAGGTTCTTGATCTCGTCGATCTCGCGCGACGCCTTGCCGGTCGTCAGGCGCGACAGTTCCACCACCCCGTGGCCGAAGAACTCGTAGCGGTCCCCCCCCTCGTCCTTGCCTCCGATCTGGATCGGCAGCAGCCGGTACTGGCCGTGGTTGAGGGCGATGCGCAAGCCGTTGCAGAACGGGAATCCCTTCGAGAGCGCTTCCCGATAGGCGCGCTGGATGTGGATCGAGAGCACGAGCAGGTTGTGCGCGTCGCGGCTGGAGTAGAAGGCGCCGTCGCCCAGGTACTTCTCGAGCTTGGCCCGGTTCTGGGACGCGAGTCGATTCACCTTGCGCTGGAAGCGGAACATCATGCGGAAGGAGCGGTCCTGCTCCAGGGTGCCCGAGCGGCGCAGCAGCGACACCGTCTCCGTGAAGTCCGAGATGTCGTAGATCAGACCGAAGCGCGCCACCAGGGGATCGACCACCCAGGGCGCCATGAAGTCGAGCGGCCGCGTGCTCGGCGAGAGGTGGATGGTGGTGGGCCGGCCCGAGGTCGTTCGGGTCGAGAGGCGCTCGTGTCCGACGAGGTGGTCACCCTGGCGGTCGACGACCACGATCGAGCGGCGCAGCGCGTGGAAGAGCTCGAATTCCTTGAGCTTGACGAGCAAGCTCTCCCAGACCGGGAGCCAGGCCGGGGGCAGGAGGCGATCGGCGTCGTATCCCGGGCGCCCGGAGAGAAAGGTCAGGAAGCCGGGCCAGTGGAGGTGCAGGCGGGGCTCCGGAAGGCTCTCGCCGCCCAGCAGGCGCGCCACCTGCGCGAGCTCCGGGTCGATCTCGAGTCGGCTCTTGTACCACTCCGCGGAGGCCATGAGCCGGGTGCGAAACTCCCTGCCGTCGAGGTGCAGGCAGCCGGCGAAGTAGCTGCCGAGCTCGGCCAGGTTCGGGCTCACGTGATCCTCGGTGAAGATCAGGATGTTGTCCCGCATGCGCGTGAGCAGGTTGGGGAAGAGCTGCTGCTCGATCTCCTCCGTGTCGGCGGAGAGCCGGTTCACCAGGTCGTAGGTCAGATTGGAGAGCCGGTCGAGGACCTTGTTGTAGATGCGGTACTTGAACTCGTCGCCGTAGCGTTTCCCCCAGGCGAGATCGCGCCGCACCGCCCGCTTCGGGGTCTCGCGCAGACCGCGTGCCAAGGCGCTCGAGTGAAAGAGCCAGAAGATGGCGGGGAAGTGACGGCCGTAGCTCGCCGTGATGACGTTCTCGGTGGCGCGAGTCAGGAGCAGGCGGTAGCGCTCCCAGGCCCCGGCGAAGGCGGTGCTGTCGAAGCCGATGCGCTGGAGCGTGGCGTACTCGGCCCCCTCCTGCTGGATGAGATACCCCTCGAAGGCGCGGTCCAGCGAGCCCAGCTCCGGCGTCGAGAGGATGGGGTAGCCGAGGATCGGCGTCGCGTTCTCGTCCTCGAGGTAGATCCGCTGCGGCTGCGGGAGGATGCGCTCGCCGTCCGGAATGAGCCGGCGCAGCTCCTCCGGACTTCGCGACAGGAAGTTGAACGGACCGGAGAGGAGCTGGGAGGCGGGAAGCATCCTGTGGTTGCTACAATATCGCGGCCGCCTCCGGGCCGCTCCCATGTCCGCCGACTCTCTCGCCACCCCGCCGCGGGTCCAGATCACGACGGTTCCGGCGTCGCTCGACCTCTCGGTCCTGGTGCCGGTCCTGGACGAGGCCGCGACGGTCGGCGAGCTCGTGCGGCGGGTCCGCGAGGCGGTCGAGCCGCTCGGCCTCTCCTACGAGGTGGTGTTCGTCGACGACGGCTCGCGCGACGGCACGAGCGACCGGGTGCGCGAAGCCCGGGCGGCGGATCCCCGGGTGAAGCTGGTGCGCTTGCGCCGCAATTTCGGCAAGGCAGCGGCGCTGACGGCGGGATTCGACCACTGCCGGGGCAGCCTGGTGGTGACCATGGACGGCGATCTCCAGGACGATCCGGCCGAGATCCCCCGCCTGCTCGAGACGCTCGAGAGCGGCGCGTTCGATCTCGTTTCCGGTTGGAAGCAGGACCGGAAGGACCCCCTCTCCAAGACGCTGCCGTCGAAGCTCTTCAACTGGGCGACCCGCAAGCTCGCGCAGGTGGATCTGCACGACTTCAATTGCGGTTTCAAGGCCTACCGGCGCGAGGTGCTGGAGCAGGTGCCGATCTATGGCGAGCTCCACCGCTACATTCCGGTGCTGGCGAGCCGCAAGGGATTCGCGGTCGGCGAGCTCGCGGTACGCCACCATGCGCGGCGCCACGGCGTCAGCAAGTACGGCTGGGATCGCTTCTACAAGGGGTTGCTCGACCTGCTCACGGTGCTCTTCATCACCAAGTACACGCGCCGTCCGCTCCACCTCTTCGGCGCGCTCGGCCTCCTCGGGCTGGGTGCCGGTTTCCTGATCAACCTCTACCTCGCCGTGCGCTGGTTCCTGGGCGAGCCGCTCTCCAACCGCCCCCTGCTGCTGCTCGGAGTCCTGCTGATGATGATCGGCCTGCAGGTGCTCACCACCGGGCTGCTCGCCGAGATGACGACCCACAAGACCTTCCGGCGCGACGACAGCTACTCGATCAAGGAGCTCCTCGATTAGCGCCGCGGGGCTCGACGTCCTCTTCCTCACCCAGACCTACCCCCGCTCGGCCCACGACGGTGCCGGACCTTTCATCCGGGACATCGCGCGGGGATTGGTGCGGGGAGGCGACCGCGTGCGCGTGCTCGCCCCGCACGCGGCCGGCCTGCCGGAGCGGCGGGTCGAGGACGGTGTCGAGGTGCTCACCTTTCGCTACGCGCCGGAGCGCTTCGAGGCGGTGGGCTACGGCCGGTCGCTGCGCGCCGACGAGCGCCTGGCGAGGGGCGGCATCCTGGCGGCCCCCCTCTATCTCGCGGGCGCGCGTCGCGCGGTCGCCAGAGCGATTCGCTCGGCGCCGTGCGATGTGCTGCACGCGCACTGGATCGTCCCCAACGCCCTGATCGGCGCGTCCGCCGCCGGTCGGACGCCGCTGGTCGTGGGTCTCCACGGGAGCGACGTCTTCCTCGCCGAGAAGGGGCTGGTGCGGCCGCTGGCGCGCTGGGCGCTGCGGCGCACGGCGGCCCTCACGAGCTGCTCTCCGGAGCTCGCCGAGCGGGTCTGCGCGCTCGGATATCCCGCGGAGCGCGCGCACGTCATCCCCTATGGGGTCGACGGGGCGCTCTTTCGGCCCGCCGCCGAGCGGCGCGCCGTCTGGCGGCAGAAGCTGGGCATCCCATTCGGGGCTCCGATGCTCCTGGGAGTGGGGCGCATGGCGACGAAGAAGGGTTTCCACGTCCTGCTCGCGGCGCTGCCGGAGCTCTTCCGTCGCCATCCCGACGCCCACGTGGTTCTGGCCGGGGGCGGTGACCGGCTCGAGGAGTGGCGCCGTGCCGGCTCGGCCGCGGGCGGGGCGGTGCACTTTCCGGGCGCCGTGCAGCACGACACGCTTCCCGACCTCTATCGCGCCGCCGATCTCTTCGTCCTGCCGGCGGTCCACGACGCGCAAGGCAACGTCGACGGGCTGCCGAACGTCATCCTCGAGGCGATGGCGAGCGGCCTGCCGGTGCTCGCGAGCCGGATCTCCGGCATTCCGCTGGCGGTGATCCCGGAGGAGACGGGTTGGCTCACCGCCGAGGGCGACCCTCGGGAGCTCGCGGCGGCGCTGCTCGCGGCGCTCGCGGAGCCGTCGGAGCTGCGTCGCCGCGGCGACGCGGGACGGCGCCGGGCCGTGGGCGAATTCTCCTGGGATACGGTGGCGGCGCGTTATCGAAAGGCCTACCTCTCGGCGCTCGACCGCGTGGCTCACTGAAGACGGAGCGTGACTTCGACCGGCTTGCCGGCGCGCAGCACCGACAACCTCAGACTTCCGGAGCGCACGGCCTGCTGCGCCTCGCGCTGCAGCGCCTGAGCATCGGCGACCGCGCGATTCGCGGCGCGCAGGATGAGGTCGTTCGCCATCATGCCGCTCGCCGCGGCGAGGCTGCCGGGAGCGACTGATTCCACGAGCAGGCCGCGAATTCCGAGCGGCGCGTAGTCGACCGCCTTGAGCCGCAGGCCGAGCTCGCGGCGCGCCGGCTCGCTCGCCTTGGAAGCGGGAGGTTTGGCGGGCGTCGGTGCCGTCGCGGATCGGCTCTCGAGATTCGCGAGCGCCTGCGCCGAGGCGGCGGAGGAGGGATCGAGCTCCACCGCACGGCGGAAGGCGAGCTCGGCATCCGCGTAGCGCCGCTCGGCGAGCAGGATGGTGCCGAGGTTGTGCGCGAGATCGGCGCGGTCGGGCGCGAGCTCGGTGGCCCGCCGGAGGCTCTCGGCCGCTTCCGCGAGACGGCCTTGTCCCTGTTCGGCGAGCGCGAGGTAGGCCCAGGCGGACGCGTCTTCGGGCCGCAGGCGGGTCGCGGTGGTCGCGGTCTCGAGAGCCTGACCGTAGTTCTTCCCGGCCAGGGAGCGTTCGGCGAGCAACAGAGCCGCCTGTCCACCCACGCCCGTCCGATCGTCGGCATCGATCGCGAGAGCGCGGCGGAGGCTCGCCTCCGCGCCGGTCTCGTTGCCGAGGGCGCGCTCGGAGAGCGCGAGCTGGAAGACGAGCGCCGCGTCGTCGGGCCGCAGTCTGGTCGCCTCGACCAGCACCGCCACCGCCTCGACCCAGCTGCCCGACTCGCCGTAAGCGCGCGCGAGCAGGCTCGCGGTCGTCTGGTTGCCGCGGTCCAGCTCGTGCGCGCGGCGCAGCGCGTCGAGGGCGTCGAGCTTGCGCCCGAGCTTCTGACGCGCGAGCCCGAGATTGAACCAGACTCCTGCGTCGCGCGCGTCGAGCGCCGCCGCTCGTTCGAGCGCCTCGGCCGCGTCTTCCCACTGCTCGCGCTGGAGGTAGAGCGCGCCGATGTTGTTGAGCGCCTGGCCCTGGAGGTCGCGTCCAGAGCGATCGGTCGCCGAGCGGGCCAACGTCAGGGCCTTCTCGAAGCCGGCGAGAGCGGCGTCGCCGTGCCCCTCGCGAAGCTCCACCAGCGCCAAGTTGTAGATGGCGAGCGGCTGGTTGGGTAGCAGCCTCAGGCTCTCCTGCAGGAGCTCTCTCGCCCGGGGGGTGTCGCCGCGAGAGAGCGCCGCGACCCCTTCCTGGAGGCGCGCCGAGGCATCGCGCGAGCGAGCCGCGGCGGCGTCGCGCTGCGCGTCCAGGAAGAGCGACAGGAACTCGGAACTGTAGCGGTCGCCCTGGATCGGAAACTCGGGTGTCGCGTAGAGAGCTCCCGCGAGCTCACGTCGCGCGGCCTCGGCGTCCCCCTGCTGCAGGACCAGCCATGCCGCGGTCACGCGGAGGCGGGTCTTTTCGCGCGGATCTGCGGTCCGGTCGGCGAGCTCGCGATAGGCCGCGATCGCGCCCGCGAGGTCTCCGTCGGCGTAGGCCTGGGCCGCGGCCGCTTCGCCCGCTGGCGCGGCCTCCTGCGGCGGAGTCTCGGGTGCGTCGAGGAGGTCCTCGCTCACGATGCCTCCGGGAGCGGGAGGCTTGGCAGGCTCCTGCGCGACGCAGAGAGCCGAGCTCGCGAGAAGAACGGCGACGGAGAGCGGAATTCGCATGACGCACATGACAGGCATCCGGCGGGCGCCGGCAGTCTAGCAAAGGCTCAGTTCGGCAGCAGCGGGCGCGACGAGCGCTTGGTCGCGAGATGCCCGTCGAGATCGAACGTGAAGACGCTCTCGACGTCGCTCTCGATCGTGACCATCTCGGAGAGGAGGGCCGGGGCGGCAGCGTCGGAGCTCGCGGCGATCTCGAGGCGGTGGCGGCCGGGGGCCAGCCAGCGGCCGCGCAGCGGCGTGGATTCCGGCGTGCCGCCGTCGAGGCGCAGGAATCCCTGGCGGGTGTCGAGGTGGGGCTGCACGGTGAGCTTGCCCGGCCGCGCGATCGGCGCCACGACCGTGCGCCGTTCGCCCGCGCCAAGGCGTACCGAAACCTCTTCGCTGTGCGCGTACTGCGGCGTGTCGAGCGCGAAGCGCATTTTGTAGCTCCCCGCCGCGAGATCGAGGCGTCGGGCGCGATCGAGGAGCCAGTTGTGCCCGGCGACCCGCACCGTCATCGACGAATCCCACCCCGGCTCGATGGTCAAGTGCGCGGGTTCCGGAGGCGGGGCTTCCACGATCGGCGGTGGCTCCGGCTGAGGTGAAGAGAGCGCCGCCGGAGCGGACTCCTTCGCGGTCTGGGTCGCCGCACCAGCGTCGGCCGTGACCGGCCGAGTCTCCTGCGGTGCCGCGACCGAGGGCTCTGGAGCTCGCTGTGCCGGGGGCTCGGCCGCCCGCGTCGCGGCCGCGGGAGGAGGCGCTTCGGCGCTCCGCCGGTAGGGGATGGGGGTGGTCTCCTGGCGATAGCGCCAGTAGCCCCAGGCTCCTCCCGCGAGCAGCGCCAGCAGGGCGAGCGCGCCCAGCGCCCGGTGCCCGCCTCGACGGCCCTCGCTGCGCGCCGCGGCCGAGAGGACGGAGGCGGGAGGGCGGCCGATCGGACGCGCGGCGTCGAGCTCGACGTCGCCGGCGCTCAGGGGGCGCGACGACCCGGGAGTGCCGGCGCTCGGCAGGGGCTCGGTGGGGGCCAGGGTGGAAGCGACGTGCGAGGCGAGCGCGCCTTCGCCGATGCGCCGCCGGTGCGCGAGGCCTTCGAGCTCGTGCAGGAGGTCGCTCGACGAGAGGTAGCGTTCGGCCGGCTCCTTGCGGAGGCAGCGGGCGACCGCCTCGGCGAGCTCCGGGGGCGTGTCCGGGGCGCGCTCCTGCAGCGGCGCCGGTTCGTCGTTGAGGAGCTGGTAGAAGACGGTCGAGATCTCGGCGCCTTGAAAGGGCCGCTCGTAGGCGAGGAGCTCGTAGGCGAGGATTCCGAACGAGAAGATGTCGGTGCGCGCGTCGATCTTCTCGCCTCGGATCTGCTCGGGCGCGAGATAGGCCGCGGTCCCCAGCGTGATGCCGTCCTGGGTCAACGAGCTCTGTTGCTGGGCGAAGCGCGCGATCCCGAAATCCATGATCTTCGCGGTGTCGTCCTCGAGGATCCGGATGTTTCCAGGCTTGATGTCGCGGTGGATGACCCCGCGCGCGTGCGCGTATTGCAGGCCGCGCGCGATCTGCACGAGCCAGAGGATCTTGGCGGGAAGCGGCACGAACTCGCGGCGTTTGATCTTGCGATCCAGATCCTCGCCGCCCAGGTACTCCTGGACGATGTAGGGCGTGCCCTCGTCGAAGCCGAAGTCGTAGACGGTGACGATGTTGCGGTGATGGAGGTTGCCCGCGATCTCCGCCTCGCGCACGAAGCGGTCCCGCGTTTCGGGGTCCTCGGCGGTGCAGGTCTTGATGGCGACGTGGCGCTTGATGAAGGGGTCGTAGCCCTTGAAGACGACGCCGAATCCGCCGACGCCGATCTTCTCGAGAATCTGGTACTTGGCCAGGTTCGCCATGCGCCGGGCGCGATCGTAGCATGCGCAGCGCGGCTCAACGGCCGGCCGGAAGGCAGCGCTCGAGCTGTTCGAGGAGCGTTCGCTTTCCGTCGTCCGAGAGCGCGGCGAAACCGCGCTCCGCGTCGCGCTCGGCGCGCCAGGAGATCGGCTCGCCGGCGCTCTGGCGGGTGGCCAGGGACTCGAGGAGACCCGGATGGGCGCGCTCGTCGAAGTCGGCGAGAAGGAGCAGGGGGCGCGGTTGCGGGCGCTCGAGCGCCCGCGCCGCCTCGAGCTCACGGCGGAATGCCGGCGAGGCCGGATCTCCCCAGCGCGTGATCCACCAGGCGCGCTCGTCGGCGCGTGGCGACGCCAGACCGGCTTCGGGCCGGCCTGGATCCGGCAGGCCGAGCGTCGCACCACACCGCCAGGGCGCATCCCGGTCGGTGAGCGCGGCCACGGCGATCGCGGCCGCTTCAGCCCCTTCACCCACGACGGCGACCGGCGCTTCGGCTCCGCAGGCCGCCGACAGGACGTCTCGCGCCGCCGCCACGTCGGCGAGCGCCGCCGTCATCGGAACGCCGTCCGCGGCATGGCGGAGAGAGGCGCCGAAGCCGTCGCTGCCTCGCGGGCGAAGCCGGAGGACGGCCACGCGCCGTCGCGCGAGCAGCGCGAAGAGGGGGTGGAACTCCTCCCAGGCCGGTGCCTCCCGGTCACCCTCGATCCAGACGACTCCGGCGCAACCGGAGCCCGGGCGCGCGGCGGACCAGAGCTCTCCTGGGGCGCCGGTTCCGAGCGCCAGGCGCCGCGGCGCCTCGAGGCTCTGGGGCTCGATCGCCGGGTCGAGGAGCCAGGTGAGCGGGATGACCTCGCCGGCCCGATCGCCGTCCCAGGCGTAGACGTCGCGCGCGGAATGCGCCCCTGCGGCGACGAGCAGGAATCCAGAGGACGCCACGTCCCCACCGACCCAGCGCGTCCCGGCGGGCGGATCCGGCAGGGCGAGCTCGACGTCTCGCTCGAGATCGAGCGCCACGGCGCTTGCTCGGCCATCGCAGGAGAGCGTCGCCAAGGCCCGCGGAATCGCCGCGTCCCCCGCGAGCTCGAGGAAGTCGCACCCCGAGAAGCTCCGGACGGTGACCTCGCCAGTCGAGAGATCGAGGTGGCCCAGCTCCCGGCGGCGCCCCGCGACCTCGATCGCCAGCCAGAGCTTGGATCCGTCCGGGGAGAAGCGGAGCGGTTGGAAGCGTCCCTCGGAGTCCGAGGGTAAGAGCAGGTGGGTTTCGCCGTCGGAGCGCCGGTAGAGAAAGAGCTGTTCCGTTTCCGGGCCCGAGACCTCGCGCAGGGCGAGGAGGGAGGCGTCGGAGCTCGCGATGCCGATCGCGAAAGGGGTCGGGTTCTCGAACCGGAGGCTGGCGCCGCCGGCTGGCCAGCGGACTTCCAGCAGATCCTCGCCGGCCGTCGAAGCGGAGGGAACGGCGGCGTAGAAGCCATCCCCCATCCGGTTCCAGCCGACGAATCTCGATTCCCGAGGGGATGCGAGCGGGGCGACCTCTCCCGTCACCCGACCTCGCACGAAGGGGCGCCCGGGGTCGCCGGAGGCGAGCAGCGCTTCGCCGCCGCGCGGGGCGAAGCGGAGGATCGTCCCGGACAGAGGGAGGGGTCGCCGCACCGGCGGTGGCCAGCGGAGCGCTTCGAGCCCGCGGCCGGCGAAGGCGAGCAAAGCCGATCCTCCCGACGGATCGAGCGCCACCCCGGTGAGGATCGGCGTGCGGAGAAAGGCGGCGTCGGTCACGAAGGCGCTTGAGCGCGGGCGGACCAGCTCCGCGGACCCGGGATCCGGTCGGCGCCCTTCGCACGCCAGGAGAAGAGGCGCCAGGCCGAGGAACAGGATCGCGGCCGCCGCGGGCCGCCGCCGGTATACTGCCGGCATGTCCGACCGCAAGTACAAGCAGCGCGGGTACCAGGAGAGCGAGCGCGACCGGCGCCCGGAGTCGCCCGGACCGCGACCGCCACACGATCCACGCGAGGCGCCGAGAGGCCGGGGGCTCGGAGCGCCCACGACGTCCGCCTTCCGCTGCGCGCGGTGCGGACAGCTCGCGACGGTTGCCGAAGCGATGGCGGACGGCGTGCGATGCGCGGGGTGCGGGTCCGACTTGCACACCTGCACGAATTGCGCGCAGTTCGATCCCTCCGCGTCGCGTGAGTGCCGGGTCCCCGACGTCGAGCGGGTGGCGAAGAAGGACAAAGCCAACTCCTGCCCCTCCTTCTCGCCGCGGCTGCGGCAGGAGCACGCGCCGGAGCAGCCGTCGCGCGCTCCCGACGACCCGCGGGCGGCGTTCGACGCGCTCTTCAAGCTCTGAGCGGAAGCGGCGCGTTCACGCGCCCGCGATCGCTTCGAGGGCGCGGCGCCGGAACTCGGCGAGGCGAGCGCCTTCCTCTTCCGAGAGGGCCACGAGCTCCACCTCCACCTCGAGCGGGCTGTCTTCGGTCGTGCCGAGCCTTCGGTAGGAGAGGACCCGGCCGCGCACCGAGACCTCCGGTTCGGCGAGGTGGAGATCGATGAGCGCTCCCGGCTGCGGATCGACGGCGAGGCTGGTCTCGACGAGCAGCGTGGTCTCCGCGAGCCCGAGGACGCGGAAGTCGGCCGACGAGCTGACGTCGACGCCCTGCTCGCCGCGCACGTGGAAGCGTCCGAAGAGCCGCGTCTCCAGGGTGACGATGGCGCGCGACGAGAGAAACGCGGCGAGGCGTTGCGCCTCGGGCTGCAGCACGTTCTCGAACTCGATGCCGGCACGATAGAGCGGCTGCTGGTTGCCCTCCTCGTCCGGCTGCGTGCCTTGCAGGAAGCACCAGACGACGCGGCCGTTGAGCGCCAGCGCGTCGAGCTGATGGTTCAGGCGCAGCGCGATGCGGCTGCGGGGGTTGAGTCGAGTCCGCGACTCGATCGACATGCCGGAGACCGAGATGTCCAGGACCGTGCCGTCGAGAGACAGCTCCAGCGCTCCGTGACTCGCGGACAGACGGTGCCGGCGGTTCTTGCGACGTTCGACCGCGGGTTTCATGGCGCTCGCTTTCTAACCTCCAATATACGACATCTCGATGCGCGATGCTCTCGGGGTCGCCGCCGTGCGGAGCTCGGAGTAGCGATCCTCCCGGCCGCGCCAGGTCGTGGCGACGAGACGCGCGAGCTCGGCGTCGTCGCACCCCTGCCGGAGCGGCGTCTTGAGATCGAGTCCCGAGCGCGCGAAGAGGCAGGTGAAGAGGCGTCCATCGGCGGAGAGCCGCGCCCGCGTGCAGTCGCCGCAGAATGGTTGGGTGACCGAGGAGATCATGCCGATCTCGCCGCCGCCGTCGAGCCGGCGATAGCGGGCGGCGACCTCGCCACGGTAGGAGCGCTCGAGGGTCTCGAGCGGGAACTCCTCCGCGAGTCGGGCGAGGAGCTCGCGCGCCGGAACGACCTCCTCGAGCTGCCAGCCATTGGTGGCACCGACGTCCATGTACTCGACGAAGCGGACGATGTGGCCCCGCGAGCCGAAGCGGCGCACGAGCGCTCCCGGATCGCGATCGTTCACGCCCCGGCGCAAGACGGCATTGATCTTGAGCGGCGTGAAGCCCGCGGCCTCGGCCGCGTCGATCCCCTCGAGCACGCGCGCGAGCGGCACGTCGCTGTCGGCGAGGCGGCGGAAGATCTCCGGATCCAGCGTGTCCAGGCTCACGGTCAGCCGGTTCAGGCCGGCGGTCTTGAGCGCGCGGGCGTTCGCGGCCAGCAGGGCGCCGTTGGTGGTGAGGGTGAGCTCGACGCCGAGCGCGGCGAGCTTCCGCACCAGGTCAGGAAGATCGCGACGCAGCAGCGGCTCGCCGCCGGTCAGCCGGAGCTTGCGGACGCCGAGCCCCACGAAGAGGCGGGCGATCCGCTCGATCTCCTCGTAGGTCAGGATCTCCGAGCGCCGCAGGAAGGGGTGATCGACGCCGAAGACCTCGCGCGGCATGCAGTAGGAGCAGCGGAAGTTGCAGCGGTCCGTCACCGAGATCCTGAGATCCGCGAGCGGCCGGCCGAGACGATCGGCGACCGGCGACCGGGAGACGATCGGGAGGGTCACCGGCGGATCTTACGCCCGCGCGCGCGGTCGGGACGAGCGCTCACGTCGCAGGTCCCGGGAGCCGCCCGGCGAGGAGCGCGAGGTCCCGAACGCGCGTGGCGAGCTCGGGGGAGAGATCGGATTCCAGGCGCCACGTCCAGTTCCCGGTCCCGGCGCCGGGCTTGTTCATGCGCGCCTCGCTGCCGAGCGCGAGGAGGTCCTGCGCGGGGACGACGGCGAGGTCGGCCACCGAAGTGAACGCCGCCCGGACCATCGACCAGACGATCTCCTCGGCCGCACCGCCCAGATAGGCGAGGGCCCGCTCGCGCTCGTCGTGCGCGGCGTTTGCGAACCATCCGCGCGTGGTGTCGTTGTCGTGGGTCCCGGTGTAGACGACCGCGTCGCGTTCGTGATGGTGGGGCAGATGGGTGCTGTCTTCCCCGGCGAAGGCGAATTGCAGCACCCGCATGCCCGGCAGCCCGAGCCGGTGCCGGAGGACGTGGACGGGAGCGTCGATCTCGCCCAGGTCCTCCGCCAGGAGCGGAAGGCCGCGTCCGAGGCGCCGTTCGAGGGCGCGGAAGAGGTCGCGTCCGGGCCCCTTCACCCAACGGCCGCGCGCGGCGGTCGCGTGCGAGGCGGGGATGCGCCAATAGGCCGAGAAGCCGCGGAAGTGGTCGAGACGGAGCCGATCGAAGCGCGCGAGCTGAACGGCGACCCGATCGCACCACCACCGGTATCCCTCGGCGCGCAATCGCTTCCATCGGTAGAGGGGGTTGCCCCAGCGCTGCCCGTCGGCGCTGAAGTAGTCCGGGGGAACGCCGGCGACGGCTCTCGGGCGGCCGTCCGGAGCGACCTCGAAGAGCTCGCGGCGGGCCCAGACCTCGGCGCTGTCGGGTGCCGGGTAGATCGGCAGATCGCCGACGAGCTCCAGTCCGCGCGCCGCGGCGGCGTCGCGCAGCGCTAGCCACTGCTGCGCGAACAGGAACTGCGCGAAGCGGTGAAAGCCGATCTCCGGCGCGAGCTCGTGCCGCGCCGCGCGCAGCGCGCCCGGCTTGCGCGACCTGAGCGGCTCCGGCCAGGCGGACCAGGGGGCTCCTCCCTGGCTCGTCTTCAACGCGGCGAAGAGCGTCCAGTCGTCGAGCCAGGGAGCCTGCAGCGGATGCGACGCGAAGGCGGCCACCCGCTGCGCGAGGTCGGCCACCGCGCCATCGCGAAAGGCCGCGTAAGCCTTGCGGAGCAAGCTCTCCCGATCGCGGCGCGCCGACGGGAAGTCGACCTGCGAGGTGGGCGGGGAGTCCAACCCCTCGAGGTCGGAGGGGGCGAGGAGGCCCACGCCCAAGAGCGCCTCGGGCGAGACGAGCAGCGGGTTGCCGGCGAAGAGGGAGAGGGCGCTGTAGGGGGACTCGCCGAAGCCAGTCGGTCCGAGCGGGAGCATCTGCCAGACCCCGAGGCCGGCGGTTGCGAGCCAGGCGAGGAGAGCGTGCGACGAGGGCCCGAGGTCGCCGATCGCGAACCGGCTCGCGAGGCTCGTCGGGTGCAGCAGGAGTCCGGCGCGTCGCGCGCCGCGTCGGGTGGCGCGGACAGCCGGCGGTGCCATCACTCCCGTTCGAGATAGGTGTAGCCGGCGAGCCCCTGCTCGTAGACCCGCAGGAGCTGCTTCGACTCCTCGAGCGAGATCCGTTTGGCGCGTAGCGCGACCTCGCTGAAGCGCCGCACGTTGGCGAGCAGGTCCTCGCGGTCGTAGCTCACGTACTTCAGCACGTCGGCGACCGTGTCGCCGGTGAGCACGTGGTCGATGTGATAGCCCCCCTCCGCGCCGAGCGTGACGTCGAGGGTGTTGGTGTCCCCGAAGAGGTTGTGGAGATCGCCGAGGATCTCCTGATAGGCGCCGACCAGGAAGACTCCGAGGTAGTAGTCCTCCTCGCCCATGGTGTGGAGCTCGAGCACGTGCTTGACGTCGCGGCGGTCGATGAAGTGATCGATCTTGCCGTCCGAATCGCAGGTGATGTCGGCCAACACCGCTCGACGGATCGGCTCCTCCGCCAGGCGGTGGATCGGCAGCACGGGAAAGAGCTGCTCGATCGCCCAGGAGTCGGGAAGCGACTGGAAGACCGAGAAGTTGCAGAAGTAGGTGTCCGCGAGCATTCGCTCCAGGCCTTCGAGCTCCTCCGGCACCTCCGGCAGGTCGCGCACCATGCGCAGGATGCGGAGAGCCAGAGCCCAGAAGATATCTTCGGCGAGCACGCGCTCCGCCAGCGAGAGATGATTCAGGTTGAAGAGGCTCAGGACCTCGTCGCGATAGCCGACCGCGTCGTGGTAGGTCTCGAGCAGGTTCTTGCGCGAGAGCTCGCGCGATGCCTCGAAGAGGTTCTTGACGGGCGCCGAGACTCCCGCCGGGAGCTTCTCCGGGAGCTCGCCCACCGTGAACTCGCCCACGCCGAGGACGTCGACCACCAGGACGGCATGGTGCGCCACGAGCGCGCGGCCCGATTCCGAGACGATCGTCGGATGGGGAACTCCAGCGGCGTCGCAGAGCTCCATGGTGCCGTAGACGATGTCGTTCGCGTACTCCTGCAGGGAGTAGTTCATCGAGGAGCTGAAGTTCGTCTGCGAGCCGTCGTAGTCGACGCCGAGGCCGCCGCCGACATCGAGGAAACGGAGCGGCGCACCGAGCTTGTGGAGCTCGCAGTAAGTCCGCACCGCCTCGCGCAGGGCCTCCTTGACGTTGCGGATGGAGGAGATCTGGCTCCCCAGGTGGAAGTGGAGGAGCTCGAGGCTCTCGAGCAGGTCGTGCTCGCGCAGGAAACGCATCGCCTGGAAGAGACCCCGGGCGCCGAGCCCGAACTTCGAACGGTCGCCACCCGAGGCTTCCCAGTGTCCGGCGCCGCGCGCCGAGAGGCGCGCCCGGATCCCGATCGACGGCCGCACACCGGTGCGCGCCGCCACCTGCGCGATGAGCTCCAGCTCGGAGAACTTCTCCACCACGAGCACGACGTGGCGCCCCAGCTTCGAGCCGAGCAGCGCGGTCTCGACGTATTCCTCGTCCTTGTAGCCGTTGCAGACGACCAACGCCTCCTCGTCCTCGAGCATGCCGAGGACGGCGAGGAGCTCGGGTTTGGAGCCGGCTTCGAGGCCGAAGTGATAGGGGGTTCCGGCGGCGAGGAGGCGCTCGACCACGTAGCGCTCCTGGTTGACCTTGATCGGATAGACGCCGCGGTAGCTTCCCTTGAAGTCGTACTCGGCGATGGCGCGCCGGAAGGACTCGTTGAGCTCCACCACGCGCGCCCCGAGGATCTGCGAGAAACGGATGAGGAGCGGGGGGCTGATCCCGCGCTGGCGCACCTCCTCGACCAAGTCCCGCAGGTCGAGGCGGACGTCCTCCGGGCCTCCGGGGTGGACGACCAGGTTCCCCCTGTCGCTCACCGAGAAGAAGCGGTGGCCCCAGTGGCGGATGTTGTAGAGGTCGATCGCGTCTTCGATCGTCCACTTGCGCAGCGGAAGTGTGGTCAAGTCCCTCGCTCCTAGGCGGCGCCGGACTCTAGCATCGATGTAATCGCCTCCAACTGCGTGTTCCCGGAGCAGCCCGCGGATCAGGGCGCGGCGAGCTGGTAGGTCACGTCGCCGCTCGCGTCCTCGTGGGCGACCGCGGCGGCGGAGTACGGGGCGCCGGCCGATGTGAACACGAGGTGCAGCGGCTGCGAGCGCGTCGCCAGGGCGCGGAACGCATCGGAGAGCTCGTGCAGGCGCGATCCGCCCGCCGCGACGTCGAACACAAGGGAGCCGACGTACGCGTCGGCCGCGTCGAAGAGATCCAGGCGCACGGAAGTGTCGGTGCTCCCGAGATTCGACACCACGAGATCGACGAGCGTGCCGTCGGCGAACGGAAGCGCGGCGATCTCCTGCGATGCGGAGCTCCAGTCGGCGGCTGGCACGTCGAAGACCAGGGCGGTCGTGCCGCCGGGAATTCCGCTCGCGTCGCGGATCAGGCCGAAGGACCCGAGATCGCCGAGCGAGCCCGCGGGTGCCACGTAGAACTTGAGGCGCAGCGCGCCCCGGGCGCTCGCGACGCCGAAGGGAGCGAGCCCGTTGGCGAGCAGCCGCTGGGACTCGGCGGGAACCAGGAAACGCCGGGGCGATGGTGCGGCGTCGTACGAGCGCTCCGGCAGCAGCTCGACCTCCGCCACCGCGGGCAGCGTGCCTCCGTTGAGAAGCTCGAGCTCGCTCTCGAGGCTGGCATCCACCGGGTCGAGGGCGACGGGCAGGAGCCCGGTCGCGGTCTTCCAGGCGGGGGCCGTGCCGGTCACCGTGACCGAGATCTGCGATTCCGCGACCGCGCCGTCGACGGTGGTGGCGCGCAGGCGCACGGAGTAGGTTCCAGGGGCGAGGAAAAGATAGTCGGCCCCGAGACCGAGGCCCGAGCTCCCCTCGGCCCAGCCGCCGTCGCCGAAATCCCACTCCGCCTCCACGAAGGTCGCGTTGCCCGAGAGCCCGAAATGAACGACCGCGCCGCAGGGCGCGGTGGCCGGAGGGAGGATGGTCACCTGGGGAGACTCGAGAATCGGCAGGAGCGTTTCGAGAAAGAGCCCCGCCATCTCCGTGTAGCCGTCGGAGTTCGGATGTCCCACCGGATCCTCGGTGTCGGGATCGTAGTAGTAGTAGTTGTCGAAGACGTCGGGCAGGCTCTCGAAGAGGTGAAACTGATCGGCCACCGCTCGATGGGTGAGCGCGCCCAGCTCGAGGATCGAGTCGGCCAGCGCCGAAGTGCGCGAGTTGTCCGCGTCCTGCGGCGCCTCCGGGATCCGCGGGATCACCGTCGCGTGCACGGCGATCATGCCGAGCGCTTCGGCGCGCGAGGCCATCTCGTCGAGGTTGAAGCGGATGGTCTCGATGCCGACGTGGTGCGAGATGTCGTTGGTACCCTCCATCAGCAGGAGGAAATCGCCCCCCTCGGCGAGGACCTGGTCGATGCGGGAGAGACCTTCCGCGGTGGTTTCGCCGCCGACGCCGTGCGTGTTGACGGTGGCGTCGTAGCCGCGCTGGCGCAGCCACTGCTGGAGCCGACGCGGGTAGCCGCCCCCCTGGCTCGAAGTGTCGCCGTAGCCGTCCGTGACGCTGTCGCCGAAGGCCTGGAAGACGATTTCCTGCGCGCGCGCGGAGGGGGACGAGAGTCCCGCCGCCAGGAGCGCTGGGAGGAGGAGGAGGAGGGGAGAGAGGCGAGAGCGCATGGCGAGGGGCACGGTTTCGAGCCGGAAAGTCTAGGAAGCCAGCCGCGACCTGTCAAACCAGAGCCGACGCGGCGCTAGGATGGAGCCCACGGGGAGGAGGCCTTGGCCACGGCACGCATCGATACGGAGACGTCGGAACGGATTCGCCGGGCGGTGGAGGAGGCGGAGCTCGCGTCCGGAGGGGAGATCGTGCCGGTTCTGGTCGGGGCCTGCGACGACTACGCGCTGGCGCCGTGGAGAGGAGGCGTGCTCGGGGCGCTCCTGGGCGACGGCGCGGTCGCGATCTGGTCGCTCGCCGGGCCCTCCCCCTGGCTGCGGGGCGCCCTCTGGTGGCTCCTGCCCGGACTGGCCGGGTTGGCGCTCGGAGCGGTCGCCGCGGCGACGATCCCGAGCCTGAAACGCTGGCTCGCCGGCGAGGGGCGCATGCGCCGCCACGTCGAGCAGGCGGCGAGCGAGCGCTTCCTCGCGCACGAGGTCTTTCGCACCCGCGACCGCACCGGCATCTTGATTCTGGTGGCCTCGTTCGAACGTCAGGTCACGGTGCTCGCCGACGCGGGCATCCGGGCCCGCGTCCCCGAGGCGAGCTGGCAGGAGCTCGCCGCCGCGACGGCGGCCCAGGTGCGCAGGGAGGGGCCGGGCCCGGCGCTCCTCGCCGCCGTGCGTCGGGCGGGGGAGCTGATGGCTTCGTGCGGAGTTCCGCGGCGCCCCGACGACCGCAACGAGCTGCCGGACGCGCCGCAGCTCGAGCCCTGAGCGCGTGCTAAGCTCCGCGCGGTCTTCCGAAAGGAGCCCATCGCCATGAACGAGACCGTTCCGCCTCCCCCCGGCGCCCCGGCGCCCAAGAAGGGCATGTCCACGCTCGTCAAGGTGCTACTCGGTTGTGCTCTGCTCGTGATGCTCGGTGTCATGGCTGCGGTGGGCACGTGCTACTTCGCCGCGAAGAAGATCGGCGGTGGGATCAAGAGCTTCGCCGAGGACATGGAGAAGAACCCCGACGCGGCGGCGGTGAAGGCAGCCGAGCTGGTGCTCCGCCTGAACCCCGAGGTCGAAGTCCTCAAGTCCGATCCGGAGGCCGGGACCATCACGGTGCGCGAGAAGAAGACCGGCAAGGAAGTGACCTTCACGCTCGAGGACATCAAGGCCGGCAAGTTCCGCGTCAAGTCGGGCGAGGACGAGGCGGCGATCGACATCGACGCCGACTCCGAATCGGCGCAGCTGAAGGTCGTCACCAAGGACGGCTCGGCGCGCTTCGGGACCGGCCAATCGGTGCCCGACTGGATCCCCACCTATCCGGGGGCGCGGACCGAAGGGATCGCTGCGATCGAGGCGAACGGCGAGAAGACCGGCTCTTACACCGTCAGGACCTCCGACTCGGTCGACAGCGTGCTCGCCTTCTATCAGCAGAAGCTGCAAGGGATGGGTTTCGAGGTGAGCCGCGCGGCGCTCAACTTCAATGGTGCGCCGAGCGGCACATTGACCGCGACCTCGGCGCGGCGCAACGTCAACATCACCGCCACCGCGCAGGAGGGCGAGACGCAGGCGCTGGTGAGCTACTCGGACAAGCCCTGAGACGCGCGCCGCGTTGAGCCAGCCCATGTCGTTTCAGGAGCCGGCGCCCCGTTCCGGGGTGTCGGCATGACGGCCTTCCGCCGCCAGACCTCGGGCTCGGTCGTCTGCGTCTCCTGCGGCCGGCTCGTCGGAGTGACCGACGAGAGGTGCTTCCAGTGCGGGCGGCGCAACCCGGCGCTCTGGGGCTGGGCGCCCGCGCTGCGCGGCCTCGGCGCCGATCTCGGCTTCGTCAAACTGCTGATCGGCGGCTGCTCGTTGCTCTATCTCGTCACGGTCCTGATGAGCCCGGGAGCGTTGGTCCCGCACGGGCTCATGGAGCTCTTCGCTCCCGACACGCGGGCCGTCTTCCTGTTCGGGGCGAGCGGCCCGCTGCCCGTCTACGGGCTGGGTCATTTCTGGACGGTGCTCTCGGCGGGGTGGCTGCACGGCGGGTTGCTCCACATCCTCTTCAACATGATGTGGGTCCGCCAGCTCGCGCCGCCGGTCGCCGATCTCTACGGCGCAGGGCGCATGGTGATCGTCTGGACGATCGCTTCGGCGGTCGGATTCGGCTTGAGCTCGACCGCTGGGTTTCTTCTCCCGGGGCTTCCCCTGATCGGTTCGCACGCCCCCTTCACGCTGGGAGCCTCCGCCTCGATCTTCGGCCTGCTGGGAGCGCTCGTCTGTTACGGCCGACGGAGCGGCCAGCGCGCCATGCGGGAGCAGGTTTGGCTCTGGGCCGTGGTGATGTTCGTCTTCGGTCTCGTGATGCCGGGGGTGGACAACTGGGCTCACTTGGGCGGCTTCGTCGGGGGCTACGCGGCCGCTCGGATCCTCGACCCGCTGCGACCGGAGCGCGTGCAACATCTCCTGGTGGCGCTCGTCTGTCTCCTGCTCACGCTGGCGTCGATCGTCGCCTCGCTCGTCACCGGCGCGCGCTTCCTCGCGCTCGAGGGGGGATGAGCGAGACGAAGCGCAAGCTTCGCGCCGGCGTCGCGCTCCGCGAGGCCCGCGAGCTCGTCTGGCGCCAGCGCGGGCGGCTCGGAGTCGCTTTCGGGGTGATGTTGGTCGGGCGTCTCGCCGGCCTGGTGCTTCCCGCCTCCTCCAAGTTCCTGATCGACGAGGTGCTGGGCAAAGGGAGGAAGGAGCTCCTCTGGCCGCTCGCGGCGGCGGCCGCGGCCGCCACCTTCGTGCAGGCGGTGACCGGCTTCGGCCTCACGCAGCTGCTCGGGGTCGCCGCGCAGGGGCAGATCGCCGAGATGCGCAAGCGCCTGCACGCCCACGTGCTGCGTCTGCCGACCCGCTACTTCGACGCGACCAAGAGCGGCGAGCTGATCGCGCGGGTGATGAACGACGCCGAAGGGATCCGGAACCTCGTGGGGACGGGGCTGGTGCAGCTCGCGGGCGGGTTGGTGACCGCCGCACTCGCGCTCGGCGTTCTCTTCTGGCTCAACTGGCGGCTCACCACCGCGATCCTCGGCGTGCTCCTCCTCTTCGGCGCCACGCTCGCGTTCGCCTTCCGGCGCCTGCGGCCGATCTTCCGGGAACGCAACAAGATCCAGGCGGAGATCACCGGCCGGCTCGGGGAGTCGTTGGGTGGGGTGAGAGTGGTCAAGGCGTACGCGGCGGAAGGAGTCGAATCCACCGTCTTCGGGGCCGGCATCGACCGGCTCTTCGCGAACATCCGCCGCACGATGGTGGGGATCGCCTCCGTCACCTCGCTCTCGACCGCGCTGCTGGGAGTCGTCGGAATGGTGATGATGCTGATCGGCGGGCGCGCCATTCTGTCCGGGGCGATGACGCTCGGCGATTTCGTGATGTACATCTTCTTCAGCGGGTTGCTGGTGGCGCCGGTGGCGGAGATCGCCTCGATCGGAACGCAGCTCACCGAGGCCTTCGCGGGCCTCGACCGGATCCGCGAGATCTTCGGCGAGGCCACGGAGGACGAGGAAGACGCCGCGCGGGAACCGGTCGGCACGCTGCGCGGCGAGGTGGCCTGCGAAGCGGTGGAGTTCGCCTACGAGCCGGGCGCGCCGGTCCTCCGCGGGATCACCTTCGCTGCCCCCGCGGGCTCGACGACGGCCCTGGTCGGCTCCTCGGGCTCGGGCAAGAGCACCCTGATCGGTCTCCTGATGGCCTTCCATCGCCCCCAGGCGGGGCGCATCTCGGTCGACGGCCGCGATCTCGCGAAGCTGAAGCTCCGGGAGTACCGCCGACATCTGGGAGCCGTGTTCCAGGAGAACTTCCTCTTCGACGGCACGATCGCCGAGAACATCGGCTACTCGCAGCCGGGGGCGACGCGCGAGGAGATCCTCGCCGCGGCGCGCGTCGCGCACTGCGACGAGTTCGTGGAGCGCTTCGAGAAGGGGTACGACACGGTGGTGGGCGAGCGGGGAGTGAAGCTCTCCGGCGGGCAGCGCCAGCGGGTCGCGATCGCGCGCGCCATCCTCGCCGACCCGACCATCCTGATCCTCGACGAAGCGACCTCGAGCCTCGACAGCGAGAGCGAAGCGCTGATCCAGGACGGGCTCGCGAGACTGCGGGCCGGACGCACGACGTTCGTGATCGCCCACCGACTCTCGACGATCCGGACCGCGGACCAGATCCTGGTGCTGGAGGGCGGAGAGATCGTGGAGCGAGGCCGGCACGCGGATCTCCTCGCCCTCGCAGGCCGCTACCGGCAGCTGCACGACCGCCAGTTCCGGCTCGAGAGCGATCGCTTCGTCAATCCGGGCGAGGACTTCACCCCCGAGGCTTCGACTCCACCGGCCGCCGAGCTCCCGGTCTCCCGCCGGCTCTGACCGGACGCCCCAGGCGCGGTCGGAGGTAGACTCCGGGCACACCATGCGAATCACGGGACCGTCTGTCGTCGCCGCCGCGTTGCTCTTCTGCGCGCCGGTCGTGGGTCAGGAATGGCGAGGTCCGCTCGGCCTCGAAGTGCGGGTCGAGGACGCGAAGGGAAGGAACATCGAACGAGCGGAAGTGCTGCTCACCTATCTCGCCCCCGAAGGGGGCGCGCTTCCCTCGGTGCTCACCGATGGGAAGGGGGAGGCGGCGCTCGGGGGGCTCGCGGCGGGTCGCTGGAATCTGGAGGTGCGGCACGCGGGTCACATGACCTATCGCGCCGAGATCGTCCTGTCCGATAGCGCGAAGCCCCAGATCCTCTCGGCGTCTCAGCTGATGACTCCGGGCGCGACGTCGACCCTCAAGGTGAAGCTCGCGCGTGGTCGCGGCGGCGTACCTCCTCCGGCGCGTCAGGTGGCCACCGCGCCGGTGGCCGCCGCTCTCGCGCCGATCCCTTCGGCGCCGAGGCCAGCCCAGCCGCCCTCCCAACCCGCCACCCCGACGAACACCGTGCCCTCCGCCGCTGCGCCGGCTGCCGCTCCAACCCCCGCGGTGTCGCGGCCCCCGGCGCCAGTACCGGCCCAGGCGCCGCCCAGCGCGCCCCCCGCGGAGAGCACCGAGCCGCCCGCGGCTCCGCCGCCGAGCGCCCGGACCCCCGCCGTCCCGGTTCCAGCGCCCGACACGGCCCCGCCGCAACCTGCTCTCGAACGACCTTCAGCTCAGCAGCCCGGGACCCCGCCCCACGTTCCGGCCTCTGCGCCGGTCCCGGAGCTTCGAGCGGCCCCAGCGCCCGCTCCCCCGGTCGAGGTGGCCGTGCCGCCGGCGCAGGTCGCCGCGCCGGTCGAGCCGCCGGCACCTCCCCGAGCTTCGCTGCCGCCGTCGCGACAGCACCTCTGCGTCGAGTGTCCGGCGGGAGAGTCCGCGAGCTGGGCCGAGGGGACGGTTCCCTTAGGGGATCCCGGGGGCTGCCCCGACGATCTTCGCGCCCGCTTGGAATCCGTGGCTCTGGACGCGGTCGACGCCTTGGCCTCGACCTTGGGACCGGGCTGTCGGCTGCTCGCCGTGGAGCTCCCTGCGGGCGCGCGATTCACCGGCTTTCGTTACGAGGCCCAGAGCGCCCAGATCACGGCCGATTGCCTTCCGGGGCGCGATTGTCCCGCGGGGGAGTGCCAATTCCCCTGGCCGCCGATCGTCCGGCGGGAGCGGCAGAGGACAGTGCTCCTGACCGCGTTCGTGAGCCGCAGCGGGGATCCTCGACGAGCGGTCGTGGCCGGCTACTCGACCTTCGAGAAGAAGCGCTAGCCGCTACCCGGCGAGGCGCTCGACCTCGACGCGTGCGTCGTTGAAGCAGGCGCCGCCGCCGAGGTCCCCCAGGGTGTCCGGCGCGAGCGCGCAGGCGGTCGCGCCGTTCTCGGTCTGATGGCTCCAGAGTCCTTTCGGAAGTGAGACCACGCCGGCGCGCATCCGGTCGGTGAGCCGGACGCGGCAGATCACTTCCCCCCACGCGTTGACGACGCGCACGCGATCGCCCGCGGAGATCCCGCGGAACGCGGCGTCGTCCGGGTGCATCTCGAGCCGGGCGGTCCCGCGGTCGAGCTGGCCGAAGGTCGAGCTCACCGTCCGGCTGCTCGCTGGAGAGACGAGTGCGAGCGGGGTCGCCGCGGTCGCCGGATCGGGGCGGAAGGCGTAGAGCCCCTCGGGAGCCTCGCGCTCGAGCTCTTCCGGAACGAGGTGGACCTTGCGATCGGCGGTGCGAGGGAAGACGTCCACGAACTGAACCGGGCGGTCACCGGCCGGCGGCGTGGCGAAGCCGCGCTCTGCGAGGTGGCGCGCGAGCTCCTCGCCTCGGCCGGCGCTCGCGAGCAGGCGGTCGCGCAGCTCGCTCGCCGTCGGAATCTCGCGCGCGGCCGCGACTCCGGTACGGAGGGCGAGCTCCCGGAAGACCGCATGATTCGACCGCGCTTCGCCCACCGGCGGAACGACCGGGTCGGAGGCCTGGAGGACGAAGGCCCCGTACCCCCGCGAGAGCTCCTCGTGCTCGAGAAAGGTGGTCGCCGGGAGCACCAGATCGGCAAAACGGGCCGTGTCGGTCATCACCTGATCGAAGACGATGGTGAAGAGGTCCTCCCGCGCGAGCCCCGCGCGGACCGCGGTCTGGTGGGGCGTGGTCGCGAGCGCGTTGGAGTTGTACACGAAGAGGAGGCGGACCGGTACCGGCGCTCCGGGGGCAAGGGCCTCGCCGAGGCGATTCATGTTGACGATGCGCGTCGGGGGATCCGAAGGGGCGATTCCGGCGTCGAGCTTCCAGGCAGCCGAGTTGGAGAGCGTGTATCCCCCTCCCCGCACGCCGAACTTCCCCGCGACCGCCGGCAGTGCGAGCACCGCCGCCACCGCGGAGCCCCCGTTGCGATTGCGCTCGAGGCCCCAGCCACAGCGAATCACCGCCGGATGGGAGTCCGCGTAGAGGTCGACCGCACGGGCGAGCGCGGCCGCGTCGACCTCGGCCGTCGCGGCGGCACGCGCGAGCGTCCAGGGCTCGGCGCGTGCGCGGAGATCGTCGACCCCGGTCGCGTGGGCGGCCAGGAAGGCGTCGTCGGCGGCGCCTCGGGCGAAGAGCTCACGGATCATCGCGAGCGCCACCACGACATCCGTGCCGGGTCGCGGCGCGAGGTGGAGATCGGCCTCCGCGGCGAGTGGAATGCGGCGCGGATCGATGACGATCAGCCGCGCACCGTTGCGGCGAGCCGCCTGGATGACCGGCACCAGGTGGATGCCGGTGGCGGATGGGTTGCAACCCCAAACGACGATGAGCTGCGCGTCCCGGTAGTCGGCGAGCGCGACCCCCTCCATCTTGCCGTAGAGACCGGTGGCGGCTCTCCCGGTGGCGGCGGCGCAGACCGTGCGCGCGAGGCGGGAGGAGCCGAGCCGGCGGAAGAGGAGCGCGTCGAGCGTGTCCTGCGTCAGATAGCCGTTCGAGCCCCCGTAGGAGAACGGGAGAATCGACTCGCCGCCGTGGCGATCACGCGCTGCGACGAGCTCTCGTGCCGCGAGATCGAGAGCCTCGTCCCAACCGATGGGCTCGAAGCGCCCCGCCCCTTTGGGACCGACGCGGCGCAACGGGTGCCGCAGGCGCTCTTCGCCGTAGAGGTGGCGCGAAATTCCGCGGACCTTGGCGCAGATGAAGCCCGCGGTGAGCGGGTTGCGCTCGCGGGCGCCGGCTACGCGCACCACGCGCCCTTCCTCCACCGTCACCTCGAGGCTGCAGGCGTCGGGGCAGTCGAGAGGGCAGGCGCTCGAATGCGTGGTCGCGGGCATGGTCGCCTCAGACGAAGAAGTCCGGGATGAGCGGCTGACCGGGCTCGACGGCGTAGGCCTCGAGATCCGTGACCCCGGCTCGTACGAGAACCTCGTCGTCGAGGAAGAAGTTGCCGGTACACTGCCGCGACGGTTGCGTCAGGATCCAATGCGCGGCGTCGGCCAGGATCTCGGGCCGGCGCGTGTTGCGCGGATCCACGAGCCCCCCCAGCATGGCGAGCGCGGCGGTGTCGATGGCGGTGCGAGGCCAGAGCGCGTTGAAGGCGATGCCGCGATCCCGGAACTCCTCCGCCATGCCGAGCACGCACATCGACATGCCGTACTTCGCCATGGTGTAGGCGACGTGGCCGGCGAACCAGCGCGGCTCGAGGTTGAGTGGCGGGGCGAGGTTGAGGACGTGCGGATTCTCCGCCGCGAGCAGCGCCGGCAGGCAAGCCTGGCTGCAGAGGTAGGTCCCGCGCGCGTTGACCTGGTGCATGAGGTCGAAGCGCTTGAGCGGCGTCTCGCGCGTGCCGGTGAGGCTGATCGCCGACGCGTTGTTGACCAGGATGTCGATGCCCCCGAAGTGGCGTCGGGCGTGCTCGACGGCCGCCACGACCTGCTCCTCGGAGCGGATGTCGGTGGGAATGGCGAGCGCGCTGCCGCCCACGGCCTCGACCTCCTCGGCGGCCGAGTAGATCGTCCCGGGAAGCTTCGGGTGCGGCTCGGTGGTCTTGGCGAGGAGGACCAGATTGGCGCCGTCCCGCGCGGCGCGCTTGGCGATCGCCAGGCCGATGCCACGCGACGCGCCGGTCACCAGGAGGGTCTTGCCCGCGAGTGTCGTCATGGCGGCATCCTACCTTCGGCGACGCTTCCGGTTGCTAGAGTCCCCTGCGATGCCGCTCGATCGCTTCGACCCCGCCGTGCGCTCCTGGTTCGGGGGGCGCTTCGGCTCCCCAACTCCGGTTCAACGGGCGGCCTGGGGGCCGATCGCGGCGGGGGAGCACGTGCTGATCGTGGCGCCCACCGGGAGCGGCAAGACGCTCACCGCGTTCCTCTGGGCGCTCGACCGCTTGGCGACGGGAGCGTGGGAGACAGGGACGACGCGGGTGCTCTACGTCTCGCCGATGAAAGCCCTCAACGCCGACATCGAACGCAACCTGGTGGAACCCCTCGCCGGGATCCACGCGGCGTTTGCCGCCGCGGGGAGGGAGATGCCGACGGTCGGGGTGGCGGTGCGGAGCGGCGACACCCCGCCCGCGGAGCGCCAGCGCATCCGGCGTCGCCGCCCCGAAGTGCTCATCACGACGCCGGAGAGCCTGAACCTCCTCCTCCTGGCGCGGGGGGCCGAAGCGCTCTTCTCGGGCCTGCGTTGCGTGATCCTCGACGAGGTCCACGCCGTGGCGGGGAGCAAGCGCGGAACCCATCTCATCACCGCGGTCGACCGGCTGGTGCCGATCTGCGGCGAGCTGCAACGGCTGGCGGTTTCGGCGACGGCGCGGCCGCTCGAGACGATCGCGGCTTGGGTGGGCGGCTACCGCGTGGAGCGGGGAGCCGGAGGGGATCCACGCTACGTCGCCCGGTCGGTTCGCGTCGTCGAGGTGCCGCGAGAGAAGCGCTACGACGTCTCGGTGCGGCGCGCGGCTCCGGCGCTCGAGGGGGAAGAGGGGAGCCGTTCGAGCGACGCGCTCTGGGCAGCGCTCGCCGCCGAGATGCGCGCCCGCATCGCGGAGTCGCGCTCGACGTTGGTCTTCACCAACAGCCGGCGGACGGCGGAGAAGATGACCCGCTTCCTCAACGAGTCGGCGGGGCGCGAGCTCGCCTGGTCGCACCACGGCTCGTTGGCCCGGGAGCTGCGGACGGCGGTCGAGCAGCGGCTGAAAGAGGGGACGTTGCCGGCGATCGTCGCCACCAGCTCGCTCGAGCTGGGGATCGACATCGGCGCGCTCGAGCGGGTGCTCCTGCTCCAGTCGCCGCGCTCGCTCGCGTCCGCTGCGCAGCGCGTCGGGCGGGCCGGCCACCGGGTCGGCGAGGTGAGCCGCGGCATCTTCTATCCGCTCTTCCCCCGTGACTACCTGGACTGCGCGGTCGCGGCGCGAGCGGTGGTGGAGGGGGAGATCGAGCCGATCGTTCCCCCGCAAGCGCCGCTCGACGTACTGGCTCAAGTGATCCTGGCGCTCGCGGCGCAGGAGACCTGGCGGGTGGACGATCTCTACGACGTCGTGCGCGCGAGCGCCCCCTACCACGCGCTGCCGCGCCGCTTCTTCGACCTCGTGATCGAGATGCTCTCGGGGCGTTACGCGGAGGCGCGCCTCCCCGAGCTGAAGCCACGGCTCGCCTTCGACCGGTTGGACGGAACGGTTCGCGCGCGCCCCGGAGTGGTCCGCCTGCTGGCGCAGTCGGGCGGGACGATTCCCGACCGGGGATACTTCCAGCTGCGACTGCTGGACTCACGGGCGCGCCTGGGGGAGCTCGACGAGGAGTTCGTCTGGGAGCGGGCCATCGGAGATACCTTCACGCTCGGTGCTCAGAGCTGGCGGATTCAGCAGATCACGGCGCACGAGGTCCTGGTGTCGCCCGCGCGGGGCGGAGCGTCGCTCGCCCCCTTCTGGCGAGCCGACGCGCGCGATCGCGGCTCGCACTTCTCGCGGCGCGTGGCGCGGCTGCTCGCCGAGCTCGAGGCCTCGGCGGCGGACGACGACGCGGCGCGCGAGCTCCTGACGAGCCTCCACGCCCTGGAACCCGCGGCGGCCGAGGAGCTGCTGGCGCTGCTGCGCGCCGAACGGGAGGCTCTCGGCTGCGCGCTGCCGCACGAGCGCCATCTCGTGGTGGAGGAGTGCCCGGTGCCCGGAGAGGGGCGCGAGCTCCTGCCCGGACGGACGCAGACGCTCCTCTACACCTTCTGGGGAGGTCGCGTGAATCGCCCGCTGGCGCTCGCCCTCGCGGCGCTCTGGGAGGAGGAGACCGGCGAAGCGCTGGAGGCGCAGTGCGACGACGACGCGGTCCTCCTGCTCCTGCCGACGGGCGGCGACCCGGAGCGGCTGCTGCGAGCGATCGATCCGGAGGGCCTCGAGGAGCTGCTACGCCGCCGGCTTCAGGGCTCGGGCTATTTCGGCGCGCGCTTCCGCCAGAACGCGCAGCGGTCGCTGCTCCTGCCGCGCGCGACGCCCGGGCGGCGGACGCCGCTCTGGCTCTCGCGCGAGAACGCCAAGCGGCTGCTGGCGGCGACGGCGGGTTACGACGACTTCCCCCTGACCGTCGAGACCTGGCGCGAGTGCCTGCAGGACGACTTCGAGCTCGAGGTGCTCCGGGCGCGCCTGACCGCCCTGCGCGAAGGAGAGATCCGGATCACGAGGGTGCGCACCGAACGCCCCTCCCCCTTCGCCGCGAATCTCGTCTGGCGCCGCGTCAACGAGCTCATGTACGAGGACGACGTCCCGCTGGGAAAGCCGGGCGCTTCCCTGCGCCCCGACCTCGTGCGGGAGGTCGCGCTCGCGGGCTCGGATCGGCCGCGCTTCGCGGCGGCGCTCGTTGCGCGCTATCGCGAGAAGGTGCAACGGCTCCTTCCGGGCTACCCGCCGCAGACCGCGAGCGAGCTGCTGGAATGGCTGAAGGAGCGCGTGCTGCTGACGGAGAAGGAGTGGCGCGAGCTCCTGGTGGCGATGGACCGGGACGAGAGGGGCTCCGGCGCGCTCGCCTCCGAAGCCCTCGAGCGGGAGGGCAAGCTGGCGTGGCTCGTGAGCGCCACGGGTCACCGCTGCCTCGCGGCGCGCGAGACCGAGCCGCGCCTCGCCGCCGCGGGCTGGGATCTCGCCGGCGCTGCTCCGCCTCCGGCGGCGAGCGGGCTCTTCACCGAGTGGCTCCGACTGCAACCGCCGCTCGGTCGCTCGGAGATCGCCGAGCTCTGGGGCCCGCCCGAGCGCCTCGAGGCGCTCCTCGCGCCCCTCGTCGCGAGCGGCCGCGTGATCGACGGCGAGCTTCTCGAAGGGGACCGCGAGCCCCAGCTGGCCGGCGTGGAGGCGGTTGCCACCTTGCTGCGCTGGCGGCGGGCCGCCGCGCGCCCGGACTTCGCCGCGCTGCCGCTCTCCGAGCTGCCCCGGTTCCGTGCTTCCTGGCAGGGTCTCACGGAGCCGGCGACCGACGGGCAGGCGCTGCCGGCCAAGCTGGAACGGCTCTTCGGCTATCCGGCGCCGGCGGCGCTCTGGGAGAGCGAGCTCCTGACGGCGCGCTCGGAGCACTATCAGCCGGGATGGCTCGATGCGCTGCTCCGGGAGAGCGAGCTCACCTGGTTCGGGGTGGGCGAGCGCCGCGTCGCGTTCGCCTTCGCCGGCGACCTGGATCTCTTCGTCGCCGCGGAATCGGAGCCGCCTGGGGAGGACGCGGCGCGGGTCGGCGCGATTCTGGCGTCCCGGGCGCGCGGGGCCGAGCTCGGAGAGCTGGTCGACCTCTCCGGGCTGGAGAGCGGGCGAACGCTCGCGGCGCTCTGGCAGTTGGTCTGGCGCGGCGAGGCGACGCACGAGGACCTGCGGGCGCTTCGGCAGGGGATCACGACCGACTTCGCGACGCCCGCACGGCTCGAGGCTCGACGCGCGGCGTCGGGTCCAGGGCGTCGGGCGCACTTCCGGCGTTGGCAGGAAGCCCGACCGTTCGCGGGGCGCTGGCTGCCGCTCGCACCGCCGCGGTCCGACGCCGGCGATCCGCTGGCGGCGGAGGAGCGCCAACGGGAGCGCGCGCGGCTGCTGCTGGACCGTCACGGCGTGCTCTTCCGGGAGCTCCTGGCACCGGAGCTCCCGAGTCTCGCCTGGGCGCGCCTCGCCCGATCCCTGCGGGCGCTCGAGCTCGCCGGGGAGATCGTCGCCGGGCATTTCTTCGCGGGCGTCCCGGGCCTCCAGTTCGCGACCCCGGCTGCCGTGCGGCAGCTCCAGGAGAGCCCGGTCGAGGGAGCGGTCTGGTGGTGCGTGGCGTCCGATCCAGTATCGCTCTGCGGCGTCGAGCTCCCGGAGCTCAAGAGCTCGCTGCCGCGCCGTGTCCCGTCGCATCACCTCGTCTACCGGGGGGCACGACTGGCGCTGGTTTCCCGGCGGGGCGGTCGGGAGCTCGACTTCCGCGTGCCTCCCACCGACCCTGGACTCGCCGAGCTCCTTCGCCCACTCGAGGTGGCCTTGACGCGGGCCGTGGCGCCCGTCTCGGAAGTCGAAGTGGAACGCGTCAACGGCGAGGCGGCGGATCGCAGCCCGTTCCGCGAGGCCTTCGCGCGCTTCTCGGTGACGCGGGAGATGGGGCGCCTGCGCCTCCGGCGCTCCTATCGCTCCTGAGGTGGCGCAGTGCGCAGTCGCGCGACGTGACGGTTGGTAGGCTAGACGCCCTGCCGAGGGCCGTCGGGGCTCGCGGCGCAACGGGATCGCCCGGGAGATCGACATGAAGAGAGCGTTCTGGATCCTCACCGTCGTCGGCGTGGCCGCCCTGATCGCGACACCGGCCACGGCCGGCGAGCATCGCCTCGGCTTCGGCGTCCACTATTGGAAGACCGTCGACCAGATCGCCGACGACCTGCCCGACTTCCACGTGGACGACAATGGGCTCTCCGGTGTCTTCTCCTACCAGTACGTGGCCGGGTTGATCCGCGTCGAGGCCGCCGCCGAGTACTTCGACAAGGGGTTCCAAGGCTCGACCGACTGGGCGGTAGCGCCGCAGGTCTACCTGCTCGCGGGGCGCGGCATCTATGGCGGTGTCGGCATGGGAGTGACTTACTCGAACTTCGCTTCCGGCGACTGGTCAGATCCCTATTTCATCGCCAAGGCAGGCTTCGACACCCTGCTGCTCCCCAGGATCCACCTCGATATCAACGCCGACTACCGCTTCGCCGAGTGGGATCAATTGAGCGACTACGATTCCGATACGATCACGCTCGGAGCGACGGTCCGCTTCACTTTCTGAGGAGAGAGCCCATGGCGACGCGCAAGGCCTCCGCCGTCTGGAACGGCGGGCTGCAGGACGGTCGGGGATCGATGAGGCTAGGGAGTGGCGCCTTCGAGGGGCGCTACTCGTTCGCCTCCCGATTCGAAGAGGGGACCGGGACCAATCCGGAGGAGCTGATCGGCGCGGCGCACGCCGGCTGCTTCTCGATGGCGCTGGCCGCCGGGCTCGGGCGCGCCGGCTTCGCTCCCGAGAGCGTCGCGACCGAGGCCAAGGTGCACCTCGTGAAGCTCGAGGCCGGCTTCACGATCTCGCGCATCGAGCTCCAGTGCGTCGCCAAGGTCCCGGGGATCGACGCGGCCGCCTTCGCTGAGCAGGCGGAGGGGGCGAAGAAGAACTGTCCGGTCTCGCGCGCCCTCGGTGGCGTCGAGATCGTCCTCGACGCCCGACTCGCCTGAGACCGTGACCCCCAGAGTCGGCCGCTGGCTGGCCCTCTTCCTCGCCTTCGCGGCGGGGATCTGGGGGTGGCGCTGGTGGACGAGCGAGGAGCGCCGCCTCGGTCGCTCGCTCGCGCGCCTCGAGGCGGCGGTCGAGAAGAGAGGCCCCGAGAGCGAGCTCGCGCGTTTCGCGAAGGCGCGCGAGCTCGTGGAGCTCTTCGCCCCCGGGTTCGTCATCTACGCCCGCCCCTACGAAGGGACGATCACCGATCGCCAGCAGCTCGCGGCGGTCGTCGATCGCTATCGCGCGACGGCGACCCGCATCGCGGTGCGCGATCGCGAGCGCCACCTCGAGCTGCGCGAGAACGGAACGGCCGAGATGACCTGCGTCCTCACCGTCGACGGCTTGCGCGAGAGCGGCCCCGGGCGGGAGGCGATGCGGGTGCGCATCGGCTGGGTGCGGGAGGCCGGCAGCTGGCGCGTTCTCGAATTCGAAATCCTCGAAGTCTTGGAAAGCAGCGGCCTCCTGGGTTGAACCGCCGCTCGCTCCGGCTCAGACGAAGAGCGGCACCGCGGGGCGAGCGTTCGGCCAGGGCTCGGCGCTGAGGGTCGCTGCGAGCAGGCGCAATCGCGGCGCGCGGGGCAGCTGGACGCGGGTCGCACGGCCTTCGAGAGGGAGCTCGATGCCGAAGAGCTGCGCCGAGCGGCAGGGGTCGACGCGCCCTCGCCGGTCGTGGCGGTGCGCGGCGGCGAAGAGGAGCGGAGCCGTCTCGAGCCACCCGGAACGAACCGCCCGGAGGGCGTACCCCCAGGGCCAGCGGTAGGGCTCCTGGAAGCGCCCGAGGGGTTTCGACCAGTCCTCGATCCGGCGCCAAACGGCCCGCTCGCCGACTCGGAATTCGGCGCCCATCGCGCCGCCGGTGGAGGCACCGAGGAGAACCAGGCTGGCCGCCCCGGCGGGGATCTCGAGCCACTGGCCGCGGCAACGGGTGGCGTTCGCCGCCTGCCGCGCTCCCTCCGGGAGCTCGAACGTCAGCCCCTCGACCTCCAGCACGCTCGGCAGCAACTGGCGCGCGAAGGCCCGACCACGGCCGTCGAAGCCGGGTCCCTTCTCGCCGGGATCCGTGACTCCCCGCAGGTCGTGCGGCAGCGCGACGGCAGGCGTCCGCCGGCAGGCTGGAGCCTCGTCTTCGGCCACGATCTCGAAGGTCGCGAGCCCGAAGCCCGGGACTTCGAGCGGCGCGGCTCCATCCCGCTCGAGCGGCCGCTCGAGGCCGTCGAGCCGGCGTTGGAGGGTGAGGCCGGGCGCGAGGTCGAGGCGCGCGGTGGAGGACCGACCGGCGGTTTCACGCAGGCGCACGACGAGACGATCCCCTTCCTCCGCCCGCTTGAGGGCCATGAGCTCGAAGTCGGCGGAGCCGAGCGCGAGCGCGCCGCGGTGGCTGGACCGGACGTCGCCGCGCTCTCCGGCCCAGAAGGGGAGCAGGGGGAGGCGGAAGCGCTCGGCGAGGCGCGCCAGATCGGCGGAGGGGGAGGGTCCCGCGACCCCGGCCAACGCGTAGCGGACGCGATGCCGCCCGAAGTCCTGGCGGTGCTGGTAGCGCAGACGCCGCCCGACCTGCGGCGTGTGGAGCAGGGTCAGGCGGAGCTGATCGGGCGCCGGATGGTCCCACCCCTGTTTGGATTCGGAAAGCACGCCGAGTCCGGCTCCGCCGGCATCGAGAAGCGCCGCCCATTGCTGCGCCGGCACCTCGTAGAGGCGGGGAGAGCTCACCGGGCGCGCGATCGCGCCGACACCGAGGTCGTAGAGCGCGTCGGGGCTCTCCCAGGGGACTCGAAAGGCGGCCTTGAGGAGGGCTGCGTCGCTCCGCCAGTCGATCTCCTGCTCGATCTCCACCCAGTCGGCCCCCCCTCCCGAGGCGAGCGCGACGACCTGCCGGAATCGGGAGCCCTCGGCGGTGCGCACGACTTCGAGCGCGGCGCGCAGCGGGCCGTGCTCCAGCCAGCGGACGCTCTCGACGCTGGAGACGCGCGTCCGGGGGGCTCGGGCGATGTCCGCGTAGTGGATCTCCCAGGCCGGGAAGTAAGTGGAGCGGTTCGCGAGGATCTCGAGGCCCGCCGGTCCCCCCAGGAGCTCCCGATCGAGCCGCTGATCGAAGAGGGCCGCGAGGTCGCCCGAGGCATCGAGCTCCAGCCGGTAGCGGCCGTTCGCCGCCGAGCGGGGGGGCGCGGTGGCCTCCCTCTCGATCTCGTCCCGTTCACCCGAACCGCCCTGAACACGCAAGAGGGCGATGTCGAGCGCCGGAACCCGCGCCAGGACCCAGCCGCGCCAGCCGCTCCCGGATCGGCGCCACTGGCCAGGGACTCTCGCGCCCTCCGCATCGACGACGCGGGGCGGAGCGTCTTCGTTGCCGGGCCACGCGATGGGAACGAGCTCCTCGCGCGGGTAGGGGAGCGAATTGAAGACGAGGAGCGCCTCGCTCCCGGTTCCCGTCTTGCGAGAGCCGCCCAACGCGCCGACGGAATCGGCGGCGATGCGCGCGAGCTCGTTGAGCGCGAGCGCGAGTTCGGCAGCGGTGTGCCGGTAAGCGGCGGGGACGCTGGTGCCGGTGAGGTCGTCGTGCATCTGGTGCGCGAGGATGCGGTGCCAGCACTCCCGGAGGCGATCACCGGGGTAGGGGCGGGCGCCCCGCAGATGCGCGAGGGCGGCGGCCCGCTCGGCGACGTCGGCGAGGCGCTCCGCCTGCCGGTGCCATGCCTTGAGCTCGCCGCGTGAGGTGTAGCAGCCGGGCGCATGCAGGGTGAGGAGAAGCTCGCCCCGGTAGACGGGAAGGCGCTCGCGGTCGCCCGGCGAGAGCTCGGCGAAGACCCGCTCCGAAGGGGAGATTGCAACCTCGATCGGCCCGTTCGAGGCGACCGAACGCTCGAGCCAGGCGAGCGCGCTCGCCGGAAGGGCGCCGCCGCGGTCGCCGAGCCCCTGGTAGGTCGCGAGCACCGGCGGGTGGCCGTCATCCTCGAGCTCGCGAAAGCGGGCGATCCAAGCGGCGTCGGTGGCGAGATCGTGGCTCGCCTGGGCGCCGTACTCTCCAGGGTCGAGCATTGCCAGGAGCTCGGATCCGTCGGGTCCGATCCAGCGCCCCAGCGGGAAGGGGACGCCGAAGGCCGAGCGCATCAGGGCGCCGCGGCGCAGCTTCTGGGTCGAGAAGCCGATCAATCCGGCGTGCGCCGCGAGAGTCGGTAGCGCCCAGCCGAAACCGAAGCAGTCGGGCAGGAAGAGGTCGCGACCGCTCGTGCCGAGCCGCTGCTCGAACCAGCGGGTCCCCGTGAGAACCTGACGAAGGATCGACTCGGGGGCCGGGAGATTGGCGTCGAAGGCCTCCCAGGCGGCGCCGGCTGGGAACCATCGCCCCTCCCCCACGCGTTGGCGCACCTGGGCGAAGAGGTCGGGGTGGCAGTCGGCGAGGAGCCGATAGCGAATCGCGCCCTCGAACGACAGGAGGTAGGAGGGGAATCGACGGAAGCGATCCTCGTTGGCGCGCACGGTATCGGGAAGATAGCGGCGCGCGGTCTCGCGCACGGTCCACCGCCATTGGGTGTCCAGGTGCGACAACGCGATGACGTGCAGGCGGGGGCGCACCGGCCGCTCAGGTGTCGCCCTCTCCACACTCTGGGAGCGCGAAGGGATCAAGGCGCGTCGATTCTACCGGCGCTCGCTCCCTGCCCCGGCTATACTCCCTGGCAGGGAGGGTGCGATCGATGGGTGACCTCAACGGGCGTGGCTACGCGCAGCCCGAAGCGCTGGTTTCCACCGACTGGGTGGCGACGCGCCTCGGCGACTCGAGCGTCCGCCTGGTCGAATCGAACGAGGATCCCCTGGTCTATCCCTCCGGTCACCTCCCGGGCGCGGTCGAAATCGACTGGACGCGCGACTTGAACGACCCGCTGCGCCGCGACTATCTCGACCGGGCGGGCTTCTCGCGGCTGATGGAGCGCAACGGCATCGCGCCCGATTCCGAGGTCGTCTTCTACGGCGACAAGAACAACTGGTGGGCCTGCTACGCCTTTTGGATCTTCCAGCTCTTTGGGCATCGGCGGGCGCGGGTGATGGACGGGGGACGCCTGAAGTGGGAGCTCGAGCGGAGGATGCTCACACGGGAGGTCCCGCGCCATGCCGAGACGCGATACGCGGCGCCGGCGCGCGACGACCGCACGCATCGCGCCTTCCGGGACCAAGTGCTGGCGCACGTCGAAGGCGGCAGGAGCCTCGTCGACGTGCGGAGCCCCGAGGAATTCACCGGGAAACGGCTGCACATGGACGCCTATCCGAACGAAGGGGCGTTGCGCGGAGGTCACATCCCCGGGGCGGTCAACGTTCCCTGGGGACGGGCGATCGAGCCTGCGACCGGCGAGTTCAAGAGCGCCGCCGAGCTCGCGCGCATCTACGAGGAGGAGCAGGGCCTCGACCGGCGGGAGGAGGTCATCGCCTACTGCCGGATCGGAGAGAGGAGCAGCCACACCTGGTTCGTCCTCACCTACCTGCTCGGCTTCCCGCGGGTCCGCAACTACGACGGAAGCTGGACCGAGTGGGGGAACCTGGTGGGAGTGCCGATTGAGCGCTGAAGCGCCGCTCCCCGGCAGGCTCGCCGAGATCGTCGAAGGGCTCGAATCGCTCGATCGGAGCGACCGGATCGATGCGCTGATCTCGATCGCCGGACGGTTCCGCGAGGTGCCGGAGAGCGTCGCTTCGCGGCCCTTTCCCGAAACCCACCGCGTGCCGGCCTGCGAGTCGCAGGCCTTCGTCTGGATGGAGGACGAGCCCGCCGGGGGGCTCAAGCTCCACTTCGCGGTGGAGAATCCGCAGGGGATCTCGGCCAAGGCGCTGGCCGTGATCTTGGACGAGGGACTCTCGGGAGAGCGGCCGGAGGCCCTCGCGGAGCTGCCGGGCGAGCTCGTCGAGAGGATCTTCGGCCGGGAGCTCTCGCTCGGCAAGACCATGGGGCTCTCCGGCATGGTGCAGGCGGTGCGTCGCGAGGCGAAGGCGAGACGGGGGGCGGCGACCGGAGTAAGCTGACGTTTCCTGGAGCACGGGACCGAGGAGGAGGAGACGATGAGGCGACGGATCGAGGGGGTGCTGGTGGCGCTGGGAGTGCTCATCGGCGGCGTCGCGGTGGCGCAGAGCGACCCGGGTCGATCGCTGCAGGCGCTCGATCGCGGCGATGCCGACGGGGCGCGACCGGGTCTCGCCACCGCGGCGGCGGAGTCGCTGTTCCAGCTCGCGCTGGCCGAGAGCGGCGAAGCTCGGACGCAGACGCTGCAGAGCGCCTCCACGCTGGCTGGCGAGGGGAGCTGGGTCGCCGTCGCCGCGCGAGGGATCGTGAACCTCGACGAGCGCAAGCTCGACCCCGCGATCGCCGACCTGGAGCGAGCCGTCGGTTTGCGCGGCAACGACAAGCGCCTGCGCAAGCTGCTGGGCGACGCTCGGCGCGCGAAGGGTGACGCCGCTGGCGCGCTGGCCGCCTACCGCGCCGCCACGGCGCTCGATCCGGTCTACGCCACGGCCCTCGTGGGAGTCGGAGACCTGTTGCGGGAGCAAGGGGACTTCGGGGGAGCCTTCAACGCCTACAACCACTCCGTGGACGAGCAGGGGAATCCCCTGGCCGGGCTGCTCGGCCGGGCTGCGGCGCGTCTCTATATGGGCGACAGCCAGGGCTCGATCGGCGATCTGGAACGCGCCGCTTCGCTCGCTCCGCCGGGGCCCGACCGCGCGCGCGCCTGGATGGGTCTTTTCTACGTTCATGCCTACCTGCGCGACCTGCCGGCGGGACGCGATCGGGCCGAGCAGACGATCGCGATGTGGCAGGAGCTGGGCCGCGGCGACCTGGCGGCGGCGACCGCCAACGCGATCGCCCGCGTGATGCTCGAGACGGGGCGGACCGATGACGCCGAGACCTGGTACGAGCAAGGGGGCCAACTGGCGGACGGATCGTCGCTCAAGCCGGAGGAGAAGGTCATTTGGCGGGTTCGGCGTCTCCACGGCCTGGCGCGGGTGGCGGCGGCGAAGCGCGACATCCGGAAGGCCACGTCGCTCGCCGAGGAGGCGCGCGTGCTGATGGACTCCGACCCGGCCAACGCCGATCACTACAAGTGGATCTACCCCTATCTGATCGGCTACATCCGCTGGCAGGATCGGAAGTACGCCGAGGCGATCGATCAGCTCCAGCAATCGGAGACCGACCGCGCCTTCATCGCCTACCTGCTGGCCGACTGCTACGCGCGGCAGCGCGACCGTGCGGCCGCGCGCAGCTGGTACGAGAAGGCGCTCGCGGATTCGAGCGGTCTGGACGCGGAGTCGGTCATCGTGCGTCCCCTGGCCAACGCTTGGCTGGCGAGGAATCCGGCGGGCTCCTAGGCCCTGGCGGGGGCGTCGATGGCGGAGGCGGAGGGGGCGTCCGGAGGGGGCGGCGGCGCGTTCGCCGTGGCGGCCGGAATCCTCGGCAGTCGCATCGCTGGCTTGCTGCGCACGAGCGTCCTCGGCGCCGTCTTCGGAGTCGGGCCCCACGCCGATGTCTTCTCCGCCGCTCTCCGCATTCCCAATCTGCTGCAGAACCTGCTGGGCGAGCAGACGCTTTCGGCGGCGTTCATTCCCATCTATTCACGCCTCCTCGCGCAGGGGCGCCGGGAGGAAGCGGGGAGGTTCGCGGGCGCCATCTTCCTCCTCCTCTCAGCCGCGGCGGCCGGGCTCTCTCTGCTCGGTGTCCTGGCGGCCCGTCCGCTCGTCTCGTTGTTGGCGGGAGGCTTCCTCCGAGATCGGGCCCTCATCGCGATCGGGGAGGCGCAAGTCGATCGCTTCGAGCTCGCGGTGGGAGCGGTGCGCTGGATCTTCCCGATGACCGCGATCCTGGTGCTCTCGGCCTGGGCGCTCGGAGTGCGCAACAGCCACGGGCGCTTCTTCCTCTCCTACTTCGCGCCGACGCTCTGGAACGCGGCGATCGTCGCTGCCGTGGCCTGGGTGGGGCTGGGATCCGGAGCTCCGGATCGCGTCCTCACGGCGGCTTGCGTGGGTGCCCTCGTCGGCTCGCTGCTTCAGTTCCTGATTCAACTTCCTGGATTGGTCCGAGACCTCGAAGGCTTCGAGCTCGCCTGGCGCCCGCGCTGGGAGCCGGTGCGAGAGGCCCTCGGCGCCTTTCTTCCGACGGTGGCTGGACGGGGCGCGGTGCAGCTCGCCTCGTTCCTCGATCAGTTCATGGCGTCCTTCCTGGTCGTCGGGGCGGTGAGCGCCCTCGGCTACGCGCAAGTGCTCTACCTGCTGCCGGTCAGCCTCTTCGGGATGTCGGTCGTCGCAGCGACCTTGCCGGGACTCTCCCGCTTGCGCGCGGTCGCCACCGAAGAGGAGCTCGCGGCGGGCCTCCAGCGCGCCATTCGCCAGTCCGCCTACCTGAACCTGCCGAGCGCGCTGGCGTATCTCTTGCTGGGTTTACCGATCGTGGAAGGGGTGTTCCAGATCTTCGGGAGGAAGTTCGGCGGCGCGGAGAGCTGGCTGGTCTATCTCGTGCTCGCGACCTACTCGCTCGGACTTCCCGCGGCCACCGCGACGCGGGTGCTCCAGTCGGGCTTCTACGCGCGGGGAGATGCCAGGACGCCGGCGCGGATCGCCCTGCTACGCGTCTCCTGCGGCGCCATGGTGGGGCTGCCCCTCATGCTGCTGCTCGATCGCGTGCTGCTCTCGAGGGTCGCGGCCGCGGCGGGAGGGTCCGTTCTCCGACTCGGCGCGGTGGGTCTGGCCCTCGCGGCGAGCGTCGCCGCGTGGATCGAGCTCGCGGCGCTCGACCGGGCGGCCGAGCGCCGCTGGGGTGCCCACGGTTGGCCGACGCGGGAGCTTCTCGGGGACCTCGGCGCCGGCGCGTTGGCGCTCCTGCCGGCACTCGCTCTGAATTGGCTGACCCGAGGCGCCGGCTTGCATCCGACCGTGCGAGCCGCCCTGTTGGCGGGGCTCTTCGGCGTCTCTTACCTCGGTCTCGGCCTGTTGCGCGGGGCCGAGCCGGCTCGCGCCCTCTGGCGGCGGGCGTCGGGAGGGCGGAGGTGAGCGGACGCCGCGGGCTCGCCGCGCTGGTGCTCTGCGCCGCGCTCGCGGCGACCGGCTGCGTCAGCTCGGGCCTCGGGCACCGCCTCGAGGACAACCTCCGCGCGCAAGCCCAGGCACGCGGCGTTCCACCCGAAGAGCTCGTCGTCCCCTTTCAGATCGACGTCCCGATGCAGGAGTGGGTGAACTCGGCGGTGCCGCGCTCCAACGATCAGGAGACGCAGCTCAACTGGCTCCTGCAGGCGGTGCTGGCGCGGGAGGATCGGCCGATCCGATACGAGGCCGGGTACACCGGGACCGCGAGCGAAGTGTTTCGCACCGGTACCGCGAACTGCCTCGGCTTCACGCAGATGTTCATCGCGCTCGCGCGCGAGTTGAACCTGCCGGTCTACTTCCTGCGCGTCTCGGATCTGCAGAGCTTCGAGCGGGATGGGGACTTGATCGTCGCGTCGGCACACATCACTGCGGCGTTCGGCCCCCCCGACCGGCGCCGTATTCTCGACTTCGCGGAGCGCCCGGTGCGAGCGTACCGCTGGGTGGAAGAGATCTCCGACCTGACCGCGGTCGCCCTCTACTATTCGAATCGGGGTGCCGAGGAGCTGCGGAACGGCAGCCAGCGGCCAGCCCTCGGCCTGTTGCAGCGTGCCGTGAAGCTCGATCCCGAGCTCGCCGAGGCCTGGGTCAACCTGGGGGTGGCGCTACGGCGGACCGGCGACGTGAAGGGTGCCGAAGCCTCGTATCGGAGAGCGCTCGAAGTCGACCCCTCGACCACCACGGCCTACCAGAATCTCGCCGCCCTGCTCGACCTCCTCGGCCGCCGCCGAGAGGCCGAAGACCTGCTCGCTCTCATCGATCGCTCGGGCAATCGCAATCCATTCAGCTACATCGCCCTGGGGGACCTGTCGTTGCGGCAGGGAAGGGCCTCCGAAGCGGAGCGCTTCTATCGCCGGGCCCTCCGTCTCGATCCCCGGCAGCCGGAGTCGCTTGCCGCGCTCGGGAGCTGGGCGCTCGCCGCGGGGCGCTCCAAAGAAGCGGAGCGCTGGCTCCGGAAAGCCCAGAAGATCGACGCGGCGAACGAACGCGTCACCGATCTCGCGCGTCAGGTCGCGGCCGGCGGCCGCAAGGGTTGAGTCGGCGCCCCTACGGCCCGGCGTTGCCGCAGGACTTCGTAGAGCGCGAGACCCACCGCCGTCGAGAGGTTGAGCGAGCGGATTCCGGCCGTCATCATGGGGATCCGGACCAGCCGATCGGCATTCCGTTCCCGGAGCGTCACGGGCAGCCCGACGCTCTCGCAGCCGAAGACCAACGTAACCGGATCCGGGTAGGTGACGTCCCAGTAGCAGCGCCCGGCATCGACGGTGAAGAGGTAGGGCTCGCCGAGCCCGGGTAGGGCGGTTTCGAACTCCTCCCACGAGGCCCAGCGGCCCGGCCGGACGTGAGGCCAATAGTCGAGCCCCGCACGCCGGACCCTGCGGTCCGCGAGGGAGAAGCCGAGCCGGCCGACGAGGTGAAGCTGGGCTCCCGCGGCGAGACAGGAGCGACCCGCGTTGCCGGTGTTCCAGTGAATCTCCGGATCGACCAGGGCGACGTGGATCAAGAGAGTGAAACCTCGCCGGATTCGGGGCGTAGTGATGAACGAGCAGTCACCGGGAGGAGCCTCGTCATGGGCAAGCCAATGAAGTTCGTGGTCGGATCGATCGCGGTCGGAGTCACCGCCCTCGGCCTGTTCGCCTATTCCCGCAACGCCTCCGCCAAGCAGGACGGCCTCAAGTCCGTCGACGTCGTGCGCGGCACCATCGTCGACAAGGCCTTGGCCGTGGGGCAGATCGTTCCCGATCAGGAGATCCAGGTCAAGTCGCAGATCTCGGGCATCGTCGACAAGTGCTACGTGGAAGTCGGCGACCGGGTCGAGATCGGGCAACCGCTCTTCGCGATCAGCCCGGATCCGACGCCGCTCGAGCTGGCCGACGCGGAGCGGCGGGTCGAGCTGGCGCAGGTCGGCTACGACAAGGCGACCCAGGATCTGGAGCGGACGAAGGCCCTGTGGAGCGGCGGCATTCTCGCCAAGGACAACTTCGACACCCGCCAGAAGGAATTCGACCAGGCGCGCATCACGCTCGAGCAGGAGAAGGACAAGCTCGCCTTGCTGCGCGAGGGGAGGATCGAGCGCAAGTCCGGCGGTGTCGACTCGGTGATCCGGGCGTCGGCCGCCGGCACGGTGCTCGAGCGCAAGGTCAATCCTGGCGACCCGGTCGTGCCGCTGACCACCTTCCAGGAGGGGACCGTGCTCATGACGCTCGCCGACATGCGGACCCTGGAGTTCCGCGGCACCGTGGACGAGATCGACGTGGGGAAGCTCAAGGAGGGGATGGAGGTCCGCATCCAGATCGGGGCTCTCCCGGGAAGCACGGTGGTCGGGTCGCTCACCCGTATCGCGCCGAAAGCGCGGGAGAAGGAGGGGGCGACGGTCTTCGACGTGGAAGCGGCGATCGACGCGAACAAGGCGGCGGTCACTCTGCGTGCGGGCTATTCCGCCAACGCCGACGTGGTGATCCAGGAGAAGCAGGGCGTGCTGCTCGTCCCCGAGCGGCTGGTGACGCTCGACAAGGAGAAGGCCACGGTGGAGGTGCCGGGAGCGACGGCGGACGCCGAGCCGGTGAAGAAGGACATCACGGTCGGTCTCTCGGACGGTCTCAACCTCGAGGTCGTGGCCGGGCTCGCCGAGGGCGACAAGGTCGTCCAGCGGCCCGCCAAGGAAGTCGAGTAGGACCGTGTACCTGCGCAACTATCTGCGGCAGTTCACGCGCGACGTGCGTGCGCAGAAGCTGCGCCTCTTCCTGACCGTGTTCGGTCTCGTCTGGGGTACCGCCGCGGTGACGCTCATGCTGGCCTTCGGACAGGGGCTCCACCGGCAGGTCATGATCGCGCAGAAGGGCCTGGGTGACGCGATCGTGATCGCCTGGCCGTCGCGCACGAGCAAGCCCTGGCAGGGGCTTCCACGCGGGCGGCGCGTGCAGCTGCTGGACGAGGACGTCGAGCTCATGCGGCGGGAGGTCGACGAGATCGCGCGCATCAGCGGCGAGTACTCCCAGGACGGCGCGCGCATGGTCTACGGCAAGAAGGCGCTCTCGGTCGACGTGTCGGGTGCCAACGTGGAGTTCGGGCTCATGCGGAGCCTCTTTCCGGACGAAGGGGGCCGCTATCTCAACCAAGTCGACCTCGACGAAAGGCGTCGCGTGGTCTTCATCGGAGACCAGCTGAAGAAGGACCTCTTCGGAGAGACCGCGAGCGCGGTGGGGGAGCAGGTCCGGCTCGACGGAGTGCCCTTCACGGTGGTGGGAGTGATGGTGCACAAGGAGCAGGACTCCTCCTACAGCGGCCGGGACAAGGACAAGGCGATCATTCCGCTCACGACCTTCAAGGCGATCTACGGATCCAAGTACATCGAGAACTTCGTCTTCCAAACGAAGAACGTGCAGCAGGTGCCCGCCGCGAAGAAGAAGGTGCTGGCGGTGGCGGCCCACAAGTACCGCTTCGACCCCGAGGACGAGGAGGCGGTCCAGATGTGGGACACGACCGAGGGCATGAAGTTCCTCGACACCTTCTTTCTCGCCTTCCGCAGCTTCCTCGGCATCGTGGGGGCGCTCACCCTGGTGGTGGGCGGCATCGGCGTCAGCAACATCATGAACGTGGTGGTCGAGGAGCGGACGAAGGAGATCGGCATCAAGATGGCTCTGGGCGCCAAGCGCGGCTACGTGATCGGCCAGTTCCTCTTCGAGACCCTGCTCATCACGGTGGTCGGCGGCGCGATCGGATTCCTCATCTCCTGGAGCGTTTGCGCCGTCTTCCCGAAGTTCGGCCTGGAGGAGTACGTTGGAATACCGGCGATCTCCTTCCAGGTCGCCGCGATCACGACCGGAATTCTCGGCAGCATCGGTCTGCTCGCGGGCTACTTTCCCGCCCGTACGGCGGCCAACCTCCGGCCGGTCGAAGCCCTCCGGATGTAGCGATGACCAGGTTCCCGCTCATCCTCAAGCTCTTCCGCCGCTCGGCCGGCATCAACCGGCGACGGATGACGATGACCGTCGCGGCTATCGCCTGGGGGACGCTCTCGATCGTCCTGCTGCTCTCCTTCGGGGAAGGGCTCAAGCGCAATCTCACCAAGGGGAGCCGCGGGCTGGGCGAGGGGATCATCGTGATCTGGCCCGGGGCGACCTCGAAGGCCTTCGCCGGATTCCCGCAGGGACGCAACCTCCGTTTCGTGCCGGAGGACATCGCGCTGCTCGAGACCAACATCCCGGAGCTCGTCAGCGCCTCGGCGGAGATGCGGCGGTGGGGGAACACGATCACCTACGGCAAGGCCACGCTGACCAAGCCGGTCGTCGGCGTCGAGCCGGAGTACGGCGAGCTGCGGAACCAGCTTCCGCAAGGGGGGGGCCGCTTCCTCAACGACCTCGACGAGCAGCTCAAGCGCCGGGTCGTCTTCCTCGGGGACGATCTCGCGAAGGAGCTCTTCAAGAAGGTCGATCCCGTCGGCGAGACGATCCTCGTCAACAAGGTGCCCTTCACGGTCGTCGGCGTGATGCAGGACAAGATCCAGATGGGCACCTACGGCGGGCCGGACGCCAACAACGCGGTCATCCCGCTCTCGACGTTCCGGGCGATCTTCGGACGGCGCTACGTCTCGGACCTGGTGGTGAAGGCCGAGCACCCGGAGCAGAACGAAGCGGTCAAGAAGCGCCTCTACGAAGTGCTCGGCGGCAAGTACCGCTTCGATCCGACCGACGAGCGCGCGCTCGCCATGTGGGACACGGTCGAGTCTCAGAAGATCACGGCTAACATCTCGATCGGCATCGAGATGTTCCTCGGGATCATCGGAGCGCTCACTCTGCTGATCGGCGGCATCGGCGTCGCGAACATCATGTACGCGGTGGTCAAGCACCGCACGAAGGAGATCGGCGTGCAAATGGCGCTGGGCGCCAGGCGCTCGTACGTGATCGGTCCCCTGGTCGTCGAATCGCTCGCTCTGACGTCGACAGGTGGGGTGATCGGCATCGTCGTTGGCTACGGGATCGTGCAGGGACTCGCCTTTCTCCAGTCGAAGGCGAACAGCGAGGCGCTGGAGTTCCTCGGCGCTCCGACCTTCTCGCTCGCGGTGGCTGTCACTACCGTGCTTCTCCTCGGATCGATCGGCTTTCTCGCCGGCTACTTTCCATCCCGCCGCGCGGTGACCATTCAACCCGCCGCAGCGCTGCGCTACGAGTGAGGTCGCGCCATGAACTTGTTCGTCGGACGAAACGGTAGGAAGATCGAGCCCGTGGCGGACCCTCTGGCGATCATCGACATGCGGTCGATCCGCAAGGTCTACGACACGGGTGCCATCCAGGTCGAGGCGCTCAAGGGAATCGACCTCAGGGTCGAGCGGGAGGAGTTCGTCGCGATCGTCGGCCCTTCGGGCTCCGGCAAGTCGACCCTGCTCAACATCGTCGGCTGCCTCGACACGCCGAGCGAGGGCTCCTATCGCCTCGACAGCGAGGAGGTGGCGGAGCTCGATTCCGACCAGCTGGCCGACATCCGCAATCGCAAGGTCGGCTTCGTCTTCCAGAGCTTCAACCTGCTGCCGCAGATCTCGGCCTACGAAAACGTGGAGCTCCCCCTGCTCTTCAAGGGGACGAACGCCCGCGAACGGCGCCAGCGGGTGGAGCTGCTGTTCGAGCAGGTCGGCCTGGCCGATCGCATGCACCACAAGCCGACCGAGCTCTCGGGGGGCCAGATGCAACGCGTCGCGATCGCCCGCGCCCTGGCTTGCGAACCGGCCCTGCTGCTCGCCGACGAGCCCACCGGAAACCTCGACACGGGTTCCGGAAGGGACATCATGACCCTCTTCGAGGAGCTGGCGGCGAGAGGGCATACGCTCGTCCTGATCACCCACGACAACGCGCTCGCGCAGCGGACGCGCCGCATCGTCAAGATCCAGGACGGGCGCATCGTGGAGGATCGCCCGACCGTCGTCGCCGCCTGAAGCCCCGGCGCTCGGGGAGGGGCATCAGCGCGCTATTCTCGAACCATGCGGAGACCTGCTCTCACCCGGTCCGCGCGCCTCCGGTTCGGAGCCAGCGTCGCCGCGGTCGCCCTCTTGACCGCCGGTTGCGCCACCAATGCCGCCACCGGGAAACGGCAGCTCAACTTCTACAGCGAGGCGCAGGAGATCTCCCTCGGCCGGCAGGCCGACCGGGAGATCAGCGCCGAACTGGGCGTCGTCGACGATCCGGAGCTGCAGCGCTACGTCCAGGAGCTGGGCGGCCGTCTCGCGGCTCGCTCGGAGCGCCCGCAGCTCCCCTGGTCGTTCAAGGTCATGGACGATCCGGTCGTCAACGCGTTCGCGCTTCCTGGCGGCTTCGTCTACGTCACCCGCGGCATCCTGGCGCATCTCGGCTCGGAAGCCGAGCTCGCCTCCGTCCTCGGGCACGAAATCGGGCACGTCACCGCGCAGCACGGCGTCAATCAGTTGAGCAAGCAGCAGGTCGCCCAGGGGGGATTGATCCTCGGCATGGCGGTGCTCCCGGAGGCCGCCAGAGCCTCGGACCTCGCCGCGGCGGGGCTCGGCGTGCTCTTCCTCAAGTACGGGCGCGACGACGAACGTCAGGCGGACGACCTGGGGCTCCGCTACATGACGGCCGAGGGGTACGACGCGCGCGAGATGCCGAAGCTCTTCAGGGTGCTCGAGCGCGTCAGCGCCTCGGCAGGGCAGGGGAGGATCCCCAACTGGCTCTCGACCCACCCCGATCCCGGCTCGCGACGGGAGCGAAGCGAGAGGAGGATCCAGGAGCGTGGTTACGGCGCGGGGAAGGTGGAGCGCGATGCGCTCTTCGCGCACCTTGGCGGACTGGCCTACGGCGAGGACCCCCGCCACGGGTACTTCGAGGGGGACGTCTTCTACCACCCCGAGCTCCGGTTCTCCCTCCGATTCCCGTCCGGCTGGCAGCACGCCAACGAGAGCGCTCGCGTCGTCGGGGTCGATGCCGGGAAATCAGCACTGCTCGCGCTCTCGCTCGTCCAGGAGAAGACTCCCGAGGAGGCTGCCCGGGCCTTCACCGCCCAGAGCGGCATCGTCGCGGGATCGAGCCGGTCCTCACGCCTCAACGGCCTCGCTGCGGCGGACGCCGAGTTCACGATCGCCAGGACGGACGGGAGCGAGCTCGCCGGCCGGGCACTCTTCGTGGCCCTCAGGGGACAGGTCTTCCGACTCCTCGCGGTGGCCACCTCGGAGCGCTGGCGTTCGGCGGAGCCCGAGGTCGAACGGTCGCTCGGCTCGTTCTCCGAGCTCACCGATCGGTCGAAGCTCGAAGTCCAGCCGCAGCGGCTCGAGGTGGTGCGCCTCGCGAAGCCGGCGACGTTCGAGGAGTTTCTCGCGCGACAACCGAGCGACGCTCGACGGGAGGTCGTGGCAGTGATCAACCAGATCGACGACGCCGGCGCGACCCTGCCGGCCGGCACGCCGCTGAAGCGGGTGGTGGGAAGACAGGTCGGCGACTGACACGCCTCGCGCGACGGCCGGTCCAGTGGTCGGTACCTCACACGCCTGCGAAGCGCGCCTCCCCTCTCGACGCGAAGAGGGCTGCTTCACGTCCGCGACCGAGGCTGGTAACGTGCCTTGGAACATCGATCGCCGGAAACGGGATCGAAGAGGAAACGGAGGATTCATGACGTCCACACCCGCCTCGGCGCTCGGTTTTGCGCTCGCCGCGCCCCTCGCGTTGCTCGCTCTCTCGGCGGCGCCGCTCCCGGCCTCGGAGCTGGACGCGATCCGTCACGAAGTCGCGGTGCGGCACGACGAGGCGGTCCAGCGGCTGCGGGACTGGATCGCCCTGCCGTCGATCGCGGCGGAGGACCGGAATTTCCCGGCCGGCGCCGAGCACATGGCGGCACTCGCGCGGGACGCCGGCTTTCAGGCGGTCGAGATCCTCCCAACCGATGGGAAGCCCGGGGTCTTCGCGACCCTGTACGCGGGCGCGAAGCGCTGTGTCGGGCTCTATTTCATGTACGACGTCAAGCAGTTCGACCCCGCGGAGTGGAGCTCGCCACCGCTCGAGGGGAAGCTGGTCGACCGGCCGGGTCTCGGCAAGGTGATGATCGGGCGGGGCGCAGTCAATCAGAAGGGGCCGGAATCCGCGCTCCTCGCGGCCCTGCATGCGATCCGCGGCGCCGGCGCGAGGCTCCCGGTCAACCTCGTGCTGGTCGCGGAAGGGGAGGAGGAGATCGGCTCTCCCCACATCGGCCAGCTGGTGCATCGGCCCGAGGTGGAATCGGCGCTCCGAGGCTGCGTCGGCGTCTTCATGCCCTCGGCGATCCAGGATCTCGACGGCGTGGTGACGGTGAACCTGGGTGCCAAGGGGGTGGTCGAGCTGGAGCTCGTGGCGAGCGGGGAAACTTGGGGGCGCGGTCCGGCGAAGGACATCCACTCGTCCCTCAAGGCGATGGTCGACAGCCCGGCCTGGCGCCTGGTGAAAGCCCTCGACACGTTGGTCTCGGACGATGGCAACACGATCACGATCGACGGCTATCCGCAGCCGCGACCCATCAGCCCCGAGGAGCGCACGATGGTCGCCGTGGCCGCGGCCCGCCGCGACGAGGCGCAGGCGATGAAGCAGTATTCCGTTCGGCGCTGGATCGACGATCTGCCCTGGGAGAAGGCCCTCGAGCGGCTGGAGTCGCAACCCACGGTCAACATCGAAGGACTCGTGGGCGGCTACACCGGCCCGGGCGGGAAGACCGTGCTGCCGCACCGTGCGGTGGCGAAGCTGGATCTCCGACTGGTGCCCGGCATGACCCTGGAGGTCGCCGTGCGGGCGCTCCGAGAGCATCTGAAGCGCCGCGGCTTCGGCGACCTCGAGGTGAACGTCACCGGCGGCTACGACTCGACGACGACCTCGGTCACGGCGCCCCTCATCCAAGCCCAGATCGCCCTTCTGAGGCGGGATGGCATCGAACCGGTACTCTGGCCCCGCGGTGCCGGGTCCTATCCGGGCTACGTCTTCACCGATCCGCCGTTGAGCCTCGCCTCGGGCCACCACGGTCTCGGCCATGGCAGCGGCGCTCACGCCCCCGACGAGTACTACCTGATCGAATCCTCCAACCCCGAGCTCGCGGGCTACGACGGCGCGGTGATGTCCTTCGTCGAGTACCTCTACGAGCTCGGGAAGGAGTAGAGATCCTCGGGCGAGGAAGTCTCTCGCGCGCGAGGTGGCTTCGAACGTAGCGTGACGGGGACCCCGCCATGTCGCTCTTCGAGCTGCTCTTCATTGCTCTGTTCCTAGCTGCCGTGGGTCTCCTCTTGCGAGGCCTCTTTCTGGTAGCGACGAGGCGCACCACGGAAGCCGCGCGGACCGGCCTCGCGCTCGGGGCGTTGCTGGGGAGCTACGCCCTCGTCCTGGTCTCGGTCTCGCTGGCCTCCTCGGGCGACGTGGTTGCGGTGGGGGAGGAGCAGCGCTTCGACGACTGGGCGATCGCGGTGACGGGCGTCGAGCGCGTCGCGAGGATCGGCACGACCGTCGCCAGCGGAGAGTTCTGGATCGTCACCACCAGAGTCAGCAGCCACGCGCGTGGACGCCGGCAACGCGAGACCGACGTGCACGTCTTCCTGGTCGACGGCGGCGGCCACCGCTACGAGATCTCGCCGTCTGGGCAGGAAGCTCTCGAGCGGGAGCAGCTCGCCGGCACGCCCCTCACTTCCTTCCTGGATCCGGGCTCCTCCTTCGTGTCGAGGCTCGTCTTCGAGCTACCCGCGAGCGCCGAGAACGTCGCGTTCGTGAAGCGGAGCCATTCCTGGTTCCCGGGGCTCCTCATCCTCGGGGATCCCGCGAGCTTCCTGCATCCTCCGACCCGCGTGCCGCTGGATGGGCGCCGGGGTGAGATCGGTGCCGCGCTCGTCCAGCTTCGCGGAGACACCGGCGGCTGAGCCGGCTGAGGATTGTAGCCAGGCGACCGGGCGAGGGGCCGACCGGCCCACGTCCTCAGCGCACGCGCTTCCTGCGATTGCGGATGTAGTCGGTCAAGAGGAACTCGCCCAAGTTGTCGGGGGAGGCGAAGTAGGCGCGGCCCCGGTTGACCTTGGTGAGCTTGTCGACGAAGTCCTGGAGCCAGGGGTCGGTCGCGATCATGAAGGTGGTGATCACGATGCGCTGCCGGCGGCAGAGGTCGGCCTCCTCGAGCGTCCGGTTGACGATCTTCAGTTCGAGCCCCATCGGGTTCTTGTAGACGTGCCCTCCCTCGGTGAGCGCCGAGGGCTTGCCGTCGGTGATCAGGACGATCTGCTTGTTCGGCTGCTTCTGCCGCGAGAGCAACCCACGGGCGAGCTCCAGCGCTTCGCAGGTGTTGGTGTGAAACGGGCCGGCCTCGAGGTAGGGGAGGTCGCGGATCGCGATGCGCTCGGCGCGATCGCCGAACGCAATCACCGAGAGGTGATCTTTCGGGTAGCGCGTCGTGATGAGCTCCGTGAGCGCGAGCGCCACCGTCTTGGCGGGGGTGATGCGATCCTCCCCGTAGAGGATCATCGAATGACTGATGTCGATCGCCAGAACGGTGGCGCAGGAGGTCAGATGCTCCGTCTCCTGGACCTCGAGATCCTCCTCGGCGAGCGCCAGGTCCCCCTGCGTGCGCTTGAGGGCATTGGCGAGCGAGCGAACCCCGTCGATCCTGTGCGGCTCGTCGCCGAAGACGTAGGGGCGGGTCTCGGGGAGGGGCTCGACACCTTCGCCGGCGCCGCGGATCCCGTGGTAGCCGGGGTCTCCACGAACGAGCCCGGCGAAGATCTGCTCGAAGGCGCTCCTGCGGATCTGGCGCTCGCCGGAGCCCGAGAGGACCAGCGAACCGTCCCCCTGGCGCTCGAGAAGCTGCTCGTCCTCGAGGGCGGCGAAGAAGGCCTCCAGATCGAGGTCCGGATCGAGATAGCCCAGCCGCTGCAGCTCCCGCATCCACTCCATCGCCTCTTCGGGGTCGCCGTCGCCCGCGAGGAGGAGCTGATTGAAGAGCCGGCGGAGCTCGACTCCCGCGAGGAGCCGACGGAGGAGGTCGGGATCGAGATGTCGATAGGCGTGGCGCAACTAGTTGATCTCGCCGCTTCTTCCGCGCGGGCCACGCCGCGGGGGCTTCAGGAGCTGGAACTTGAGCATCTCCTTGTAGCTCACGGTCGAGTCGAGGTCGTGGCGCGCGAGCTTGAGGTGCTGGTGGAGGCCATCGAGGACCAGCTCCGCCCAGAAGGCCTCCATTTCGGGTCCGCCACCCACCCCGGCGGCGATCTCGAAGAGTCCGGGAACCGCAGCGAGCGCCTCACGATGATCGGCAAACGAGGTCTCGTCGGAGAGCGTCACGACGTGTCCGGCCGCGAACCAGCGGAGGATTTCCGCGTAAGGGCCGCGATCTTCGTCGCCCCCCGAGCCGAGCTCCTTGCCGACCTCGGGGAAGCGAGCGTCGAAGAGCTTGCGCACCGCTTGGCCGATCAGCTTGCGCGCCACCACTTCGGGCCCCTGCTGCTCCCCTTCGTAGACCATCTCGAGCTTGCCGGTGAGCGCCGGCAAGAGCGGCGGAAGGTCCGAGAGGCGGGGAAAGACTGGGCGATCCCCGGTGAGCAGGCCGCGCCGCTCGAGGTTCGAGACCAGCAGCTCGAGGGCCGAGATAGCGACGCGAGCCGAGACGCCCGAGCTCTGGTCGACCAATTCGCTCTCGCGGGCCGCGATCGAGATCTCCTCGATGAGCAGCCGCACCGGATCGGGAATCACGACGCCGTCGTGCCCGCGCTCGACCCAAGCCTCCTGCGCGGTGATGGCGGCGGCGACCTCGGCGCTCGGCGGATAGTGGGTGAGGATCTGCGACGCGATGCGATCCCGCAGCGGGGTGATGATCGAGCCGCGGTTGGTGTAGTCCTCGGGGTTCGCCGAGAAGGCGAAGAGAATGTCGAGACGGAGGCGCACCGGAAATCCACGGATCTGGAGATCCCGCTCCTCGAGCAGATTCAGGAGGCCCACCTGGATACGGGGCGCGAGATCGGGGAGCTCGTTGATGGCGAAAATGCCGCGGTGGGTCCGCGGCACGATGCCGAAGTGGATGACCTCGGGGTCGGCGTAGGTGAGCCGTCGCGTCGCCGCCTTGATCGGATCGATGTCGCCCAGGAGATCGGCGATCGAAACGTCCGGCGTCGCGAGTTTCTCGTGGTAGCGCGCCCCGCGTCCCAGCCATTCGATCGGGGCGTCGTCCCCCGCCTCGGCCAAGCGGCGCTCTCCCCAGGTCGACACCGGCGCCAGCGGATCATCGTTGATCTCGCTGCCGGAGAGCACCGGGATCTCGGCATCGAGAAGGGCGGTGAGCTGGCGGAGGATGCGCGTCTTCGCCTGGCCCCGGAGCCCGAGCAGGATGAAGTCGTGGCCGGCGAGGAGCGCGTTGACCACGGCCGGGATGACCGTCCGGTCGTAGCCCACGATGCCCGGAAAGAGCGTCTCCCGCGCCGCGAGCTTGCGCTGCAGGTTGGCGCGGATCTCGGCCCGCACCGAGCTCGGGCGGTAGCCGGTGCGCCGGAGCTCTCCGACCGTTCGCGGGCGGGCGCTCAAGCGGACACCTCGGCGAGAAAGCGCTCCGCGTCGATCGCGGCCTTGCAACCGCTGCCAGCCGCGGTGACGGCCTGCCGGTAGTGCGGATCGGTGGCGTCGCCGCAGGCGAAGACCCCGGGGATCGAAGTCCGCGTCGAGGGCTCGTCCACGAGGAGATACCCCACCGCGTTCATGGGCAACTGGCCCTGGAAGAGCGCGGTGTTGGGCTGGTGACCGATGGCGACGAAGAGTCCCTGCACGGAGAAGAGCGACTCCTCCTCACGATCCCGGTGCCAGAGCCGGAGGGCGGTGACTCCTCCCTCGCGGCTCCCGAGCACTTCGCGCACCTCGGCGTTCCAGACGAAGTCGATCTTGGGGTTGGCGAGTGCCCTCTCCTGCATGATCTTCGAGGCTCGAAGCTCGTCGCGCCGATGGATCACCGTGACGCGGCTCGCGAAGCGCGTGAGATAGGTCGCCTCCTCGAGCGCCGTGTCTCCACCGCCCACCACGGCGATCGCCTTCTCCTTGAAGAAGAAGCCGTCGCAAGTGGCGCAGGCCGACACCCCGTAGCCCATGAGCTCGTTCTCGGAAGCGAGCCCCAGGAGCTTCGCGCTCGCTCCCGTCGCCACGACGAGCGCCTCGGCGAGATAGTCGCCTTCGTCCGCGGTGAGCCGGAAGGGGCGGCGCGAGAGGTCCACGGAAGTCACCGATTCGAACTTCACACCCGCTCCGAAGCGCCGCGCCTGGTCCCGCATCTGATCGATCAGCTCGGGCCCGAGGATGCCTTTCGGAAAGCCAGGATAGTTCTCGACTTCGGTGGTGATGGTGAGCTGGCCGCCAGGTTGGCTGCCTTCGAAGACGAGAGGTTCGAGGCCCGCCCGCGCCGCGTAGAGGGCCGCGGTGAGCCCGGCGGGGCCGGAACCCAGGATGACCAGGCGATGGGACGACTGGACCGGCGGTGCGGGAATCGGCATGCGGAATCTGCTCCTCGGATGTCGATGCTGCGAAGGATCGCGAAGCCTCCACGATCAGCCGACGCGAATGTATAACAGGCGGCCCAGCGGCCCGATTCCCGGAGCGTGCTCCGGGATCGGTTAAGCTCAGCCCGCGGCGCCCGCCGCGCGTCCCGGAAAGGGGGAAACGGAATGGCCAGAACGAGTCACGGCAAGAAGCGCGCGTCCGGTAGCCCTGGAGAGGGTGGCGCGCTCGCGAGCGGGACGTTGCTCGCGGCGCTCAACCGGCAGGTCGGGAACGAGATGCACGCCTCGCTGCAGTACGTTTCGATCGCTTCGCACTTCGCGGCGGAGAGCCTGCCGCGTCTGGCCGCGTTCTTCTACCGTCAGGCCGAGGAGGAGCGCGAGCACGCGATGAAATTCGTGCACTTCGTGATCGACGTCGGCGGACGGCTCGAGATCCCCGCGCTCTCGGCGCCCAAGTCGCGCTTCGCGAACGCCGCCGAAGCGGTCGGGCTCGCCCTCGCCTGGGAACGGACCGTGACGGAGCAGATCTACTCTCTGGTCGACATCGCGCGCGAGGATCGCAACTACATCGCGCAGCGTTTCCTCGACTGGTTCGTGAGCGAGCAGCTCGAGGAGATCAAGACGATGTCGACCCTGCTGGCGCTCGTCGAGAGGGCCGGAGAGGGGAATCTCCTATTCGTCGAGGACTACCTGGCCGAGAATCCCATCGTGCCGGAAGGAGACGCGGGGGAGGAGGCCTGAGCGCCCCTCAGGAGGCGTAGCCGCCGCGCAGCATGCCCTCCGCCAGGCGGAGAACGTTGTCGGCGCCGGCGGCGAGCTGATCCATCACGGCCCAGACGGCGAGGCCTCGACCCGTGGCGCGGACCTCGCCGACGAGCAGCGCCGGATCGCCAGCCGCGGCGACCGGGCCGAGCTTGCCCGGCTGGCGCGCAGACCGCAACCCCGCCGTTCGGCCCAGCCAGCGCGCCGCTTCGGCCGGCGCGACCTCGCGATCGAAGACCAAGTGCGCCGCGAGGGCGAGCGAATGGAAGACGCCGCAGCGTACAGCCTGGATCGCGACGCTGGGCCGGCCCGCGAAGAGCGCCGCGACCAGCTCCTCGGCGTGCGTCGCGGTGGCGGACTCGGGGAGCAGGTTGAAGGCGATCTGCGCCGGAAAGATGCCACTCTTGCCCGGTCCGCTGAAGGTGAGCACGGAGCGCGTCTCCTCGAAGAGCGCGTCGATCGCCTCCTGGCTCCGGTCGGCGACCGGCAGGAGCACGGTCACCGTCGCTTCGACGAGGCCGCGCTCGCGCGGCGCGGAGAGGAGGCGCGCAACGGCGAGCGCCGTCGCGCTCGGCGCGACGAGTCGCTCGAGGCCGAGCCACGGATCCCCCTCGAAGCCCGCGACCGCTAGCGTCCCGTCGGCCGCCGTCGCGTCGGCGGAGGCGACGATCGCCGGACAGCCCGCCGGAAGCATCTCCAGTGCCGGACGGTCGGCGGCGATGTGGCCGCAGAGGATGGCGAGGTCGACGCCCCGGAAGGACTCGGCCTCGGCCCGTCCGACGAAAGTCGCGCCACCCGAGCTCTCGGTGAGCGTTCCGATCTCGGTCTCGTCCACGGCGAGCAGGCGCAGGTCCTGGCAGAGGTCCGGACGCTGGTCGAAGCGCTCCCGGATCTCCTTGCCCAGAAGCGTCATCGGATGGACGAGGGCGATCGAGGTCACGCGGTGCCTCCCGCCGATCGCGCCGGACGCAGTCGGCCGAGGAGCCAGAGAGCCGGGCCGGAGAGCGCGTAGACGGAGGCGATCACCGGCAGGAAAGCCTCCGGGTAGAGCGCGAGGAGCGCCAGCGACGCCACCAGCGGGAGCGCCACGCGATAGCTGCGCGGTTGGCGGAGGTCGAGCTTCTTGAAGCTCCAGTAGCGGAAGGTGGAGACCATCAGGGTGCCCAGACCGGCGAGCGCCGTGGCCATGACCGCAATCAGCCAGTGCGAGCGATCGGAATGGGGCGTGAAGAGGAGGAACGAGGCCACTGCCCCCGCCGCCGCGGGGCAGGGGAGACCGACGAAATAGCGCAGGTCGGCGCGCGTCGTCTGGACATTGAAGCGCGCGAGGCGGGTGGCGCAGCAGACCGCGTAGTAGAGCGGGATCAGCCACCCCAGGCGGGCCCAGGCGTGGAGCCCCCAGAGGTATCCGACCAGCGCCGGCGCGACGCCGAAGGTGATGACGTCGGCAAGGGAGTCGAACTCGCGGCCGAAGTCGCTCTCGGTACCGGTCAATCTCGCGATCCGCCCGTCGAGGTTGTCGATCACCCCGGCCACGATGATGAGCGCGCCGGCGAACGCGAAGCGGCCGCGCAGGGCCGAGATCATCGCGAAGAAGCCGAGGAAGATGTTTCCGATCGTGAAGGCGCTCGGAAGCAGGAAAGCGGCCCGCCGGGGCGCCACGCCTCTCATGGTGGAGTCGCTCGCGGTTCCGAGGGCCCGGCTTCGGCCATCGGCGTCTCGCCGTTACGGACACGATCGCCCGGCCGCACCAGAATGCGGTAGCTCTCCGGCACGAAGAGATCGACGCGCGAACCGAACTTGATCACGCCGAGCAAGTCGCCGCGCGCGTGCCGCTCTCCGACGTGAACGTAGGAGACGACACGCCGTGCGATCAGCCCGGCGAGCTGGCGAACCCCCACCCGGTCGCCATTGGGTCGCAAGAAGACGCTAGTGATCGCCTCGTTCTTCTCGCCGACGTCGGGTCTGAAGGCCGCCAGCTTGAGGCCTCGCCGGAGCTCGCAGTACACGATCTCGCCCGCCACTGGACAGCGCTGGACGTGCACGTCGAAGACCGAGAGGAAAGTCACCACGCGGCGGTAGCGGCCGGGTCCGATCTCCGGATCGCTCACCTCGCCGACGGCGGTCACGCGCCCGTCCGCCGGCGCGAGAACGACGTCCTGCGAAGCCGATGACCGGCGGTGAGGGTCGCGGAAGAAGAGGAGCACGAGCAGGCCCACGACCAGCGCCGCCAGCGCCAAGCCACGCCGTCCGGCGAGCGCCAGCACGACGGCGAGGAGCACGAACGGCAGGACAAAGGGCCAGGCTTCCTTGGCGAAGCTCATGAGGGCGCTGCTGAAGACGGATCTGCGGTGACGCCGGGGGCGTTCAGACCGCGACCCGGTTGTCGCGATGGTTCCTGAGGATCGTCTCCATCTGGTCCTTGAGGCTCAACTTGTGGATCTTCAGGCGTTTCTCCTCGGCCTCGTCCTCTTGCGACGGCAGGGACTTTTGAACCAACTGCGCCAGACGTTCCTCGCACTCGCGATGCTCGTCGAAGAGCCGCCGGAAGTCCGGGTGGGTCCGCAAGAGCTCCTGCTTCATGGCGTCGAGGTTGGACATCGTCGCGTGCTCCTTTCGACGGGACGAGGTTGCTCAGGGCAGGATAGCACTGGCACTTCCGGTGCTCAACGGGAGCCCGAAGCGAGCTGGAGCCTGTAGACGACCGCGTCGGCGCCATCGGCGTAGTAGTTCCGCCGCGTGGTCACGGGACGGAAACCGAGGGACTCGTAGAGCGCCCGGGCGGCTTCGTTGTCCGCGCGAACCTCGAGCCAGCAAGCCGTGGCGTCGCGCGCGTGACAGGCGGCGAGAAACGCCGCGAGGAGGAGCCGGCCGACGCCTCGCCGCCGTCGCTCCGGCGCGGTCGCCACCCGATGGAGCTCGGCCTCGTCGCCCACCACGGATCCGATCGCGAAGCCCTCGAGCCGCGCGTCCGGGCCGCGGAGGATCCAGGCTTCGGTCGCCGGTTCGGCGAGCGCTCGCGCGATCTCCTCGGCGCTCCAGAATGGGGCGAAACAGAGCCTCTCGAGCCGGGCGAACTCGGCCGCGTCGCCGGGCGAGGCTCTCCGCGGCACGTCGGAGAGGACCGATCGGTCGCTCCCGCTCATCTCGGAGGCGTCGCGGCGGGCGCGCGCAGGTAGAGCGGCTCGGCAGCGGAGACGAGCGTCGGCGCGAGCTCGCCCCTCTCGAGCCCCAACGCGAGGCGCGGAGCGAGCGGAGCGAGTGGGAAAGGTGGGACGTCGCCAGCGAACGATGGCGCTGCCGCACCGCTCGACGCGATCCAACCGGTGGCCGCGCCGAGCCCGATCCCGGAAGCGGCGCACCGGCGGGGCCCGTCGATCGCGTGCCAGACTCGGTCGCGGCGCTCGAACTCGCCCCGGAACCACTCTCCCCGCAGAGCATCGACGAGGACGACCGCGCGGACGTGCGGCTCCGGAACCTGGAGGATCATCGCGGCGAGCGAGTCGACGCCGCGCAGCGGGATGCCGAGCGCCTGCGCGAGTCCCCGGGCGGTGGCGACTCCCACGCGCACGCCAGTGAAGCTCCCCGGTCCGTGGACGACGACGACCTCCTCGATCTTCCCGAGCGTCAGGTCCGCCGCCGCCAGGGCACCTCTCAGCAGAACGAGGAGCGGCTCGGCGCCGACAGCGGACGCGACGAGCGCGCCGCGGCGCGCGAGCGCGATGCTCGGAATCGACGAGGTGGCATCGAGCGCGAGGCGGAGCGTCATCCCGCGGAGTCTAGCGCCGCGGCGGGGCTATACTCGTCGGCCGATGCCCGCCGTCTCCGAGATGACGCCGATGCTGCGTCATTACCTCGAGCTCAAGGCCCAGTACCCGGACGCTCTCCTCTTCTACCGGATGGGGGACTTCTACGAGCTCTTCTTCGACGACGCGAAGCAGGCCGCGGAGCTTCTCGAGCTCACCCTGACCGCTCGCCAGAGGGGGACCGACAACGAGGCGCCGATGTGCGGCGTTCCGCACCACGCGGTCGAGGGGTACATCGCGCGTCTGATCCGTTTGGGTCTCAAGGTGGCGGTCTGCGACCAGATGGAGGATCCGGCTCAGGCGAAAGGGCTGGTGCGCCGGGAGATCACCCGCATCGTGACGCCCGGCACGCTCTCGGAGACGGCCCTGCTCGAGAGCAAGGAGGAGAACCAGCTCGCCGCCCTGGTCTGGGAGGGGGACGCGGGCGCCGGGGCGTTCCTCGATCTCTCGACCGGTCGGTTCTTCCTGCGGCGCTACGCCTCGGAAGAGGATGCGATCACGGATCTCGAGGTGCAGCGGCCACGCGAGGCGCTCGCGGCGGCGGGCGCGCTCCCGCCGGCGCTCGAGGGTTGGCTGGCGCGCGAGGTCGCATGCCGGACCGACGCGGTGCCCTGGCTCGCGCCGGCCGGCAAGGCGCTGGACGCGCTCTGCCGGCAGTTCGGTACCGCGACGTTGCGAGGCTTCGGTATCGAAGACGGCGAGCCCGGCGTGCGCGCGGCGGGGGCGGCGCTCGCCTACGCCCAGGCGACCCAGAGGAGCGCCCTCGGACACGTGCGGACGCTCGCGCTCCGGAGCCACGACGATCGTCTGGCGGTCGACGCCACGACCTTCGCGAATCTCGAGGTCTTCCGCCCACAACGCGAAGGGGAGCGACGTCCGACGCTGCTCTCGGTGCTCGACTCGACCCGGTCGGCGGCCGGGGGACGCATGCTGCGGGACTGGCTCCGGAGGCCGCTGCGCGAGGCCGACGAGCTGGGCGAGCGGCACGCTGCGGTCGCGCTCCTGGTCGGGGACGGGGCGCGCCGCTCCCGGATCAGAAGCGGACTCGAGAGGGTCGCGGACCTGGAGCGGCTCGCGACCCGGGCGGTGATCGGAACGCTCGCGCCCCGCGAAGCAGCCGCCTTGCGGGAGACGCTGGCGCTCGCGCCGGCGTTGCTCGCCGAAGCCTCGGTGCCGGGCAGCCGATTGCTCGCGGAGGTGGCGCGGACGGAGAGCGAGGGCACGCTCGGGACGGAGCTCCACCGGCTGCTGGCGGCGGAGCCCGCCTCCTCGGTCGAGGACGGAGGGGTGATCGGCACCGGCGTGTCGGCGGAGCTCGACGAGGCGCGCTCGCTCGCCACCGACGCCAAGCGCCACCTGCTCGCGCTCGAGGAGCGGGAGCGCAAGCGGACCGGGATCGCATCACTGAAGCTTCGCTACAACCGGGTCTTCGGGTATTCGATCGAGGTCACGCGCGCGAACCAGGCGGCGGTACCGAACGACTACCAACGCCGTCAGACGCTCGCCAACGCGGAGCGATACATCACGCCGGAGCTCAAGGAGCTCGAGGAGCGGATCCTGCACGCCGAGGAGCGGCAACTGGCGCTGGAGCGCGAGCTCTTTGCCGGTCTACGCCAGGCCGTGGCGGCGCGCGCCTCGGGCCTCGCCTCGCTCTGCCGGGCGCTCGCCACCCTGGACGTGCTCGCGAGCTTCGCGGAGACGGCGGCGAAGCGCGACTACGTGCGGCCCGAGCTCCGACCCGCGGGCAGCGGCCTGCGGGTGGAGGAGGGTCGCCATCCGGTGATGGAGACGCTGCTCGGGGACGGTTTCGTGCCGAACGATCTCGCGCTGGCTCCGGAGGAAGCCCAGATCGTCGTGCTCACCGGCCCGAACATGGGGGGTAAGTCGACCTACCTCCGGCAGGCGGCGCTCCTCGTTCTCATGGCGCAGGCCGGCAGCTTCGTTCCGGCGCGGCGGGCCGAGATCGGTCTGGTCGACCGGATCTTCTCGCGCGTCGGGGCTTCCGACGACCTGGCGCGCGGAGAGTCGACCTTCATGGTCGAGATGATCGAGACCTCGAACATTCTCCGCTTCGCGACCGCCGAGAGCCTCGTGATTCTCGACGAGGTCGGGCGCGGCACCGCGACCTTCGACGGTCTCTCGCTCGCCTGGGCGATCGTCGAGCATCTGCACGAGCATGCGCGGGCCCTGACGCTCTTCGCGACCCACTACCACGAGCTCACGGAGCTCGCCGATCTGCTGCCGCGGGTGGTCAACCGCACGCTCGCGGTGAAGGAGTGGGAAGACCGGATCGTCTTCCTGAAGCGCGTGATTCCCGGCAGCGCCGACAAGTCCTACGGCATCCACGTCGCGAGGTTGGCCGGCCTTCCCGAGAGCGTGCTCGCGCGCGCGGAGCAGGTGCTCGCCAACCTCGAGGCGCAGGAGTACGACCCCGAGGGGAGGCCCCGGCTCGCGCGCGGCGAGCTGCCGGCCGAGACCCGATCGGCTCAGATGCCGCTCTTCACGCCAGCCGAGGAGATCGTCGCGAGGCTCCTGCGCGAGCTCGAGATCGAGCGCCTCACGCCGCTCGCGGCGTTGAACGTCCTGGCGAGCCTGAAGGAGCGATTGCGGTGAACCCCGGGGGTGTCCTCTTCGTCGGAGTCGAGGGGGAGTCCCTGGGCTCGGTGGAGCGGGTGCTCCTGAAGCGCATCCGGCCGGGTGGCGTGGTGCTCTTCGCACGCAACGTCGGAACCGCGGCGGGCTTGCGTGCCCTGGTCGGCGAATTGCGCACTCTGGTTCCCGGGATCGTCGTCGCCGTCGACGCCGAGGGAGGACGCGTCGACCGGCTGAAGGGTTTGTTCGGGCCTGCGCCCGCCGGAGCGGAGATGGCGCGACAGGCCCCGGCCTTCGCGCGGCGGGCGGGTCGATGGGTGGGAGCCGCCCTGGCGTGGTGCGACATCGATCTCGACTTCGCTCCCGTCCTGGACCTCGATCGCGGCGGCACGGGCAACGCGCTCGATGGGCGTTGCCTGGGAAACACTCCACGAGCCGTGGCGGCACGCGCCGCGGCGTTCATCGAGGGGCTCGAGAGCTCCGGATCGACCGCCTGTCCGAAGCACTTCCCTGGGCTGGGAGGGGCTCGATTCGACACCCATCTCGGGAAGGCACGGATCGACCTCGAGCGGCAGGCTCTGACGCGCGATCTCGAGCCCTTTCGACGCCTCCTGCCGCTGAGCGTCGCGACCATGACCTGTCATGCCGTGTATCCGGGCTGGGGAGATCCGGAGCGCCCCGCGAGCCTCTCGCCGACGATCGCCTCGACGCTGCTGCGCCGTGAGCTGCGATACCGCGGTGCCCTGCTCAGCGACGATCTCGAGATGGGAGCTCTGGAGGAAACCGGCGAGCTCGCGGCGCGCGCTGCGGCTTCCCTCGCGGCAGGGTGCGACGGGTTGCTCTTCTGCCGGCGACTCGAGGAGATGCCCGCCGTGGTGGCGCGCCTACGCCGAGCCGATTCGCGGGAGCGGGTGGCTCAGGCCAGCGGCCGCCTCGAGCACCTCCGCCGCCGGATCTCGGCGCGACGCCGCTCGGCCCCGGCGGCGCCTCCGATCGAGAAGATCAGGGCGCGGCTCGACCTCCTGCGAGACTGAGCGAGCGGTCGGTCAGAACGGGATGTCGTCGTCTCCGAGCTCGTGCCCTTCGTCCGCCTGGGACTCGGGCGCGGCGTGCGACGGGGCATGCCCCCCGCCCGAGCTCTCGCCCCGCGCGTCGAGCATCTGGAAATTGTCGCAGACGATCTCGGTGCGGTACTGCTTCTTGCCCGACTCGCGGTCGTCCCACGAACGGGTCTGCAGCCGGCCTTCGATGTAGACCTTCTTGCCTTTGGTGAGGTACTGGCCCGCGATCTCGGCCTGGCGACCGAAGCAGACGATGTTGTGCCACTCGGTCTGCTCCTGTCGGTTCCCGTCGCGGTCCTTGAAACGGCGCGTCGTGGCGACGGAGAAGGACGCGATGGGTTGTCCGCCCTGCGTGGACCGCATCTCGGGATCGCGCCCCAGGTTTCCGATCAACATCACCTTGTTCAACATGCGCTGGCCTCCTCGGCGCTTCGCGGCGACGGTATCATAGCCGTCGCTTTCGTCTTGCTGACTTCCAAGGACGCGATCGATGCGAGTTGTCTTGCAGCGCGTGAGCGAAGCCGAGGTTTCCGTCGGCGCCGCGGAGGTGGCGCGGATCGGGGCCGGTCTCCTGCTCTTCGTCGGTATCGCGCCGGGAGATGGCCACGCCCAGGTCGAGGCGGCAGCGCGCAAGATCTCGGGACTCCGCATCTTCGAGGACGGGGAGGAGCGCATGAACCTGAGCCCGGAAGACGTCCGTGCCGAGCTGCTCGTGGTCTCCCAATTCACGCTGCTCGCCAACACCGACAAGGGGCGACGCCCCTCCTTCGAGCGCGCGGCGGCGCCGGGCCAGGCGGAACCTCTGGTCGAGGCGCTCACAACGAGCCTCCGGGAGCGCGGCTTCCGCGTCGCCACCGGGCGCTTCGGCGCGCACATGCGCGTCGAGCTCGTGAACGACGGCCCGGTGACCCTGGTCCTGGATTTCGACTAGTCGCGCCGGCGGCTCAGGGGATCGCCACCGGCACCGCATCGATCGGCACCGGCATGAAGCAGAGGAGGAAGATGACGAGCACGACCCAGGCGACCGCGCGCCGCCGTGCGTCGAGCGGCTCCTCCTCGCGACTCACCGAAGGGTGGTGAAGCCCCATCGCGAAGGTGACGCCACACCAGATCAGCCACCCCCACCAGACCCAGGCGAGCGCGACGAGGGCGAGCCAGAGCGGCAGCGCCAAGCGGCGCTGCAGGCGACCGAAGACCGCGTAGAGGGTGTGCCCGCCGTCGAGCTGCCCGAGGGGGAGCAGGTTGATCATGGTCGCGAAGAGACCGACCCAACCGGCGAGAGCGAAGGGGTGGGGGTTGAGGAGGGACGAGGGAGGCAGGGGGCCGTGGAAGATCCAGGTGAGCCCCCGCACGAGGAGGCTGTGGCCGGGCAGGTAGAGAAACGTCGCAGCCGCCGAATCCTCGGCGACCCACACTGTGACCGGCTGTGAGTGCGCGATGCCCCAGACGAGAAAAGGGAGGAGAGCCGCGAAACCTGCGAGAGGCCCTCCGACGCCAACATCGAAGAGCTCGCGCTTGTCGCGCATCGCGGCGCGGATGCGGATGAAGGCTCCGAAGGTGCCGAGACCGATGGGGGCGGGGAGGAAGTAGGGAGGCGTCGCCGGCAGACGGTAGCGGCGGCAGAGCAGATAGTGCCCGAGCTCGTGCGCGAGCAGGATGAAGAGGACCGGCAGAGCGAAGGAGAAGCCCCAGCCGAGCAATGCCGGGTCGGTCCAGACGCGCGCCACGGTCGACGGAAGGAGAAGCGGGGTCAGGTCGGTCACCACATCGGTGCGGGCGGCCAGGCAAAAGGACCCGCCGAGGGTGACGCAAGTGAAGAGCGTGAGCAGGAAGAGGAATATGGCGAGCGGCCAGGAGCCCGTCCGGGGTCGCGGCGGGTCCTCGCGCTCCGAGGTTGCGATGGGAAGCTGATCGAGCTCGGCCAAGCGACTCGGGCGACGGCGGACTCCGCCGCCGCGATCAGAGGTCCTTCAGGTCCTTGCCCGGCTTGAAGCGGACCGTGCGGCCGGGAGTGATGGCGACCTCGACGCCGGTCTTGGGGTTGCGACCGACGCCCTTCTTGCGCTCCCGCACCTGGAAGACGCCGAAGCCGCGCAACTCGATCCGGCGCCCCTGGCAGAGCGCCTGCTTCATCGCGTCGATGATCGTGTCGACCGACTGCACCGCCTTGATCCGCGGCACGTTCGACACCTCCGCCACGCGCATCACGATGTCTGCCTTGATCATGTCCGGCTTGACCTCGACGGGAATATAGCCATGCCTCCGCGGGCTGTCAACGCGCTCACGCTCGCCGCAGCTTGTCGCGCATGATGACGAGCTCGAACGCGATCGCCGCCTTGGACATCAGGCGTTGGAGCTCCGTGAGCCCGTTGCCCGCGAAGCCGGCGGGGCCGGGATCGACCAAGAGGGCGGCGACCAACCTGCCGCGCAGGTTGATGGGAACAACCGCGATCTCCAGCTCCCGCAGGGGCGGGTCGAAACAGGCACCGAGCTCGAGGTGCAAGGGCATCGGGGGGAGCGCGCCTCGGAACGTCGCCTCGCTCTCGCGCAAGCTGACGAAGATCGACGGCTGCTGGAGGCGCGCCCGAAACGAGGCGAGGCGGTCGGCGTCGACTCCGCGGTCGCACCAACGCCAGGGGGAGATCTCGCCGCGACGATGCACGAAGAGCACCGCCCGCTGGAAGTGCTCACCGGCGAAGGCGATCAGCGTGTTCGCCACGTCGTCGCGGTCGGCAGGCTCGAGGAGGCGGCGCTCCGCCTCCTCGAAGCTGATCGGCTGTGGAACCTCCTCCGTTCTCGCCGCCGTCGTCGGCGGGGAAGGAACCGCTGACGCCGCAGCAGCTTCGGGGAGGCGATTCTCCGGAATCGCGATCTCCTGCGACGCGGGCTCTCCGGGGGCGGGCGCTGCGCGCGGTGGCGAGGCAGGCCCCCCCGGGGACGCTTCAGCGCCGGCGACGCGGGGATCCCACTGCAGCTGCTCGGCCGCCGGCCCGCTCGACGCCCTCGTCTCGTCCGGCTGGTCGTGCCCCCAGAGATAGCGCGATCGGTTCAGGCGATCCAGGAGCTTGGCATGGCGCGACGGGCACTCTTCGCCGTAGTACTTCTCGAGCGCCTCGTGGATGCGGAGCTCCAAGGCGGCAAACCAGCGCACGCGGCGTCCGACCACGAACGTGATCTCGTCCTGCGCCCTGAGGTCGGTGACGTTCGCGAGCGCGACCTTGACCTGCGTCGCGGTGGCATGGAAAGGAATCGCGAGGCAGCGCTTCGCCACCTTGGCCGGGACGAGCCTGGTCGTCTCGTCGGGGATCCCGCGCAGCTCCTCGGGCCCGACGCAGGGGCAGCCGCTCAGGTCGGCGAGCGCCCGGCAGAGATCCTGCTCGCCGATGGCGTCGATCTCGAGCAAGCAGCTGCCGAGGCGCCCTCCGAGCACCTTCTGATTGCGGAGCGCTCGCAAGAGCTGTTCGCGCGAGATGAGACCCCGCGCTTCCAGGTACTCTCCGAGGCGCTGCTTCGAGGACTTTGCCATGCCTCTAATTCTATGAATCGAAAGAGCTTCTCAAACTGGACCAGGATATCAGACCCGACGGGCCGCGAAAAGTGCACGAGCGGCTATGATGCCCCGGTGCGGCGGATCGGGCGTTGGGGCGTGCAGATTCTCGCGACAGGAGTCCTCGTCGCGACGCCGCTCGTCGCGCAGAGCGATGCACCGTACGAATTCCTCCTCGCCGAGTCCGCGCTCGCCGACGGCGATAGCGAAGCGGCGCTCTCGGCCTACGACGCCGTGCTGCGCGAGGTCGCGGACGACCCCTTCGTCCGGCTCGAGTACGCGCAGGCCCTGACGCGGCTCGGACGATTCCGCGAGGCCGCGGCCCAAGTCGCGGCCGCCCGCAAGCTCTCGCCGGACGATCCGGAGGTCCTGCGGACGCAGGCGCGCATCGCCATGGCGCGCTCGGATCGGGAGACGGGAGCAACCGACGTGGCCCGGGAGGCCTTCGAAGCACTCCTCACCCAGCAGCCCGACGACCTCGAGGCGCTGGTCTCGCTCGGCCAGATCTACCTCGGAGCGGGGGACCCGGACCGGGCGGCGAGCGTCCTGGCGCGAGCCTCCGAGATCCGGCCTGGTCAACCGATGATCGACGGGCTCCTGGCGCGCGCCTTCCTCGCCTCGGGGGATGCCGCAGGAGCCGAGCGCGTGCAACGTTCGCTCCTCGCGACGAATCCGTTTCGGCTCGAGACCCGCTTCGACCTGACGGAGCTGCTGGCGGGCCAGGGGCGCCACCAAGAGGCCGCGGCGCTCCTCTCCGAGGCGCCGATCGAGCAGGTCGGCTCGCCCGAGCTCAGGCGTCGCCGGGCGGTCGAGCTCTTCCTGGCGGGCGACCTGCCGGCCGCCGAGACCGAGGCGCGCTCGCTCCTCGGGGAGACCCCGGGGAATCCGGCGGTCCGTCTCCTGCTCGCGACGCTCGAGCAGGCGGAAGGGCGCTGGCAGGAGGTGCTCGACCTGATCGGTCCGGCCGCCGAGCGAGCTCCGACGCAGGACGCCCTGCACTACTTGAGGTTGCGGGCCCTCGAACGCCTCGGGAGGGTGGACGAGGCGCTGGCCGCCGCGGAAGATCGACGCGCGGCCTTCGCGCGCGCGGGCCAGGCCGCCGAGGAATCGGATGCGCGCCTGGAGGAGGCGAATCTCGCCCTGCGGCTCGACCGGTCGGCACGCGTCGAGGAGATCCTGGCGCCGTTGCTCGCGGGGGAAGAGGCCGGTACGCGCCTGGCGGCGCGCCTGCTGATCGCGGAGGCAGCCTCGTCCGCAGGTCGCTTCGCGGATGCCTTGAGCGGCCTCGCGGCGGGACCCGACCTGCTGCCGGTGCGCGCGCTACGTTACGAGCTTCTCTTGCGCTCCGGAAACCCCGAAGCCGAAGCGCTGGGGCGCCAGCTCGCGGAGGGAAGCGACGAGGAAGCCCTCGCCGCCGCCGACGTGCTGCAACGGCTCGAGCGCTATGCGGAGGCCCGTCCTCTCCTGGAGCGGGTGGTGACGCGGAGCGCGAGCGATGCGGCATCGGCACCTCGATTTCGGCTCGCCGCCGTCCTGGAGAGGCTGGGGGAGGGAGCGGAGGCTGAACGCGAGTTCGGCAAGCTCCTGGAGACGGTCCCCGACCACGCGCCGGCGCTCAACTACCTCGGCTACATGTGGATCGAGAGCGGCAGGAAGGTGGCCGAAGGCGTGGCGCTCGTGGAACGTGCGGTGCGGTTGGATCCCGCGAACGGCGCCTACGTCGATTCTCTCGGTTGGGGTTACTACCAGCAGCGGCGCTTCGGGCCCGCGGTCGAGCTCCTCGAGCGCGCCGCTCGTCTCCTCCCCGAGGACGCCGCGATCGGCGAGCACCTGGGAGACGCCTACCTCGCGAGCGGCAACGCGAAGCGGGCGCGGGAGACCTACGAGCGCGCCCTGGCGCTCCCGGGGGCGGAGAGGGTCGTCCTCGAGTCGAAGCTCAAGGCCCTTCCGGGAGGGGTTTAGTCTGCCGCGGATCGCGTCGTGGGCGGCGCTGGGGTGGTGCGTATGGGCCCTTGGATGCGGCAGCTCGGGCCACCGCGTCGCGCGTGGGCCGGTGGCGCAGGGGGAAGGGAAGCTGCTTCTGCGCCTCGACGTCGAGTCGGAGCAAGGGCATGGTGATCTGCGTCTGGTTCTGAACGAAGGAGGCGACGGCTTCGATCTCGAGGCGCGCGACGGCCTGGGAGGCCCCGTGTGGCGGCTCTGGACTCGGGGCCCGAGGGCGCTGTTCGTGGATGCGCGGCGAGGCACCTATTGCCGACCAGACCCCAGCCGCGGAATGCGCTGGCCCGAGTTCACTTGGGAGATCCCGATCCGCTTCTTGCCGGCCTTGCTCCGCGGTGCCTATCCCGCGACGTCCTCCGGGGAGGGGGAGTCGGAAGTGAGGGTCGGGGACAGGCTCTTCAGGGGCACGCGTGACGGCGCTCTCTGGAACCGCTGGACGGCGTGGGAGGGCGGGGAGCCGTCCGCCTGGTGGCGACGCGAAGGGGAGGTCGCGGAACTGGACCTTCGCACGCCACCGGTCCGTCTGAGGTGGCGGGTGGTCGGCCGCGCGGACGCCGCGACCGCTCCGCGCGAGGAGCCCGACGTGCAGGGCCTCAGCGAGGTGGAGTGCCTCGATGGCCAGCTTCCGTAGCTACGCCAAGCTCAATCTGCATCTCGAGGTTCTCGGCCGACGCGAGGACGGGTTCCACGAGCTTCGCACCCTCTTCCAGACCATCGATCTCTGGGACGAGCTGGAGGTCGACCTGGGCGGAGAGGGGATCTCGATCCAGGTTTCGGGCGCCGAGCTGCCAACCGACGAAAGAAACCTCGCCGTACGAGCCGCCGTTCTCTTCCGCCGGCATTGGAGCGGACCCGGAATCCGCCTCGCGCTCGGCAAGCGAATCCCCCTGGGCGGCGGGCTCGGTGGGGGCAGCAGCAACGCCGCCGCGGTGTTGATGGCGCTCTGCGAGCTGGGAGGAGTCCGGCCGCCGGCCGCGCACCTCGAGGCCGTCGCCCGCGAGCTCGGCGCCGACGTGCCCTTCTTCCTGCACGGCGGGACCGCGCTGGGGACGGGACGCGGAGATCAGATCCGGCGGCTCGAGGATCCGCGGCCCGACGTGGCGATCGGCGTCGCGCTCCCGCCGGTCACGGTGGCCACCGGTCCGGTCTTCGCAGCCTACCGTCCGGAGGACCGCGCTCCGCGGCGCGTCCCCGGGCCCGCGGTCGAAGCCTGGGCGCCGGCACTCTCGGAATTGGTGGGGTGGAACGATCTGGAAGCGACGTGCCTGAGGCTCCATCCCTCGCTGGTCGCCGTGTATAATGCGCTTTCCGTTTCCGGCGCCCGCTCTGTGCGACTCTCCGGTAGCGGCGCGGCGCTCTTCGCGTTGTTCGCGGACGACGCGGAGGTGGACGCGGCCGGCCGCCGTCTACCGGCGGGAGTGCGCTGGTTCCCGGTGCGGGCGCTCGGACGGAGCGAGTGGCTGGTTGCAAGCGGTTTCCATGACCTGCTTGGGGGGGCTTGACTTGGACATCACGGACATCCGGGTCTATCCGGTCAAGGACGACAAGGTACGGGCGTTCGTCTCGATCGTCTTCGACCGCTGCTTCATGGTCAACGACATCAAGGTCATCCAAGGCAAGGAAGGGCTCTTCGTCAGCATGCCCAGCCGCAAGCGCAAGAACGGCGAGTTCAAGGACGTCGCGCACCCCCTGAACACCGAGACGCGACGCTGGGTGGAGGACCGGATCCTGGGTGAGTACCAGGCCGCGCTAGAGGGTCGCCCTTCGCCGGCCGCCGTGGCGGCACCGGCGGAGGAGGGAGACGCTTCCGCCGCGGAGCCCTCGCTCGAGGAGATCGAGCGGCACCATCTGGGCGATTCCTTCTGGGGAGTGACCTGAAGCGGCGATAGAGTGCGGCACGAGCGGCAGAGCCGACTGGGGCGTCGCCAAGTGGTAAGGCACGAGACTTTGGATCTCGCATTCGGAGGTTCGAATCCTCCCGCCCCAACCACATCACGCTCCTCGCGAGAGACCAACGGGAGATCATGAAGAACGCCAAGGGGAACGGCGATCACTACGGTTCGATCAAGATCTTCAGCGGCCGGGCGCATCCGGCGCTGACGCGTGAGATCTGCGCCTATCTGGGTGTGCCGCAGGGCAACTCCTCCGCCTACAACTTCGCGGACGGCGAGACCTTCTGCCAGATCGACGAGAACGTGCGCGGGTCGGATGTCTTCATCGTCCAGCCGACCTGCCGTCCCGTCAACGAGAACCTGATGGAGCTGCTGATCCTCCTCGACGCCTTCAAGCGTTCTTCCGCGTCGCGGGTCACCGCCGTCCTGCCCTACTACGGCTATGCGCGGCAGGACAAGAAGGACCAGCCGCGCGTTCCGATCACCGCCAAGCTGGTCGCCGACCTCATCTCGCGCGCCGGCGCCGATCGAGTCCTGACGATGGATCTCCACGCGTCGCAGATCCAGGGCTTCTTCGACGTGCCGGTAGACCACCTCTTCGCGGCGCCGGTGCTGCTCGATGCGATTCGCGCGCTCGAGATCCCGGACCTCGTGATCGTTTCTCCCGACGCCGGCGGGGTCGAACGAGCGCGCGCCATCGCCAAGCGCCTGCAGGCGGGTCTGGCGATCGTCGACAAGCGCCGCACCGCCCCCAACGTCGCCGAGGTCATGCACATCATCGGAGACGTCGCCGACCGCGACGTGCTGATCCTGGACGACATCATCGACACGGCGGGCACGCTCTCGAAGACTGTCGAAGCCCTGAAGTCACGCGGCGCGCGGCGGATCCTCGCGGCCGGCGTCCACGGCATCCTGTCGGGACCCGCGATCCAGCGCATCGAGCAGTCGCCGCTCGAGCTCGTGCTGATCACCAACACCACGCCCGTCGAGGAGAAGTTGCAGAAGAGCTCGAAGCTGCGCGCCTTCACGGTGGCGCCTCTGCTCGGCGAAGCCATTCGTAGAATCCACGAGAACAGCTCGGTCAGCTCGCTGTTCGTCTAGCTGCAGAAGGGAAGCCAACTCCATGAACGACGTCACGATCGAAGTGCAGCGCCGGGAAGGTACCGGCAAGTCCGCGGCACGCAGGCTCCGCAAGGCCGAGATGATCCCGGCCGTGCTCTACGGCGGGGAGCGCGAGCCGGTCGCCATCCAGGTCCCGCGCAAGATGATGATCACGCTCTTCAAGAGCGGAGGGAGCGACAACCGCATCTTCCTGCTCAAGCTCTCGGGCACCGATCAGACGCGGCACGCGATGATCCGCGACCTCCAGGTAGACCCGATCACGAACCAGGTCGCGCACATCGATTTCCAGCGCATCGACATGAAGAAGAGCCTCCGCGTCAAGGTTGCGGTGGAGCTCCTGGGCATCGCCTACGGTGTCAAGACGGAGGGCGGGCTGCTCGATTTCGTGACCCGCGAGCTCGAGGTGGAGTGCCTCCCGGGGGCGATCCCGCAGAAGCTGGTGGTGGACATCAACGAGGTGCACGTGGGCCAGCACCTCGAGGCCAAGGACGTCGTTCTTCCCGAGGGCGTCTCCTTGGTTGGGGAGCCGGACCGGGTCCTCCTCTCGGTCGGTCATGCGCGCGTCGAGACGGAGGGCGTCGAGGCGGCCGCACCGGCGGCGGAGGGCACGGAGCCCGAGGTCATTCAGCGCGGCAAGAAGGAAGAGGAAGGCGAGTCGTAGCCCGCTTGCGACTCGTCGTCGGTCTCGGCAATCCCGGCGAGGAGTACCGAGAAACCAGGCACAACCTGGGGTTTCGGGCGGCGGAGCTCCTGGCGGACCGCTTGTCTCTGAGCGCGTTCGGGGAGCTCTGCCGGGCCACGGTGCGTCGATCGGACCATCTCGCGGTGGCCCTGCCCCAGACCTTCATGAACCGGAGCGGCGCGTCCGTCCGCTGTCTCGTCGAGCTGCTCGGCGTGACGCCGGAAGAGGACCTCCTGATCGTGTACGACGAGGTCCAGCTCCCGTTGGGAAAGCTCCGCTTGCGGGGTGCTGGGGGCCCCGGGGGGCATCGGGGCATGGAGTCGATCGTCGAATCCCTGCAGACCGAACGCTTGGCCAGGCTCCGGCTCGGTATCGGATCCCCGCCCGGGGGGGGCGACCTGGCGGAGTACGTCTTGGCGCCGATTCCGGCCGAGGAGGCGGCCGCCGTCGGGAGCATGCTCGACCGCGCCGTGGACGCCCTGGCGCGCTGGGTCGCAGGAGACTTCGAAGGTGCCGCGCGTTCTGCGCACGCCCCGGATTTGCCTGACCAGGGGGAACTCACGTAGACTCCCGCGGTTCGCGGACATCGGGTCCGCTCGGTGCGCTTCGGGCGCGCCTTTCCTCTCTGTTCCGCTCCGGAGAGCGGGACCTTACGGCCATGGGGAGGCTGGATTGAGAACTTATGAACTGGCGCTCGTCGCCGATCCGCGCTTGTCGGACGACGACATGGCGACTCTCGTCGACGAAACCAAGCAGCTCATCACGCAGCGCGGCGGCGAGATCGTCCGCGAGGAGAGCTGGGGCCGGCGGAAGCTGGCCTACCCGATCCGCAAGCTCAACGAAGGCAGGTACGTCTTCCTCTTCCTGCAGATGGAGGCCGGGAAGGCGGCGCTGCTGCCCGAAGTCGAGCTGCGGCTCAATCAGAACGACAAGGTATTGCGCTATCTGACGGTGCGCACGGACCTCGACTTGCAGCGCGCGGCGAATCGCGCGCGCCCGGGTCAGGCTGCGCCGCGTACCAGCGGATACGAGGAGGCGGTGCAAGAGGCCGCGACGGCTTCCGAGCCGGCCGAGGGCGAGCAGGAAACCGGCGGGGAGGAGGTCTGACCATGCAGCCGATGCGATCGGGTTCCGGACGTGGACGCAAGGGACCGGGCAAGCCGGCGGCCAAGAAGAAGACCTTCTTCAGGCGTCGCAAGGTCTGCCGGTTCACGGTCGACAAGATCGAGTACATCGACTACAAGGACGTGAAGCTCCTGCAGCAGTACATCCTCGAGCGCGCCAAGATCCTGCCGCGGCGCATCTCGGGCAATAGCGCGCGGCACCAGCGCATGGTGCAGGCCGCGATCAAGCGGGCGCGCCACCTGGCGCTGATTCCCTACACCACGGACTAGGAGCGGATCATGAAGGTCATCCTGATGAGCGACCTGCGGCATCGCGGGCGTCGCGGGCAGGTGGTGGAGGTCAGGCCTGGCTACGCGCGGAACTTCCTCCTTCCCCAGGGGCTCGCGATGGTGGCGACGCCCGGCAACATCAAGCGATTCGAGCAGGAGCGGAAGAAGATCGACCTGCGACACGACACGGCTCGGAACGCGGCCGCGGAGGTCGCGGCCCGGATCGCCGGAGAGAGGCTGACGCTCGCCAAGCGTGCGATGGACACGGGGACCCTCTACGGTTCCGTGACGGCGAGCGAGATCGCCGCCGCCCTCGAGGCGAAGGGCATCGCGGTCGATCGCCGGAGCGTCGACCTCGCCGGTGGCATCAAGTCCTTGGGTGAGCACGTCGTTCGCATCGACCTCCATGCCGACGTCATCGCCGAGTTGGCGGTGACGGTGGTGGCGCAAGAGTAGCGGCATGGTGGGAGGCGAGCCGCGGCGGGACGTCGCGGGCGGCGCCGGCGATCCTTCCATCGAACGATTCCTCGGCGACCCCACACGGGAGGTCGCGGATTGGCGGTGGCTGTGGGACGGGGACCGGGAGTTCCCGCTCCGCAGCCATCGCGGTTTCTGGGGGAAGCTGGTCGTCTTCGCCAAGCGGCTCATCAAGCCGTTCGTCCGCGCGCCGCTCGCCGATCTCTGGGACCGGCAGCGGGTTTTCAATCTCGTGGTTCTCGAGCATCTCGCGCGCGCCGAGGAAGTGCGCCAACTCGCGACGGAGGTGCACGAGCGACGGCTCAACCATCTCGAAGCGGTCTACCGGGACGGCCTCGTCGAGGTGATGCAGCACAATGACGCTTTGTTCACGCGCGTCGATCAGAAGCTCGATTTCGTGCGACGGGAGACGCGCCAGATCTGGGCACGCCTGGCGTCGACGCTCGCGGAGGCGGAGCAGGGAGGCTTGGTGGCGGCGGTCCGGGCGCGCGAGGAGCACGTCTACGTCGAGCTCGAGCGACGCTTCCGGGGAACCGAGGACGAGATCGCCGAGCGCATCTCCCGCTACCTGCCACTGCTCGCCGGACGGGGCAAGGTTCTCGACCTCGGATGCGGTCGTGGGGAGGCGCTGGCCCTGCTCGGCGAGCATGGCATCGAGGCGCGCGGCGTCGATCTGTCGGCTTCGATGGTGGGGGAGTGTCGGCGCAAGGGGCTCGTAGCCGAGGAGGGCGATCTCTTGGAAGCCCTGTCACGGGCGTCCGAGAGCTCGCTGGGTGGAGTGGTCTCCTTCCACGTCATCGAGCACCTGCCGCACGAGGTGGTGGACCGGCTGGTGCGCCTCGCTTGGCGCGCCCTCTCTCCCGGCGGCGTGCTGATCCTCGAGACTCCGAGCCCGCTCTCGGTGGTCGTGGCGGCGCGCAATTTCTGGCTCGACCCGACCCATCTGCGTCCCGTGCACCCCGAAAGCCTGAAGCTCACCTTCGAACAGGCCGGCTTCGATCCCGTCGAGCGCATCGACCTGCGTCCCTTTCCGGACGCCGCGCGCCTGCCTGAGATCCGGACCGAGACCGCGAACGCCGAGCTCCGGACGCTCGTCTTCGAGGTCAACGCGATGCGGGACCGCATCGACGAGCTGCTCTTCGGCTGCCAGGACTACGCGCTCGTGGGCACCAAGCCGGCGGGCTGAGAGGGCCTAATCGCCGCCTCCTCGCTCCTGCTCGCGCGCGGCCTCGATCGCGGCGAAGACCTCCGCGCTGAGGCCGTCGGGCATGTGCTCGCCGCTCTTGGGCGTATAGAAGGGGCGCTGCTGGGCCCAGGGGAGCTCGAGAATCCTCGCCCAGCGGGGCTCGTAGGTCCGGACGGGCGCCGTGCCCGGCAGGAACGACTCGTCGATCACTTGCTCCGCACCTGGGGAAGCCGCCAGGCCGCTCCAGTACTCCACCGCATGGTTCTCCACGCCGGGTGGACGCGTGAAGCGCTCGCCAGCGCGCAGCCAGCCCGACTCGAGCCCGGCTTCAGCGAGCGAGCGCCAGATCGGGAGCGCCGCCTCGGCGCCGGTCATCCTGCGGCCCAGCGAGCGCTTCTGGTCGTAGCCGACCCAGGTGAGCAGCGTGTAGCGCGGCGTGTAGCCCACGAACCAGGCGTCGGTGTAATCGTTCGTGGTCCCGGTCTTGCCGGCGATGTCGAGCGGTAGATCGGCGATCTTGGCCGCCGTGCCGCGATCGACGACTCCTTCGAGCACCGAGGTCAGGACGTAGGCCACTCCCGGCTCCATCGCCTTGCTCGCTTCGAGCTGATGCTGCTCCAGGACGGCGCCCGAACGGGTGAGCACGCGATCCACCAGGAAGGGCCGCACGAGGACGCCCTGGTTGGCGAAGGCGGCGTAGGCGGCCGCGAGCTCGATCGGCGCGAGATCCGCCGCGCCGAGCGCCAGGCTGGGATAGGGCGGGAGCGCGCCGGTGATCCCGCAGCGTCGGGCGAAGGAGATCGTGGCGTCCGCCCCGATCATCGTCATCAGCTTGACGGCCGTCACGTTGACCGACTGCTCGAGCGCGCGCCGCAACGTGAGAATGCCGTAGTACTTGCGATAGTAGTTGCGGGGACTGTAGCTCAGCAGGCCGTCGGCGCCCGCGAAGAGAGTCGGCGCGTCGAAGAGCGTATCGGCCGGCGTGAAGCCGCTCTCGAAGGCGGCGCCGTAGACGAATGGCTTGAAGGCGGAGCCCACCTGACGCTGGGCCTGGATGGCGCGATCGAACTTGTTGCGCCGGAAATCCCAGCCTCCCACGAGCGCGCGCACGGCGCCCGAGGCCGATTCGAGCACGATGACCGCTCCCTCGACCTGGGGCTCCTGCTCGAGTGTCCATGCGGGCTCTCGCTCGGCGGCGTCTTCCGCGCGGGGACGGAGCCAGACGACATCGCCGCTGCGCAGCAGCTCGCGCGGCGCACGACGTCCGGTCCAGGCGATCGAGTCCTTGTCGAGCGTCGCTTCGCCCTCCGGTACGCGCACGCGCGCGTGCGCGGTGTCGACCTCGAGCACGAGACCGGGGACCCAGCTCTCGGGCACCGGGTTGCGCCCCACGAAGGTCTCGACCTGATCCGCGTCGAGCTCCAGGCTCTGGCCGCGCGCGATCGGGCCCCGATAGCCGCGTCGGTGGTCCAAGCGGAGCAACCCTTCGCGCAGGGATCTCTCGGCCGCCTCCTGGATGCCGGCATCGAGAGTGGTGTGAACCAGGAGCCCTTCCTGGTAGAGCCGCTCGGCACCGAACTGGCGTTCCAAGTGCTGGCGCACTTCTTCGGCGAAGAAGAGCGCCGGCTCGCTCTGCCTCCGATGGCGCGCGACGCGGAGCGGCTCGGCGATCGCCTCGCGGTGCTCTTCGGTCGTGATCATCCCCTTGTCCCGCATCTGGTTGAGCACGTAGTTACGGCGCGCGACGACGCGCTCCGGATTGCGATAGGGGCTGAAGAGGCTCGGACGCTGGACGATGCCGGCGAGCGTCGCCGCCTCGGCGAGCGAGAGGTCCTTGACGCCGTGGCCGAAGAACGAGCGGGCGGCGCTCTCCATGCCGTAGTTGCCGTGCCCGAGGAAAACGAGATTGCAGTAGAGGGCCAGGATCTGCTGCTTCGAGAGGCGCTTCTCCAGTTCGACCGCCAGGAACGCCTGCGAGATCTTGCGCTTCCAGCTCTTCTCGCTCGAGAGAAAGAGCATGCGCGCGACCTGCATCGTGATGGTGGAAGCGCCCTGGGAGCGGCGGCCGCGATAGAAGTTCACCACCACCGAGCGCACGACGCCCGGGAGGTCGATCCCGCCGTGTTGAAAGAAGGAGGCGTCCTCGGCCGCCACCAGCGCATCGCGCAGCCGGGCCGGTATCTCCCCTTGGTCGAGCATGTGCCGGCGCTCGCGTGCGTACGACGCGAACGGGGAGCCAGCGCTGTCGTAGATCTGAGTGATCAGCTTCGGGCTGAACTCCGCGATCGAGTCGACGCGAGGCACGTGGATCGCCGCCGCGACGGCGAGCCCGGCGAGGCCCCCCGCGAGCGCCGCGAGGAGGAGGTGGATGGCCCACCAGCGCGTGCGTCGCGGGCGCGTCGAAACGAGCGAACGAGGAGCGGGATCGGAAGGCGTCGGAACCGACGTCGATGGCACGATCGGCATTATAGTGTCGGCTTGAAAGGGGAGATCGATGAGCGAACCGCTGACCCCCGTGCCCCCTTCGGACCCGAGCCCCTTCCGGCCGGAACCTCGGATCTCTCGCGGCGGCTGCAGCAAGCCGCTGTGGATCGGTTGCGGCGCCCTGGTCGTCCTGCTGGGGATTTCCGTTCTCGTGATGGTGGTCAAGGCCAAGGACCTCTTCGCGTGGGCGATGGGACAGCTCCAATCGCAGGTCGTCGCCGCTCTCCCCGCGGAGATGTCGCAGGAGGAGCGTGGCCGGCTCGAGAAGGCTTTCGCGGCGTCGGTGGAGAAGGTCCGCACGGGGGCCTTCGACGCGGCGAAGCTACAGACTCTGCAGGGAACTCTGCAGCACGCAGCCAGCGAGGCGGGAGCGCATCGTCTGACGCGGGACGAGGCGCTGCAACTGATCGACCGCCTCGAGGAGTTTTCCGGTCTCGTTTCCCCCGAGAAGGGTCCGCCCGCAGGGCCCGAAGGCAACCCCTGAGCGCGGCCGTGCAGCGATTCCGGCTCGAGACCGCCTTCCGGCCGCAGGGAGACCAGCCGGCGGCCATCGAGGAGTTGGTGGCCGGAATCCGCGCGGGCACGCGGGAGCAGGTGCTCCTCGGCGTGACCGGCTCGGGCAAGACCTTCACCGCGGCGCAGGTGATCGAGGCCGTGAACCGGCCGACGCTGGTGCTCTCGCACAACAAGACGCTCGCCGCGCAGCTCTTCCAGGAGTTCCGCTCCTTCTTTCCACACAACGCCGTGGAGTACTTCGTCTCGTACTACGACTACTACCAGCCCGAGGCCTACGTCCCGCAGAGCGACACCTACATCGAGAAGGAGACGTCGATCAACGAGGAGATCGACCGCCTCCGGCTGCGCGCCACCAAGGCGCTCTTCGAGCGGCGCGACGTGCTGCTGGTGGCCTCGGTCTCCTGCATCTACGGCCTCGGCTCTCCCGAGGCCTTCTTCGGCATGCTCCGCTTCTTCGAGCGGGGCGAGAGCTCGGGGATGGATGGCGCGCTGGCGCAGCTCGCGGCGATGCAGTATCAGCGGACACCGCTCGATCTCTTCCACGGCGCCTTTCGCGTGCGCGGGGACGTGCTGGAGATCCTGCCCGCATACGAGGATCAGGCGGTGCGAGTGGAGTATTTCGGCGACGAGATCGAGCGCATCGTGCGGTTCGATCCGCTCCGCGGGGAGGTGCTGGAGGAGGTCGACCGGATCGCCGTCTTTCCACGCACCCACTACGTGACGCCGCGCGAGAACCTGGAGCGGGCGATCGATCGGATCACCGTCGAGCTCAGGGAGCGCCTCGACGTTCTCGAGGCGGAGGGGAAGCTCCTGGAGCGGCAGCGCCTCGAGCAGCGGACCCGCTTCGATCTCGAGATGCTGAAGGAGACGGGTTACTGCCACGGCATCGAGAACTACTCCCGCCATCTCTCGGGACGATCCGCGGGCGAGCCCCCGCCGACCCTGCTCGACTACCTTCCCGAGGACTTCCTGCTGGTGGTCGACGAGAGCCACCAGACGATCCCGCAGGTGCGGGGGATGTACCACGGCGACCGGTCGCGCAAGCAGACGCTGGTCGACTTCGGCTTCCGGCTCCCGAGCGCGCTCGACAACCGTCCCCTCACCTTCGAGGAGTTCGACCGGCGGGTCGGCCAGCGCATCTACGTCTCGGCCACGCCGGCCCCCTGGGAGCTCGAGCGCGCCGGCGGCGTGGTGGTGGAGCAGTTGATCCGGCCGACCGGTCTGCTCGACCCACGGATCGAGCTGCGCCCCGCGACCGGCCAGGTGGACGACCTCCTGGCACGCATCCGCGAGGTGGTGGCGGCGAAGGAGCGCGTGCTGGTCACCACGCTCACCAAGCGCATGGCCGAGGAGCTGACGCAGTACCTGGCCGAGTGCGGCGTCCGGGTGCGCTATCTGCACAGCGACGTCGAGACGCTCGAGCGGATCGAGATCATCACCGCCCTCAGGCGCGGCGAGTACGACGTGTTGGTGGGGATCAACCTCCTGCGCGAGGGGCTGGATCTCCCGGAGGTCTCGTTGGTGGCGATCCTGGACGCGGACAAGGAGGGGTTCCTGCGCAGCGAGACCTCGCTCATCCAGACCTCGGGGCGCGCGGCACGTAACCTCAACGGCCGCGTCGTCCTCTACGCCGACCAGGAGACCGCCTCGATCCGCCGCACCATGGAGGAGACCGAGCGGCGCCGCCAGCGGCAGGAGGCCTACAACCGGGAGCACGGCATCGAGCCGCGAACCATCCTCAAGGACATCCACAGCCCGCTCGTCGCGATGAGCAACCTCGACTATTTCGGTACGACCTCGGGCCCGCTGCTCGACGTCGCGGAGGACGACGCGGTACCGCTCGCGCAGCGCATCGCGGAGGTCGAGCGCCGGATGAAGGAGGCCGCCAAACGCCTCGAATTCGAAGAGGCGGCGACGCTCCGCGACCGCCTCCGGGAGCTTCGCGAGCTCCAGATCTACGCCGGCTGAAGGGCGGCCGGCGGGCGAGGGTAAAGCGAAGACCGAGGCGCGAGAGTTGAGCGACTCCCTGCGGGAGCAGATCGAGGACCTGCCGGACCAGCCCGGGATCTACGTCTTCCGGGACGCGGAGGGCCACGCGCTCTACGTCGGCAAGGCGAAATCTCTGCGCAAACGGGTGGCGAGCTACCTCGTGCGCGAGCTCGAGCCGCGGCTCGCCGCCATGGTGGCCGCCGCGACGCGCCTGGAGTTCGTGGCGACGGCGAGCGAGCCCGCGGCCCTCCTGCTCGAGAACAACTGGATCAAGAAGCACAAGCCGCGCTACAACGTCCTGCTGCGCGACGACAAGACCTATCCCTACCTGAAGCTCACCGCCGACCCCTACCCGCGTCTCGCCTTCACCCGCCGCGTGCGCGGCGACGGCGCCGACTACTTCGGGCCCTACCTCCCGGCCGGTCTCGCGCGCCGGGCCATCAAGCTGGTGCAGAAGCTCTTCGGCGTGCGGGTCTGCTCGATTCCGATCGACGGCGGGCTGGAGCGCCCCTGCCTCTACCACGACATGCGCCGCTGCCTCGGTCCCTGCGTGCGGGGGCTGACCAGCGACGTGGCTTATGCCGAAGCGGTCGAGGCCGCCCGCCTCTTCCTCGCGGGCAAGGTGGCGCCGCTCCTGCGCCGCCTCCGCGAGCAGATGCAGGCCGCGGCGGAAGAGCTCGACTACGAGCGTGCCGCACGGCTGCGCGACCTGTTGCGCGAGATCGAGCGTCAGGGAGAGAGGACGGCGCTGTCCTCGGTCGAGGGCGACGACGCCGATCTCTTCGGCGTCGCGGTCCACGGTGGGCAGGCCGCGGTGTCGATCCTCGTCATGCGCGGCGGACAGGTGCTGGATCGCCGCGAGATCTTCTGGGAGGGGAGCGAGGCGGCGAGCGCCGGCGAGCTGCTCTCCGAGCTGCTCCCCCAGATCTACGACCGCACGACCTTTCTGCCCAAGGAGATCCACCTCCCCTGGGCGGTCGAGGGGGACGAAGCGCTCGCGGAATGGCTCTCGGAGAAGAGGGGGGAGCGCGTCTATCTCCGCTACCCGGCCCGCGGCGTCAAGGCCGAGCGTCTGCGAATCGCGGGGCGCGACGCCGAGCTTGCCTTTCGCAGGAGGTTTCGGGTCGATCTGGTCCGCGACGCGGCGCCCTTGGCACTCGCGAAATCGCTGGATCTCCCAGCTCCGCCGCGCTGGATCGAGGCGTTCGACGTGTCGAACCTGCAGGGGACGTCGGTGGTGGCATCTCTCGTCGTCTGGAAGGAAGGAAGGATCCGGAAGGGAGAGTACCGGAGCTACAACATCCGCGGCTTCGTCGGGCAGGACGATTTCCGGTCTCTCGACGAGGCCGTCACCCGCCGATACCGGCGCCTGCTGGAGGAAGGTGGGCTGCTGCCAGACTTGGTGCTGATCGACGGCGGGCGCGGTCAGCTCGGCGCGGCGGCGGGCGCGCTCTCGCGACTCGGAATCGAAGATCTGCCGCTGTTGGCGCTCGCGAAGCAGCAAGAGGAGCTCTTCCTCCCGGGGGCCCCCGAGCCGCTCCGGCTACCGCGCCGTGACGAGGGTCTGAAGCTCCTGCAGCGCCTGCGCGACGAGGCCCACCGCTTCGCCGTCGGGCGCCATCGCCGACGGCGCAGCGCGCGGAGTTTCCGGAGTCGTCTCGAGGACCTCCGCGGAATCGGCCCGAAGAGACGCCGCCTGCTCGTCGAGCGCTACGGTTCCTGGGAGGGGCTGCGGCGGGCGACCTCGGCCGAGCTGCGGGAGCTGCTCGGCCCGGCGCTGGCCGAGCGCCTCGCCGTCGAGCTACGGCGGCCGGACGATCCCTTGAACTAAGATGAGCTCCGCTCTCATGTCCCAGCTGCCGAACGGAACCACTGGCGACCTGGCCGAACGAGGCGTTCCCGAGCTGCTCCGGGAGCTCCACTTCGCGCGCGCCACGGGGACGCTCGAGATCGACGCCGGGGAGCAGAAACGGCGCCTCTATCTGCGCGCGGGGGAGCTCTATCTCGCGGGATCCCACCCCCTGGCCCGACGGCTCGGAGAAGTGGTGGAGCGACTGGTGGAAGCGGAACATCCCGGCTCGGGGCACGCGGCTCGGAACGCGGAGACGCTCGAAGCGCATCGCCGTTGCTACGACCTGGTGCAGCGCATGGCCGGAGTGATCGCCGAGTGGCGACACGGGGCCTTCCGGTTCACCGCCTCGGCCGAGGCGCTCCCAGGGGACCTGGTCGGCCCCCTGCCCACCAAACGACTGCTGATGCTCGGCGCCTCGCAGACGGCCGATCCCGGAGAGTGGTTGCTCCGCTTGGGCGGCAAGGAGGCCGAGCTCGTCGCGGCCGAACGACTGGATGGGGACGTCGACGCGCTCGGGCTGACGCCCGAGGAGTCCTACCTCCTGGAGCGGCTGCGGCAGCCGATGCGGGTCGCGCAGCTGCTCGACGAGAGCCCGTTGGAGGAATCCGAGGCGCTTCGGCGGCTGGTCCAGCTCTGCGCCGTGCGCCTGATTCGGAAGTTGGGGACCGAGGCGAGCCCGGAACCGCCGCAGGAGTCTCTGGACGCTCAGATGACGACCCGGTTCCTGGCGCGCTTCGAGCGGGATCTGGAAGAGCACCCGCTCGAGCTTCCGGTGGAGGAGCTGCGTCGCCGGACCGCCGATCTGCTGGCGCGGCTCGGAGCCATGGACGCCTACGAGCTGCTGGGTCTCGAACCCTCCGCGTCGACCGAGATCGTGCAGGCAAGCTACGAGGCGCTGGCGCGCCAGGTGCACCCGTCGAACGCCAATCGTTACGGGCTCGAGCCGCTGGAGTCGATGCTCAAGATGCTCTTCGAACGCGCGACGCAGTCCTATCTCGTGCTCGCGGACTCCGACCGCCGCCATCGTTACAACGAGGCGCAGGGCATCACGGTCGCGGCGGGGCGCGTCACCGGCTCCCAGCGAGAGGCCGAGGAGAAGAGCCTCGGGCGGCAGCACTACGAGAAGGCGCTCGCGCTCGCGAGCCGCGGCGAGTTCCATTTCGCGATCGAGCTGCTGCAGATTGCCGCGAAGATCGACCCGCGCGCGGAGTACTTCCTCGCTCTGGGCAGGAACCAGGCCAAGAACCCGAAGTGGTTGAAACGGGCGGTCGACAGCTGTCGCGCGGCGCTCGAGCTCGAGCCCAGGAATGGGGAGGTCCGCGTCTTCCTGGGCGAGCTCTACGAGCATCTCGGGGATCTCGACCGTGCGCGCGTGCAGTACAGCGCGGCGGCCCGCGATGACCCGAACAACCTCCAGGCCGCGGCCAAGGCGCGGGACCTGCTCCCGCAGCGCGGCGAAGCGCGCAGACCTGGGGGGTTGTTCGACCGGATCTTCCGCCGGCCAGAGTGAGCTCTGCTATCCTGAACCCGGGGTCGGAGAGCTCGAGGCGGTCGCTCCCCGTGCGACGGGGAGAGGAAAGTCCGAACTCCCACGGGCAGCATGCTCGCCAACGGCGAGGCGCGGTGACGCGACGGACAGTGCAACAGAGAGCAGACCGCCGGTCTCTTCGGAGACCGGTAAGGGTGAAAGGGTGCGGTAAGAGCGCACCGCCCGGCCGGCGACGGACCGGGGCACGGCAAACCCCATGCGGTGCAAGACCAAGTAGGGAGACGTGAATGCGGGCCGCCCGTCCCGCGCGCACCGGTTCGCCGGGGCAGCGTCTCCGGGTAGGTTGCTCGAGGCTCGCGGCGACGCGAGTCCCAGAGGAATGACCGCCACCGGCTCTGCCGGAACAGGATTCGGCTTATCGGGCTCTCCGATCCCCATCAACCGATGAGCGCCCGCCTCCCGCCACCCGTCACTCCAGGCGCCCGTGTGGGCGTCGCCGCGCTCTCGAGCAAGATCGATCCGGAGCGCTTGGCGCGTGGCATGGACGCCTTGGCCCGTCTCGGATTCGATCCCGTTCCGGCCCGCAACCTGGGCCTCCAGGGCGCGTTCTTCGCGGGCAGCGACGAACAGCGCCTCGAGGGCTTTCACGAGCTCGCGAGCGATCCCAGCCTCGAGGCGATCTTCTTCGCGCGGGGGGGCCACGGCGTGACGAGGCTCCTGCCGGGAATCGACTGGGAGCTGCTGCGCGGCTTTCCTCGCGCCTACGTGGGGTATTCGGATCTCACACCCTTCCTCCACCAGGTGGTGACCCGACTCGGCTGGATCGCGTTCCACGGCCCGATGGTCGCCGCCGACCTGGCGCGGGGTCTGGCGCCGGAAGAAGAAGAGTCCTTGCTCGCCATGCTGGCGGGAGAGCTGCCGCGCCGCTACGTGACGCGCGAAGAAGGCGGCGAGACGGCGCGAGGGACTCTCCTCGGGGGTTGTCTCAGCCTCTGCGCGGCGACCTGCGGGACCCGCTTCGAGATGCGCTTCGACGGCGCCATACTCTTCCTCGAAGACGTCGACGAACCCGCCTATCGCGTCGACCGAATGTTGACCCAGTTGAGGCTGTCGGGTAGTCTGACGGGAGTTCGCGCCATGGTCATCGCCGACTCCCTGCATCGCGCCATCGGTGAAGAAGGTCTGTCCCTGGTTCGGGAGCAGGTCCCCGGAGTGCCGGTCGCTCTGGGGCTGGAAGCGGGTCACGCCGCGCCGAATCTCACGCTTCCGCTGGGCGCTTCCTGCACCCTCGAGCCGCACGGCTCGGGACTCCTGCTCGAGGCTCCGATACCGTGAGCGCCGCCGCGAACAAGCCGGTCTTCAAGACGACCAGCAAGAAGGCCGCCCTCCCGAGCTACACCGTCGAGTTCGAGGAAGGCCACCTGGTCTTCCGCGAAGGAGAGCTGGGGACCGAGATGTACATCGTCCACGACGGGCGCGTGGCGATTCTGAAGAAGGTGGGCGAGGAGGATCGTCTCCTGGCGACGCTCGAGAAGGGGGACTTCTTCGGCGAGATGTCGCTGCTGGAGGATCTCCCGCGCACGGCCTCGGCCAAGGCCGTGTCGAAGGTCAAGCTGCTGCAGATCAACGGCGCCACGTTCGATCAGATGTTGCGCACGAACCCGGAGATCGCGGTTCGCATGATGCGCAAGCTCTCGCGCCGCCTGCGCGAGACCGACGCGCTCCTGCGAGAGGCGCTCGGCGGTTCCGCGGGTCCCGTGGTTGAGGTCCCGGCGGCGCAGGAGCCCCCTCCCCCGGCTGCGACGGGTCCGCAGCGGTTGGTGCACGACAAGTCGGCCATGGAGTTCCCGCTCGCCAAGGGATCCGAAACCACCATCGGGCGGCGCGATCCAGTCACCGGCATCCACCCTGACATCGATCTCACGCCGGTCGACACCCAGCGCTCGATCAGTCGCCGTCACGCCAAGGTCTACCGGCGGGGGAGCAAGTTCTTCGTCGCCGAGGAGATCGGGACCATGAACGGGACCTTCGTCAACGGGACCCGCATCGAGACGGGCGTGCCGACGGAGATCCACTTCGGCGACGAGGTGCGCTGCGGTCTCGTCACCCTCCACTTCCGAGCCGAGTAGCGGCGGCGAGTCGCGCCGCTCCGAGCACGCCTCCGTGCCGACTTCGAGTGCCTCTCGAGCGGCGACGCCGAGACCGAGCACACCGATACGCTTTCTACGCGGCGTGGGACCCCGACGGGCGGAGAAGATGGCGGCCTCGGGTCTCGAGACGATCGAGGACCTGCTCTTCCACCTGCCCCTTCGCTACGAGGATCGGCGCTCGATCGCCCGCGTCGTCGAGATCGACCGGGTCGCGGAGTGGACCATCCGCGGGTCCATCTCCGACCTGCGCTTGATTCGCACCCGCAAGCGAGGCTCCCGCATCCTCCGGGCCCGCCTGACGGACGCATCGGGCGTGCTTCCGGTCACCTGGTTCAATCAGCCCTACCTCGCGAAGCGGCTCGAAGCCGGTGGCGAGTGGCTCCTCCACGGTTCCGTGCGGGGATCCGACTGGGGGCTCTGGGAGATGGTGAACCCCTCGATCGAGCCCGCGGGGGAGGCGGCGGCCGGGAGGATCGTGCCGGTCTATCCTCGTGTCGCGGGTCTGGGCCCTGCCACGCTCGGGCGCTGGATCTCGTTCGCGTTGCCCGCTCTCGAGGACACCGAAGCGGCCGAAACTCTGCCCGCGTCGCTGCGGCAGCGCTACGGGCTTCCGGAGTTGCGGGACTCCCTGCGAGCTCTGCATCGGCCGCCCCCGACGGCCGACCTGGAGGCCCTGGCCCGCGGAGACTCCAGCGCCCACCGGCGCCTCATCTACGGCGAGCTGCTCGAGTTTCAGCTCCATCTCGCACTGTCGCGCGCGCGAGAATCCGAAGGGGCGAAGCGGCACGCCTACGCTTTCGACGACCGGGTCCGTGCGGCGGCGAAGGCCGCGCTCCCGTTCGCGCTGACCGGAGCTCAGAGGCGCGTGCTGCGCGAGATCGTGGACGACCTGCGCCGACCGGCCCCGATGCTTCGATTGCTGCAGGGGGACGTCGGGAGCGGGAAGACGATCGTCGCCGCCCTCTCTCTGGTGATCGCGGCCGAGAGCGGTCTCCAAGGTGCATTCATGGCCCCCACCGAGCTGCTGGCCGAGCAACATTTCGCCAGCCTGCGCCGCTTGCTCGGAGAACGCTACCGTCTGGAGTTGGTGACCTCGTCGTTGGGCAACAACTCCGCCCGCCAGCGACTCGCCTCGGGGGAGACGCAGATCGCAGTCGGGACCCACGCCCTCATTCAGCAGGCGGTCGGATTCTCGCGCCTGGGCCTCGCGGTGATCGACGAGCAGCACCGCTTCGGCGTCGAACAGCGACGCGCGCTGCAGGCGAAGGGCGACCGGCCGGACATCCTGGTCATGACGGCGACGCCGATTCCGCGCACGTTGGCGCTGACCCTGTACGGAGATCTCGACATCTCGCAGCTCGACGAGATGCCGCCAGGACGCGGCGAGCTCACGACGGAGGTGACGTCGACGGCTTCGCGGCGTGACGTCTATCGCCGCTTCAGGGCGGCCCTGGATGCTGGCGCCCAGGGTTACGTCGTCTTTCCGCGGATCGAGGAGAGCGAGGACCTCGACGCGGCGTCGGTCGAGGCACTGGGCGCCAAGGTGCGGAGCTTCCTCGCGCGACACCCGAGCGCGATCCTCCACGGACGCGTGTCCGCGCCGGAGCGCGAGCGGATCATGCAGGCGTTCGCGAGCGGCGAGCTTCGCGTGCTCATCGCCACCACCGTGATCGAGGTCGGCGTGGACGTCCCGAACGCGACCTGGATGATCGTCGAGAGCGCGGAACGGTTCGGGCTCGCGCAGCTCCACCAGTTGCGCGGGCGCGTGGGCCGGGGGTCCGGAGAATCGACCTGCATCGCGATCCACGGTCGCCTTTCCGAGGAGGGGACCCGACGCCTGGCGGTCTTCGCGAGCACGCGCGACGGGTTCGCGATCGCCGAAGCGGATCTCGAGCTCCGGGGGCCGGGAGACCTGCTCGGCACGCGCCAGGCAGGGTTGCCCCGTTTCCGGGTGGCGGACCTGGCCGAGCACCGGACATGGATCGAGCGCGCTCGCCAGGATGCGCGCGAGCTCCTGGGGCGGTGGAACGACGCCGAGCTGGCGCCGCTGGCGCGACGGGTCGCGGCGCGCTCCGACCTCGTCGCGGGGCGACTCGCGGGGGGGTGACGTGCGCATCCTCATGATCGCGAACACGCTCCCGCCGGTCGACCTCTCGGGCGTCGGCGAGCAGGTGCTGCAGCTCTCCGAGGGGCTGCGCGAGCGGGGTCATGAAGTCGAGATCCTCGGGCGAGGCCCCGGCGGCGCAACCGGTCCGAAGCTCTTCTTCCCGCTCGCGATCGTGCGACCGGCGCTCGCGGCGATCGCGCGGCTGCGCCCCCACGTCGTCCAGGTCCACGAATCCGACGGGGGACTGCTGGCCGCGGTACTGCGGCGACGTCGGCCCCGGCCCCGCATCGTGAGCCTGCTCCAGGTCTCCTACGTCGAGGAACGAGCCTCGGTGCGACCGCTCGAATGGCGCGGCGAGGTTCTGGGCCGCCCGGGAGCCGTCGAGCGCCGCTTCCGGCGCTGGAAGGCACCGCTGCACATCTTCCTCGGACGTCTCTCCGCGCGCTCGTCGGATCTGGTGCTCGCGCCGAGCCTCGCCACCGCACGCGAGCTCTCCCGGGACTACGGCGTCACCGTCTGCGAGGTCGTTCCGAACGCGAGCGGCGGACGTGCGGTGGAGCCGCGTCCGGTCGCCGCCATCGAGACCGGAGAGCAAGGACTGCTCTTCGTCGGCAGGCTCCGCATTCGCAAGGGGGTCGAGGTCCTGCTGCGCGCCCTCGCCCTGGTCGGCCGTCCCGTGCCGCTCTGGATCGCGGGCGAAGGCGAACACCGGGAAGCCCTCGAGGCATGCGCTCGACGTTTCGACCTCGCCACTCAGGTGCGGTTCCTCGGGCGATGCGATGCCGGGCAGATTCGCTGGCTCCTCGACCGGGCGACGGCGCTCGTCGTGCCGTCGATCTACGAGGGCATGCCACTGGTCGTGCTCGAGGCGATGTCTGCGGGTGCACCGGTGATCGCGAGTCGCGTGAGCGGAATTCCGGAGGTGGTGGAGGACGGGGTGTCGGGTTGGCTCGTTCCGCCCGAGGATCCCGAGGCGCTGGCTTCCGTCCTGATCGCGGCGACCGCCGACCCCGACGAGCGCCGGCGGCGCGGTGAAGCGGGGCGTGAGAGACTGCGCACGCGATACGCGCCGGCTGCGGTCGCGGCGCTCTGGGAGGCGGCGGCGGAGAAGCTGCGGACGCACGAGGAGCCCGAGTGAATCGATTCGCACGGATCCTGCAGACCATCGGCTGGCTCGGCGTCCTCGGCCTGGCCGGGGCCGCCATCGGGGGTCGCGGCGCGGCGGAGGAGCCCTCCCGCCTCGCTTGGCACACGACGGTCGTCGTCGCGGCCACCGCGCCCCTTCTCCTCGCCCACCTCTGGACGCTCGGATACCTCTGGTCTTCCGCTCGGTCGCGGCGGTCGATCACCTCGCCGGAGGATCCCGAAGAGCTCTCGTCGCGCGCCGCGCGCAGCATCGCTCGCGCGGCCATCGCGACGGCATTGATTCTCCTCTTCGCGACCTATCTGCTCGCGCGTGCGCTCCTCTGGCGAGAGCTGCCGCCCTGGTTGCACGGCGCTGCGGCCTGGACGACGCTGGTCGCGCAAATGGTCGCGCTCCTCGCGGCTCGACGCGCGCTCGCGCTCGACGACCGGGCGCAGCGGAGCGCCGATGCGGCGCTGTCGAGGCGCGCCGCGCCTACCGCATCCTGAGCTATACTTCGGCGTTCGTAGAGCTTCCGCTTCGCGTCCCCTGGACATCCTGCTGGGCGGAGCGGCGCCGGCCAGGCGACGCCGGAGCCGGAGAGGAGTCGTCGTGTCTGATTCGAAGATCGTTCTGTCTGGAATGCGTTCCACCGGAAAGCTCCATCTCGGTCATCTCTTCGGGACCTTGCACAACTGGGTAGCGCTGCAAGAGAAGCACTCCTGCTACTTCTTCGCCGCCGATCTGCACGCCCTGACGAGCGACTACGCAGACCCATCGCGAGTGCTCGAGAACACCATCGAGGCGCTGGCCGACTGGATCGCCGTGGGAATCGACCCCGAGCGCTCGGTCGTCTTCGTGCAATCGATGGTGCCCGAGCACGCGGAGCTCCACCTCGTGCTCTCGATGATCACTCCGCTCGGATGGCTCGAGCGCGTGCCCACCTACAAGGACCAGATCCGCGAGATCGAGAACAAGGACCTCGGGACCTACGGCTTCCTCGGCTATCCGGTGCTGCAGACCGCCGACATCATCCTCTATCGCGCCCACTACGTTCCCGTGGGTGAGGACCAGGCGAGCCACCTGGAGCTGTCGCGCGAGATCACGCGCCGTTTCAACGGCTTCTATGGCGAGGTTTTTCCCGAGCCGAGAGCGCTCTTCACCCCGACGCCCAAGGTCCCTGGCCTGGACGGCCGCAAGATGTCGAAGTCGTACGACAACGCGATCAATCTCTCCGACTCTCCCGACGTCCTACGCAAGAAGTGCTCCGAGATGTTCACCGACCCGGCCCGACTTCGCCGCAAGGAGCCCGGGCATCCGGAAACCTGCAACCTCTTCGCATTCCACCGCCTGATCTCGCCCCGCGAAGTCCAGGAACGGGTCGAGCGAGATTGTCTCGCGGCCGCGATCGGCTGCGTCGACGACAAGAAGCTGCTCGCCGACGAGCTGATCGCCTATCTCGAGCCGATTCAGAGGCGGCGCGAGGAGCTCCTGCGCGATCGCGGCTCGCTCCTCGCCACGCTCCGGGAAGGCTCTTCGAAAGCCCGCGAGCGTGCGCGCGCGACCATGGAGATGGTCCGGGGAGCGTTGGGACTCGACTACGAGAGGCTGCTCCGGCAGGAGGTCCATTGACCAGCGCCCCTCCCGTCCATCGGACCCTTCCCGAAACGTGGCGCGTCCAGCTGCCGATTTTCGAGGGGCCGCTCGACCTCTTGTTGCATCTGATTCGCCTCAACGAAGTGGAGATCACCGACATCCCGGTGGCGGTGATTTGCGACCAGTTCCACGAGTACCTCGCGATGATGGAGGCGCTCGACCTCGATGTCGCCGCGGAGTACATCTACGAGGCGGCCCTCCTCATCCAGCTCAAGTCGCGGATGCTGCTCCCGCAGCCGCGCAACGCGGATGGCACCCCGAGCGACGAGGACCCGCGCGAGGAGCTCGTGCAGCGACTTCTCGAGTATCGGCGCCTCAAGGAAGCCGCCCAAGCCCTCGCCGAGGTCGATCGCCTGCGCCTCGGCGTCTGGAGCCGTCGCAGGGAAAAGTGGCGGGAGAACGAGGAGAGCGAGCTCGAGATGGAGGAAATCTCGCTCTTCGATCTGCTCTCCGCATTCCGCGGAGTGCTCGATCGCTACGACCGCGAGCATCCCGAGCCCATCACGCTGCCGGGCGAGCACTATCCCGTCCGTGGGCAGCTCGACCGGCTGCTGGCGGCCCTCGAGGGGGGAGCGCCATTCGATCTCCTGCACGACCTCCGGGCGCGGAGCTGCCGCGCGGAGGCGATCTCCACGTTTCTCGCGGTGCTCGAGCTCGCGCGCTTGCGCGCCGTGCGGATCCACCAGACCGAGAGCGGCGACATCGTCCTCTACCGCACGCCCCGCGAGTTGGCGCTGGAAGACCTGGAGACCATCGATTCATGAGTGGACGGAGCGATTTCGAGGCCGCCCTCGAGGCGATCCTCTTCGTGGCCGGTGAGCCGGTCTCGCAGGAACGACTGCTCGCCGTCTTCGACGAGACGGAGCGGGACGAGGCGCGCGCCGCCCTGGCGGCGTTGCAGGAGCGGTACCGGGCGGAGCCTGGGCGCGGCCTCTTCCTGGAGGAGGTCGCGGGCGGGTACCGGATCGTGACGGCGCCCGAATATCATCCCTTCCTGCGGAAGTTCTTCGATGCCAGCGGGGGCAACAAGCTGACCATGGCGGCGATCGAGACGCTCGCCATCGTCGCCTACCGGCAGCCGATCACCGCGCCAGAGATCCAGGAGCTCCGCGGCAAGCAGTCGCAAACGGTGTTGAAGAGCCTCCTCGAGCGGCGCATGGTCCGGATCAGCGGCCGAAAGGAGGTCGTCGGCCGCCCCTTTCTCTATGCCACGACGCGCGAGTTCCTCATGCACTTCGGACTGAGAAACCTCGAGGAGCTTCCGCCGCTCGAGGAGTTCGAGGAGATTCTCGGCGCCGAGGGCGGTGCGCCGTCGGTGCCGGAGGATGCTCCGACGCGGAGATCCGAAGGAGCTCCGACCGAGCGGGTGACGGAGGGCTCCGAATGAGCACCGAACGGCTCCAGAAGATCCTGGCGCGCGCTGGCGTCGCGGCGCGCCGTAAGGCGGAAGAGCTCATCAGCCAAGGTCGCGTGACCGTCAACGGCAAGATCGCGAAGCTCGGCGAGAAGGCCGATCCGGTCGCGGACTCGATCAAGGTCGACGACAAGCGGATCCACCCGGCGCGCGCGCATCGCTACCTCCTGATGAACAAGCCGCGCGGCTACCTCACGGCGGTCGCGGACGCGGTCGGCCGGCCGACCGTGCTCGAGCTCGTTCCGCCGCAGTGGCGCCGGGCCCTCATCCCCGTCGGTCGCCTCGACTTCCAGACCGAGGGGCTTCTTCTGCTCACGGACGACGGCGAATTCGCGCAGCGCGTCTCGCATCCGCGCTACGGTTGTCACAAGAGCTATGAGGTCAAGGTCAAGGGGAATCCCGAAGAACGCCAGCTCGAGCGTCTGCGGCGCGGCGTCGTGATCGAGGGCAAGCGCACGTCTCCATGCCGAATCGACTGGATCAAGAGCACCGGCGGCCGCGGCGAGGAGGAGGGGAACTCCTGGTATTCGGTCGAGCTCGCGGAGGGGCGAACTCGCCAGATCCGAGAGATGTTCTTCCGGATCGGCCACCCGGTGCAGAAACTGCGGCGCATCGCCATCGGTCCGCTCCAGGATGCCACCCTGCCGGTGGGGGAGCTGCGCGAACTGAGCGAGCGCGAGATCGCGCTCCTGCTGCGAGCGACGGAGCGCGTCGTGGCGAAGGCGACGGTGAAGAGCGGCCTCCAGGCGGCGCCTTCCGGGAGCGGTGCTCGTGCGCGGGCGAAGCGGGGCGCGCGCCGACCGGGGGAGCGGCGCGACCGCGGACGATGAGCTCTCCCCTGGTGGTGGCGATCGACGGACCGGCGGGCGCCGGCAAGAGCAGCGCCGCGCGTCGGGTGGCCGAACGGCTCGGCGTCTCCTATCTCGACACGGGTGCCATGTACCGGGCGGTCGCTCTTCACTGCGCGCGCCGCGGTGTCGACCCCGCGGACGACCGCGCGCTCGCGGAAGCCGTGGACACGCTCGATCTCGTGCTCGCACCGAGCGAGCAGGGCAGCGCCCGAGTTCTCCTGGACGGGAAGCCCCTCGGCGCGGAGATCCGGGATCCAGCCATCACCGACTTCACGTCGCGCATCGCGGTTCACCCCGCGGTGCGCCGGAAGCTGGTCGGGCTCCAGCGTGCCTTCGTGGCCCGCCACGGCGGGGTGCTCGAAGGGCGCGATATCGGGACGGTGGTGCTTCCGGAGTGCCGCCACAAGTTCTTCCTCGAGGCGCACCCCAACGTGCGCGCCGCGCGGCGGTACGCGGAGCTCGCGGCCGCTGGGCGCGTCGTGAGCCCGGCCACCGTAGCGCGCGAGATCGCCGAGCGCGACGGCCGGGATCGCGCCCGCTCCCAGTCTCCGCTGGCGGCCTCGGCGGACGCGCACCACCTGGACACCTCGGCCATGACGCTCGACGAGGTCGTCGAGGCGATGCTCACGGAAATCGAGCGGCGGAGCTAGGTCCGCAGCGCGGTGCTGCGAGCCGCGACGGCCGGATCCCAGGCGCGGAGCCCGCGGCTCCGGGCCGCATCGAGTCGCCGCTCCGCGAGCCTTTCGGCGGCCAGGCCGGGAGGGATCCGGTCACGTTCGGCGGCCGCGAACACGTCTAGCGTGGTGTCGAAGATCTTGCGGGCGCGCCCGAGGGCAAGCTCGCGGTCGTAGCCCATGAATTCCTGGAAGACGTTCACCAGGCCCCCCGCGTTGATCACGAAGTCGGGCGCATAGAGAATGCCCCGCCGCGCGAGCTCCTCCCCGTGCCGTTCCGGCTCGGCGAGCTGATTGTTGGCGCCGCCCGCGACGATGCGTGCCCGCAGGCGGGGAAGCGTCCGGTCGTTGATCACCGCTCCGAGCGCGCAGGGAGCGAAGATGTCGCAAACCTCGTCGTAGACCGATTCCGGGCTCACCAGCTGCACCCCGCAGCTCTGGCGAGCCGCCTCCGCGAGCTCGGTGTCGATGTCGCAGGCCCGAACGACGGCCCCCTCGTCCCGGAGGTACGAGGCCAAGTAGCCTCCCACGCTGCCGAGACCTTGGATCGCCACCGTGCGCCCCCCGAGCGAGGGATCGCCCCAAGCCAGCTTCGCGGCGGCCTTCATTCCCTGGAGGACGCCGAGCGCGGTCACGGGAGACGGATCGCCACCGCCGCCCAGCTCCGGAGGGCGGCCCGTGACCCAGGCCGTTTCCTGCGCGATCCAGGACATGTCGGTGGTATCGGTCCCGACGTCCTCGGCGGTGATGTAGTCGCCTGCGAGAGAGCGAACGAAGCGTCCGAAGGCTCGGAAGAGCGCTTCCGTCTTGGCTTGGCCCGGCCGCGCCACGATGACCGCCTTGGCGCCTCCCAAGGGGATGTCGGCGGCAGCTGCTTTGTAGGTCATCCCGCGCGCCAAACGCAGGGCATCGGTCGCCGCGTCGGCGAAGCTCGCGTAGGTCCAGCGGCGGCAACCTCCGAGCCCCGGACCCCGCACCGTCGAGTGGACGGCGATCAGCGCCTGCAGGCCCGACGTCGGATCCGAGCAGAGCAGCAGGCGCTCGTGTCCCATCTCCTGCATCACCTGCAGCGCTTCCATGACGCGCCTCCCGAGGATCGCCGGAGGAGCCCGGCAAAGGCGCGCAGTCTAGCGCAAGCGATCCTAGAATCGCCTCCATGAACCGGGGCGAGCTGTCGGCCGAGCTGAAGCGCAGGGCTCTCGAGGTCGGATTCGACCTGGCCGGGATCGCCCGGCTCGGACCGAGCACGACCGGCAACGCGCTCCGGCGTTGGCTCGCAGCCGGCATGAACGCCGGGATGGCTTACCTCGAGCGCCATCTCGAGGTGAGGCTCGATCCACGTCGGCTGCTGCCGTCGGCGCGGTCCATCCTCTGCGTGGCCGTGAGCTACGCGCCGGGCGATTCTTCAAGCGTCGCGAGATCGCGTCGCAACGTGGCACGGTACGCCTGTGGAGAGGACTACCACCCCTGGATGCGGGCGCGCCTGGAGGCCGCAGCCGACTCCCTCGTGGATCTCGTCCCGGGTCTCGCCTGGCGCGCCGTGGTCGACACGGCGCCCTTGCTCGAGAGAGAGTGGGCGGCGCGGGCCGGTCTGGGCGCGATTGGAAAGAACGGCCTCCTGATCCATCCCGAGCTGGGCTCCTGGCTGCTGTTGGGTTCGCTCCTTCTGAGCGTGGACCTCGAGCCGGATCTGCCGCTCGGTGATCTCTGCGGGGACTGCACGGCCTGCCTCGAGGAGTGTCCGACGCAGGCCTTTCCCGCGCCCTACGTCCTCGACAGCCGGCGCTGCATCAGCTATTGGACGATCGAGCATCGCGGAGAATTCCCGAAGGCGCCGGAGCCGCGCCTCGACGGCTGGGTCTTCGGCTGCGATCGCTGCCAAGAGGTCTGCCCCTGGAATCGGAGCGCCCGGCCCGGCCGGCACGTCGAGCTGGGCGGAAATGCGGCAATGGCATTTCTGGAGCCGGCGTGGCTCGCGGCCCTCCCGGACGATCGCTCGCGTTCCCGGTTCCGATCGACCGCGCTCGACCGCGCCAAGCCCGAAGGCCTGCGCCGCAACGCGCGCCGGACGCTCGCGGAGGAGGGAGGGGGGGAGGGGGCCGGACGGTCTTGAGGGTGCTGGGGCTGGGTCACGGTCCGCCGGTGCCGGCGGGAGGATCACGAAGGATACGGCAGCGGGAGGAGGGCGCGGCCGCGGACCCGGCGCAGGGCTCGATTCGGCAGGCACCTGGCCTTTGACAGGTTCCGAAATCCGAACGTATACTCCGAAGGCTTGAGTCCTCAAGAGCTTAGGGGCCTCGAGATCCCCTCCCCAGGGTGACCAGGCCAGGTCCTGGAAAAATAAATTCAAGGAGGTAGTACCAGCATGAGTTTGGGCGGCAAGCAGCGCGCGGACGTCGCGGAAGAGGTGAGCGCCGAGGACCAGCGCGCCTATCAGGAGTTCGTGCAACTCTACGACTCGAGCATGCGAAACCTCGCCGAAGGCGAGATCGTGCGCGGCCGGGTCGTGGCGATCACCAGCAACTCCGTGGTGGTCGACGTCGGATACAAGTCGGAAGGCCTCATTCCGATCGACGAGTTCGCGGGGGAGGAGGGGAAGGTCGCCGTCAACGTAGGCGACGAGGTCGAGGTCCTCCTCGAGAAGACCGAAGACGTCGAGGGTCACATTCTCCTCTCCTACTCGAAGGCCGAGCGGATGCGGGTGTGGACCGAGGTGGAGAACAGCTTCAAGGAAGGGCGCATCATCAAGGGACGCGTCATCGACCGCATCAAGGGCGGCCTCACGGTAGACGTCGGCGTCCGCGCCTTCCTCCCGGGTTCGCTGGCCGACATCAAGCCGGTCAAGAACCTCGAGAGTCTCAAGGGTCGAGAGCTCGAATTCAAGGTCATCAGCCTCGATCGCCGTCGCAACAACATCGTGCTGTCCCGCAAAGCCGTGCTCGAGAAGGAGTACGAGCGCAAGAAGTCGGAAACACTCGAACGGCTGCGCGAGGGCGAGCGGATGAAGGGCGTGGTCAAGAACATCACCGACTACGGCGTCTTCGTGGACCTCGGCGGAATCGACGGCCTCCTGCACATCACCGATATCTCGTGGGGACGCGTGAATCACCCCTCCGAGCACTTCAACGTCGGTGACGAGGTCGAAGTCGTCGTGTTGAAATTCGATCGCGAGTCGGAGCGGGTCTCGCTCGGCTACAAGCAGAAGAGCGAGGATCCCTGGATCCTGGTCGACAAGAAGTACCCGATCGGCTCGCGTGTCCATGGCAAGGTGGTCAGCCTCGTCGACTACGGCGCCTTCGTCGAGCTCGAGGACGGCGTCGAAGGGCTGATTCACGTCAGCGAGATGTCCTGGACGAAGAAGGTGGTGAGCCCGGCCAAGCTGCTCACGCCCGGACAGGAGCTCGACGCCATCGTCACCGAGCTCGATCTCGCGCAACGCCGGATCTCGTTGTCGCTCCGCCAGACCGAGCGCAATCCCTGGGAGGACCTCGGACACCATTTCCCGGTCGGCTCGATCATCGAGGGTCGCGTCCGGAATTTGACCGAGTTCGGCGCTTTCGTCGAGATCACCGAGGAGATCGACGGTCTCGTCCACGTCTCCGACATGAGCTGGACGAAGCGCATCAAGCACCCGAGCGAGGTCCTCAAGAAGGGCGACATCGTGCGGGCGCGCATCACGAACATCGACGTCGAGAATCAACGCGTCTCGCTCTCGATCAAGGAGTTCCTGCCCAACGAGTGGCAGGAGTTCGTCGAGAACAACCGCGTCGGCGATATCGTCACCGGGCGCGTCGTCAACGTCACGGACTTCGGTCTGTTCATCGACATCTTCGACGGGCTCGAGGGACTCGCCCACATCAGTGAGATCGACTTCCCGGGCGGCAAGCTCGAAGGGCATTTCCCGGTCGGCAAGTGGGTTCGAGCGCGCATCCTCCGCATCGAGCAGGACGACAAGAAGGTCGGCTTGACCCTGCGCGGCGTCACGCAACCGAGCGCCGACGAGGTCGCGGAGCTCGAGGCACAAGCGAACCCGCCGGTCGAGCCGGTCGTCGAATCGGAAGACGAGCAGGCCTGATTTCCTGAGGAGGGCTTCCGTGGAGCCGACGAGCGAGGGGCTGACCAAGGCCGATCTTGTCGAAGAGGTGGCGCGCGTCACCCAATTGACGAAGAAGCAGGCCGAGGGCATCGTCAATCTGGTCTTCGAGACCATCGTGGATTCGTTGCGCTCAGGGCGGAAGATCGAGCTCCGCGGTTTCGGCAGCTTCCGGATCCGAAACCGCGGCGCTCGCCTCGGTCGCAATCCCAAGACCGGCGAGCGGGTGGAGGTTCCGCCCAAGCGCATTCCGTACTTCAAGCCGGGCAAGGAGCTGAAGGAACAGCTCAATCACAACTCGTGAGCTGACTCCTGGTGAGCAGCGACGTCGTGAAAGTGAATTCGGAGATGCGAGCGCTGCTGTTGGCGGCGTTCGCATGGCTCGTGCCCGGAAGCGGGCACTTCCTGCTCGGACGGCGGGCACGCGCGGTCGCTTTCGCGGCGATTCTGACCGCCGCCTTCTGGCTCGGTCTGTCGCTCTCGGGAAACCTCTACAGTGTCGTCACCGGCCAGCCGCTCTCGATCCTCGCGACCCTCGGGGCGGCCGGCCTGGGAGCCCCCTACTTCGTGGCGCGGTTCGTCTTCGACTACCAGGGCGCCCCGACCGCCGCCGGCTTCGAATACGGGACCGTGTTCCTGCTCTCCGCCGGACTGATGAACCTGCTGCTGGTGCTCGATGTCTGGGACATCGCGACCGGCCGCAAGGAGGCCGAACCGTGAGCCATCTGGCTCTGATGACGGCTTACGCCCTCCTGATTTCCGCGTTCTTCTCGCTTCTCTGGCGCCGCGGGCGCCGCGAGCGCACCTTGCTCTTCCTGCAGATCTTCGGGAGCATGATGGTCGGAGCGATCCTGCTCGGGTGGCTGATGTACCTCTTCCCGTCGGGTCCCGCCGCGCCGATTCCATGACCGGACGCGGCCTCCTGGTGGTCGCGGGCGAATCCTCCGGAGACCTCCACGGCGCTCGTTTGTTGGCCGAGTTGCGCAAGCTGGTTCCCGACGTCCTGGCCTTCGGAATGGGTGGCGAACGGCTCGCGGCCGAAGGGATGGACCGGGTCGCCGACGCGAGCGAGATCGCCGTCGTGGGACTGACCGAGGCCCTCGACATCCTCCCGCGCGCGGCCGAGCTCATGACGCGTCTGCTGGTCGAGTGCGAGCGCCGCAGGCCCCGGGCCGCGCTGCTCATCGATTCTCCGGAGTTCAATCTCCGACTGGCGAGAAAGTTACGCTGGCTGGGCGTGCCGGTGGTCTACTACGTGAGCCCGCAGATCTGGGCGTGGCGTCGCGGCCGCGTCCGCACGATCGCGGAAGTGGTCGATAGGATGTTGGTTCTCTTCGGCTTCGAAGCTTCGTTCTACCGGGAGCACGGGGTCCCCACGACGCACGTGGGGCACCCACTCGTGGACGAGGTCCCACGACTGTCGAACGCCTGGGAGGTGGGGCGCGCGCCGGAGCCGATCGGTGGCGCGCGACTCGCCTTGCTGCCGGGCTCACGGCGCAAGGAGGTGGAGTCCCTCCTGCCGTCGATGGTCGGCGCCGTCGCGGAGCTGCGCCGGCACGGCCCCCTTCGGGCGCGCCTGATCCGTGCCGGGTCCATTCCGCGCGAGTTGATCGATCGGCACGTCGCCGGCGCGGAGATCGAGGTGGTGAGCGAGGAGCGCTTCGCGGCGATCGCCGACTGTCATCTGGCGCTCTGCGCCTCCGGTACCGCGACTCTCGAAGTCGGTCTCCTGGGAACGCCGATGATCGTCCTCTATCGGCTCTCGCCCTGGAGTTACCGGCTCGCTCGATGGCTCGTCAAGGTCCCGCACTTCAGCCTCGTGAACCTGGTCCTCGGGAGAGCGGTGGTCCCGGAGCTGGTGCAGGACGAGGCGACCGCCGGCAACGTGGCCGCGCGGGCGCTGGAGTTGCTCCAGAATCCGGAGATGATCCGGACGATGCGCCGAGATCTCGACGGGCTCCGCGAAGCGCTCGGCGTGCCGGGCGCGAGCGGACGGGCGGCGAGCGAGGTCGCTGCCGTGCTCCGGGCGGGGGACTCGCGGTGAAGTTGCTGGCCTTCCTGGGGCGCTACGCCCGGAAATACTGGGCCTGGGCCGGCGTGGCTCTGGTCTCGACTGTCATCTACGCGGGCTCCACCGTCTTCCTGATCCAGCTCCTCGAACCCATCTTCCGCGACGTGCTGCAGATCGGCGCGAGTCAGGTGGACCAACGCTTGGGAGCCGTGCTCGAGACGGGTGGCGACCAGGACCAAGGCAAGCACCCGGCCGCTCTCCCGAAGGAAGCCGCGCGAGCGCGGGTCTTCCTCGACCGCGCGCTGAATCGCAGCTACGAATGGCTTCGCGAGCGCGCCGGCGTGAGCCCGGAGGGAGTCGTCTACTTCCTGCCGGTACTCTTCGCTCTCGTCTTCGTCGTGCGGAGCGGATCCGACTTCCTGAACGGATACGCCTTTCAGCGCCTGGGGCTCGGAGCGACGACCGATCTGCGCAACGATCTCTATCGCCGCACGCTCGAGCAGTCGAGTCGATTCCACGCCGCGCATCCTTCGGGAGAGCTCGTGAGCCGGGTCGTGAACGACGTGGGCGTCCTGCAGTCGGCCATCTCGACCCGTCTAGTGGATCTGTTCCAGCAGTCCGTCGCTCTGATCGGCCTGCTCGCGCTCCTCTTCTCGATCCACTTTCGCTTGGCCCTGTTCTGCCTGGTGGCCGCACCGGCGGTGCTGTATCCGATCATTCGCTTCAGCCGCGGCATGCGCAAGACGAGCCATCGATCCCAGGAGCGCACGGCTGATCTCGCGAACCTCGTGTCGGAGTCGGCGCGCGGCCAGCGCGTGGTCAAGGCGTTCGGAATGGAGGACTTCGAGCAGGCACGCTTCCGCGAGGCGACGCGTCGCCACCTCCGTGTGAACCTGCGGGCGCAGCTTCTCTCGAATCTCTCGGGTCCGGTCATCGAGTCGCTGGGAGTCGTCGGTGCCGGCATCTTCCTGGTTTTCGCGGGCCGCGCGATCCAGGCGCGATCGATGGAGCCGGAAGTTCTCGTCAAGTTCCTCATCGGTCTCTACGCGATGTACGACCCGATCCGAAAGCTCAACAAGGTGAACCTGGTCGTCCAACAGTCGCTGGCCGCCGGCCAGCGCATCCGCGACCTCATGAGCCAGCCCATCGAGGTGACGGACCGGCCGGGCGCAGTCGAGGTCTCCGGCTTCGTCCAAGAGGTGCGCTTCGATCGCGTGACGTTCGGGTACGAAGACAAGGAGATCCTGCGAGGCATCGATCTCGTCGTCCGGCGCGGCGAGATCGTCGCCCTCGTCGGGCCCTCGGGAGGCGGCAAGACGACGCTTTCGAATCTGGTACCTCGTTTCTTCGACGTGACGGCAGGGAGCGTTTCGATCGACGGTCGCGACGTGCGCGACATCAAGCTCGCGAGCCTTCGCTCACTGATCGGACTTGTGACCCAGGAGACCGTCCTCTTCAACGACACCGTGCGCAACAACATCGCGTACGGGCGGCGCGATCTGACGCTGGATCGCGTTCGGGAGTCCGCGCGTGCCGCTTTCGCCGACGAATTCATCCTCGAGCTGCCGCAGGGCTACGACACCTTGGTGGGAGAGGGCGGCGTCCGCCTCTCCGGCGGACAGCGGCAACGCCTCGCGATCGCCCGCGCCCTGCTCAAGGACGCGCCCATCCTCATCCTGGACGAGGCGACTTCCCAACTGGATTCCGAGTCGGAGGCGCTGGTCCAGAGAGCGCTGCTCAATCTGATGCGGTCACGGACGACGATCGTCATCGCGCACCGGCTGTCGACCATTACCGTCGCGGACCGGATCTTCGTCGTGGAAGCGGGCAGGATCGCCGAGGAAGGGACTCACGCCGAGCTGTTGCGGGCGGCGGGCCTCTACCGACGCCTCTACGAGCTCCAATTCAGGGAATAGGGCGCGCTCCGTGGCGATCGAGGACCACGAGGGTTCGGCGGCGGACTGGCGGATCAGCCCGATCAGCCTCGTGTTCTCCTCCCTCGTGCGTGCCCTCGGCAGCACGGTCGAGTTCCGGTACCACCAAGACGGAGAGATCCGGAGCTGGGAACGCGACCGTCGACCCTTCATTCTGGCCTTCTGGCACCGGCACCTGGTGCTCATGCGATATGCCTACCTGGGATCCAGGATCACCGTGATGGTGAGCCGCAGCTGGGACGGGGAGATCTCGGCGCGCTCTCTGGAACGCCTGGGAGTCGATTCGGCGCGCGGCTCGACGTCGCGTGGAGCCGTTCTCGGCATGCGGGAGATTCTTCGACGGGCCGCGGAAGGATCCGACCTGGCGTTCACTCCGGACGGACCCCGGGGACCAGCGGAACGAGTGCAACCGGGCGTGGTGGTGGCGGGCGCGATGACCGGTCTGCCGGTCGTCCCGGTCGCCATGGCGGCCTCGCGCTCGAAGACCCTGAGATCCTGGGACCGGATGGTCGTTCCGCTGCCGTTCTCGCGCGTAGACTTCTTCTACGGCCAGCCGCTTCGATTCGCGCGCGGCGGAGACCTGGCGAGCGACGTGGCGAGGCTGCAAGCCGCGCTCGACGATCAGTCGCGGATCGCCGAGAATCGGGGCTCGGGGAGGGGCGATTGAAGAGCATGACCGGATTCGGCCAAGGGAGCGTGGAGCGCGCCGGCCTCCGCGTGACGGCTACCGTGAGCTGCGTGAATCACCGGCACCTGGACGTGGCGATGCGGCTCCCCGAGGAGCTCAAGCCCCTCGATGCCACCCTGCGCGAGCGCATCGCGGCGCGCCTTCGTCGGGGCCGCTGCGAGGTCTCGTTCGCCTGGCGGCGCGTGACCGAACCGCCGGTAGGGGTGACCGTCCGCCAGGAGGCGATCGCCGCGCTTGTCGCCGCCTGCCGCCCGCTCATCGACGCCGGCCTCCTGCGCTCGGAGCTGACGCTCGGAGACCTCCTGCAGACCGGCGCGCTCGTGACCGTCGAGAGGCAGGCCCCGGCTCTGGAAGAGGGGGATCAGCAGGTGGTGGAAGAGGCGCTCGACCTCGCGTTGGCCCAGGTGGAAGAGGCGCGGTCGTTCGAAGGATCGCGGCTGGCCATCGTCCTGCGAGGTCTCCTGGATGGTCTCGCAGCGATCTCGTCGGCGCTCCGCGGCGAGATCCCGCGCATTCGCACGGAGCTCGAGGCCGCCCTGAGATCGCGGCTCCGGGATTGGTCGCGAGGGGAGGGCCTTCCCGAGGAGCGGCTCCTGCAGGAGGTGGCGGTACTGATCGAGAGGGTGGACGTGCAGGAGGAACTGGACCGCTTCGATGCCCACCGAGAGCAGGTCACGGCGGTCCTGGACGAGCAGGCACCGGCGGGGAGGCGCCTCGACTTCCTCGCGCAGGAGCTCGCGCGCGAACTGAACACGCTCGCCGCGAAGTGCCGCCATCCCGAGATCGTCCGCCTCGGCGTCGAAGGGAAGCTGCTGTGCGAACAGTTCCGGGAGCAGGTGCAGAATGTCGAGTAGACCTTCCGACGCGCGATCTCGCGGCGAGCTCTTTCTGCTCTCGGCCCCCTCGGGCGCCGGCAAGACGACGTTGATCCGCAAGGTGATGGCCTCGCTCGCGGACTCCGGCGACCTCGAATTCTCGATCAGCCACACGACCCGCAAGCCGCGCCAGGGGGAGGTCGACGGGCGGGACTACCACTTCGTGGACGCCCCGGTCTTCCAGCGCATGATCGCGGACGACCGCTTCCTCGAGTGGGCTGAGGTGCACGGCAACTACTATGGGACCTCGTCGGACGCCGTCCTGCCCTACCTCCAGCGCGGCGTCGACGTGCTCGTCGACCTGGACGTCCAGGGGGCCGAGCGCCTCATGCATCGGTTTCCCGAGGCGCACAGCATCTTCGTCATGCCGCCGAGCTATCGGGATCTCCAGGAGCGCCTGCGAGGACGCCGGCTCGACGGCGCCCAGGAGATCGCTCGCCGCCTCGCCGTATCTCTTTGGGAAATCAAGCGCTTCGACCGTTACGACTATGCTATTATCAACGACGACGCGACGCGGGCCGGGCAGGCGTTGACGGCGATCGTCCTCGAGAAGCGCTGCCGGCGCGAGCGCATGCGAGGGCGTGTCGAGGCGATCCTGGCCGACTTCACCCGCGATCAAGCACCCTGAAACGACCCTGATCCCGCGGACCGGATCCGCCAGGAGAGCCGCATGGAGCATCGGCCGGAGAGAATCGACAGCACCTTCCGTTTCGTCCTCATCGCCGCGAAGCGCGCTGAGCAGCTGGTCCGCGGCGCGCGACCAAAAGTCGAGACGGCGACCACCAAGCCGAGTCGCATCGCGATGCGGGAGGTGGTCGAGGAGCTGATCGACTGGGACTATGGTCCGGCGCCCGTGCCCGAGCCGGAGCCGGAAGCGGTGGACGAGGCGGCCGAGACCGCTGAATGAGCGCGCCGGTGCCCCGGCGCGTCCTGCTCGGAGTGACCGGAGGGATCGCCGCCTACAAGGCGGCAGACCTCGTGCGCCGGATGCGGGAGCGGGGGCACACGGTCCGTTGCGCGGCAACCGCCGCCGCCCGCAACTTCGTTTCTCCCCTGACGCTCGAGATCCTGTGCGGCCACCCGGTGGGAGGCGAGGAGTACCTGCAACCGGGGCTCGCCGGGGGAGAAGAGCTTCACATCGCCTGGGCGCGCTGGGCGGAGATCTTCTGCATCGCCCCGGCGACCGCCAACGCGCTCGGCGCCCTGGCGCACGGACTGGCGGGCGATTTCCTGTCCACGACCGCCCTCGCCTTCCACGGGCCATTCGTGATCGCTCCCTCCATGCACTCCGCGATGTGGGCCCAGGCGGCGGTTCAGGAGAACGTGGCCAGGCTTCGGGGCCGCGGCGTCCGGTTCGTCGGACCGGTCACCGGCCCCCTCGCCTCCGGGGAGACGGGCATGGGCAGGATGGCCGAGGTGAGCGAGATCGCCTCGACGATCGACTCTTGCTTCGCGACGGGAGAGCTGGCGGGTCGCACCGTCCTGATCGGCGCCGGGCCCACGCACGAGCCGCTGGATCCGGTGCGCTTCCTCGCCAATCGGTCGAGCGGTCGCATGGGGTTCGCACTCGCCTCCGAGGCGGCGCGTCGTGGCGCCCGGGCGCTCCTGGTCTCGGGACCGGTGGCTCTCGCGACGCCGCTCGGGGTGGAGCGGGTGGACGTCGAGACCGCCCTCGAGATGGAGCGCGAGCTCGTGGCGCGCGCGCCGCTCGCCGACCTCGTCGTGATGGCCGCAGCGGTCTCCGACTTCAGGCCCTCGCACCCGGCGGCGGTGAAGATCAAGCGGCAGCTCGGCGTGCCACGGATCGAGCTGACGCCCAACCCGGACATCCTCGTTTCGCTCGCGGCGGTCGCCCCTCGGGCCGTGCGCGTCGGATTCGCGGCCGAGACCGGGATCGATCGGGCCGAGGCAGCGAGGAAGATCGACGCCAAGAGCCTTCGGTTGCTGGTCGCGAACGACGTCTCGCGCCGCGACATCGGCTTTTCGGCCTCCGACAACGAGGTCACGGTCTTCCGCAAGGAGGGCGAGCCCATCCCGCTCTCGAAGCGCCCGAAGGAGGAGCTCGCGTCGGCGCTTTTCGACCTGTTCGGTCGCGAGCTGGCGACCCAGGAACGTGGGGATCGACCGTCGGATCGGTGAGGCGCTCGACTACCTGAGCGGCCTCGGGTTCACCGATCTCTACCTCGCGGAGAGGGGAGGGACCGGGCCGCCGGTCCTGACGGCGGAAGGCGCCAGCGAGCCTCGTGGAAGCCTCGCTGATCTGGCGACTCGCGCCCAGGCCTGCAGCGCCTGCCGACTCGCGGCGACCAGGCATCGGGTCGTCTTCGGGAGCGGACCCGATCGATCGAACTTGATGTTCGTCGGCGAAGGCCCGGGGGCCGAGGAGGACCGCCAGGGGTTGCCGTTCGTCGGTCGCGCCGGCGAGCTCCTGACGAAGATCATCCAGGCCATCGGGCTCACCCGTGAGCAGGTCTACATCGCCAACGTCGTCAAATGCCGTCCGCCGGGCAACCGCGAACCGGCGCCCGACGAGGTCGCGTCCTGCCGCGCCTTCCTGGAGGCCCAGATCGACCTCGTCCGTCCGCGCGTTCTGGTGGCCCTCGGTCGCGTGGCCGCGCAGTCCCTGCTCGGCAACCCGGCGCCGGTCTCCCGGTTGCGCGGAGAGTGGCACGAGGTCCGGGGCGTGCCGCTCCGCGTCACCTACCATCCCGCCGCCTTGTTGCGCAACGAGGCGCTCAAGAGACCGACGTGGGAAGATATGCGGGTCGTGCGCGATCGCCTGCGCGAGGCGACGGGCGTGGGCTAGGCGGCTGGCGAAGGCCGGAGCGGAGGGGGAGTGCTCGAAAGTCCAGAGGTCGGAATCCAGGCGGGACGATGGCGCGGCGGGGAGCGTTGGACCTTGGGGTTGTTTTCGGACGTGCCGATCGACCTGGCCCCTCTTGGACGCAAGGCCGCGGACATCGCTGGCACCGCGCTCGCCAAGCGGGGGTTTCGACCGCGACAAGGTCAGCAGCTCGAGGTCGCCCTGGACGGAGGAAGGCGCTCGCTGCAGCTCCTCGGCTTGGGCAAGAAGAAGGACTTCGACGCCCTTGGGCTTCGCAGCTACGTCGACCAAGCGCTCGACTCCGCCCGGCGTGCGCACGTCGAGCACCTCGTGCTCGGAGTCCCGGACCACGAATCCTGCCGAGGTTCCGAGGCTGCGGCGCGGCTCACTCGGCGCGTCACTCTGTCGGGATACCGATTCGACCGCTTCCTGAAACCTCTGCGGGAAGGCCGCGAGGAGCTCACGCGAGTCGATCTCGCGGTCTCGCCGCCATGGCGAACGGCGTACGCCGAGGGGCGCCGCATCGGCGCCGCGACGGCCGCGGGCGTCGCGCTGGCCCGGGACCTCGCGAACACGCCACCGAACATCGCGACGCCGGCGTGGATGGCTCGGCGTTCCCGCGAGTTGGCCAGACGCTGGCGGGCACGCATCACGGTTCTCGGTCCGGGGGAGCTCAAGCGACGCGGCCTGCGCGGGCTGCTCGCGGTCGGCGGCGGATCCAGGAACCCCCCCCAGCTCGTCCGGATCGAGCTCGGACGCGGCGCGAAGACCGTCGCTCTGGTTGGAAAGGGCGTCACCTTCGACACGGGCGGCATTTCGATCAAGCCCTCCGCCCAGATGGAGGAGATGAAGTGGGACAAGGCCGGGGCCTGCGGCGTGCTCGGCGCCCTGGAGGCGGTGCATCGCCTGGCCCTCCCGATTCGCATTCGGGCCTATCTCCCGTTGGCCGAGAACATGCCGGACGGGGCGGCCTATCGACCGGGTGACATCGTCGAGATGGTCAACGGCAAGTCGGTCGAGATCTTCAACACGGATGCCGAGGGACGAATGATCCTCGCCGACGCGCTCGTGCTGGCGGCGAAGGAACGCCCGGATCATCTCCTGGAGTACTCCACGCTCACCGGAGCTTGCGTGGTCGCCCTCGGAACGCACGGCGCCGGACTCTTCACGCCGGACGACGCGCTGGCTCGGGCGCTCTTGAGCGCCGCCGAGACATCGGGAGAGCGGGTCTGGAGACTCCCCCTCTGGCCCGAGTTCCTCGAAGAGATGCGGGGGGGACATTCCGACCTCAAGAACTCGGGCGGACGCTGGGGCGGCGCCTGCACCGCGGCGGCCTTCCTCTCCCAGTTCGTGGAAGGGCACGCGAGCTGGGCGCATTTCGATATCGCGGGTCCTGCCTACGTGGGGGGGGATCAGCGACACAAGCGCGGCGCGACCGGATTCGGCGTTTCCTTGACCGTGGATTTCCTCACCGCCCTCGCCCGTTCGACCGACGGGCGGAAATGAGACCGTGGCCGACGGAGAGCCCCTCTTCGAGGCAGCCGGGCTGGCGATTGCCGTGGCGCCCGGAGGTCCCGAGGTGCTCGCCGTGCGCGACGTTTCTTTCTGCATCGAAGCGGGGGAGCTCGTGGCCCTGGTCGGCGAGTCCGGCAGCGGCAAGTCGCTGACGGCGCTCGCGATGATCGGGCTCCTGCCGCCGGAGGCACGAAGGGTTCGCGGCAGCCTGCGACTCGCGGGCGTCGGGCTCGAGCGCAACTCCGAGCCCGAGTGGAGACGGCTCCGAGGCCGCGAGATCGGTTTCTGCTTCCAGGAACCGCGAGCCGCCCTGAACCCGGTGCTCTCCATCGGGTCGCAGCTGATCGAGGCTCGCAAGGAAGGCGGCGCATGCGACCGGCGCGACGCGCGCGCGCGGGCCCTCGCGCTGCTCGAACGAGTGGGCATGCCCGACGCGGACCAGCGCTTCGCCGCCTTTCCGCACCAGCTCTCCGGAGGCCAGCGGCAGCGCGCCATGCTCGCTATCGCCCTCGCCTCCGGTCCCAGGCTTCTGATCGCCGACGAACCCACGAGTGCCCTCGACGGCATCCTCGAGAACGAGATCCTGGAGCTGATCGACCGCTTGCGCTCGGAGTTGGGTCTCGGCGTGCTCTGGATCACGCACGACCTCGGCGCGGTGCGGCGCTTCGCGGATCGCGTGCTCGTCATGCACGCCGGCGAGATCGTCGAGCAGGCTCCGGCCGGCGACCTGTTCGCGTCGCCGCTCCATCCGTACTCACGCGGCTTGCTGCGCAGCCTGCCGCCTTCACGCCGCGGGCCTGGCCGCGCCAAGTTGCCGACACTGCCCGGGCAACCGCCCAGCCTCCGCGATCGGCCGGTCGGATGCGCCTTTCATCCCCGCTGCGACGTCCGCGAATCGCGCTGCTCCGTCGAGGAGCCGCCCTGGCGTCGGGTCTCTCCCGAGCGCGGGGGGCTCTGTTGGCGGATCGAAGGCGGCGGGGCGGGTCTCGGGTGAGCGCTCCACTTCTGGAGGCTCGGTGCGTGAGCAAGAGGTTTTTCGTTCCGCACGCCGTTCCCTGGCGACCGCGCCCGGCCCGACTCGCGGTCGCCGAGGTGGACCTCGAGGTCGCAGCGGGCGAGGCGCTCGCTCTCGTCGGGGAATCGGGAAGCGGCAAGACGACCCTCGGCCGGCTCCTGGTCGGCCTGTCGACGCCTTCGTCCGGAGAGATCCGATGGGAGGGGAAGGCGCTCGCCGACCGTCTGCGCCGGGGAGGAGACATCAGGCGCGAGCTCCAGATGATCTTCCAGGACCCGGAGGCCTCGCTCGATCCTCGGCAGCGAATCGGCGACGCGGTGGCGGAGCCGTTGCTGGCCTACGGCCTGGCGACGCGCCGCAGCGCGCCCGGGCAGGTTGCCGAGCTCTTCGAGCGCGTGGGGCTGTCGGGCGACCTCGCGTCCCGGTACCCCTTCCAGCTCTCCGGCGGCCAGAAGCAGCGTGTGGCGATCGCACGAGCGCTGGCGCCGCAACCGCGATTGTTGGTGGCGGACGAGCCCGTCTCGGCTCTCGATGCTTCAGTCCGCGGGCAGATCCTCAATCTGCTCTCCGACCTGCAGCGATCGCTCGGTCTCTCGCTCGTCTACATCGCGCACGACCTCGATCTGGTCGGAGCAGTCGCCGACCGGCTCGCGGTGATGTACCTGGGCCGGATCGTCGAATCGGGACCGACCGACCTGCTCCTCGACTCCCCGGGCCACCCCTACACCGCGACGCTCCTGGCGGTCGGCGAGCGACGCGGGGCGGACGGCGCGGCCACGAAGCGCCCGGTCGAGGGTGGCGCCAGTTCGAGCGATGCCGAGGCGTCGGGATGCCCGTTCTACCCCCGCTGCCGGCTGGCGCGACCGCACTGCCAGGCGGCGAGGCCGACCCTCGTACCGACCGCGGAGGGGCGTCGGATCGCTTGCCACGCCCACGGGAGCGGCTTCTCGGACCTCGCGGCAGCCTCCGGGGCGCGGAACTTTTGGGAACTTCGGACGTAATGAGGATGGACGTCAACTTGGCGATGGGAGAGATGCACGTCATGAGTGAAACGAAGAAGGTCCTGGCGCGGCGAGTCCTCGCCAGCGCGTTGCTGGCGGCTGGTTTCGCGGGAGGCATCGGGTGGGCCCAGGAAGCGGCACCTGCGCGACAGATCTCGATCGGCACCGCCGAGCCCCTCGGGTCGGCCGCGCTGCGTGTCGAAGGGGACGAGATCCACCTCACGCTCAGCGAGGCGATCGAGCTCGCGCTGCACCGCAACCTCGGGATTCGGACACAGAGGCTGGCGCGGGAGCGGGCCCGCCTCGGGCTCGACCAGGCCATGGGGATCTACGACTTCGGACTGGGCGCCGGCCTGTCCTACACCAGAGACAAGAGCCCCGCGGCCTCCAACCTCGACGGCGCCGAGATCACCGAGCAGAAGCGAGGTGGCTTCTCGATCAGTGGCTCTCAGCTGCTATCGACCGGTGGCGTCGCGGGTTTCAGTTGGACCAACGGACGCTCCGAGACCAACTCCAGCTTCTCGCGGCTCAATCCGGCCTTCTCGAGCGCCCTCGATCTCTCATTCAGCCAGCCGGTCCTGCGCGGGTTCGGACGCGGAGCGACGGACTACGGGATCGAGGTCGCCCGCGTGAGCGATTCGATCTCGAAGGAAGGCTTCGCCGCGCAGGTGATCCAGACCGTGCAGCGAACCGAGAACGCCTACTGGACGCTGATCGCCGCTCGAGACGAGCTCCGCGTCGCGGAAGAGAGCCTCAGGCTGGCCAAGGAGCTCCACGAGAACAACCGCGTCCGCGTGGAAGTCGGGACGCTGGCACCGCTCGAGCTGGTTTCGAGCGAAGCCGGAATCGCGACCCGGGAAGAAGAGATCATCCGCGCCAAGGGGGCCATCGGCGACGCCGAAGACCTCCTCTTCTACCTGCTCAACATCGAGCAGGGGGACGTGTGGACGAAGACGATCGTACCGGAGACCGAGCCGGAGATCGACCAGCCGGCGACGTCGCTCGCCGAGGCGATCGCGATCGCGCTGGCGTCGCGGACGGAGCTCGCCAGCCAGCAGCTCGAGATCCGCGCGCTCGAGATCGACCAGGCGTTCTACGCCCAGGACCTCAAGCCGCGGCTCGATCTGAAGGCGACCTACGGGCTCAACGGACTGGGCGGCGACGCCTACGACCTGGTCGGCAACAAGGTCCCGGGTGGGTGGAGCGACGCTCTGGATCAGGTGACCGGGTGGGACTTCCCGGGGTGGTCGGTCGGTCTCGAGTTCTCCGTTCCTCTCCAGAATCGCTCCGCCAAGGCGCGCAAGGCGATCGCCGACGTGGCGCTCGAGCAGGGGCGCCTCACCGCCGACCAGCTCGAGCTCCAGATCACGACCGAGGTCCGTGCCGCCGTCCGCAACCTGGAGACCTCGCGCCAGCAGTTGGAATCGGCGCGCGTGTCGCGCAAGCTGGCCGAGAAGAACCTCGACGCCGAGCGCAAGAAATACGACAACGGACTCTCCACGAGCTTCCAAGTGTTGCAGATCCAAGACGATCTGAGCGCGGCTGCGAGTCGCGTCGTGGCGGCGACCACCGGCTTCCGGCGTGCCCTCGTCGAGTACTATCTGGCGACGGGGAAGCTGCTGGACAAGACGGGAGTCCGCATCGCGGATTGATCCGCGGCGGGGCCGGGGGAGGAGGGGAGATGACCGAGACGGAAAGCGCGCCTGCCCCGGGCTCAGAGGCGAGTAACCTGTGGGCGGTTCTCACCGAGCCGGCGCGTGGCTTCGCGAATGTGGCAGCGCGTCCGACCTTCGCGCTCGCCCTGATTCTGCTCGTCTTGCTGGGTGTCGCAGCGGTCTGGACGGGGTTCTCGAAGCTCGACGCCCAGGACGTGATCCGCGGCCTGGAGGAGCAGGGACGCCAGCTCCCACCCTCGGCGGCCGCGGATCCCGAACGCCTGATGAACCTCATGCGCTGGTCTTCGGTCGCCGGCGCCGCTCTCTTCGCGCCGCTGCTCTACCTGGCGCTCGCGGGCATCTTCCTCGTTTCGTTTCGGCTCCTCGGCTCCGAGCTGACCTACCGCCAGAGTCTCGCGACCACGGTCCATGGGATGCTCCCGATGGCCGTAGCCGCCGGGATCGGCATCGTGGTGGGGTTGTTTCGGGAGGGGGTCTCGATGCGCGAGCTCGAGTCCGGCGGCCTCGTGATGTCGCATTTGGGATTTCTCGCTGGAGACGACGCCAGCGCGGTCACGCGCGCGCTCCTCACCAGTGTCGATCTCTTCTCGATCTGGTGCCTATTCCTGCTGGCGCTGGGTTTTCGCCTCGTGGCCAAAGTCGGTCGCGGGAAGGCGACGGCAACGGTGACAACCGTCTGGCTGGTGGGCGTGGCCGTCAAAGTGCTTCTCGCGATGTTGCGTTGATCGACCCGATCGAATCGCGATGAGACGTCGAACCGCGCTGATCCTGGCCGGGGTGGTGATCCTGGCGGCGATCGTCGCCCTGAGCCTCAGGGGCCGCAGCTCGCGCGCCCCGGTCAAGGTGTCCGTGGAGACCGTCGACCGCCGGAAGATCACCCAGACCGTGAAGGCAACCGGTCAGATCCAGCCGAAGGTGCAGGTCAACATCTCGGCGCACGTCATCGGCAAGATCGAGCGCCTGTTCGTCGTGGAGGGGGAGGATCTGACGGCGGGAGCTCCCTTCCTCCAGCTGGAGCGCCAGTCTTTCTTGGCCACCAGAGACGACGCGCGCGCGCGTCTGGCGATGAGTCGGACCGAGCTCAAACAAGCGGAGGTCGCGCTCGCGGATCAGGATGTCCGGCTCGCCCGTTCCGAGAGGCTCTCGGCCGTCGGCATCGCGTCCGCCGAGGCGCTCGAAGCAGCCGCGCTGCAGCACACCTCGGCGCGCTTGCGCGTGGAGCAAGCGTCCGAGGCGGTGAAGCAGTCCGAGGCGCTGCTCGCGCATGCCGAAGACGACCTGCGCAAGACGACCATCTTCGCTCCGATCTCCGGGCGTGTCATCGCTCTCAACGCCAAGGAGGGCGAGGTCGTCGTGTCCGGCACGATGAACAATCCAGCGTCCGTGATCGGTACCATCGCAGACCTCTCGCAAGTTCTCGCCGAGATCGACGTCGACGAGACGGAGGTGATCCACCTGACCCGGGGACAGAAGGCAGAGGTCCGCGTGGATTCTTTTCCGGACGACGCCTACGCCGGGGAGGTGGAGGAGATCGGCAGCTCCGGGTACTCCAAACCGACGCAGCCAGACGTCACGTTTTTTCGGGTCAAGGTGCTGCTCGGCGCCCCAGACGCCCGGCTGAGGCCCGGCATGTCCACCCGCGCGGAAGTCGCGGTGGCGAGTCACGACGATGCGCTCGTCGTGCCGATCCAGAGCGTCGTCGAGCGGCGGCTGGAGGTAGGGGCGAAGGATCGCTCGGCGCGCACCGAGGCCGAGAAGCGGGAAGCCAAGGTGGTCTTCGCGGTGGAGAGCGGGAAGGCCGTCCAGCACGAGGTCGCGACCGGCCTCTCGGACGCCACGAACGTCGAGATCGTCTCGGGCCTGGAGGCCGGCCAGCGCGTGGTGACCGGCCCCTACCGGACGCTCCGCAAGATCGAGAGCGGCGACGCGATCCGGGTCGCCAAGCCAGGAGAGGAAGAGAAGGGCGCGAAGAATCGCGAGGAAGAGAGCGACTGATGGCCATCATCGAGCTGCATGACGTGCACAAGGTCTACGACATGGGGGCGGAGAAGGTTCGCGCTCTGAACGGACTCGACCTGGTGATCGACCGCGGCGAGTACGTCGCGATCATGGGCCCGTCCGGAAGCGGGAAGTCCACCCTCATGAACCTCCTGGGCTGTCTGGACACACCGACCTCCGGAAGCTACATCCTCAACGGAACCGCCGTCGAGCACCTGAACGACCAGGACTTGGCGGCGATCCGCAACAAGGAGATTGGTTTCGTCTTCCAGACTTTCAATCTCCTGGCGCGGACGGATGCGCTGCAGAACGTCGAGCTCCCGCTGATCTACGCGGGCGTCTCCAAGAAGGACCGGCGGCAGCGCGCCGAGCGCGCCCTCTCCAGGGTGGGTCTGTCCGATCGCTCGCACCATCTGCCCAACGAGCTCTCGGGAGGACAGCGCCAGCGTGTCGCGATCGCCCGGGCGCTGGTGAACGAGCCTTCGATTCTCCTGGCCGACGAACCCACGGGGAACCTCGACACCGCGACGTCGTCGGAGATCATGCTGCTCTTCGACGAGCTCCACCGACAGGGAAACACCGTGATCCTGGTGACTCACGAGGCCGACATCGCGGCCCACGCCCGGCGTCGGATCGTGCTCAGGGACGGACAAGTAGTGACCGACGAGCGGGAGGCGGCCGCCCGGGCCGAGTAGGGTCGGTGGTCCTCTCGGAGAACCTCCGCGTCGCATTCCGCGCCCTGCGCGCCAACAAGCTCCGCTCGATTCTCACCACCCTGGGCATCATCATCGGGGTGGCCGCAGTGATCGCGGTGGTGTCGATCGTGCAGGGCTTGCAGTTCATGATCACGCGCGAGCTGCAGGGCGTCGGTGCCACCTACGTCATGGTGTTGCCGAAGCGCGATCCAAACCAGGGTCCTGGCGTCGTGGCTCGACAAGTGCGCCTCACATGGGAAGACGGACGTGCGATCCGGGAGCAGGTTTCCGGGATCCGGCTGATCACGCCGCTCGTCGTCGCTCCCGGTCAGCAGGTGAAGTTCCGTGACCGGCAGCACGCGACGTTGCTCCTGGGCGTCAACCAAGATTGGCCCGAGGTCAACAATCACGAGGTCGAGCAGGGTCGCTTCTTCTCGGAGCTCGACCTCGACCATCGCAGGAAGGTCGCCGTCGTCGGCCGCAAGGTCGTCGAAGAGCTGGACCTAGGGGAACCGATCGGCAAGGAGATCTACGTCGGTTCCCTCCCCGCGGTGATCGTGGGGGTGATGGAGAAGCGGGGTCAGGCGCTCGGGCAGGACTCCGACGACCTGGTGTTCATCCCGTACGCGACGGCGCTCTCGATCCTGGGCAGGAACGCCGGCGATCAGATTCAGCTGCGCCTCCAAGCCGAGAGCGCGGCCGTCGTGGATCAGGTGAAGGACGGCATCCAGCAGGTCCTGCGGTCTCGGCACAAGATCGCGAACGGGCAGCCCGACGACTTCGAGGTCATGCTCCAGGACGAGATCCTGAAGACCGTCGGCTCCGTCCTCGGGATGGTGACGACGGTGGTGGGTGCCGTCGTGGGGGTCGCCCTCCTGGTGGGGGGGATCGGCATCATGAACATCATGCTCGTCTCGGTCACCGAGCGGACCCGCGAGATCGGAATCCGAAAGGCCGTCGGCGCCCGACGGCAGGACGTCCTGGTGCAGTTTCTGATCGAGGCGGTGACACTCTCCCTGGTCGGGGGTTCGATCGGCCTGCTCGCCGGGTGGGGGATCGGGGCCGGCGTCGCCGCAGCGCTGCCGGGGGACTGGCCACCGGCTCACGTCCCCCTCTGGGCCGTGGCGGTGGCGTTCGGATTCTCCGCCGTGGTCGGGATCTTCTTCGGGATCTATCCCGCGGGAAAGGCCTCGCGACTCGACCCGATCGAGGCGCTGCGCTACGAATAGAGGGCTGGTGCCGGAGACAGGAGTCGAACCTGCACGCCCTTTCGGACGGGGGATTTTGAGTCCCCTGCGTCTGCCATTCCGCCACTCCGGCAAGGCGGTGGGATGGTATGAGGGGCCGCCACGCAAGTCAACGGGAGCGAGGCGTAAACGTCCCCCAGAGAGGACGTTTACGGCCCTTTTGCGCTCGTTCGCCGCCTTGACTTCGGCGCCCGTCCGGAGTATCCTTCAGCCGCGGTGGGGATCGTCGTAACTACCCTGCGGTACAACAAGTTAGAGGAAGGGAGCTCCCGGACGTGACATTCAAGGTCGGTCAGAAAGTCGTCTATCCGAACCACGGGGTGACGGTCATCGAGGAGATCGCGCCCAGCCGAATCGACGGGACCGAGCGCACCTGCTACTACCTCCGACTCCTGTCGAGCAACTCCAAGGTCATGGTGCCCAAGGACAACCTGGATCTGGTCGGGCTCCGGCCGCTCTGCGAGCCGCGCGAGATCCGGACTCTCTTCAACATTCTCGAGAACGGGAGCGTCGACGCCCACAAGGACTGGAAAGGGCGCTACAAGCAGAACGTCGAGAAGATGAAGACCGGACGGATCACCGAGGTCGCCGAGGTTCTCAAGAACCTCCGCTTCGTCAGCCAGCGCAAGAGCCTGTCCTTCCGCGAGAAGAAGATGTACGAGCGCGCCAAGCACTTCATCGTGAGCGAGGTCGCGCACGTCAAGGGTCTCACCGAGCGAGACGCCGAGCAGCAGGTCGAGCGAGCGCTCTCCTCGAGCATCGAGAAGCGGCGCAAGGGGGATCAGCTGGCCAGCTGATCCGGGCGGTCTCTCCCGCGCCGATCGGCCCCGTCGGTCGGCGCGGCGATTCCAACAGCACGCGAGAACGAATCGAGGGGCGCTTGAACCGCGAGAATCTCCTTTTCGCTGTCATTGGGTTGCTCGGCGGTTTCATCGCCGGCTATGTCATGCACGAACAGATGGCCGCCGTTCAACCGACGCTCAGGCCGGCTGGCGCCACCGGCGCGCCCCAGGCGGCCAGCGGGCCGTCGGCCCCGCAAGGAATGCCGGCCCAGGCGGAGATCCAGAGGCTCCGTGCCCGTCTGGAAGCCGATCCGAACGACACTTCGGCGCTCCTCGAGCTGGCCAACCTCAATTTCGACATCCAGAACTGGAGCCGCGCCCGCGAGCTGTACGAGAAGCTGCTCGGCCTCAAGCCGAACGACCCTGACGTCCTCACCGATCTCGGAATCTGTCTCCGCGCCCAGGGCGACTTCCAGGGCGCGCTGGCGAGATTCCGCGCGGCGCAGGCGCTGAGCGCATCCCACTGGCACTCGCGTTTCAACGAGATCGTGGTGCTGGCCTTCGATCTCAAGGATCTCGACCTAGCGCAGCAGAAACTCGCCGCCCTCGAGAAGGTGGCGCCGGGAGACGCCAACTTGGAGCGACTCTCGGCCGAGATCCAGAAGCTCCGCAACGCCTCCTAGTGCGCGACGAACCGGCAGCGACCTTCGTCGAGGTCGCGGTGCCACTGCCCGTCGGCCAGACTCTGACCTATCAGCTCCCGCAGAGCTCCCCGCGGACGCTCTCCCCGGGCGTCCGAGTCCGCGTTCCCGTGGGCTCCCGCGCGCTGACGGGATTCCTCGTTCAGGTGGGCTCACGACCCCCCGAAGGGGTCACACCCCGGCCGGTGGAGCGCTTCGTGGATCGCCAGCCGCCGCTGCCAGAGGATCTCTTGGAGCTGGCGCGCTTCGCCTCGGCCTACTACCTGCACCCGCTGGGCGACCTCCTCGCGGCGATGCTTCCGGCCGACCTGCCCGGCTGGGGAGAGCTCCAAATCCGGATCACGGACCGCGGCGCCCTGGCGCCCCCTCGAAACCCTTCCGAAGCCGCGCTTCGGGATCTTCTCCTCGCGCGAGGACCGCTCTCCCTGAGCGAAGCGGAGGAGGCCCTCGGCGGTCTGGAGCTCGGCAGCACGGTAGAGAGGTGGCTCGGCGATGGACGAATCGACACCGAGGTTCCGGAGGGCCGGAGCAGTCGCTATGTGACGGCCTACGAGGTCGCGACGGGGAACCTCCAGGACCTCCTCGCGCAATGCGGACGATCGCCGGCCGGCCGCGCGGTCGTGGAGCTTCTGAGCGCCGCCGGCCGACCGATGCTGGCGAGCGAGATCGGCGAAGCCGCCGGATGCGGCCTCGCCGTCCTACGCCGGCTCGCGAGCCTGGGAGTGCTGCGCCGGTTCTCGCAACCGGCGCGCCTGCGTCTCGACCGGCACCTGCTGCCGCTCTCGACCCAGGCCCCGGGGGCGTTGCCGCTAGTGCTCCGGCCAGACCAGAGGGCAGCTCTCGACGGGGTCCGCGAGAGCCTCGACCGCAGAGCGTTCGCTTCTTTTCTCCTGCATGGCGTCACCGGAGCCGGGAAGACCGAGGTCTATCTTTCGGCGGCGGAGCTGGCGCTCGCGCGAGGACGCGGAGTCCTCCTCCTGGTCCCGGAGATCGCGCTCGTCCCGGCATTGGCGGCGCAGGCGGCATCACGCTTCGGCGATCGCCTGGCGGTGCTCCATTCGGCTCTCGGCAGCGCCGAGCGACTCCAGGAGTGGGAGCGGGTCAGGCGGGGGGAGGCTCGCGTCGTGGTCGGCCCGCGCTCGGCGGTCTTTGCCCCCGTGTCGGACCTGGGGCTGGTGGTCGTCGACGAAGAGCAGGACCTCGCCTACAAGCAGGAAACCGTCCCCCGGTACCACGGCCGCGATCTCGCCCTGGTCCGTTGCCGGCAGGTCGCCGGCGTGGCCTTGCTCGTCTCCGCGACGCCCAGCCTCGAAGTGCGGCGTGGCGTCGTGGAGAGGCGGATCGCTTCCCTCGTGCTGACGGAGCGCGTGGGTTCAGGGCGTCTTCCAGAGGGGATCCTCGTCGACCTGCGCCAGGAGCCTCGGGACCCGAGAGTCGGCGAAGTGGTCTTTTCGGCGCGCCTGCGCGAGGAGCTCGCCGCGGCGCTCCGGTCGGGCGACCAGGTGATCTTGCTGCGGAATCGGCGGGGTTACGCCCCGCTGCTGCTCTGCCGGGCCTGCGGCGAAGACTTCCGCTGTCCGGCCTGCGGGCTTCCGAGGACCTATCACCGGCGGGGCGCGCGCCTGCTCTGTCACTACTGCGGTTCGACGCTGGCGGCGCCGCAGCGCTGTCCATCCTGTCGCGGAGAGACGCTGGAAGCAATCGGTGCGGGAACGGAGCGGGTGGAGGAGCGAGTTCAAGAGCTCTTCCCCGAGGCCTCGATCGACGTCCTGGATCGCGATGCGTCGCGGCGAGGGGGAGGTCCGGCGGCGATTCTCGAGCGGTTCCAGAGCGGGTCCACTCAGATCCTCGTCGGCACGCAGATGATCTCGAAGGGGCATCACTTTCCTCGTGTCGCGCTGACCGCGGTCCTCTCGGCGGACGGTTACCTCGGTTTCCCGGATTTCCGGGCCGTCGAGAAGACCTACGCGCTGCTGACGCAGCTCGCGGGGCGCGCGGGACGGGGAGAGCGTCCGGGACGCGTGGTCGTGCAGAGCTACCTGCCGGATCACTACGCCATCCGCGCCGCCCTCGCGCAGGACGACGCCGGGTTCGCCGAGCAGGAGATGCGCTTCCGGCGCATCTTCCACTACCCGCCCTACACCCGGATGATCCAGCTCCTGTCGCGGGACCGAAACCGAGAGCGTGCCCTCGCCAAGCTCGAGGAGGTCGTGCGCCGCGTCCTCGCGACTCCGGGCGCCGAACGGATCCGACTCACCGGACCGGCACCGGCCCCCCTGGAGCGTCTGCGCGGCGAGTGGAGGATGCAGTGCCTCGCACGTTCGGACGACGGTCGCCTCCTCCGGCGAGCCGTCGGCGCCGCCCTGGGTTCGAAGGCGGTGCCCGGTCTCGCGGTCGACGTCGACCCCTATCAATTGCTCTGATTGACCGACTTCCCGGCGCTCTGCTACGTTGCCGCCGCCCGTGACGACCACCGACGCCTCGTTCGAAGAACCCCTGCTAGCCCTCCGCCGCCGGATCGAGGAGCTGGAAGGATACCCCCCCGAGAGCGGCCGCCAGCGCGAGCTCGACGCGTTGCGGGGCGAGCTCCGGCGCGAAACCGATCGTGTCTTCGCGGGCCTGACACGCTGGCAGAAGACCCTGGTGGCGCGCCATCACGATCGCCCCTATACCCTCGACTACGTGCGGTTGCTGACCGAGGAGTGGGTCGAGGTCCACGGTGACCGGGCGTTCGCCGACGATCCCGCGATCGTGGCTGGATTCGCCCGTTTCCGCGCGCGTCCGGTCGCGATCATCGGCCATCAGAAGGGGCGCGGCACGAAAGAGCGTATCGCGCGCAATTTCGGCCAGCCTCGCCCCGAGGGCTACCGCAAGGCGCTCCGGGTCATGCAGCTCGCAGAGCGGTTCGGGCGCCCGATCCTCACCTTCGTCGACACGCCGGGGGCCTACCCGGGCCTCGACGCCGAGGAGCGGGGGCAAGCCGAGGCGATCGCAAGGAATCTGATCGAGATGGCACAGCTGCGGGTTCCGATCGTGGTGGCGATCACCGGAGAGGGGGGAAGCGGCGGCGCTTTGGCGCTGGGTGTCGGAGATCGCGTCCTGATCCTCGAGTACGCGACCTATTCTGTGATCTCTCCGGAAGGGTGCGCTGCCATCCTCTGGAAGGACCAGGAGGCCAAGGCGCAAGCGGCGGACGCCATGCGCGTCACGGCACCGGATCTCGAACGCCTCCGCATCGTGGACGAGATCGTGCCGGAACCTCCGGGAGGAGCCCACGTCGATCCCGAGAGCGCCGCGCGAGAGCTGGGCGACGCTCTCGACAAGTCCCTGCGCGCGCTCGAGCGGCTCTCGCCCGAAGCCCGCGTCGAGGCGCGCTACCGCAGATTCCGCGCTCTCGGCGTCTGCAGCGAGAACTGATTCGGGTGACGCATCACGCCTGGCATCCGGCGCCGGCGCCGGAGGCCTGCGAGCAGCTCGCTGCGATCCCGCTCGGTTGGGTCACGAGACGATTACTCGCGGCGCGAGGCGTTCGCGGCCCCGAGGACCTCCGGGCCTTTCTCGCGCCCACGCTCGAGGATCTCCACCCTCCCGAGCGCCTGCTCGGGATGCCCGCGGCGGTCGAAGCGCTCGCCAGAGCGTGCGCCAGAAGGAGCAAGATCACCGTGGTCGGGGACTACGACGTCGACGGCGTCAGCGCGACGGCGCTTCTTACCGCCGTCCTGCGCTCGCTCGGCTGCGACGCCCTGCCCCTTCTCCCGAACCGGCACGCCGAGGGCTACGGACTCCAGCCCGAGCATGTCCGCAGGGCTCGGGAGCTCGGGGCGGAGATGATTCTGACCGCCGACTGCGGCGTGCGGAGCCTCGAGGCCGCGCGAGAGGCAGCACGGCTCGGACTCGAGCTCGTGGTGACGGACCACCACCTTCCCGGACCGACCCTTCCGCAAGGGGCGATCGTCATCGATCCGCGCCAGCCTGGATGCGACTATCCGTTTCCCGACCTCACCGGCGCCGGGCTCGCGCTGAAGCTCGCGCAGGCCCTCTGCGGGCGGCTCGGGGCACCGGTTCCCTGGGGCTCGCTGCTGCGCATGGCCTGCCTCGGCACCATCGCCGACGTGGCCCCCCTCCTGGGCGAGAACCGGGTGATCGTACGGCTGGGGCTCGAGGAATTGGCGCGAACCCCCTCTCCGGGTCTGCGAGAGCTCTTCGCGGAGGCGGGCGTCTCGGCCCCGATCTCGGCCGCCGACGTCGCCTTCAAGCTGGGCCCACGGCTCAATGCTCCGGGCCGGCTCGGCGGTGCCGAGCCGGCGCTCGAGCTCCTGCTCGCCCGGGACCCAGTCCAGGCGCGCGACCTGGCCGCGACGCTCGGCCGCGCGAACGCGGAGCGCAAGGCGCTCGAGCGCCGGATCCTCACGGACTGCGACGGGAGATGGGCCGCTTCAGAGTTGCCACCGATCCTCGTCGCTTGGAGCGCCGGTTGGCACCGCGGCGTGGTCGGAGTGGCTGCCGGGAGGCTGGCGCGCCAACACGGGCGTCCGACCCTTCTCTTCGCCGTCGATGGCGAGATCGCGGTGGGGTCGGGACGCAGCGTCGAGAACATCGACCTCCACGCCCTCCTCGAGCCGTGGGCTCTCCGCGCGATCCGGTTCGGCGGCCACGCTCAGGCCGTCGGATTGACCGTGCCGTCGGCTGCCCTCGACGACCTGCGCGCCGCCTGCGAGTCCGAGGCCCTCGCTTCGGGGCTGCAGCCCGAACCCTCGCGCCTCTGCTACGAGGCCGAACTCTCGGCGCGAGACGTCGATTCCTCCCTTCTCGACGATCTGGAGAGAATCGCACCGTTCGGGGCGGGGAACCCCGAGCCGCTGTTTCGCATCGGCCCGCTCGTCGCGGAGGAGCGACGCTTCCGGCGATTTGGATCCGGACATCTGGCCTTCACCGCCCGAGACCCAACGGGAGGAGGCACGTTCGAGACGGTCGGTTGGGGCTGGGCAGAGCGAGCGGGTCCGTGGCGGGAGCGCTTCGAACTGCTCGGGTCCGTGGAGCGGGATCGCTATCGCAATGCTCCCGTCGTGCGGATCGTGGACGCCCGCCCGGCCTCGAACGAGAACCCATAGAATGGGGTCCATGCGTACGTCTGCGGCTGCGGGCCGCGCGGCTCGCTTGCGCAACGTGCTGCTCGGCCTGCTCGGCATCGTTCTTGCGGGCCTCTTCGCCCTCTACATCGCGGGTCGGCAGGGCGCCCCCGGAACCGTGGTGGGCGAAGCACCGCGAGCGCCGGATCAAAGCCTGCAATCCGAGCCGTCGGACACCGTCGCTTCGAGCGACGCATTCGACTTCACCCAGACGAGCGAAGGAAGACCGGTCTTTTCCCTGCACGGCGATCGCTTCCAGGCGAGTCGGGAGGGCGTGATCGCTCTCCAGGGCGTCCGGCTGCGCCTCTATCGCGAGGCGGCCGAGTACGCGGTCGCGGCGGCGAGCGCGCGCTACGACAGCAACAGCCAGGAGGCGAGCCTGACGGGCGACGTCTCGTTGCAGGGAACGGATCGCTTCGCGCTCGCCGCGCCGCAACTGATGCTCCTCAAGGGCGGCAAGGCGGTGCGCGCGGAGGGCGCCGTCACTTTCCGCTTCGCGGACCGCTGGCGAGGCAGCGCGCAACAACTCGCGATGGATCTCGCCAGCGATCTCTTCGAGCTCGGTGGAGACGTTCAGGTGAGCGGCACGTCGGAAGCCACCGGAGAAGAGGTCCGGCTGCAAGCTCCCGAGCTGCTCTTCGATCGGGCGGGCGGCGTGCTGCGCGCGCCGCGAGGCGCGCACGTGGCGCGGGGAACGAGTTGGATCGAGAGCAGCTCCTGGGAGCTCTATCTCCAGGGAGACGGCAAGCGTCCGCAGCTGCTCGTGCTCGGCCAGGGAGTTGGCGGTTCTCTCGGCGCCGGCGACGTCGGGGCCGTGGGGCGGTCCGAGCTCCGGGCCACCGAGGCCAGGCTCGAATTCGAGCCTGGCTCGGACCTCCCGGCTCGTCTATCCCTTACCGGAGGGGCGCGCAGCCCCGCGGCGCTGGATACCGAGATCGGAGACGGAGTGATCCAAGGCGTGGCCTCCGAGACGTTGGAAATACGCTTCGCGGGAGGAAAGCCCTCCGCCGCAGCGAGCGCGCGCACGACCTACTTCGCCGAATATCGATCGGGTCTCGCCGACCCGATTCGCTCGGGGCGAGCCGATTCCTTCGCCGCCGAGTTCGCCGACTCGACCTTGGTGCGCGTCGCGCTGACGGGGGGCGTGACCTTGACCGATCCCGCTTTCAGAGGCTGGGGAGACCACGCGTTGTTCGATCTCGAATCCGGGCGAGCGGAGCTTCTCGGGGCTCCGGCTCGCGTGGAGACCGAACGCGGCGGGATCACCGCGCCGCACCTCGCCCACGATCGCCGGGCCGGGCTGCTCACGGCGGAGGACGGAGTCCGTGCGGTGCTGCGTGGCGGCGCGGCCAGGTCCTTGTCGGGGCTGGGATGGCAGAGCGACCGGCCGATTCAAGTCGAGGCGCGCGAGGCGGTGCTCCAGGAGCAGCCTCGCGGGTTCGTCTTTCGCGGCGAAGTGAGGGCTTGGCAGGAAGGAAACCTGCTGCTCTCCGACCAGCTCCGCGGGCTCGAAGAGGAGCACGTGCTCACCGCTTCCGGGGACGTGCGGACCCGCCTCGTGATCGCTGGCAAGGAATCGAGCGCCTCCGCGGAGCCGCTCGAGATTCAATCGAGCCATCTGACCTATCGCGAGGAGGAAGAGCGCGTCGTCTTCGGCGGCGGCGTGATCACGAAGCAGGCGGGCCGGTCGCTGGCTTGCGAGGAGCTGATCGCGGACCTTACCGACCAGCGACGACTTCATCTCCTCGAAGGATCCGGCGAGGTGGTCCTCCAGGAGACCACCACCGGCCGGCTGGCGCGAGGAGAACGCGCCCGCTACGACCTGGACGCGGGTACACTCGAGCTGACGGGGAACCCGGTAACGCTGCGAGATCCGGACGGCGCCGAGATGAAGGGACGATCGTTGCGCTACGACCTGAAGACAGGTACCGCGAAGATGAGCGGCACGGCCCCGTGAGCGGGACCACTCGCCTACGGGCGGAGAACCTGCGCAAGGTCTACGGCGGCCGGGCCGTCGTGCACGAGGTTTCGATCGACGTGGCGCAGGGCGAGGTCGTCGGGCTCCTCGGTCCCAACGGAGCAGGGAAGACCACGACCTTCTACATAGTCGTCGGACTCACGCCGCCGGACGGGGGTCGTGTCCTGCTCGGGGAGGACGAGATCACCCTTCTGCCCATGTACCAGCGCGCGCAGCGCGGCATCGGCTACCTTCCGCAGGAGCCATCGGTCTTTCGAAAGCTCTCGGTCGAGGACAATCTGCGCGCGATCTTCGAGACGCTCGACCTGACGCACGCGGAGCAGGAACGGCGCATCGACCGCTTGATCGAGGACTTCCGGTTGCAGAAGGTGCGGAAGAACCAGGGCTACATGCTCTCGGGAGGAGAGCGTCGCCGCGTGGAGATCGCGCGGGCGCTGGTCCTCGGTCCCTCGTTCATTCTCCTGGACGAGCCCTTCGCCGGCATCGATCCGATCGCGGTGCTCGATATTCAAGGTATCATTCGCCACCTGAAGCAGATGGGAATAGGAATCCTGATCACCGACCACAACGTACGCGAGACGTTGAAGATCACGGATCGCGCCTACATCATCAACAACGGCGGCATCCTCCGTGCGGGGTCTCCCGCAGAGCTCTCCTCCGATCCACAAGTCCGCAAGATCTACCTGGGCGAGCACTTCCAGCTCTGACCCGAGACGGCCATGGCGCTCGAGCAAAAACTCTCCCTCAAACTCTCCCAGCGGCTGGTCATGACCCCGTCGCTGCAGCAGGCGATCAAGCTGCTGCAGATGACGCGGATCGAGCTCGAGACCGTCGTCGCGCAGGAGCTCGAGGCGAATCCAGTCCTCGAGGAGATCGAGGAGGCCGAGGACGAGGAGGAGGCCGCGGCACCGGAGGCTCCCGCCGAACCCGCGCCGGAGGAGCCCCTGGCTCCCGAGAAGAACGAGCGCCAGGACCTCGAGCAAGTCGCGCTCGAGGCTTACCTCGACGATTCCTGGAACGACGAGTCACCGAGCTACGGGGACGGTGAGGAGCGTGAAGCGCCGCCGTTGGAGAACACGCTGACGCGCGAGCCCGACCTTTATGACCACCTGCTGTGGCAGATCCACCTCTCCGATTTTTCGTCTCGCGAGCGTGAGATCGCGGAGCTCATCGTGGGCAACCTCGATCCCGACGGCTTTCTCGTCGCTTCGGTCGACGAGATCGTGGAGCTCGGCGCTGCCGGTGGCGAAGAGGCCCTCGGCCGAGAGGAGGTCGAGGCGGTGCTCGACCGGGTCCGGCGGCTGGACCCGCCGGGGATCGCCTGCGGCAGCCTGCAGGAGAGCCTCCTCTGGCAGCTCGACCTGCGAGGCGAAGTCGCGGATTCGTTCGCGCGACGCATCGTCGCCGAGCACTGGGACGGGTTTCTGCGCCGGCAATACCCGCAGATCGCCCGTGCGCTCGGGATTCCCCTCGTCGATCTCGAGCCGGTGATCGAGACGATCCGCACGTTGCAGACTCGTCCGGGTCGGAAGTTCACGAACGATCGCGCCCACTACATCGAGCCGGACGTTCATGTCCTCAAGGTGGGCGACGAGTACGTGATCCAGCTGAACGACGACGGACTCCCGAGGCTCCGGATCTCACGGGCCTACCGGCGCATGCTCCAACAGATGCGGCAGGAAGGGCGTCAGAACGACGCTCAGCAGTTCATCACCGACAAGATGCGCTCCGCCGTCTGGCTCATCAAGAGTCTCGACCAGCGCCAGCGCACGATCTACAAGGTCGCGACCTCGATCGTCCGCCAGCAACGCGACTTCCTCGATCAGGGTCTGGACTTCCTGCGCCCGATGGTGCTCCGCGACGTGGCCGAGGACATCGGTATGCACGAATCGACCGTCAGCCGCGTGGTTTCGAACAAGTACATGCATACGCCGCGTGGCCTCTTCCCGCTCAAGTTCTTCTTCCACAGCGGCATCGACCGGGAATACGGCGAGGACATCTCGTCACTGACCGTGAAGCGGAAGATCAAGCAGCTGATCGAAGCCGAGGACCAGCGCCATCCGCTGTCCGACAGCGAGCTGATGCGAATCCTCAATCGAGAAGGCATCCAGATCGCGCGGCGAACCGTCGCCAAGTACCGCGACGAGCTCAATCTGCCGTCGTCCTCCGACCGACGCCGGATCTTCTGAGAGAGGGAGCCTGGAATGAACATCGAATTCATGGGGCGTCACGTCGTGATCGACGAGCGAACCAAGCGTGCCGCGACCGAGAAGCTCACCAAGGTCGCCAAGTTCCTCGCGCAACCGATCGAAGCGCAGGTCACGATCGAGGCGGAGAAGCGGCGCACGACGGTGGACGTCCACGTGCGACACCGCCACGGCGAGTTGCACTCTCACGAGGAGAACCACGACCTCGGTGAAGCGCTCGGATTGGCCATCGAGGCCCTGGAGAAGCAGGCCCGACGCTCACGCAAGCGAGCGGTCGACCGTCGTAGGCGCGCCACCAAGACCGGCGCCGAGCCGCACTGGCCTCTCGCGGTGCTCGAGGCGGCGAGCGTCCGCCCCGGAGAAGCGCCTCGCATCGTGAAATCCTCGCGCCTGCGGATCAAACCGATGACGATCGACGAAGCCGCCCTCGAGCTGGAGGATTCGAAGCACGAATTCGTCGTCTTCCTCGACTCGGAGAGCGATCGCGTGAGCGTTCTCTACAAGCGGCGGGACGCCAACTACGGGCTCATCGCCCCGGAGTTCTGAGGCTTGTCGAGCGACGACGCGCGCCCGAGCGACCTCGCGGCCTGGATCTCGCCCGAGATGGTCTTCGAGCCGCTCTCGGCGGTCGACGCTGCGGGCGCCCTGCGCGAGCTCGCGGACCGCCTCGCAACGGTCGACGGCCGATTCGAGCCGAGTGCCGTGGCGGCAGCGCTGGCCGAGCGCGAGGCCCTCGGATCGACCGCGCTGGGCGACGGCGTGGCGGTTCCTCACTGCAAGGTGGACGATGCGAGCCGGGTCCGCGTGGGTGTCACCTCGCATCCTGCCGGGATCGAATTCGGTTCTCCGGACGGATTGCCTGTGCGGCTCTTCTTCGTCGTGGTGTCGCCGAGGCTGGCGACGGGATCACATCTGCAGGCGTTGGCCGCGATTGCCCGCTCGCTGGGCGATCCCGAGCTCCGGCAACGCCTCTTGGCCGCGCGGTCGGCAGCCGAGCTGAGGTCCTGCCTGGGCGCGTTCGGGGCTCTCGAGAGGGCTTCGTGACGTCACACCCGACGCGCGTCCTGGTCAGGGAGCTCCTCGGCGAGGAGCTCGCCGACCTGCACCTCACGGTTCTCGCGGGATCGGACCGCCTGGACAATCCGATCACCCATCCGAGGGTTCAGAAGCCAGGGCTCGCGTTCGCGGGCTACTACGATTACATCAAGCCGGGCCGAGTTCAGATCGTCGGACAGAGCGAGCTGGAGTACATGCGCTCCATCGAGCCTGCGGTCCGAGTCGAGAGGCTGCGCAACATCGCGGCGCTTCCGATCCCGGTCGTCGTCTTCACGAAGGGCCTGACGCCTCCGTCCGAGATGCTCGAGGAGCTCACGACGCGGAGCGTTCCGGTGCTCTCCTCGCGCGCGCTCTCGTCCGTGGTCATCAAGCGGCTGAGCTACTTCCTGGAGGACCACCTCGTTCCTTCGACGCGGGTCCATGGCGTCCTGGTCGAGGTCTACGGCCTGGGGGTGCTCCTGATCGGGGCGAGCGGCGTCGGCAAGAGCGAGGCGGCGCTCGATCTGATCACCCGCGGTCACAGCCTGGTGGCGGATGACCGGGTCGCGATCAAGAGGTATCCGGGGGGCGAGCTCATCGGATCCGCCGAAGAGCCCTTGAAGCACCACATGGAGCTGCGCGGGCTCGGGATCGTCAACGTCAAGGACCTCTTCG
>CAYZBH010000001.1:173061-177450 GCA_964476605.1 uncultured Thermoanaerobaculia bacterium | reverse complement strand
GTAGGCCTGGAGCTGGTTCTCCTTGTCCTGGATCTCCTGCTTCAGGGTCTCGATCTGGGCGGCGAAGAAGGTCGAGGCCTTGCCCGCGAGGCGGGTCCGGTTCTCGATCCCCCAGTCGATGTAGGCGTCCGCGAAGCCGTTGGCGATCTTCGCCGCGAGCTCCGGCGAGCGCGAGCGATAGGAGATTTCGACCAGCTGCGTGTTGCGGAGCGGATTGACCTCGAGCCCCCCCAGCAGCCCCTGCGCCAAGCCGCCGATCGCGGCCTCGTCGTCGGCGGCGGTGACCCCCCCGGCCGGCGACGGCGTCGCCGCCGCGTTCGGATTGAAGAGGGGGTCGTCGAGGAGCCTGAGGTTCAGCACCACCCGCTCGGCGAGGCCGCGGCTGTTGAGGAGCCGGTACTGGGTCGGGTAGTACTCCATGTTGAACCAGTTGTCGAGCCAGGTGTCTTGCACCGCCTTGAGGGGCACCGAGACGCGGCGCTCGATCTGGACCAGGGTGGTCGCGCGGTACTCCTTCGGGGTGATCGCGTACTGGAGCAGCGAGTAGCCGAGGACGAGGCCGGTGACGATGACGACCAGACGCCAGCGCTGCAGGACGATGCGCAGGTAGTCCGCGAGATGGAACTCGCCGTCCTGGCTGGGGAGATCGGCCGACGGATCGAGCGGCGGAATGGGTTCGACCGGGCTCACAGCAGCGACTCCTTGACCACCAGGACGTCCCCGTCGGAGAGCGCGACGTCGGGCTCCTTGCCGGCCAGGATCTTCTTGTAGTCCACCTCGATCTCCTCCTGGAGCGACTCCCCTCTGCGACGCTTGATCGAGAGCTTCTTGGAGGCGCGGTCGGAGAGCCCCCCGGCGCGCGCGATGACCGAGAGGACGGTGATCCGCTCGGTGCTCTTGAAGCGGATGGCGCCCGGCGAGATCACCTCGCCGAGCGCGAAGACGGTGACTTCGACGGTCGTCGGCACGTTGATGAGGTCGTTGGCGAAGATCGGGATGTTCGCCTTCGGGTCGCCGTTCACGAACAGGTCGTCGATGCGAATCGAGATCTGGTCGGAGAGGCCGTTCTCGGCGCGGCGCATGACGTAGACGTAGTCGCCGTGCGACTCCTCGATGCCCCCCGCCGCCGCGAGCGCCTCGATCAGCGTCCAACGCCCGGGAAAAGCGAGGTTGCCGGGGCTCTTGACCGCTCCGATGACGACGATGGGGCGCGACCGGAACTCGCGGACCTCGACCGAGACCGAGGCGCGATTGACGTACTTGGACTCCAGGAGCTGCTTCAGCCGCTGCGCGAACTCGGCCTCGGTCAGCCCTTGCGCCGGGACCTCGCCGATCAGCGGCAGGTTGACCGACCCCGTCTCGCCGACCCGGCTCTGGACGTTGAGCTCCGGGACCTCGAAGACCTTGATCTCGATGAGGTCTTTCGGGCCGAGGCGGTAGGTGGCGCCGGGCGGAATCGTCTGGGCGCCTCCCGGCCGGCCCGCGAGGAGGCCGAGAAGGCAGAGCGTCGACACGAAGAGCGCCCGCAGCGCAGGGGTCCGGATCATCGAAACTTCAGATTATACGAGTCAGTACCAGGTGCCGCGACCGAGGCCGAATCCGAGCCCCGCCGTGATCTCGTCGAGCTTCTGGTCGAGTCGGCTGCCCGGCGCGTCGATCTCGGAGTGGCGAACTCCCACGCTGAGCGCGAGCTCGCGCACCAGCTTGACGCGCAGGCTTCCGCCCCAGCTCGTGACGTCGTCGACCCGGCCGGTCGCCCCGCCGGTGTCCTCGTAGCGGTGCTCGCCGCTCTCGATGTAGCCCTCGATCTCCGAGCGCCAGCCGAGCCCCAACCCGACCGAGAGACCCAACCGCTGATCGACGAAGAAGGACTCGCCGGGAGCGGAGAGGAGGCTGTAGGAGACGCTCCGCGCGCCGTAGAGGCCGGCCCGGAACTTCTCGCGCGGCTTCCAGGCGAGGCGCGCCTCCCCCGTCGTCCCTTCGAAGCCCGCGAAATCGGATCCCGCCGCCGGCCGCGAGTCGATGCGCTCGATCCGGGTCCGGAACGCGAGCTTCGGCCGGTCGTAGCCAATCTCGACGTAGTCGAAATCGCCCGCGTTCGAGAGGTCGCGCGCCGAGGCCGCGGAGTCGGATTCGGCGTGCCCGACGCCGGCGCCGACGAAGAACCGCTCCGCGAGGTAGAAGCGCAACCCCGCGCGATAGGAGGTCTCCGTCCGGTCGAGCTCCGAGAAGAGCGCCTGGAGATCCGAATCCTCGGCGAGGTTCTCGACGTCGCGCTGGGAGCCGTTCGCGTAGATCGAGAGCCAGCGCACCAGAGGGATCTCGAGATCGGCGCCGAGCCGGTCGGTGCGCTGGGTGGAGCGCTGCAGCAGGTCGCCGCTCTGGAGACCGAAGTCCTCGTCGCGCTCGGCGGTCACTTCGATCGACAGCCGGTTGAAGTAGGTGAAGACGCCGAGACCGAAGCGCTGGTTGACCCGCCTTTCGTCGCTCCGCTCTTTCCACCAAACGTATTCCGGGAGCGCGTAGGCGGCCACGGTGGTCTTCGGGCCCACCGGCAGGTAGCCGCGCAAACCGATCCCCGCGCGGGCCGTCAGGTCGCCCTTCTTGGTCAGCGGATCGTCGTACCAGGCGAGGTCGGAGATCCAGAAGGCGGGATCCAGGCGCAGCGGTCCGGCGTGCCAGCGAGCCTCGCGCACGGCCTCCTCGAACTTCTCGCGGCTGTTCTCCGGGCCCCGTCCCAGGCTTCCCGGGGACGTATACTGCGCGAATTGCGCGGCCGCCGGGATCGCCGCGGCCGCAGCGAGCAGGAGCGCGGCGAGGGCCACCCGCGCGAGGCGGGGCGCCCCTCGGAGCGCACGAGATGCAAAGCGTACGGAGAGCATTCGGCGCATGATACGACACCCCCCGTGGCGCGCTCTGCCGCTCGCCGCGTTGCTCCTCTGGGCACCCCTTCCGTTCGGCAGCGTGACGTCCACGGCTTCGGCGGCTCTGCTCCTGGGAGCTCTCGCGAGCGCCGTGCTGGCGCTCTGGACCGCACGCGCGCCGTACCCTCCGCGGGCCGCCATCGCGGCGGCTACCGCGCTGGCGTTGCTGGCCTTCGGCGGTTGGCTGCAATCGCTCGCGTGGCCCGAGGGTCTGGTGGGTTGGGTCTCGCCGCGCCACCTCGAGCTGGCGACGAGCGCGCGCGAGGTCGCCGGGGTCACCGCGAAATCGTCCGGCGTTCCCCTCACGCTCGCACCCGACACCAGCCGAGCGGCCGCCCTGGATTGGCTGATTCCCGCCGCCGGCCTCGCCGCGGCGGCCTGGCTCGGATCGTCCCGCCGCGTCCGCCGGCTTCTCGCCGGCGCCCTGCTGCTCGCCGCGGTCGCTCAGGTGACGCTGGCGGTGGAACAGTGGGTCTCCCGCTCCGACACGCTCTGGGGGCGTCCCCTGCCGGCGACGGGCAGCCGACTCCACGGGAGCTTCGTCAACCCGAACCACTTCGCGCTCGCGCTCGAGATCGCCCTCGCGGTCACCTTCGCCTGGGGGTGGTGGGCGGCGCGCCGGACGCTTCAGGAGGGCTCCTCCGCGGAGCGGCGCTTGGTCGCGCTCGGTCCGCCAGTGCTCGTCGGTCTCCTGCTCGCCGGCGCGCTCGTGCTGACCGGCTCACGCGCCGGGTTGCTCGCGATGGCGGTCGCGTTCGGCGCCCAGACGCTCTGGGTGACGGGGCGCCGCGAACACAAGTGGCTCCTCGGCGCGGCACTCGTGGGGCTCGTCGGCGCGGTGGCGTTGGTCTCGCTGGTCGGCTTCGAGGGGGCCTTCGCGCGCCTCCTCGCGACGCCGCTCGACGAGGTCGGAGGCAATGGCCGTCTGCGCGCGGCGGCGGCGACGCTCCGGCTCTGGTCCGAGTTTCCCTGGACGGGAACCGGCCTCGGCACCTTTCGCGCCGGCTTCCCGCTCGTGCAACCGGCGGCGCTCCCGGGCCTCTGGCGTCACGCGCACTGCGACTGGGCGGAGCTCGTCGCGACCACCGGGCTCTTGGGCCTGGGGGTCGGCCTCACGGGCCTGGTGCTGCTCCTCCGGCGCGTGAGCTCCGTGCTCCGCCGCGGCGAGCGCTCCGAGGATCGCGCGGCGGGGCTCGCGGCGCTCGGCGCGGCGATCGCGGTCGGGCTCCACTCCTTCGCGGACTTCGGGCTCACCATGCCCGCCAACGCGCTCGCGATCGCCGTCGTCCTGGGCGCCGCCGCGGCCGCGCCGACGACCGACGCGCCGAAGCCCGCGTCCGCTCCCTAGCTGTCCCTGGAGATAGCTGTCGGCCCGAACGGCCACGCTGAAATTGGGGACAGGCACCAATTGGCTATCTGGTGCCTCTCGCCCGTCTTAGCCAATTGGTGCCTGTCCCCAATTAGC
>CAYZBH010000001.1:19619-172961 GCA_964476605.1 uncultured Thermoanaerobaculia bacterium | reverse complement strand
GGCTATCTGGTGCCTCTCGCCCGTCTTAGCCAATTGGTGCCTGTCCCCAATTAGCTCCGATTAGCTGCTGAGACTTATCCGAGCTAATTCGTGCCTGTCCCCAATTAGCCGCCGAGGAGGCCCACGACTTCGCCGTCGACCCAGTCCATCTTCACGGCCTGGGGGACGGCGGGCAGGCCCGGCATGCGGATGATCTCGCCGGCGAGCGGCACCACGAAGCCGGCGCCGGCCGCGAGGACGACCGACCGCACGGTGATGTCGAACCCCTCGGGGCGGCCCACCGCCTGCGGGTCGTCGGAGAGCGAGTACTGCGTCTTCGCCATGCAGACCGGCAGATTGCCGTAGCCGAGCTTGTCGATCAACGCGAGGTCGCGGGTCGCCGCCTTCGCGTAGCTCACCGACCGCGCGCCGTAGATCTTGGTGGCGATGGCTTCGATCTTCTCCCGGATCGGGCGGTCGAGCGCGTAGAGCGGCCGGTAGGGCGCCGTCTTCTTCTTCGCCTGCGCCACCACGGCCGCCGCCAGCTCGCGGCCGCCTTCGCCCCCTCGAGCGAAGATGTCGGCCACCGCGAAGGGCACGCCCAGCTTCTCGCAGCAGGCGCGGATGGCGGCGATCTCGTCGGCGCCGTCGGTCGCGAAGCGGTTGAGCGCCACCACCGGCGCGAGACCGAACTGGGCGGCGTTCTCGACGTGCTTGACGAGATTCGGGAGGCCCCGCTCCACCGCGGCGACGTCGGGAATCCCGTACTTCTCCTTCTCGCGCACGCCGCCGTGGAGCTTCAGGGCGCGCACCGTCGCCACCAGCACCATCGCCGCCGGATCGAGCCCCGCGGCGCGGCACTTGATGTCGAGGAACTTCTCGGCGCCGAGGTCGGAGCCGAAGCCCGCCTCGGTGACCGCCCAGTCGGCGTGCGCGAGCGCCATCTTGGTCGCGATCACGGAGTTGCAGCCGTGCGCGATGTTGGCGAAGGGGCCGCCGTGCACGAAGGCCGGCACGCCCTCCACCGACTGCACGAGGTTGGGCAGGATGGCGTCCTTGAGGAGCACCATCAACGCGCCGACCGCTCCGAGATCGGTCGCGGTGAACGCCTTGCCGTCCCGGTCGACGCCGACGATCAGGCGCGCGAGGCGGGCGCGCAGGTCCGCCTCGTCCTCGGCGAGGCAGAGGACCGCCATGATCTCGGAGGCGGGGGTGATGTCGAAGCCGGTCTCGCGCGGCACCCCTTCGAGCGGGCCTCCGAGACCCACCGTGACGTGGCGCAGCGCCCGGTCGTTCAGATCGAGCACCCGGCGCCAGAGGATCCGCCGCACGTCGAGGCCGAGGGCGTTGCCCTGCTGCAGGTGGTTGTCGAGCATCGCGGCGAGCAGGTTGTTGGCCGCCGAGATGGCGTGGAAGTCGCCGGTGAAGTGGAGGTTGATGTCGCCCGCCGGCGTGAGCACGGAGGCGCCCCCACCGGTCGCGCCCCCCTTCATGCCGAAGACCGGCCCCAGCGACGGCTCGCGCAGCGCCAGGCAGACCCGCTCGCCGATCGCCGCCAGCCCTTGCGCGAGCCCGATCGAGACCGTCGTCTTACCCTCGCCCGCCGTCGTCGGCGTGATCGCGGAGACCAGCACGAGACGCCCGGGTGGGCGCCCGGAGGCGGCGCGCGCCTCGAGCCGGATCTTGGCCTTGTCGTGACCGTAGGGGACGAAGTGCTCGGCCCGGATGCCGAGCGCGTTGGCGACTTCGAGAATGGGGCGGACCTTCCCTGCCTGGCTCATGTTCGCGACACCTCCGCCCCCTAGACTATGACGAGGCGGCATCGCCGGCCTCGCGCGTTCGTGCGCGCCTTCGCACGGGCGGAGCGCCGCGGGGCCGGCGGATGAGTGCCGCCGGCCCCTCGAGCCGTCTCACATCGGGGGGGGACCGCCGCCGCCCGGCGGCTCCTCGACGTACCAGCGACCATCGATGCGCACGAAGTTCATCGCCTCGCCCTCGACCGATCCGGTCGCCTTGTCGCCGTCGATCTTGAGATCGGTCAGCGGGCCGGACGGGATCTTGACCGGCGACTCCTCGGCCGCCTTCTCCTTCTCGTCGCCCGGCATCGACTTCATGAAGGCCATGACGTCGGTGAGGAAGGCGCCGGCGTCGATCTTCTGGAAGAGCTCCTCGGCCTTCTCCTTCGGCAGGTCGGGCTCCGCCTCGCCGTCCTTCGGCATGACCGGGAGCCCGTACTTGGTCATCAGGGCGTTGTAGCGCTCCTTGACCTTGCCCATCTCCTCCTTCGCCTTGGCCATCTGCTGCGCCGCCTTCTCCTTCTCGGCGGGGTCGACCTTGCCGCCCATCGCCTCCGCCATGCCGCCCATTCCCTCGGCCATGGCGCCGCCCATCTCGGCTCCCATCTGCGAGAAGGCGACCATCATCGTGGCGCCCAGATACATCCCCATCGCCATCTCGCCGCGCGCCTTCGGCGTCATGCAGGCGGCGATCTCGGCGAGGTCCTGCTTCGCCGCCGCCTTCTTCATGCGCTCGACGAGCGCTTCCGGGCTCTCGGCGCCGGGCTGAGCCTTCGGCGCCGCGGCCGCGGCCGGCGCGGACGCTTGCTCCCCCTTCTTCGCGCAGGCGATGCCGGAGCTGAGCCCGCAACAGAGCAGGCCGAGGGCCACCCAGCTCCCCACACGTCTCCCGTGATCGATCATGACGTTCTCCTTTCGTCGGAACAGGGGCGCTACGATCCCGCATTCCGGCGATTGGCGCAACCCTCGCCCGCGGCGGGAGCGTGACGCTCTCGCGACCCCTCCCTTCTATGTAGACTAGGTCGCATGCCAGCAACCGAGCGTCTGACCACGCCGATGGTCCGCGAAGGTCGTCGCGGCGCCCTGCGCCCCGCGACCTGGGACGAGGCGCTGGATCGGGCCGCCGCGGGATTCCGGAGCGCCGTCGAGCGCCGCGGACCCGGGGCGTTCGGGCTCTTCAGCTGCTCGAAGAGCACGAACGAGGTGAATTACGCCGCGGGGAAGTTCGCCCGCGCCGTCCTCGGCTCGAACAACGTCGACAGCTGCAACCGGACCTGACACGCGCCCAGCGTCGCCGGTCTGGCGGCGGTGTTCGGTGCGGGGGGCGGAACGAGCTCCTATCGGGAGATCGAAGAGACGGACTGCGTCCTGCTCTGGGGCTCGAACGCCCGCGAGGCGCATCCGATCTTCTTCCATCACCTGCTGAAGGGGATCCGGCGCGGCACGCGCCTGATCGCGATCGATCCGCGGCGCACGAGCTCGGCCCAGTGGGCGGACCTCTGGGCCGGGCTAGACGTCGGCTCGGACATCGCGCTCGCCAACGCCATCGCGCGCGAGATCCTCGCCTCGGGGCTCGAGAACCGGGAGTTCATCGAGCACGCGACCAGCGGCATCGCGGCGCTGCGCGCGCACGTCGAGAGCTGGACGCTCGAGCGCGCGGAGGGGGAATGCGGCGTGCCGGCGGCGGTGATCCGCGAGATCGCGCACGCCTACGCCACCGCGCCGCGCGCCACCATCTGCTGGACGCTCGGGATCACCGAGCACCACACCGCGGTCGACAACGTCCTCGCGCTCATCAACCTCGCGCTCCTCTGCGGTCACGTCGGACGCTTCGGATCGGGCATCAATCCGCTGCGCGGCCAGAACAACGTGCAGGGGGGCGGCGACATGGGGGCGCTCCCCGACCGGCTCCCCGGCTTCCAGCACGTCGAGAACGCGCCGCTCCGCGCCAAGTTCGAGGCCGCCTGGGGGTGCGCGATCCCGCCCCAGCGCGGCAAGCACCTGACCGCGATGTTCGAGGCGATGGAGCGCGGCGAGCTCACCGCGCTCTACGTCGTCGGCGAGAACCCGATGCGCTCGGAGGCGGATCAACACCGCACGCGCCGGCTCCTCGAGGGGCTCGAGACCCTGGTCGTCCAGGACGTGGTCTGGACGGCGACCGCCGAAGTGGCCGACGTGGTGCTCCCCGCGGCGGCCTCCTGGTGCGAGTCCGAAGGCACCGTGACCTCGAGCGAGCGGCGGGTGCAGCGGGTGCGCCGCGCCCTCGATCCGCCGGAGGGGGCGCGCGACGACCTCGAGATCCTCTTCGCGCTCGCCCGGCGCCTCGGCCGGAACTGGGGTGAGCCCGACGCGGAAACGCTCTGGAACGAGCTCCGGACGCTCTCGCCCGCGCACGCCGGCATGAGCTGGGCGCGGCTCGAAAAGGAGAACGGGCTGCAGTGGCCCTGCTACGACGAGACCCACCCCGGCGAGCTCTTCCTCCACAGCCGGCTCTGGGAGCGGCCGATCCGCGGGCCGCGGGCCCCGTTCTCCTGCGTCGACCACGACCCGCCGATCGACCGGCTGACGCCCGAGTTCCCGCTCCGCCTCACCACCGGCCGCCGGCTCGAGGAGTTCAACACCGGCGTGCAGACCGCCGGCTACTCGTATCCCCGCCGTCGCGGTGAGACGCTCGACCTCTCGCCCGAAGACGCGGCTCGCTATGGACTCGCCGAGGGCGAGCGCGTGCGGATCGTCTCGCGCCGTGGCGCCGTCGAAGCGCCGGTGCACGTGGATTCGGCGCTCCGGCCCGGGCTCACCTTCATGACCTTCCACTTCCCCGAGGAGGTGGCCACCAACCTCCTGACGATCGAAGCCAACGATCCGAAGGCGGGCACCGCCGAGTTCAAGGCGGCGGCGATCCGCGTCGAGCGCCTGGAGGCCTGATGGACCTGCGGCTGAGCGAGGCCCTGCCGACGAACGCGGAGCGCGCCGCGGTCGACGCGGTGCTCGGTCCTCCCGAATCGGGTTGGACCGGCGGGCCCCGCGACGGCGGAGACGGCCGGGTGGCGCGCGGCGGCCGCGCGGCGCGCGAGGAGCGCCACCTCCTGCTGCCCGCCCTGCACGCCCTGCAGGATCGCGTCGGCTGGCTCTCCGAAGGGGGGCTCAACTACGTCTGCCGGCGCTTGACCGTGCCCCCCGCCGAGGCCTGGGGGGTCGCGACCTTCTACCACCTGTTGGCGACGCGGCAGCAGGCACCGCTCGTGGTGCACGTCTGCGACGACATCGCCTGCCGGCTGGCGGGGGCCGAGTCGATCTGCCGCGAGCTCGCGAGCGAGCTCGGACCTCCCGGCGCGGCCACCGCCGATGGCCGGGCCACCTGGAAGCGAAGCCCTTGCCTGGGGCTCTGCGAGCGGGCACCGGCGGCTCTCCTCGTGCGCGCCGGAGCCCCCCGCCAGGCGGTGGCGATGGCGCCGCTCGCCTCTCCGGCGCGGGTCCTACGAGCCCTCGAGGAGGACGCGACGCTCGTCTTGCCGCCGCCCGCCGTCCGCCTCGCCTCGGTCCGGCGCTCGGTGCCGCAGGCCGGTTCGGACGGCCTCACTCTCCTCGCGCGCGTCGGCGTCGTGGATCCCACGAGCCTCGCCGCCTACCGCGCCTCCGGGGGCTATCGGGCGCTCGCGCGCGCGCTCGAGCTCGGACCCGAGAAGGTGGTCGCCGAGAAGATCGCCTCGCGTCTGGTGGGAAGGGGGGGCGCCGCCTTCCCCACCGGCCGCAAGTGGGAGGCGGTCGCGAAGGCGACGGCGCGACCGAAGTACGTCGTCTGCAACGCCGACGAGTCCGAGCCCGGTACGTTCAAGGACCGCGTCCTCCTGGAAGAAGATCCCTTCGCGATCGTCGAGGCGATGACCATCGCCGGCTTCGCCTGCGGCGCCGAGAAGGGCTTCGTCTACCTGCGCGGCGAGTACCCCCTCGCCGAGGAGCGCCTCGCGCGAGCGATCTCGCGAGCGCACCGCGCGGGGCTGCTCGGCGAGAACGTCGCGGGCGCCGGCTTTCGATTCGACCTCGAGATCCGTCGCGGGGCGGGCGCCTACATCTGCGGCGAGGAGACCGCGCTCTTCAACTCGATCGAAGGCAAGCGCGGCGAGCCGCGCTCGAAGCCCCCCTTCCCGACCGAGGCGGGACTCTTCGGTCGGCCGACGCTGGTCAACAACGTCGAGACGCTCGCCAACGTGCCGAACATCGTGCTCAACGGCGCGCATCAGTTCGTGCTCACCGGGACGCGCGAGTCGACCGGTCCGAAGCTCTTCTGCATCTCCGGCCAGGTCGAGCGCCCGGGGCTCTACGAAGTGCCTTTCGGCGAGACGCTGGGCGAGCTGATCGAGCTCGCCGGCGGCGTCCGGGGGGGGCGGAAGCTCCAGGCCGTGCTGCTCGGAGGGGCCGCCGGCACCTTCGTCGGCCCCGAGGCGATCGACATGCCGCTCACCTTCGAGGGGACCCGGGCCGCCGGAGCTTCGCTCGGCTCGGGCGTGGTGCTGGTCTACGACGAAACCGCGGATCTCGGCGACGCGCTGCTGCGGATCGCCGAGTTCTTCCGGCACGAATCCTGTGGCCAATGCGTGCCCTGCCGGGTCGGCAGCGAGCGCCAGCTCGAGCTCCTCGAGCGCCTGCGCGACGGCAAGACCCTGGGCTCCCGCGCCGAGGAGCTCGCGCTCTTCACCGAGCTCGCGCAGGCGATGCGCGATGCCTCGATCTGCGGGCTCGGCCAGACCGCCTCGTCGGCGATCGCCTCGGCCCTCGCCCGCTTCGCTCCGTTCGGCGCCGCGGGCGACCGCGAGCCGGCTACCTGACCGAGAAGGGCCCGCCGGCCGCCGGATCGTCGGCCGACGCCAGAGGCGCGAGCGGCTCGCCGTCGCGGGGGAGCCAGAGGATCGCGAACTCCTCGGGCGCGCTCACCGCGAGCTCGTGCTCGCCGGCCGGCAGCCGGATCCGGCGCTCCCCCGAGGCGAGTCTCGCCGACGCGGGCCAGAGCGAGTACTCCCCCGGCGCCACGGCCTCGAAGCGCACCGTGCCGTCGCCCGCGGGATAACGCGCCCCCCAGAGGAACAGATCGCCGCCCACGGGGAGATAGTGCGTCCCGAGAAATTCCTTCAGGCTCCGCGGAAGCTCTCCGGCGCGCACGTCCCGAACGTAGACGGCGCAGCCGCGCGCACGGATCGAGCGCGGAATCCTCTGTGCCAGCTCCTGCCGCTTCTCGAAGCGCATCCAGGCGTCGGTCCAGACGAAGTAGTCGTCCGCGTGAGGCCGGGCGAAGGCGATCGCGGAGTTGTCGTAGACGCAGTCGTCGGGCGCCGTGAGGCGGCAGATCCGCGCGACACCCGCCAGCTGCCCGGCGTTCACGCCCCGACCCAGGAGCAGCATCGACCGGCCGAGCTGCAGGCCGACGACGAGCAGGACTCCGAGCTCGACGAGGCGTCGCCAGTGCCGTTCGGAGAGCCGCGGCAGCCGGCTCCTCACCCAGGTCGCGAGCCAGGCCAGCGCCTCGACGACCCAGAGCCCGCCGAAGAGCAGGAAGGGGAGCCAGCTGTAGCGATAGGGCGCCCGCTGCAAGCCGACCGAGAGCAGCCCGGCGCAGCCGGCGGCGAGCACGAAGAGGTCGCGCCGCGCCTCACGGAGCGCCCCCCGCGCGCCGAGGGACGCGCGGACGCGCCGCCAGAGGAGCCCGGCCCCGAGAGGCGCCAGGACATAGAGCGGCGCGTCCAGCAGGAGTCGTCCCGCGCGCCGCAGCCGCGAGTGGCTCTCGGCCGGGTAGGCCGACTCGTGCTCGCGGAGAAACTCGAGCCAGAGTCGCGCCTGTTGAAACCGATCGCCGCGCCAGAGGGCGACGAGCCCCACGGCGAGCACCGCCAGCACGGCGCTCGCCGCGCAGACGATTCGCCGCCACTCCGCCGCCCGCGCGGCTCGCCCGTCCGACCGCCAGAGCGCGAACGCCAGACAGGCCGCGAAGGCCAGGCCGTGCACCAGAGCCTTCTCCGAAGCCAGAATGGAAAGACCGAAAAGCGCTCCCGCGCCCATCGCGGCGAGCCGGCCGTCGCGGCCGAGGTAGAGCACCGCGCCGCCCGTGAACAGGGCGAGGGAGAGGAGGTCCGGCCGGACCTCCACCGCCGACTGCACCAGGGCGTAGAGCGAGAGCAGCAGGACGGCCCCGGGCGCCCGCAGCTCCCGGCGCGCGAGCAGTCTCGACGCGCAGGAGACCGTGATCAGAAAGGTCGCCAGCGCGACACCGCGGGCCGCGAACATGGGCTCGACGCAGCTGTCGGCGAAGAGCCGGAAGAGGGGAGCGAGCACGAGCTGCAGGAGGGGAAAGTGCGACGCGAAGTAGTCGACTCCCGCGAAGCTCCCGCGCGCGGCCATCGCGCCCCAGTGCAGGTAGAGGAACTCGTCGACCGCGAACGGCTTCTCGAGCGCCAGCACGCCGAGAACGGCGAGGACCGGGCCCAGCGACGCCAGCCAGAACCAACCGGGAAACCCGCTCCCGCCCGGTGCCGCGCCACGCCGCGCCCGCGTCTCCGGAGGCATGGCGGGCAGTCTAGACGAGGATCGCGCCCGGCCCGCGCAGAGCGCGCTTGCCCCTTGGCGGGCTTCGAGTAAGCTCTGACCGATGACCGGCGATCCGATCTGGTTCGTGCCGCCGCCCCCCCCGAGCGCGGTGCCCGTGGCGCCGCCGCGGCCGGAGCGGGCGCGGATCAGGATCGTCATCGACGGGCGCGAGCTCGACGCCGAGGTCGGGGAGACGATTCTCGAGACCTGCCGCCGCCACGGCTTCGAGATCCCGACCCTCTGCTTCCTCGAGACGCTCACCCCGGTCAACGCCTGCCGGGCCTGCGTGGTCGAGCTCGAAGGGGCGCGAGCCCTGGTGCCCGCCTGCTCGCGCAAGGTCGAGCCGGGAATGAAGCTCCAGACCGCGTCGCCGCGCGTCCGCCTGGCGCGCAAGGTGGTCTACGAGCTGCTGGCCTCGTCGGTCGACCTCTCGACCGCGCCGGGGATCGCCGCGGAGATGGCGCGCTACGGCGCCGAGCCGGCGCGCTTCGGCGGCCCGGGCGTCGCGGCCTCCGTCGACCAGCCGCCGAAGATCGACAACGATCTCTACGTGCGCGACTACGGCAAGTGCGTGCTCTGCTACAAGTGCGTCGAGGCGTGCGGAGTCGACGCCCAGAATACGTTCGCCATCGCCATCGCGGGGCGCGGTTTCGACGCCCACGTCTCGACCGAGCGTGACGTGCCACTGCCGCTCTCGGCCTGCGTCTACTGCGGCAATTGCATCGCCGTCTGCCCGACCGGCGCCCTGATGGCGAAGCCCGAGCACGACCTGCGCGCCTCCGGGGATTGGCGCCCCGGCGATCAGACGCGCGCCGACACCATCTGCGGCTACTGCGGCGTCGGCTGCACGCTCACCGTGCACGTGCAGGACCAGCGCATCGTCAAGGTCACCTCGCCGCTCGAGAACCCGGTCACGCACGGCAATCTCTGCGTCAAGGGGCGCTTCGGCTTCGAGTTCGTGCAGCTCGGCCGCCGCGGCTGAGGCCGGCACCCGCGGTGCGGCGCCCGGCCTTCGCACGCTGGATCGCGCTCGCGGGATCGGCCCTCCTCGCGCTGCTCCTGCTCGAGCTCGTTCTTCGCCTCTTCCCGGGCCTGCCGGGAGAGCGGCTCGCCAACTACGTCTGGTCCCGCTACGGGACCTTCCCCGGTGGCATCTACGCGCGCGAGCCGATCTCGCAGGTGCACTTCATGTGGCCGGACTTCGCGACGGAGACCCGGTGGAACGGCCGGACCTGGCACCATGCCACCGATCCGCGGGGCTTCCGCAACCCGGCGGGCGCACCCCACGACGTCCTGCTGCTCGGCGACTCGCTCGTCTACGGACATGGCGTCGAGGAGGAGGCGACGGTGACGCATGTGCTCCGGAGCGAGCTGGGCATCGGCGCTTACAACATGGGGCGCCAGGGGGCCTGTCTCCTCGACGAGTACGTCTTCGCGCGCACCTTCGCCGAGGAGCTCGCGCCCCGCAAGGTCGTGCTCGCGGTCTTTCTCAACGACTTCGACGACCTCGGCGTCTACCGGACCGACGCCCAGATCGAGGAGGCGCCGGAGCTCGGCTACGACTACCGTGCGCTCCGCGCCTGGGCGGCGGGGCTCGCGGCGCGGAGGCCCTCGGCTCTGAGGCGCTGGAGCACGACGCTCCCCTCGCTCCGCCTGCTGCGCGGGCTCGCGAAATCGCTGGGCCCCCTGACGCTCACGACGCCGGCCTGGGCCGCGGAGGCCCCGGATACGCCGCCCTTCCTGATCCCTCTTCATTCCGAGGAGCGGCTGCGCCTGCTCGAGCGCTACTACCGGCGACTGCTCGGGGACCTGGCGGAGCGCCTCGACGCGCGGGGTGCTCGCCTGCGCCTCGTCTACCTCTCGGCCGGTGCCTGGCGAGCGACGTGGGCCGCGGAGCAGGAGACCGCGGTGGAGCTCGTGCGCCGCGCCGCGCCTGAAGCCGCGCTCCCGCTCTTCGATACGCGCGCGCTCTTCGCCGGCTGCGACGCCTGCTTCCTCCCGCACGACGGGCACTATTCGGCGGAGGGGCACCGCCGCCTGGCCCGCTTCCTGGCGGCGGAGGTGATCGGCCGCGAGAACTAGCGACCGGGGGCTGAGCCCGCTGGCGTGCGGCCGACTAGAATCGCAAACGGTCCGGAGGCGAAGCTCCGGTCGCCGCGCCGTCGCGCGGGGGAGGAAGGCCGATGAAGCCCGAAGCTCTGATGCGACGATCCCGCCAGCTCGCGAAGCGCCACCGCGTGACGAACGGCGCGCGATTCCGTCTGCGTGACGTCGATCCGAACGACGCCGGTCCGTTCGACGCCTCCGACAAGGAGCGCGCCGGCGACGACCTGGCGGCGGGGATCGTGGCGCTCGCGGAGCTCCAGGACAAGCTCTACGCGCAGGACCGTTGGGCGGTTCTCCTGGTCTTCCAAGCGATGGACGCCGCGGGCAAGGACGGCGTGATCAAGCACGTGATGTCGGGGATCAACCCGCAAGGGTGCGAGGTCACCTCGTTCAAGGCGCCCTCGGAGGAGGAGTTGGATCACGACTACCTCTGGCGCTGTCAGAAGCGGCTGCCGGAGCGGGGGCGGATCGGCATCTTCAACCGCTCCTACTACGAGGAGGTCCTCGTGGTGCGCGTGCACCCCGAGATCCTCGCCCGCCAGAAGCTCCCGGCCGGGCTCGTCACGCCGGGGATCTGGAAGCAGCGCTTCGGGGAGATTCGCGACTTCGAGCGGCACCTCACGGCCAACGGCGTCGCGGTCCGCAAGTTCTTCCTCCACGTCTCGCCGGACGAGCAGAAGAAGCGCTTCCTCGAGCGCATCGACGACCCGGCGAAGAACTGGAAGTTCTCGAGCAGCGACCTGGGAGAGCGCGCCCGCTGGAAGGAGTACATGCGCGCCTACGAGGAGATGATCCGGGAGACCGCCACCCCCGAGGCCCCCTGGTTCGTCGTCCCCGCCGACCGCAAGTGGTACACCCGCCTGGTCGTCGCCGCCGCGGTGATCGACACCCTCGCGGCGCTCGATCTCGCCTACCCGGAGCTCGAGGCCGGCAAGCGGCAGGAGCTCGAGAAGGCCAAGCGCGCCCTGCTCGACGGCAGCTAGCGCTGCGCCCGGAAGTAGAGCGTGCCCGTCGAGCCCTTCGCGGAGTAGGAGAGGGCCAGCCGGCCGGCCGACCACGCGTAGCCGGTGACCCCCTGCAGACGCTCGAGGAACTGCGATTCCGCCGCGGCATCGGCGTTCCGGCAGGGGCGGCGCGTCACCCGCGGCGCCCCGATCGAGAGCGCTCCCGCCTTCTCCGCGGTGACCATCGCCCCGTAGGAGTTGCACCCGGTGAAGCCCACGAGCCGCTCCCCCAGAAAGCGCGCGGTCGCGGGCTCGCTCCCGCTCAAATCCCCCGGCGCGGGGTCGAGCTCCCAGACGGCGCCCTCCAGGTCACCGCTCGAGAGCGATCCCATGTCGAACGTCTGGTCGAGCTCGAGCTTCTCGCCGGCGGCCCGGTACCAACGTCGCTCCTTGCCGGTCGGGCAGCAGGGAGAGTCGCCCGCCCTCGGGACCATCAGGTCCACGATCAGCTTGCCGTCGGCGAACGCCACGTCGCGCAGCTCGGCGGGTGCCACGAGGCGGATCGTGTCGACGTTCCTGCTCTCCTCGTCCTGCCCGGCCACCCACGCGAGGTCCGTGGCGCTGACGGCCGCGCCGCTCCGCTCGATCAGGACGACCAGAGCATCGACCTTGCGGTCGCGGTCGAAGTCCCCGCGGACCGGCGCGAAGCTGCCGAGCTCCACCTGCGACGGGGAACCGCTGGCGGCGTCGCCCGTGCCCCTCCAGACGCCGCCCGCGAGCCGGATCTCGCCCGCCGGCAGCCCGCGGTAGGCGAGCTCGCCGAACCGGGCGTCCTTCGCGCCGCTCCCCGGCCCCTTCGTCGGAGCACCGTTGTCACCGAACGCCGGCGGGACCGTCCCGACGAGCATCGCGACGAGGACGAGACCTGGGGGAAGAGCGACCTGCGCACGACGAAGCCAGCTGAGCATCGAGGCGTCTCCATTCTGCGGCCGAACCGATCGCGGCGGGCGCCGCGAGCCGAGAGTGTACTTCACGGTGCGGCCTGGGCCGCAACGTACGTCTCGCTCATCAGCCCGAACTGGTTGCCGGCGGAGACCGCTCGGAAGGCGGAGACCAGGTGGACGATCACGAGCGCGAGACAGAAGACGCCCACCGCCGTCAGCACGCGATCGCGAAGCCGGCGGAGAGGGCCCGCGGGGAGCTCGACCGGGACCACCGGCAGGAGGGTCGTCCGGAGGCCTTTCCGGCGCGTCTCGAAGAGCCGCCGGCGCAGCCCACCGAGCGTCCGTTCCAACACGTCGACCGGGCAGAGCCAATGGCAGAAGGGGCGCGAGACGACCAGCGCCGCGAGCCCCACGAAGACCAGCACCGCGACCTGCTGCGGCGATCCGCGGCCCCGGAAGAGCGCGGCGAAGACTTCGAAGGAGGCCGCCGCGGGACTGCGAAACGCCAGCGCCGACGCGACCGCCGCCACGAGGAGGAGCGTCTTCGCCGCCAGGAAGAATCGGCGCGCCCCGAGGCGTCGCCGCCGCGCCCCGCCGGCGAGGCCGACCAGGTCCTGGGCGGCCCCGAACGGACAGAGCCAGGGGCACCAGGGGCTCCGCCCCGAACGGTCGAACCCGACGAGCAGCGCGAGCAGCAGCAGGTACCAGTAGAGATGCCCCGGCAACGAAGGCCAGTCGCCGGCGGCGAGGCGTGCCGGAAAGGCGATCACCCAGGGTCGGTTCCAGAGGAAGCCCAGGGTCGCGAGGCTCGCGAGCAGCACCAGAGAGCGCAGCAGCGAGCGCGCCTGGGGAGAGAGCCGCCGGCGGTGACGGGCGAGCCAGGCGGTCGCGAAGAGCAGGACGACCGCCGCTTCCGGCGCTCCGAACGCCGGGCCGCGCCGCGCTTCGCGCGGACGGCCGACGATCCTCTCGGCGGCGGCGCGCGCCGCGGCCGCTACTCCGCCGGAAGAGAAGGTCGCGCCGGTCACCGCATCCAGGTCCTCGCCGATCGCGAGCGGCGTCTCGACGCCGCGGCCGGCGAGGGATGCGAGGAGCGGCTGCATGCTGCCGCCGAGCCCGGGGGTATCCCGATACTCCAGGAGCGCCGCGGCGCGGACGGTGCCGGTCACGTCGGACGCGAGCGCCACGGTCACCGCTCCGCCGTAGCCCGTGGCGCTGCCGGCCGCGCCCCATCCGACCCACTCTCCGGCGCGCGACACGCGGTAGGTGCCGGGCGCCGTCTGCCGGTAGTCGGCGAAGGGAAAGGCGCGCTTGAGGAACGGGAGGAGATCGGGTTCCGGCCGTCGCGCTCCCAGCAACCAGGCCCCGGCCCAGAGCGCGAGCGCCGCGAGAACAGCCCAGAGAGCGTAGCGCCGCGGCTCGAGGACGCGCGCGAGTCGACCGAGCGCCAAGGGGCTCTCCGCGCCTCAGGTGTCGCTGGTCATGATGAAGAGGGGGCGGTTCTCGAAGTTCTCGTAGCGCGGTCGCAGGCGGTCGATCACGTAGTGACGGGCCACGTCGACCACCTTCTTGCGGCTCGTCACGACGTCGATCGCCACGTTGTCGTAGCGCCCGTTGCGGACGTTGACGAGGCGCCCCGAGGCGCCGTCGAGAATGAGGTCGAGCGCCAGGTTGCCGAAGGCCATCGGGACGATCGAGTCGAGCGCGTCCGGATCGCCGCAACGGACCAGGTAGCCGAGGCGCTGGTTGATGACGTTGATGCGCCGGCCCCGGTGGTACTTCGGCGAGAGCTCCTTCAGGCGCTCGGCCACCACGTCCCCGATGCCACCGAGCTTCTTGTGCCCGTAAGCGTCCGACTCGGAGCCGGAGAACATCATCTCGGACATGCCCGCGATGCGGGCTCCCTCCGAGACCAGCACCACGCTGTAGTGACTCGGATTCGAGGCGCGGTCGGCGACCAGCAGCTCGCAGAGCCGCTCGATGTCGAACTCGTGCTCCGGGATGACGCAGCGATTGGCGGCGCCCGCCATGGTGGGGAGCAGAGCGGTGAAGCCGGCGTAGCGGCCGAACACCTCGATCACCAGGAACCGCTCGTGCGAGCCCGCGCTGGTGCGCAGCGCATGCGTCATCTCGATGGTCCGCGTGACGCAGGTCGAGAAGCCGATGCAGTAGTCGGTTCCCGGCACGTCGTTGTCCATGGTCTTCGGGATGGCGATGACCCGCACGCCCTCCTGGTGGAGCCGGACTCCGTAGGAGAGGGTGTCGTCCCCGCCGATCGGCACCAGCACGTCGATGCCGAGGTGCTCCAGGTTGGCCAGCACCTCGACCGTGAGGTCGTTCTGCGCGTCGGCGTAGCGGTCCCGGAGGTGCGGCGGCACGTTGACTCGTGGCACGTGGGAGGGGCGGGTCCGGGAGGTGTGGAGAAACGTCCCACCGGTGCGGCCGACCTTGTTGACCACGTCCTCGCTCAGGGGGACCACGCACTCCGGTGAGATCTCGGGCGCGTCGCGATCGAGCTCGACCAGCCCGGCCCAGCCGCGACGGATGCCGAGGACGCGATAGCCCTCGCGCAGGGCGCGCACCGTGAGGGCGCGGATGGCGGGATTGAGGCCTGGGACGTCGCCGCCTCCGGTGAGGATGGCGAGCGTCGGTCGACTTCCGGATCGCGGGCTCACGGCCGACATTCTCTCGCGGATCACTCTTCCCCGCGAGACTTCGCGGATCGCCGCGGCTTCTCAGAGGTCCCGGAATCTCGTATCGTCCGCAGATCGGGCAGTGCTCACCGCCATGGCCGAAACCGCTCCGGTCTTCTCCGACGCCAGCGCCGCCGCAGCCCTCGACGCGCTGCCGTCGGCGGTGCTCGTCTACGACTCCCGAGGTGCCGTCCGCTTCGCGAATCAGCGTGCGCGCGCCATCCTCGCACCAGGGTCCTCCCCGCTGCCGGCCGACGTCCGCTCGCTCTTCGGCTTTCTGCCGCATCTCGAGCTTCCCGACGGCGACAACCAGAGCTTCGACCTGCCGCCCCGAGAGGGCTCGCCGGGCGTGCCGGTCGGGTACCGCGTCGAGCCCTTCCAGGGCGCCCCAGGCGACCCGCAGTACCACGCCGTGGTCTTCCGTGACATCAGCGAGATCCTCGCCTCGCGCCGTCGCGAGGTCCGTAGCCGGAGCATCGATTCGATCTCCCGTCTGGTGCCGACCATCGCGCACCAGATCCTGAACCCCCTGTCCGGCATCCAGAGCCTGCTCGAGGTGCTGCTCGAGGAGACGGGCGACCCGAAGCATCGCGACGATCTGCGCTCCGCGCTCGCCGACGTCGACCGGCTGCGCGCGCTCGTCCGAAGTCTCGGGCTCGCCGAGCGGGAGCTCGCCCGGCCGGGTTCTCCGGTCGACGCCGTCGCGGTGGTCCGGGAAACCCTCGAGCTCGTGCGGCCGCGCGCCGAGCAGAAACGGGTCGCGCTCGCGCACTCGGGCGCCGAATCGCTGCCGCTCGAGATCGACCCGGACGTGCTGCGCCTGATCCTGCAGGCGCTGCTCAGCAATGCCCTCGACGCGAGCGCACCCTCGGGGCGAATCTCGGTCGCGCTGGGCGCGGGGAACGGCGGCTGGTGGCTCGAGGTGGCCGACACGGGGTGCGGCATGCCCGAGGAGATCCTCACCCGGGCCGCGGATCCCTTCTTCTCGACCCGTCCCGGAGCCTCGGGCATCGGGCTGACCCTGGCCTCCGAAACCGTACGGCGCAGCGGCGGCGAGCTGACGCTCACCTCGACGCCGGATCGCGGCACCACCGTGACCGTGAGGATCCCGCGCCCGTGACGCACGACATCCTGGTCGTCGAGGACGAAGCCAGCCTGCTGCGCGGGATCGTGCGCGGCCTGCAGGCGGACCCGAATCTCGTCGTCGAGGGCTTCCCGACCGTCGAGCTCGCGCTCGAGCACCTCGCGCGACGCGGGGCTCCGGACGTCCTGATCACCGACATCCGTCTGCCCGGCCTCTCGGGACTCGACCTCATCCAGGAGCTCGACACGCGGGGTCTGAGGATCCCGGTCGTGGTGACGACCGCCCACCGGTCCGCCTACCAGGACCGGATGCCCCACCGCGCCGGTCTCACCGTGCTCGAGAAACCGGTCCCGCTCGTCGAGCTCAGGAAGGCGGTGCGCGACCACCTCGAGGACGCCCGCGCCGGCGGCGGGCGCTCCGGGCCGTTCCAGCTCGGCGACTATCTGCGGCTCGCGGCCCTCGGCCGCCACTCGGTCGCGCTCGAGGCGACCCTCGACTCCGGCGCGCAGGCGCGGCTGACCGTGGTCGATGGTCTTCTCTGGAGCGTCGACGCTGGAGACGAGAGCGGAGCGCCCGCTCTGCGGAGGCTCCTCGGGGCGCCTCTGCGCGGCATCCGTTGTCTCGAGCTCGCCGCCGCGCCGGTCGAGCGGCAGTTCTCTGGAACCACCGACCGGGTTCTGCTCGAGCTCTCCAAGAACGCGGAGGAGAAGCCGAACGCCGCGGAAGCGAAAGCCGCTCTCGGGAGCGGCGGCGAGCGCTCCCGGGGCGCGCGCGCTGCGGAGACTCCGGCCGAGCCCGCGGCTCCCGACAGGGTCGAAGCCCCGCCCCCCAGCACCGTCTCGAGCGAGCCCTCGAAAGCCCTCGGGGACGGCGACGCCCCCCTGCGCGAGCTGCTGGCGCAGGTGCCCGAGGCCTCGCGGGTCGCGCTGCTCGCTCCGGGCCGCGGCATCCTGGCGGCGGTTCCCGGCGCCTCCTCCGTGCGCACGTTCCGTGACCCGGTCCTGGCGGCGACCCTCACCCTGTTCCGCGCCGACGACCCGGGGTCCGTGCCGCTCGAGGCGTTCGTCTCGACTTCGGACGAGGCGCTCTTCCTGCGTCGCGCCGAGAGCGGGGCGGTGGTCGCCTTGGTGCTGCCCGGGAGCGCCAAGGCCGGTCTCGGCTGGGTGGCCATCCGGAACGCCGCGCGCGCGCTGCGCCAGATGGCCGTTTCCGATCGGGCGTCCGAGGAGCCGTCCGAGGCCGCGCTGGCGGTTCGGCTCGACGAGGAGCTCATGGCCGAGTGTCAGCGGCTGGCCGCTCATCTCGAAGACGCGGGCAGCGCCGAGATCTTGGACTTCGAGAACGCCTGCCTGACGGCGACCTCGCGCGGAGTCGACCGCGCCGTTCAGGCCGCGGCCTCGCCCATTCTCGATCGCCTGCTCCGACTCCTTCGATCGACGATTCCGGCCGGCCTGGATCGCGAGGAGCTCGACGAGGTGAGCTGGAGCTCGACCGCCGGCCAGTGCTTCGCCAAGCGCTTGCCGCGAACGAGCCGGCTGCTGGTCCTCTCGGCCGGCGCCCGCGCGCGCTCGGGAATCACCTGGGTCGCGCTGCGCGAGAGCGTCGCTTCGCTTTCGGCCTAGACGGCCGGCGGGCGCGGGCGGCGCTCAGCTCTCGTGCTGCCGCTCGTCTTTCGTCAGATGAGGTCTCACCTCGAGCGCCAGCCCGAGCAGGTGCATCGTGATGGTCGCCGGCGTCGCGTGCGATTCGACGATCGCCACGAGGTGCGCCCCGGCGCCCGCCGGCACGACGAAGAGCTGCCGGTCCCGGCCCACCAGATGCGCCTGGTAGAGGGGGCCCATCTGGAAGTCCTCCTGGGCGCGATCGAGCAACGTTCCCATGGCGCCGCCGAAGGCGCCCAACGTCTCCTCGAGCTGGTGCGAGCCGAGCGTCGAGACCAGGGGCAGGCCGTCGCGATCGAGGAGCGTCAGGCCCCGGATCTCGCGGACCCGGAGGGTCAACGAGAGCAGGAGCTCGTGAAGCTCGAGGGCGGCGGAGGGCACGAGATCAGACCAGCTTGGCGATCTCGCTCGCCGCGCGCTTCATGTCGAGCAGCACCATGCCGAGCTTCGCGGCCGGTCCCGCGATCGCCTCGATCAGGTTGTCCTCGCCGGCACGCATCAAGACGACATAGCCCTTCTGTCCTTTGACGTAGACCTGTTCGAGCTCTCCACGCGCGAGCTCGGTCGACGTGCGCTCACCGAGCGAGAGGAGCGCCGCCGCCATCGCCGACACCCGATCCTCGTCCGAGCTCGCCGGCAGGACCGACGACAAGACCAAGCCGTCCGCGCTGACGACGGCCGCCCCCTCGACGTCCGGAGTGCTGCTCACCAGCGTCCGCAACGTCTTCTCCATCAATTCTGCACGAGAAGCCATCGAATCTCCTTTCCAAGGCGCGTACGCCCGCTCGGTCGAGGTCCGACCGACCCTTCCCCCAGCCCATCCATTCTAGCGCCGGGGCGCTATTTCGCAGCCGGTACGGCCGACGGCCGGCGGGGGAGGACGAAACGGAAGCAGGTCCCCCTCCCGAGCTCGCTGGTCGCCGAGATCGCCCCACCATGCGCCTCGACGATGCGCTTGACGATCGACAGACCGAGTCCCATCCCCGGCTCGCGGCCGGTCGGACGGCTGCTCGTGCGCGCGAACTCCTCGAAGATCCGCGGCAGCTCCTCCGCCGGGACTCCCACGCCCTCGTCGCGCACCCAGCAGCTCACCCCGGAGGTCGTGGCCTCGAGCCCCACCACGACCCGCCCCCCCGGATGGGAGAACTTCACGCCGTTGGAGATCAGATTCGAGATCGCCTGGCGAAGGCGATGCGGGTCGATCTCGGCCTCGACCGGCCCCGGAACGTCGCACTCGACGCCGATGGCCACCCCCTTGCGGCGCGCCGCGGGACCGTTCTCGGCGGTGGCCTCGAGAGCCGTGACCTTCAGGTCGGTCGACTCCCGGGCGAGCTCGAGCGCTCCGCTCTCGATGGCGCGCCGGCCGAGGATGTCGTTGACGATGTTGCTCATCACCTGCGCGAGACGGCTGATCTCGTCGACCGCCTCGACCTGTTTCGGGCTGAGCGGACTCCGGTCGTCGGTCGCGAGCAGCTCGCTCCAGGCGGCGATCGCCGCGATGGGATTGCGCAGATCGTGCGCCGCCATGCCGAGGAACCGGCTCCGCCTCCGGTCGAGCTCGAGCAGCCCCGCCTTCTCGACGATGGTCGCGAGCTGCCCGGCGATCTGGAGGAAGAGGTCGACGTGCGCCTCCGCGTAAGCGTTTTTCCGCCGCGACGAGAAGAAGATGAACCCGATCGGCCTCCCCTCGGCGACGAGCGGGCAGGTGAGGCTCGCACGGAGACCCTCGGCGAGGATGAGGCGCGTCGACTGCGACTTGGGATGCGCGGCCAGGTAGGCCTCGAGGTCGTTGAGGATGCGCGGTCGGCCGCTCGTGAGGATCCCCGCCAGACTGCTGCCGGCGAGGTCCCCGGAGTAGCCGCGTCCGATCTCGAGGTCGGCCGCCTCCGATCGCGCCCAGCGCGCCACGACGCGTCCGGTTTCGCCGTCGAGCAGCGCGCAGCCGATGCGGTCGTAGGGGATGAGCCCCCGAAAGGAGGAGTAGACCTGGTCGAGAACCTCGTCCAGCGTCAGCCCCTCGTTGATCATCGCGGTGACGCGCGCGAGCTCGCGCACTTCCAGCGAGCCGGCCGTCGCCCCGTCCGACCCGGCGCGCTCCTCGAGCGGCGACGAGAGCGCCACGCTGACGAAGCGCACCCGGCCCCCGGGGCCCCGCTCCAGCACGGTCTCGCGGCCGCGCAACGTCCGTCGCCCCCCGCCGCGATCCAACAGTCGCCACTCGCCGTCGAAAACGGCCCCGACCGGCCCCTGCTCCCACCGCGGCAGGGATCCCGCCAGATCCACGACCTCGCCCTGTGCCTCCAGCGCGCCGTGCGCCGCCTCGCGATCGGCGCTCCGCGCGCTCTCCTCGAAGCCCAGCAGCTCCCGGAGCGACCGGCTCCAGTGCGCGATCCGGCGTCGCTCGACGTCGAAGATCAGAAGCGGGCGACCGGCGAGGGTCGCGAACGTGTCGAGCAGCCGCGCGCGAGCCTCCTCGCCGCGCCGTTCCGGGCGCTCCGACCGGGGCGCAGACCCCACCGCGCGACCGCGCGCCGGCCGGCGCCCAGCCGACCTCGAGCCGCGGCTCGTCTCTCCCGTCGACATGGTTGCCGTACCCTAGCAACTTCCCTCGGCCCATGCGCACTCTCGGGCGGCGCTCGACCCCGGGAGCGGGAGTGTAGACTCCGCCGGTCTGAGCGCGATCCGCTGAAAGGAGCGTGCATGACCGAGTCGCTGAAGATCGCGTGGGACGAATCGTTGAGCACGGGAGTCCGGGCCATCGACGTCCAGCACAAGTATCTGATCGACATCATCAATGAGCTCGCCGAAGCGATCGACTCGGGACACGCCGCGGGCTCGGTCCGCAAGATCCTCAACTTGATGAAGTACTACGCCGAATGGCACTTCGGCCGCGAGGAGCTCTGCATGGAGCGCTTCCGGTGCCCTGTCGCCTCGGCCAACAAGAGCGCGCATGCCTACTTCCTCGAGACCGTCACCGCGTTCGAGGTCGAGTACCGTCAGAGCGGCGGCTCCGAGGAGATCGCGCGACGCATGTACCAAACTCTCACCGACTGGCTGGTCAAGCACATCAAGGGGGTCGACGGCACGCTGGCCGGCTGCGTTCACTCGGAGAGCTGAGCTCCCTGTCGAGGCCCGGGAGTCGCCCGCTCTCCCGCCCGCCTAGGCAAGACAGCCGGCGAGCGCGGCCAGGAGCTCCTCGAGCCGGGGCCGAGTCGAGAGCAGGTTCGCTCGGATGATGGCGCGCGGCGCCGGGACGCCGCGCGGAGCGACGAACGCCTCGCCAGGCTCGCCCCCCCGTTCGTTCTCGTAGACCACGTAGGGGGGGACGGCCCGGTTCCCGGAGTCCAGCAGCGCCACGGTCGAAACGTCCGGCTCGGTTCCCGCCGGATGGACCCAGACGGCGGCGGCGGCGCCCCGGAAGAGCGCCTCGCGCACCGGCGCGAAGCGTGCTTGGCCGGGCATGCCGACCACCGAGAGACGCCAATCCCCGACCTGCAGCGCGCCGTGATCCATCGCGACCGTGCGGCCGCCGACCGCGAGATTGACGGCGCCGCGGGTCAAGAGCGAGATCAGCGTGCTCTTGCCGGCCTCGCCCGGCCCCAGGACGACCAACTTCGCCACCGGCATGGCTGGCGATTATCCCCGAAAAGGAGCGCCAGGACGCCGCGCGAGGGGGGATGCTGGCGAAGCGGACCGGCCGCGTCGACGAGGTCCGCCCGTCGCGCGTCGTTCACCCTCCGGTGGGAGGCGCGGGCTGCGCGCTCGCGGGCGCCTCGGCCGGCAAACCGAAAGCCCGCGCCACCAGGTCCAGGGAACGTCCGAGCTGCTGGCGCGCTCCGGGGGCTGCCGCCGCCAACCCGACGCCGTCGGCGGCGTCGGACAGCGAGCGGGCCCCCGCCAGAAGCTCGGCGACGAGCGCCGCCGCCGGCTTCCTCTCTCCGAAGGCCTTGCTCAGCGTCTTCGTGGTCCCCCGGAGGCCTTCGAAGCCACGCTTCAGCTCGTCGCGCGTCGCGGCCGCGAGCCCCGCCGACTTGGCGGCTCCGTCGAGGGCCTTGCCCAGCGCGCGCAGCTCCTGATCGATCTCGTCGATCCGCTTGCCGAGCTCGAGATCGGTCCAGCGCGCTGGCTGCCAACTCTCGGGCTCGGCGTCCCAGTCCACGTGGTAGACGTGCGCGAGCTCGCGGAGACGAGGCAGGTACTTCGTCCACTCGCCCTGCGCGCGCGCCAGGACCGGATGCTGCGCCACGAACTGTTCCGCCACCTTCGCCCGCCGCAGGAAGAGCGAGGCGGCAGCCGGAGCCGAGTCCTTGTAATCGAAGCGCTCTTTCAGGTCCCGGGCCGCCGCTTTGAGCTTGGCCACGAAGTCGGGGACGTCGCTCGTCTCCCCCGCCTCGTCGGCGACCTCAGCGCCGGGGGCGCGGGCCGTCATCTCGTCGGTGAAGTCGTCGAGCTGGCGCTGCGTCGCGTCGATGATCCTGCCGGCCTCCTCGTCGTAGGGTCGCTCGATCTCCAGCGCCCCGGCGCCCGCGATCGGCAGAGCGAGGAGCGCGAGGAGCGCGAGAAGCGCCACGGGTCCGCCGCCCAGGCGACGCGCGGGCGTGCCGCCTAACGCCGACAAGCGCGTCCGGATCGACTGCGGTCTCGCTTCACTAGGTCCTCCCGGCGAGGTTCGTGGGCGCGCACGGCCCGCGGCCGGCGAGAATCCCGCCGCAGCCTATCGGCTGCGAGGCCGAGCGTCGAGTGCAGGGTGGCGCAGCGCGCCTGCGGCGTGCTGCATGCGCCGCGGTCCGGTCCGCGCGCCGGACTCCCGGATCGCTGCGTCCGCGGGCCTCGTTCGACTAGAATCTCGCGACCGAATGAACCGCCGGCCAGCGGTCCGCCGCGCGCCGGCCATCCAGGGAGAAAACGATGCGCCCAAGCCGCCGCCCGACCTTGCTCCGAACGACCGGTCTCATCCTCGCCGCCGCGCTCGCTTGCTCCTGGTCGGTCACGGCCGAGGAGAAGGAGCCCATCCAGGCACGTCAGGACGCGATGCAGGCGATCGGGGACGCCATGAAGTCGCTCGTCGGCATCGTGCGAGGCGAAGCGAAGTTCGACGCCGGAGTCGTCGCTTCGAGCGCCAAGACGATCTCCGACAACCTCCACGCCGCCTCCGAGCTCTTCCCGGCGGGCAGCGATCACGGCTCGGTCGAAACCTGGGCCAAGGCGGAGATCTGGAGCCACAAGCCCGACTTCGAAGGCAAGCTCGAGGCCGCGCATGCGGCGGCGATCGATCTCGCGAAGGTGAGCGAGGAGAGCGCCTACCGCCCAGCGTTCAGCAAGTTGGGCAGCGCCTGCAAGGCTTGCCACGAGCTCTATCGGCGGCCGAAGGACTGATCGTTGCGGCGACTCCGGAACGCCACGGCCGGCGCCCTCCTCGCGTCGGCCGGCGCCGTGGCGTTCCTCGTCGCGACCCGCCCCCAGAGCTCTCCCGCTCCGGTGCTTCCGGCGCACGTCCCGGATCTCGCCAACGGCGCGGCGATCTACCGGATCGGCGGCTGCTTCGCCTGCCACCAACCTCCCGCCCCGGCATCCGCTACCGACGCCACTCTGCCCACGGGTGGGAGCCCCTTCCCGACGCCGATCGGGACCTTCTACCCCGGCAACCTCACCCCCGACGCGGAGACCGGGCTCGGGCGCTGGACTGCGACAGAGTTCGTGGTCGCCCTGACGCGCGGCGTCTCGCCCGACGGGCGCCACTACTTTCCGGCGCTTCCCTACCCCTCCTACGCCGCCATGACGCCGGCCGATCTGCTCGACCTCTTCGCCTACCTTCGCGCGCTGCCGGCGCGACGCTCCGCGCCCCGCGCCGCGGAGATCCCGCTCCAGCCGCTCGCAAGGCGCGGCGTCGGTCTCTGGAAGCTCGTCGCCGGCAAGTCGCCGGGCGCGCCGGTCGACCACGCGCGGAGCGCCGCCTGGAATCGCGGCGCCTACCTCGTCGCCGCACCCGGTCATTGCGGCGAGTGCCACACGCCGCGCAATCTCCTCATGCTCCCGGACCGCGCGCGATCGCTCGCGGGTGGACCGCATCCGGCGGGAGAGGGCAAGGTTCCGAGCTTGCACGGGCTCGTCGCGCGCGGCCGCTACCGCGACACAGCCGACCTCGCCCTCGCCCTGCAGTTCGGCGAGACGCTCGGCTACGACAAGCTCGCGAGCGGCGGCATGGGGAAGATCCAGAGCGAGCTCGCGGCGGCTCCCGAGCCCGACCTCGCGGCGATCGCGGAGTATCTGGTGAGCCTCCCATGAGCGCGCACGCCGAGGCTCACCCGTGACGCCGGCCTCCGTCGCGACGCTCGCGCAGCCGCTGCTCGCCGGCGCGGACTCGCTGCTCGTGCTCGCTCTCGTGCTGCTCGCCGGCGCCGCGGCCGGAAACCTGGTGCGCCGGATCGGCCTGCCGGCGGTCACCGGGCAGATTCTCGCGGGCATCGCGCTCGGGCCGTCGCTCGCCCAGGAGCTCGGCCTGCGCCCCGTCTTCGATCTGGCGATGATCGATCGCCTGCAGCCGCTCACCACCTTCGCGCTCGGCCTGGTCGCGGTGACGATCGGCAGCCATCTCAACTTCCACCGTCTGCGCAACGCCGTCCGGCGCCTCGCGTGGATGGTGGTGCTCGAGGCGACGCTCACGCCGCTCCTGGTCTTCGCGGCCATCGCCGCGGTGCGGCCCGACCTGCCCGAGATCGCGGCCCTCCTCGCCGCGCTCGCGGTCTCGACCGCACCGGCGACGATCGTCGCCCTGGTCAAGGAGACGCGATCGCGCGGCGTCTTCGTCAAGACGCTCATCGCCAGCGTCGCGCTCAACAACATGGCGTGCATCCTGCTCTTCGAGCTCGTGCACGCCACCACGCGCGCCGGCCGCGTTCCCGGCGCGGAGGCGACGCTCGCGTGGGCGGCGTTGGCGCCGTTCAAGGCGCTCCTCTTCTCCTCTCTCCTGGGCGGGGGTGCCGGCCTGCTGCTGATCCTCGCCACGCGCCGGGTGGTCAAGTCGGACCGCCTCGCGACCGCTTCGATGCTCGCCATCCTCCTGACCGCCGGTGCCGCGGACTGGCTCGGCGTCTCTTCGCTTCTCGCGTGCATGTTCCTGGGCCTCACGCTCGCGAACCTCACGCCCGAGAAGGACGAGCTCGGGCACGCCGTCTTCGCCGACTTCGAGAGCGCGATCTACGCCGTCTTCTTCACCTTGGCCGGCATGGAGCTCGACTTCGGCTACGTCGCGCTCGCCGGTCTGCTCGCGGTGCCGATGGTGCTCGCGCGCGGCGCCGGCAAGGTCCTGGCGGCCCAGATCGCGATGCGCATCGCGGGGGCGACCGACCGGGTGCGGCGCTACCTCGGCATCGCCCTCCTCCCGCAGGCCGGAGTCGCGGTCGGCCTCATGCTCGTCGTCCACGAGGATCCCGCGTTCGCCGACGTCCGTGAGCTCTTTCTCGCCATCGGTCTCACGGTGGTCACCCTGCACGAGATCATCGGCCCCTTGCTGACGCGTCACGCGCTCGCCCGCTCCGGCGACCTGGGCAAGGACCGCGCCCGGCTGATCGACTTCCTCCGCGAGGAGAACATCGTCACCGGCCTCAAGGTGCGCATGGAGACCAAGGAGGAGGTGATCCGGGAGCTGTGCACGATCCTGGTGCGCACGAATCACCTGAAGATCGACCCGGAGCGGCTCTTCGCGTCGGTGATGGAGCGCGAGACCCAGGTCTCGACCTGCGTCGGCGGCGGCCTCGCGGTGCCGCACGGAGCCCTGCCCGAGGGGGAGCGCTTCTGCGGCGCCATGGGGCTCAGCCGCCGCGGGCTCGACGTCGAGACGCCGGATGGGCGGCCGCTGCACTGCGTCGTCCTGCTCGCGACTCCCCCCGATCAGCGCGAGCGCCACCTGCAGGTGCTCGCGGCGCTGGCGCGCGCGATCGGCACCGACCCGGCCGTGCAGGCGGAGCTCTTCGACGCGGACAGCCCGGCGCACGCCTACGAGATCCTGCACGCCGAGGAAGCCGAGCACTTCAACACCTGGCTGGAGTAGACGCGACCGGCGAGAACGACGACCGCGCCGGCCGATCTCGGCCCGGCGCTCGGCTAGACTCTCGATCTCTCGTGAGCGACCCGTTCGCATCGAACCCGGGGGTCGCGGCAGGCCACTCCCGCGCCGGCGCGGGACGCCTGCCGCGCCGCACGTGGGCGCTCCTCGGGTTCCTCTTCGTCCTCGTTCAGATCCTGATCGCGCGCCTCGGCCTTCCCCCGGAAGGGCGGCTCCTCGCGGGCGACGAGCACATGTACCTCCGCCTCGCCCGGGATTGGGCGGCGGGCGGCGATCGCGCCATCGACCCCCTCTGGCCCCCTGGCTACCCCGCCCTCTTCGCGGCCTGGCTCCGGCACGCGGGGAGCGAAGTCTGGTTCCTGGCGCTCCAGGGCGTCGCGCTGCTCGCGGCGGGGCTCCTGCTGGCGCGCATCGCCTTTCGGCTCTCGGGCGACCTCCCCGCGGCCACGCTGGCTGGCGCCTTCCTCCTGGGAGCGCCACAGATCGCGGCCTTCGCCCAGTACTACTGGCCCGAGGCGATCCACCTGGCGCTCGGGCTCGCGATCTTCGACGTCGCGCTGCTCGAGCCGCCCGACCGTCCCCGGGCCCTGCTCCTCGGCGCGCTCGGCGGCATCGCTCTGCTCTTCAAGCCCGTGCTCCTGCCGGTGCTTCCGGTCCTGGTCGCGCTGCAGGCCTGGCGCGGGACCGAGCGGCGCCTCGCGCGGCCGCTGCTCGCGCTCGCGGCGCTCCTGCTCGCCGTCGCGCCGACGGCGCTCTCCAACCACCGGCGCTATGGAATCGTCGGAGTCTCCGACAGCGTCTCCTTCAACCTCATCCTCGGTCTGACGGAGACGAACCCCCGCTCGCTCGACGACCGGACGCCGCGAGATCTCCAGCTCGAGTACCTCGGCTCCGCGCCGGACGTGCGCGGACGGCGCGCCTGGCTCTCACGCCGGCTCCACGAGCTCGTCACCACGCTCGACCTCCGAGCGCAGCTCCGCGCTCAGGTCCCGCGCCAGCTCTTCCGTCTCTTCGACCGCGAGTCCGAATTCTCGGCGCTCGCTCCGGGGGGCTCGCTGCACGCGCGGGGCCGGGGCTATCGCTCTCCGCCCGCGGGCTTGGCCTCGGCGCTCGTCGCCTGGGACTGGGCCCTCTACGCGCTGCTCCTCGCGACGGCGCCCTGGGGCCTCGCGCTCCTCCTGCAGGAGCGGGCGCGTGCGGGGGCCGTGATCCTCGGCTGGCTCCTCTTCCTGCTCGCGAGCTTCTCGCTCCTGCACGTGGACGTGCGGTACCGGACGCTCGTCCTGCCCGCCCTGATCCTCGCCTCGGCGCACGCGCTCGCCCGCCGGCGGCGCTGGGGCCTGCGGGCCTGGCAGGGCGCCGCCGCCGTCGTCGCCTCTCTGGCCCTTCTCTGGCTAGCATTCTCCCTGCGATGAAATCCTGGACGCGGCGGCACTTCCTCCGAGTCGGCGCCGGCACGCTCGCGGGAGCCGCGGCCGGTTGCGGCCGTCTCGATTCGATGCTCGGCGGCGCGGATTTCGACGTCTGCATCGTCGGGTCGGGCTTCGCCGGAACCTATCTCGCGCAGCGACTCCTGGACCGTGGCCTCCGCGTCGCGATCGTCGAGGCGGCGGCCCGCCGAGGATCCGACGCACCCGGCGACCTCGCGCTCCGGAGTATGCCGATCGAGGAGGCTTCACCCGACGGCCTGCGCATCGAAGAGACGCGAACGATCGCGGTCGGCGGCACGAGCTGGCTCTGGAACGGCGTCGTCAGCCGCCTGCTCCCGTCGGACTTCGAGGCCGGACCCGACGGCTCCCCGAGCGCCCCCTGGCCGCTCGACTACGGCGCGCTGGAGCCCTACTACTGCGACGCCGAGACGCTGCTCGGAGCGGCCGGCGAGGCTCCGGACCCCGCGTCGCCTTTCCCGCGCACCTGCCACTATCCCCACGAGATCCCGGGAGCGACGCTCCCGGACGACCTGCTCGCCGATCCCAGGCTGCGCTTCGAGCGCATTCCGTTCACCATGCGCAGCGGGAAGTGGGCGCCGGTGCGGCTCGCGGAGTCGGAGATCCCGCGCTTCGAGTCGCGACCCGGGGCCACGCTCCTCGCCGGCCACCGCGCCCTGTGCCTGCGCATGGGTTCGCGGGACCGCGTTCGCGAGCTCGAGGTCGAGATCGCGGACGGCTCGCGTCGCTCGCTCGCGGCGCGTGCCTTCGTGCTCGCGGCCGGTCCCGCGGAGATCCCGCGCCTGCTCTTCGCGACGCGCGACTCCGCGCATCCCGACGGCCTGGGCAACGCGAGCGGTCTGCTCGGAGCCCACGTGACAGCGCATCCGCGCTTCCGGTCACAGCTCCAGAACCCGGACGCGGTCGCGCGCTGGCCGGGGCTCATGCGCTCCAACTCGCTCACGCCGCGGCTGCGCGCCGAGGGGCTGCTCGCGGCGAGCTTCGATCTGCACCTCCATCGCGATCGCGTCTCCATCGACGCGATGACCGAGGTCGAGCCTCGCCGCGCCAACCGATTCGAGTGGCGCGCGGCGTCGGGCGCCACGGGCGCGCCGTCTCTCGGGTTCCGCTTCGCCCTCTCCGATCTCGACCGGAGGACCATCGCGCGAGCGCTCGAGGTCCAACGGCGCCTCGTTCGGGCGTTCCTTCCACCGGGCGCCGAGGAGCCGGGAGTCGAGCGCACCTGGTTTCACCCCGCCGGGAGCTGCCGCATGGCGGCCGATCCCGCTCTGGGCGTCGTCGACCCGGCCTGTCGTGTCTTCGGAGCCGACAACGTCTACGTCGCGGGGGCGGCGGTCTTCCCCTCCGCGGGCTCGGGGAATCCGACCCTCACCCTGGTCGCGCTCGCGCTCCGCCTCGCGGACGAGCTCACCCGTCGCCTCGCCGGCTGACGGCGGCTCCCCGAAAGCCAAAGAACGAAGGGCCGGCGAGTCGCCTCGCCGGCCCTGGATTTCCAACGTCGGGATCCTTCGCCGCTGCGCGGCTCAGGATACTGATCGGCGGTCGCCGATCAGTACATCCCGCCCATGCCGCCCGGGCCACCGGGCATCGCGGGAGCCTTATCCTTCTCCTTGATCTCGGAGACCATCGCCTCGGTGGTGAGCATCAGGCTCGCGATCGAGGAGGCGTTGACCAGCGCGGTCTTCGCCACCTTCGCCGGATCGATGACGCCGGCCTTGACGAGGTCCTCGAACTTGCCGGTGCCGGCGTTGAAACCGACATTGCCCTTTTCGGCGAAGATCTGACGGACCACCACAGAGCCCTCCTCGCCGGCGTTGGCGGCGATCTGGCGGGCCGGCTCTTCGAGCGCGCGGCGGACGATCTTGACGCCGACCGCGACGTCCCCTTCGGCCTTGATCTTGTCGACCGCCTCGATGGCGCGCAGCATGGCGACGCCGCCGCCGGCGACGATGCCCTCTTCGACCGCCGCCTTCGTGGCGTGCATCGCGTCCTCGACGCGGGCCTTCTTCTCCTTCATCTCGGTTTCGGTCGCGGCGCCGACCTTGATCACCGCCACGCCGCCGACCAGCTTGGCCAACCGCTCCTGCAGCTTCTCGCGGTCGTAGTCCGAGGTCGTCTCCTCGATCTGGGTGCGGATCTGCTTGACGCGGCCGGCGATCGCCTCGCGGCGCTTCTTGTCGTCGACGTCGGTGACGATCGTCGTGTCGTCCTTGTTGACGACGATCTTCTTGGCTTCGCCGAGGTCCTCCCACTTGACGTTCTCGAGCTTGATGCCGAGATCCTCGGTGATCAGCTTGCCGCCGGTCAGGATCGCGATGTCCTCGAGCATGGCCTTGCGGCGGTCGCCGAAGCCCGGGGCCTTGACCGAACAGATCTGCAGCGTGCCGCGCAGCTTGTTGACCACCAACGTGGCGAGCGCCTCACCCTCGACGTCCTCGGCGACGATCAGGAGCGGCTTGCCCTGGCGGGCGACCTGCTCGAGGATCGGCAGGAGGTCCTTCATCGAGGAGATCTTCTTCTCGTAGAGGAGGATCTTGGCGTTCTCGAGAGTCGCCTCCATGCGCTCGGCGTCGGTCACGAAGTAGGGGGAGAGATAGCCGCGGTCGAACTGCATGCCTTCGACGACCTCGAGGTTGGTCTCGAGACCCTTGGCCTCCTCGACCGTGATCACGCCGTCCTTACCGACCTTCTCCATCGCCTCGGCGATGATCTTGCCGATCTCCTCGTCGTTGTTCGCCGAGATCGTACCGACGTGGGCGATCTCCTTGCCCTCGACCGGCTTCGAGATCTTGTCGATCTGCTCGACGACGGCCTTGACCGCCAGCTCGATGCCGCGCTTGAGCTCCATCGGGTTGGCGCCGGCGGTGACGTTCTTGGCGCCCTCGCGGTAGATCGCCTGGGCGAGCACGGTGGCGGTGGTGGTGCCGTCGCCGGCGACGTCGGAGGTCTTCGAGGCGACCTCACGCACCATCTGGGCGCCCATGTTCTCGAGCGCGTCGGCGAGCTCGATCTCCTTGGCGACGGTGACGCCGTCCTTCGTGATCGTCGGGGAGCCGAACTTCTTCTCGATGACGACGTTGCGCCCCTTGGGGCCGAGGGTCACCTTGACCGCGTCGGCGAGCTTGTTGACGCCGCGCAGGATGGCGCCGCGCGCCTCCTCGGAATAGGTAATCTGCTTGGCAGGCATCTTCGATCTCTCCTGAGTCTCGTAGTCGTTGGAATTGGGGTCTTACTTCTCGAGCACGGCGAGGATCTCGTCCTCGCGGACGATCACGAGCTCCTCGTTGTCGATCTTGATCTCGGAGCCCGAGTACTTGCCGATCAGGATGCGATCCCCGGCCTTGACGTCCATCGGGGAGCGCTTCCCCTCGTCGTTCACCTTGCCGGGGCCGACGGCGATCACTTCGGCCTCCTGCGGCTTCTCCTTGGCGGTGTCCGGGATGATGATGCCTCCCCGGATCTGCTCCTGGGTCTCGAGTCGCTTGACCACCACGCGGTCGTGCAAAGGTCGGATCTTCACTGCGACATCCTCCTTGTCTGCCCTTCGGTTGGCGTTGTCGGGCCGCGCCGGAAGCTGTTAGCACTCGGCGGCGGCGAGTGCTAACAAGATAGTCGCCTCCGGACGGGCTTGTCAAGGGGGAGGGGACAGGATCTTCGCTTGCGGAGCTAAGATTTCTCGCCGGAGAGCCAGGCGGAGGGAAGCCGAGGCACCGTGAGGAGCGCCAGCACCGCTCCCCAGAGGTAGGCCCGCGCCGCGGCACGGTGGCAGTTGCCCCAGAGAATAGCGCCCGGACCCTGCTCGAGCGCCGCCGTGGCCAGCCTCTCGCGGGCCGCTCGAGTCCCTTGGCGGAGCCCCCAGAGCCCCCAGTGCATCCAGTCGACGATCGCCTCCGACTCCCCTTGCGCCGCGAAGCGCGCCACCATCCAGCGCTCGCTGAGGCGCCCGGCCTCGACCCGGTGCCGCACTCCCGCCGCCGGTGCGTAGCGGACCCGCGCACCCGCGCGCTCCAACCGCAATCCGAGCTCCGTCTCCTCGCAGGAGCGCAGCGATCGGCCCCGGCGTCCGAGATGGCGGCTGAACTCCCCGCAGCGCAGAAAAGCCTCGCGGCGGAAGCCCATGTTCGTGCCGCGCGGAAGCTCGTTGTAGCGCAGATCGTGCGCCTCCGCCCCCCGGTCCCAGGAGGAGAGGTAAGGGAGATAGCGATCCTCCAGCCAGACGGGACGAGCTCCCATCCACGCCGGCTCGATGGGTCCTCCTGCCTCGAGGACCTCGGGCTCGTCGAGCGCTGCCGCGAGCGCCGTCAACCAGCCCTCCCAGGGCACCGCGTCGTCGTCCAGAAACAGGATGCGGTCGCTCCGCGCGGCCTGGATCCCGGCATTCCGCGCCGTGGAGAGGCCGAGGACCGGCTCCGACACGACCCTGAGCCGCGGCGCGAGCTCGCGCTCGAGCGCTCGCGCCAACTCCAGCGATCCGTCGCGTGAGCCGTTGTCGATGACCAGCAGCTCCCACGGGAAGGGAGCCTCCTGGCGGGCCATCGCCCGAAGCGTCTCCGCGAGCGCGGCTCCGCGCTCGCGCGTGCATACCACCACGCTCGCTTCGATCCGGGACCCTGCGGTCAGCTCCACCGTCGCGGTGAGCGATGCGTCTTCGGAGCGCTCCACCGGGGCATCCGGCGACGAGAGCACGAACAGATGCGCCCCGACGACGGCCTGCGGCCACCGGCGCTCCGCGTCGGCCCTGGCGCCGAAGGGACGCGCGCTCCAGACCGCGCGACGCACCGCCAGATTCGAGAACCGGAACGCGAACCCTTCGCCCGCCGCGATCGACTCCCGGTCGACGGGCGAAGCTCCGGGCGCGAGGATCTCTCCCAGCACGGCCGCCGGAGGCGCCGGCTGCTGGAGCGCCCAGAGCAGGTGACCGAGCCAGAACGCGGAGGTCGGGACGTCGCGCGGATCGAGAATCGCGAGGAGCTCCGCTCGCGACGCTTCGATCGCCGCATCCAGCAGCTCTCCGAGGCTCGCCGGGAAACGATCGAAGAGCTCCCACTCGAAACCGTGCGCGCTCGTCTCGGCGCGCAGGGACGCGGGGGGTTCCGCCGCCGCCACGAACCGCACGCGGAAGGGCAGGTGGTAGTCGAGGCTGCGCAGGCTTTCGCAAAGGCCCTTAGCCATCGACGCCCCGGGCCGCCAGGGCACGATCAGGTCGACGGGCGCGTCGAGCGCCGCGGACGGCGCAGGCTCTGGCATCTCGGGCGAGGCGGCGGCCGGAAGCAGCTCGCCGAGCGCCGTCGCGCAGCGACGGGTCACCAGCTCCCAGTCGTAGCGCGCGATGACGAACTCCCGGCCGCGCCGGGCGAGCCCGGCGGAGCCCTCCGGATCGCCGAGCATCCTGATCAAGCGGGCCGCGAATCTCGACGCGCCGGAGGCGATCTCGATCGCCTCGCCGGCCTTCGCCCCGAGGCCCGCGGCGCCGATGCGCGTCGCGAGCACCGGCAGTCCGGCACCCATCGCTTCGAGGATCTTGATGCGCGTCCCCGAGCCCGCGCGCAGGGGCACCGCGAGCACCGCGTGCCGCCAGAGCAGGGGGCGCACATCGGCCACCTCGCCGGCGACGACGACCCCTTCCTCGCCGTCGAGGGCGGCGATCCAATCCGGCGGCGAAGCGCCCGCGAGGGTCACGCGGGCCGAGGGGAGGGCCCGGCGAACGCGGGGCCAAATCTCCGCCAGGAAGAACTCGACGGCGTCGAGATTCGGAGCGTGCGGGAAGCTCCCGAGGAGCAGGACGTCGCGGCGCGCTCTCGCCGCGTCCCCGGGCGGCGTCATGGCCGCGGTGTCGACGCCGTTGGGGACCACCCTCACCTTCGCCCGCAGGCCGGGTGCGGCGCGTCCCAGCAGTCTCGCGTTCGCCTCGGACATGCAGTGGATCTGATCCGCGCGCGCGAGCCCGGCGAGCTCGTAGCGCGCGAGCTCTAGGCAGGCGCCGAGGCGTGGCGCCCGGGACACCCCCGCACCGTAGCGGCCGAGCCGAGCCCACCAGCGTCGCAGCTGGGTCTCGAAACCGAGATCGTGCGCGGTCACGACGACGGGGACGCCCGGAAGCGACGGCAGCAGGCCCACCAGCTCCGTGCCTTCGAGCTGCAACAGGTCGATGCGGTGCGCGGAGAGGAGGGCCCGCACGCGCTCGCCGAGCTCCGGCCAGACGAGGTGCCTTGCCGCGACCGGCAGGGCCGCGTCCTGGAGGGAGGGAGCGCGAAACTGCTGGAAGTAGACCTCGGAGCACCAAGCCGCCAGCGCTTGGCGCTGCCCCGCGTCGTCCGTGCCGCCGCTGAAGACGAGCGCCCGGATCTCGAACTCGCGGGCGAGCCGCGGCAGCAGGTTCCAGAGCCGCACCGCCCAGCCATGGGTCGGCGGCCAGATCGGGTGCGGCGTGACGAGGAGCAGGCGCGGCCGCCGGAGGCTCATCGGATCTCGCGCCCGGCGGCCCGATTCCCCAGCCAGAGCGCCCAGGGCCGAACCAACGGGAAGAGCCACTCCGCCCCGTTGCGCAACCCTCCGGATCGCGCCCCGGCGCGCCAGTCCCGCCAGACACCGGACGAGAGCGCGTCGGCCAGGGCGTCCCGCAATCGGTAGCGCTCGCCGAGCCGCCGCCACCCTTCGCCCTCCGCCCGCGACCGCCGCAGGAGCCCCGAGAGATCGTAGTGGTGCGTGTGCAGCACCGCGGCCTCCGGGACGTCGAGAATCCGCAGCTCGCGCTCGGCGGCCTTTCCCTGCCAGAGCTTGTCCTCGAGGATCGGCATCCAGCCGAACGGGATGCGTTCCCAGACATCCCGCCGGATGGCGCAGTTGACGGTCGAGAAGCCGATGCCCCCGTGACGCGCGATCCATCCCCGCGATTCGCGCGTGAAGTTGAACCGGGGCCCTCCCGAGTCCCAGTAGAAGCGCGGAGGCGCGAGCGTGTCCGCGGCCGGGAACTCGCGAATCCCCCCTTGCACCGCCGCCGGAGCGAAGGGAGCGAAGAGCGGCGCCGTCAGGCGTTCGAGCCAGAGCTCGTCCGCCGGGACGGCGTCTTGATTGAGGAAGACGAGGACTCGCCCGCGCGCTCGCGCGGCACCGAGATCCCGCGTCAACCCGTGGTCGAACTCGGAGGGCGGGATCTCGACGAGGCGCGCGCCGGCTTCGCGGATCGACGCGAGGTCCTCCGGCGGGGAGCCGGAGTCGACGCAGACCACTTCGAAGGCACGCGCCGAGCGCTGGCTCGCGATGGCATCGAGCGTCCGCCGCAGCAAGGCCCCCCCGCGCAGCGTGGGGATCACGATCGAGAGGTCCAGCGCCGGCCCCGTCGAAGGGGCCTCGCGCGGGCGGCGCTCCGACCGCCCGGTGCCGGTGGCGAGCTCGCAGACCGCGTCGCGCGCCTGACCGGCGATCCGCCGCACGTCATAGCGGGAGCCGACCAGCTCGCGAGCCGAAGCGGCGAGCGCGTCGGCGAGGGCATCCTCCTCGAGCACCCGCGCCACCTCCGCGGCGAACGCCTCGGCCGTCTCGCCCAGCAGGAGGTGTCGCTCCGGCTCCACCGCGAGCCCTTCGGCGCCGAGCGGCGTCGAGACCACCGGCGTTTCCGCCGCGAAGGCCTCGAGGATCTTGAGACGCGTGCCGGAGCCGGCACGCAACGGCACCACCACCACCCGATGCCTGCGGTAGAGGGCCGTCAGGTCCTCCACCTCCCCCACCACCGCGACCCCGTCGCGTCCGTCCTGCGCAGCGATCTCCGAGGGCATCCGGGCGCCGGCGAGGGTGAGACCGGCCGCGCCCAGGCGCGAGCGCACCCGCGGCCAGATCTCCGCGAGCAGCCACGCGACCGCGTCGCGATTCGGCAGATGCTCGAAGTTGGCGACGAAGAGCGCGTTCGCGCGCCGGGACGGCGGCTCGGCCGCGGGGGCGGAAGGGATCGCGACGGCGTTCGGCACGACGCGCAATCGGTGCGCGCCGTCGTGCTGATAGCGCGCGAGCGCCGCCGCGTCCTCCTCGGAGACGAGCTGGACCTGGTCCGCCCTCCGCGTCCAGGCCGCTTCGTAGCGAAAGAGGCGGAGCACGTCCCGCCAGGTGCTCCCCTGGAAGGAGGCGTCCCCGAACCGCCGCGCGAGATCGAGACGCCGCCGGCGCGCCAGCGAGCGAAACGCCACGTCGTACTCCACCAGAATGGTCCGCGCCGGCGCCGCCGCAGGCAGATACTGCGCCATCTCGGCGCACTCGAGCTGCACGACGTCGATCTCTTCGCTCGAGACCCAGCGGCGGATGCGCCAGGCGAGACGTTCGTCGGCGAAGACCCAGGCGTTCGGCGGCAGGCTCCCCGCGCGCGGCGCCGCCCGTGGCGGAACCTGCCAATGGTGGAATTCGACGCGGCGACAGAGACGTTCGAGCGCGTCGCGCTCGATCCGGCTCTCCCCCCGCTGATCGAGGCGGAGCAGGTGGAGCTCGCAGGACGAGGCGAGCTCCTCGAGCTGCGCCAGCAGACGGGTCGCGCCGCCGTGCCGGGGGGGAAAGAGGCGATAGGGCATGACGACGAGAACGCGCGGTCGCCTCCCGCGCGGCGGTGTCGCCGGAGCTTCGCTCACCTGCCGCGACGGCGCGGAACCTCGCCGAGCGGTGAGAGCGAGCGCCGCCGCACGCGCCAGCAGGAACGGGCTCTCGACCAGCGCGCGGCCGCGGTCCACTCCCGTTCCGGCCGCCGCCGCGAGGCGACGCGCGCCGCGGGCGACGCCCTCGCGGAGGCGAAACGGGAGCGCCCTCCGCGCCCGCAGGCCCTGCGCCTCGCACGCCGCGAGCCGCGCCAAATCGGCGATCTCCGGTTGGCCCACGATCCGCGGCGCGAGCGGCCGCGGCCGCGGATCGTCGCACCACGACCGCAGCGTTTCGAGCCCGCCCTCCGCGTCGATCCGCCGCACCGCCGCCTCCGCTCCCGCGATCCGGCGCCGGATCTTCAGAGCGGACTCGAGGCGGACCGCAACGCCAGGATCCGCCGCCGAGATCGCGTCGGCCTGGTCGAGCGCCCAGAGCAGGCGATGGAAGTACCAACTCTCGGGATCGGCCTCACCCTGCGCAGTCGCCCAGGGCGGCAGAGCGAACGGATCGACGTCGAAATCGATCCACCTCGGAACCCCCTTGGCGAGCTGTCCCGCGACGACCGCCGCCAGGACGCCGCTCGCGACGAGCGCCCGCGGCGCGAGCTCCCGCACGATGCCATCGAGCACCACCGGGTTCAGCAGCTCCGCGGGCTCGATTTCGAGCACGCGCTCGAGCCCCGGCAGGCCGTCGAAGCGCTCTCCGCGAGTGGTCGCAGCCCGCACCAGGATCGCGCGCTCGGCTCCGGAGGCAGCGGCGGAGGCGAGGCGAGCGCGCCGGGCCACTCCTTCCCGAGTGGCGTCGAGGCTCGTGTCCGCGAGCTCGTCGATGACGATCAGAATTCTCACGCGGGACCGAATCTTACGCCGCGAGGGTGCCCCGGGGGCCGATTCGTCGCGGCCACTGCGATACTCTCCCCCCGCCCGGGCGACGAGCGCGCGAGACGATCGCGCGCCCGAGCGCCCAGGACTCCACGCGATCCACGTGACGCCGGTCTCTCCTTCCTCGCTACCCCGGCACCAGGCCTCGCGCGATCGCCTGGCCCGGCTCACCCGACAACCCGACGACCTCGGCTCTCTCGCCGGTCGCTTCGCGCTCTGGCGCCGGAGACGGAGCGGAGGGTTCGGCGGCCGCGGCGAGCCGCTCGAGCCGCTCTGGATCGCGGTGGACAGTCTCCGCAGCCATCGGGAGCTCGCGACGATCCTCCACGGCGAAGAACTTCACCGGCGTGCCGTCGAGGCGAGCCTCGCGAGCGGAGACGGTGAGTTTCACGTCCCCGGCTACTGCTGGGTCTGCGCCCGCTTCAGCCAGCTGCACGTCGACTACTCCTATCTCATCGAGGGCGTCGACAAACCGAATTGGCGCGAGCATCTTCGCTGCCCGAGCTGCCGGCTCAACAACCGGATGCGCGCGGCGGTTCATTTCCTCGAAAGCGCTCTCGTCGTGCCCGCGAGCTCCCCCGCGATCTACATGACCGAGCACTGCACGCCGATCTTCAACGCGATGTCGCGGCGTTACACGAATCTCGAGGGGAGCGAGTTCTTCGGCGACGAGATCCCCCTCGGTCGAGCCAACGAGCTCGGCTACCGCAACGAGGACCTCGAGCGGCTCACCTATCCTTCGGAGTCCTTCGACATCGTGATGTCACTCGACGTGCTGGAGCACGTTCCACACATCGAGCGTGCGCTCGCCGAGTGCCAGCGAGTGCTCCGGCCCGGCGGGACGCTGCTCTTCTCCGTGCCTTTCTATCCCGAGCGCGAAACGAACCAGGTGCGCGCGACCGTCGACGAGGCGGGCGTGCTGACGCACCACCTCCCGCCCGAATTTCACGGGGATCCACTCTCGAACGACGGCTGCCTCGCCTACCATCGCTTCGGTTGGCAACTGCTCGACCAGGCGCGCGCGGCCGGATTCGAGCACGCGACCGCGATCGAGTTCTGGTCGCGCGGCCATGGCTACCTGGGTCGCTTCAACACCCTGTTCGTGGCACGACGGAGCGACCGCTAGGCCCTCGGAGCTCCGCGGCTCGGATCCTCCGCGCCGGTCGCGACGCTTGCGATCGCACGCCCTTTGACGGAGACTGCGCGCGAGCCCTCGCGCGGCCACGACCCGACATGTCCGACTCCTCTCCGCGAACCCGCGGCCTCTGGTACGCCGACGACGACACCGACCTGACCGACACGAGCGGCCAGCAGCCGCCGAAGAAGTTCCTCTTCTCCCTGACCGGGAAGTGCAATCTGCGGTGCGACCACTGTCCCCGCGGAGTGTTCGACGTGCGCGCCTCCGAAACGCCGGTCGAGCTCGTGGACCACGTCATCCGCGAGATCCTCCCGTCGGTCCGGAGCCTGCGTCTGGGCGGGACCGACCTCGGCGAGCAGCTGACGTCGCGGCATTTCGACCGGTTCCTCGAGGCGGTCCTCGCGACCCAGCCCAAGTATCTCGAGCTCGTCACCAACCTGACCGTGCTCGACGCGGACCGTGCCGACCTCATCGTCCGGGCCTGCACCGAGCTGGGCGTTTCGCTCGAGGGCGTGGGCGCCGCCTTCGAGCGGGTCCGCCACTTCCCCTGGGAGCGCATCGACCGGAACCTGCGGCTCATCGAGGAGGCCCGGGCGAGGAACCCGGAGCGGGAGATCGAGGTCTTCGTGCTCGCGACCTGCTTCCGGGACAACCTCTACGACCTCGAATCCCTCCTCGAGCTGGAGGCGCGCGGCGTCCGCCGCTTCGAATTCAGGCTCTTTCGGCCGAACGTCCCCGAGCAGGCGACGCAAGCCCTCGAGCACCATCGCGGCGAGGCCAACGCGGTCTTCGCCCGCCTCCGGTCCAAGGGGGCGGAGCGAGGCCTCCGCGTGTCGGTCCCGCCCGACTTCCCGGTCTCCCCGCTCGTCGATCGCGGGAGAGGCGCCGCCGCGGATCCGGCTCCCACCGCTGGGCGCCTCTGGGTCTGCCACTTCCCCTTCGAGGCGATGTCGCTCTATTCCGATGGGCGGGTGAGCCCCTGTTGCGAGGAGATCCCTCTCGGAACCGTGGATCCGAAGTCCCCGGACCTGCTCTCCCTCTTCCGCGACGCTCCCTGGCGCGCGCTGCGCGAGTCGCTGGCGCGGGGCGAGCCGACTGGACGCTGCGTCGATTGCGAGCTGCGCCGGGCGCGCCAATCCGAGCTCGATCGGGAGACCGCGGGCCGTTGATGCGCCACCTCCCGAGGCGGGCCGCGTGGGTTCTTCTCCCGGCCTTCGCGGCGTGCGCGTCTCCGCCGCCGTCGCCACCCGAGCCTCCCCAACATCTGATCGTGGTCTGCGTCGACACGCTGCGGGCGGACCACGTCGGCGCCTGGGGATACGGCCGCGACACGACCCCGACCATCGACGCCCTCGCGGCGCGTGGCGCGCTCTTCGCGGACACGGTGGCCACCTCGCCCTGGACGGTCCCTTCGGTCGCGAGCCTCTTCACGTCGTTGCTGCCGCGCCGTCACGGCGCTGGGACCGCGGGAGACGTGCGATTCCTCCGCGAAGGCGAGGCGCCGGCGCAGATCCCTCCGATCGTCCCGACCCTTGCAAAGGTTCTCGTCCGCAACGGCTACCGGACCGGGCTTCTGTCCGCGAACCCTTTCCTCTACGGCCGCTTCAAGGACGGTTTCGAGCACGCTCACGTCGAGCGCATCGACGCGACGCGGCTGACCGACGAGGCCCTCTCCTGGCTCGCGGAGGCGGACCCCCGTCCCGTCTTCCTCTACCTCCAGTACATGGACGCCCACCAGCCCAACCTGCCGCCCGACCCTTACTTCCAGATCTTTCCGGCGAGCGATGGGCGACCCCACGGACGGGAGCACAGCGATTGGAGCTATGGCCAGGTCACCGACCTCGAGGACCCCGGTTTCCGGACCTTTCGCGAGCACCGCATCGCCGTCTACGATGGCGCCGTCCGCTACCTCGACGCGGAGCTCGGGCGGCTGGTCGCGCGGCTCGACCGCCCCCCGTTCCGCGGCCGCACGACGCTGGTGGTGACCGCCGACCACGGCGAGGAGTTCTGGGACCACGTGCTGGAGGAGGGGCGGCGCGCCGACGATCCACGGAAGCTCTGGGGGATCGGCCATGGCCACTCGATGTATCAAGAGCTCCTGCGGGTGCCGCTCCTCTTCGTCGGACCCGGGATCGAACCGGGGCGGCGGGACCCCTGTCCGGCTTCGATCCTGGACATCGCCCCCACGTTGCTCGCGCGCGCAGGCCTCCCCCCCCTGCCGCACCAGCAGGGGATCGACCTGGGCGAGCGGCTCGCGGGCCTCGGAAGCGACTGTCGGCCGCGCGCCCGGATCGCGGCGTCGCCGGCCTATGGGCCCAACAGCGCGGCGATCCTGCTCGACGGCTGGAAAGCCGTCGAAGCGTTCGGGCGGCCTCCGGAGCTCTTCGACCTGCGCTCCGATCCCGCGGAGCGGCACGACCTGGCAAGCGACCAGCGCCGCCGGCTGGCGGCCCTCCTCGCGATCCTCCGACGAGCGCAACCTATTGATTCCAAAACCCAAGGACCTTCCGGACCGGTTCCCGCCGAGCTCACCGAGGAGCTCCGGGCCCTGGGCTACCTGTAGTTTGCTCGACGGGCGGTAACATCCGTCCCGGATCGTCATCTCCCAAGACAAGGGATAGGCCACTCGGCGAGCTCCAAGGCGCGGGCGTTCTCGCCCCGAGCAGGCGCCGGTGGTAGGCTGGCTTCAAGTAACCCATGGCGGCGAGCGGAGGTCCGGATCTGCGGAGTTCCCGAGCGCCCGAACCGAAAGGAGCAGTCGCATGAGCAATCGCATGAAGCTGGGTTTGGCGCTCGTCGCAGGACTCGTCCTGGCGGGCAGCGCCGCCTGGGCCGTCGAGACCGTCACGGTGACCAACGCGGCAGCGATGAACGGCACGACGTTCGGCATGCAGGTCAACCTGGACGGCTCGGGCACGAACGCCTTCGTCGTCTCCCAGCACCCGAACGACGAGACGCACTTCCTCTTCCGCTTCTGGATCAACCCGCACGACATCAACCTGACCCCCAACACGGCACTTCGCATCGGCGCGGTCGGTGACGCGAACGGCGCGGTCGGCCAGCACGTCATCCTCTTCCTCCGTCACGACGCCTCCGTCGTGCCTGCTCAGTACCAGCTCAACTTCTGGTACCGGGACAAGGCCGCTGGTGCCTCCTACAAGTTCGGCGGCGCCACCTACTTCACGACCGTGACCACCCCCTGCAGCCGTGAGTACGAGGTCGAGTGGACGGCCGATACCGATACCGGCGCCTCCCCGAACGGCACGCTCGTCGTTCGCCGTCTCGCGAACGCCGGCACCTGCACGCCGACCGGACTGCTCACCCGCACCAAGAACAACCTCGACACCGACGGCTACCAGGTCGACAACGCCCGCTTCGGCACCCTCAACGGCCAGGGCTCGAACAACACCGGTAGCCACTCGTTCTACTTCGACGAGTACGAGTCCTACCGCTAGATCGAATTCAGCAGCTGGAGTACCCACGAGGCCGGCTCCGAGGAGCCGGCCTCGCTGTTTCTGGGTCAGTGCAGATAGCCCAGGGCGCGCAGGCCGGCGGCGAGCTCGGTATCCTCGATGCGATCGCTCCGCCGCTCTCCCGAGCAGCCCCCCGCCTCCCGCACGAGAATCTCCAGACCCTGCGGCCACCCCACGCTCGCGGGTGCAGTTACGGCCTTCGCGAGCTCGACCGGCCCCTCGCAGAGCCGCGTCACCGGGATCTCGCCGCTCCACTCGTGACCCCGCTTCCCCTCGATCTCGAGGCGAAAGCGGAACGGTTCCGCGGGGGTCATGAAACGCGTTCGGGCGCTCGACCGGGGAGGGAGAGCGAACTCCAGCCGGCCCGGCTGGCGCATCCGGAAACTCGCGCTCGTCGGCGATTGGAGCTTGGAGTTGTGGCGGCGCATCCCGTCCCAGGCGAGCACTCCGCTCACGGAGGCTTCGCTCGCGTTCCGCCATTCGATGCTCACGCCATCCCGAGCTTCGCCGAGGCGTGCGAAAGCGGCGCTCGCGAAGGCATCGGACTCCGCCACGCGCTGGCTCGCTAGGTTCCTCTCTTCGCGCGGATCGACATCGAGGGCGTAGACCTCGCGAGAATCCTCCACGAGCGGCTGCAACACCGCGTCGCGGAGGATGAGCTTCACGCGGTCCTTCCGTAGCGAGAGCCCGTGGTTGGTTTCCGGCGCGTAGCTCCAAGCCTCGAGCCCCGCCGGTCCCCTCCCCTCGCGGATCCAGCCGGCGAGCGAGACACCGTCGACACCGGCCCGGGGCGGCAACCCGGCCAGGTCGAGGAGGGTCGGCAGGATATCGATCTCCCGCACCTGGCGCCCGACTCTCAGGGCGCCCCCTTGGCGGCGGGGGTCGCGCACCACGAGGGGCACCAGCAAGTTGTGGTCGTAGAGGAAGCCGTGACTGAAGAAGTCCCGTTCCCCCAGAGCTTCGCCATGGTCCGACGTGAAGACCACGATCGTGTCGTCAGCGTGACCGGCCGACGCCAGCGCCTGGAGCAGCTCGTCGATCGCCCCGTCCACGCGGGCGACGCCGCTGTCGTACAGGGCATCGACGACTTGCCGCTCGTCGGCGCGCAGATCCCGCGGCTCGCCGTCCCCCCAGACTCTGGGCCATTGATCGTGGCTCAGGTAGCCATCCTCCTCGCGCTCCTTCCGCAACCACGGCTGCACCACCAGAGAGGGGCTCGCCTGGCTCCACTGCGAGAACTGAGGCTGCCGGGCGCGATAGGGACTGTGCACCTCGTAGGTGTGGAAGAAGAGCAGGAAGGGCTCCGGGCCCGCTTCCGCCAACCAACGCCCCGCACGCTTCACGCCCTCGCCCAGCTCGTCGCCGCCATCCACCTGTCCGCGAGGCCAGGCGTGAAAGCGATCGAAACCTTGCGCCAGTCCGAACCGCGGGTGCACGAAGCCGCCGCCGGTCACGGCGAGCGTCCGGTAGCCTGCTCCAGCGAGGATCTCGGCCAGAACGTCGACACGCGGGCTGAGCGCGTAGCTGAGATAGGCGCCGTGGTGCAGCACCTCGAGACCCGAGAACATCGAAGCGTGGGAGGGAAGCGTCGAGGCCGCGGCCGTCACCGCCTTCTCGAAGACGACGGCCGAGGTGCGATCCACCCAGGCGGAGAGGCGCGGCGTGGTCGGTCGCCCGTAGCCGTAGAGCGAGAGACGGTCGGCGCGCAACGTGTCGATCGAGATGAGGAGGATGTTCAGCCGTTTCTCGGGCGGGCGCCGGTGGACGATCTCCGGCGTCCCGAGGAAGACGAGCTCCCGCAGGTCGTCGAGCTCCGCTCCCCCCTCGAGCGCCAGGGAGAGCTCGACCTCGCCCGGCGAGAAGCCGTCGAGTGGCAGATCACAATCCAACCAGCCGGATCCGGCACCTTCCTGGGGCAGACGGACGCGGCCGAGCTCCACGGTCCCTTGTCCCTCCTGGCGGGCTTCCACGCGCACTGCGAGGCTCTGTCTCGCGCCCTCCGGGCGCGCGAGCCCGAAGCGAAGCCGGTCTCCGCGGGCGATCGTCGCGCGCGTCGCGAGCGGTCGACCGTGCTCCAACAGGACCGCGGGACGATACTCGTCGGCGGCTGCGAAGAGCACGGTTCTTGCCCGGAGAGCGGAAACCCTGTCCTCGTCGAGGCGTCGCCGGTAGAGCGTGACGCGCTCCAGTCGGATTCGGTTGTTCCGCAGATTCGTGGGCCGGATCTGAAGCTGTTCGACAACGCCATTCCAGGACGGTTGCGCGCCCACCTCGAACCGAAAGCGATCCCGCCGCGCGCCTTCGCCGTCTCGCCACATCAGGCGCACGCGGCACTCGTCGCAGAAGCCGGCGCCCCGGACCCGCCAACGGAGCTCCGGCAGCGCCGCCGGCTGAAGGCCGGTCATGACCACTTCGACCACGTCGACGTCCCGCGCCGGAAGCGCCTGACTCCATTCCAAGCCGAGATCGCCGCCGGGGCTCTCGAGCTCGATCGAACCGTCCGGCCGCGTTCGCTCGAGCGCCTCGCCGACGACTCGCCAGGCGGCCGGCCGGCCGAGCTCAGCCGCCACCTCGGCGGTGACGTCGACGCTCGCGCTCACCGCGTCGCGCGCGAAGGGCTCCGCGTCCCGGGTCTCGATCAGGCGCGTGATTCCTCGGGGCCCCTCCGCGCCGCAACCGACCAGAAGACCGCCGAGAGCGACGGCGAGCACCGTGTCGCGAAGTCCCGCCATCGACCCATCGCGCGTTCCGCTACTCCTGCTGGTCAAGTGGCGGTTCCTCCCTCGCGGCGATGGCAGTTGAGCGTGCCGCAGGCGCGTCGGCACCCGTCCATGGTCTCGCGGGCGGCCGCCGCGGGTGCTCCCGTCCAGATCTCCGCGAGACCGTTCGCCCGCGCATTGCCGATCGCCGGCACTTCGAGAATCTCCTCCGCGTTGAAACAGAGCGTGGCATTGCCGTCGCCGTCCAGGATCAGGTTGCGATGGTGCGACCCGCACACCGGAACGCTGGTCTCGAAGCTCGGATCCTCGACGTAGCGCAGGATCCACGGCAGATCGGTCGCGTTCTTGGCCACGAAGCCGTCCGTCCCGAGCTCCGGCAACAGGCGCTCGAACAGAGAGCGCGCCGAGGCCTTCTCGACCGCCGTGTGCCAGAAGTGGCGCTCGAAGAAGACGTCCCGGTCGGGACGTGCGTTGGCGAAGGTCGGTCCGAGGAGCTGGAAGTCGAGATGGTCGACGCCGAGAGCCCGACAGAAGGTCACGAGATCGGGGAGCAGCGGGAGATTCTCCTTGAAGAGGACCGTCGAGACGAGCACCTGGAACCCGTTCGCCGCCTCGTCGCGCGCCCGGACGAGGAGGCGGAGCGCCCCGGTGGCCTCCTCGAAGGCACGCTCCCGGCCGCGCGTGTAGTTGTGGATCTCGGGAAGGTGGCTGTCGAGCGAGATCACCATGTGCGTGATCCCGGAGCGCGCGATCCCGCGCGCGCGCTCGAAGGAGTCGACGAGAAGCCCGTTCGAGAGCGCGAAGAGCCGCTGGCCCAGCGCCCGACTCGCGCTCGCGACCTCGAAGAGCTCGCCGTAGTCGAGCGTCACTTCGCCCCCGGTGAGGATGACGACGCCGCCCGGACTGAGCGCGGCGAACTCGGCCAGCCAGCGTTTGCGGTCCGCGACGGTCACGGCCGAGCTCCGGAGCTCGTGACGCCAGATGTGGCAGTGACGGCAACGATAGTTGCAGACGTCGCTGGTCGAGAGCGCCAGGTAGAGGACCTGGGGCGCCGACAGCGGGCGATCGGCTTTGGCGAGGGGATTGGGCACGGTCATGGTGGGATCCGGTGGGTCGACCGGCGAGCTTCGCGTGAGCCTACCGCAGCCCGCCGCGACGCCGCTCCCGCGGCGCCCCGACGCGCGCTTCGCTACGCCTCATCTCCCGCGCCGATCGCGGAGCCGCTTGCGCGCGCAACCCAGATACCAGCGCAGAGCGTAGCCCCAACGGACGCTCCAGGGTTCTCCGAGGCATCGGAAGTGAAGAAAAAGGCGATGCTGCCCGAAGAAGGGAATCGAGACACCGGCCCAGTGGACGACCCCGAACGGCCGGTCGGCGCCCTGCCAGCGCTGCACCCACGTCTCACCCCGGCGGCGGATCTCCTGCCGGTACCAGCTCGTGGTCGCGTACTCCGGGAGCAGCTCGAGCAGGTAGCGGAGGCGCAGGCGCTCGACGACGACGATCCAGTTGAAGAAGGCCTGCTCGGCGTGGCGCGAGAAACCGCCCACGACCTCGCGCGCCGCGACGAGCGCCGCCTCGATCCGCTCGCGGCTCAAGGCGCTTCGGCGCGCCAGGAAGACACCGCTGTTGAAACCGGGTGATCCCGACTCCCGCATGGAGTCGCGCAGCGGGCCAGGCTGGAAGGCCTCGTCCATGTCGGAGTCGACGTAGACGAAGTCGGCATCGGAGGCGTGAAAGACCTCGAGCCAGCGTGTGAGGTGAGGCCCGAGAGCCACGATATCCGCGTCGAGGTAGAGGAAGGTCTCGAACGGCCCCCAGAAGGCCGCGAGCTTCCTGAAAGAGCGAATCGTGACGTAGGAGTCGGCGAGCCCGGATCCGAGACGGTCGAGCTCTAGCAGGCCAGGATCCTCCCAGACGCCTGCGCCGAAGCGCGCGGCGATCTCTGAGACCCGCCCCATGCGCTCGTCGAAGGGGAGGATGCAAACCGGCAGAGCCGGCTCGAAGCGGCGCAGGCTCCTGAGGCAGGCCTCGAGCCACTCCGCCGTGACGTCGTTCGCCAGGATGTAGACGCCGCGCTCGCTCACCCGTTCTCCACCTCGCACCCGGTCGGTCCAGGATCGGGATGTTAGTCTGAGGACCTACCGATGTGGCTCAGGATCCGTCGCCGCCTGGGGGACCTTCGCCGCTCCGTTGCCAGCCGCTTTTCCTCGGGCGTGCCCGCCGTCGAGCCGGCGCGCTGGCTCTGGACCGGAGCGCGCCATGCACCCTCCGACGCCATCGTGCGGGTCGAGCTGTCCCCAGCGGCAACCTGGAACGCCGAGCAGGCGCGGCGCTGGCAGGCGTCTCAATCCTATCGGCCGCTCTGGCTGACGCGGCTGGCGCCCGACGGCGGGCCGTCCGAGGTCCTCGATCCCGAGGGCCGCACCGCCCGCGGAGAGGACCTGCCCGAGACCCGCTGGCGGGTCTGGCTCGAAGAGCTTCCCGAGGGCGCCGCAACGGCGATCGAATCGTGTCTGCTGGTGCTCGCGAGCGAGGCCATCGATCGCGTCGACCTCGAGCTCGGCGGCGAGAGCGGCGGTTCTCGCGGGGCGCGGCGAGTCGTCGCCTTCCGGGCGGGCAAGTTCGCGTTCGATCCGGCATCGGGTGAGCTCCGTGCCTCGGCACCCGGCGCTCTCGTCAAGACGGTCTCTCTCGCCTCGGGTGGCGTCCCGGTCTTCCTCCCGCACGCCCCGGCCGGCGCGCGCCGCGGCGCCTACTCGAGCGACCAGCCCCTTCCGCAGCCGCTCGAAGTGGGGGTCGAGGACGCGTCGAGTCTGACGCGCGTCGGCCCACCATCCGTATCCCCGCGAATCCTGGTCCTCGCGCCCTTCCTCGCGCGGGGCGGCGCCGAGCACACGCTCTTCGAGACCACGCGAGTGCTCGCGGAACGCGGCGAATTCGAGTTCGTCTTCGCGACCCTCGCCCCCCACCGCCGGGAGCTCGGCGACCGGCGGGGCGACTTCCGCGCCGTGAGCCCGCTCCTCTACTCGCTGGGAGACCTCCTCCACCCCGGAGCGATGTACGGGGCGCTCCTCTCCCTGATCGACTCGCTCGACGTCAAGCTCGTCTACAACGCCAACGGCACGACGCTCTTCTACGACTTCGCCCGGAGGTTGCGACGGGACCGGCCGAATCTCCCGCTCGTCGATCACCTCTACGACCATCGGGTGGGCTACATCGAGTGGTACACGGAGGACCTGCCGTCCGTGGTCGACTGGTGTGTCGCCGAGAACCACCCGATCGCCGAGGCGCTCGCCTCCGAGCGCGCCTTTCCCCGCGAGCGGGCGCCGGTGCTCTGGCCCTGCGGCCGGGCACCGGGGGCCTTCCCGGCCGCGGCCGATCGGGCCGCGACCCGTCGGCGGATTCGCGCCGAGCTCGGGGTCGCGGACGACCGGCTGCTGGTGCTGACCGCCGCGCGGGCCCATCCGCAGAAGCGACCGCTCGATTGGGTGACGCTCGCCGACCGGCTCCGTGCGCGGCCGTTCGAGCTCCTCTGGGTCGGGGGAGGCGACCTCGAGCGGGAGCTCGATCGCGCGCTCGCGGCGGCCGCCGCACCCCATGCGCGGCGCCTCCCCTTCCGCGACGACATCCCCGAGCTCCTCACGGCCGCGGACGTCGCCTGTCTCGTCTCGGACTTCGAGGGGCTTCCTGTCTTCCTGCTCGAAGCGCTGCAGGCCGGGTGCCCTTTCGTCGGCACGGACGTGGGCGACATCGGGCGCGTCCTCCTGCCGAGCCGAGCGGGTCTCGTCAGCGGCCCGCCGGGGGACGTGGAGGCGATCGCGCGAGCGCTCGAGACACTGCTCGACCGGGACCTCCGCGCGAGCACCGCGCGCGCGGCCGAGGCCGCGGCGGCAGACTTCGGCGTCGCCGCCTGTGCCGACCGGTACGGCGCGCTCTTCCGCAAGGCGCTGGTCGCGCGATGAGCGGTCGGCGCCTCCTCGGCCTCGTGGAGGGTTTCTTCTGGCAGGCGACCGCGCCGCTTCGCGGCCGGCTCCGTCGCCTCCGCACAGCTCTCGCCATGGCCCGCTACAGGAGCTTCCGGCCCGCCGGCGCGCCCCCCTTTCGCACCGTCGCCACCGAGCCCGGGATACCTCCCGCGCCCCTTCGCGGCGTCGCCCTCTCCGTCCACTTCGCCCCGCACTCCGATCGCGCCGGCTGGTTGACACAACTCGAAGGCTCGACAGAGACCGCCTGGAGCCTCGAGCAGCCTGAGGCAGCCCCTTGGTCGCTCACGCTCGCCGGCGCCGCCGCTCCGTTGCGCCGCGCGGAACTCGAAACGCTCCTCTTGGCGGGCGAGGGCGAACGGCTCGACTGGGTGGGCACCGCGGACCGGAGGCTCCTGCTGCTCCGCCAGCCAGGGCAGGAGCCCGCCACGACACCCCGCTTGGGTCGCGCGCTGGAGTTCCCTCCGGGCACGGAAGTCGCGGCACCGACCGCGCCCTGGACCGTCGCCGGCGACCGGTATCTGCTCGCTGCGCCGCCGGCCGACGGTGTGCTCCCGACACCGGCCGTTCCCTTAGCCGGACGACTCCCCTCCCACCCGAAGGAGGAGCGGCGCGGCGCCCTTCTCATCCTGCCTTTCCTCGCCGTGGGCGGCGCCGAGCGCCTCCTTCTCGACTACCTCGCGGCCTTCGGCGAGCGGCGGCGCCTGCTCGTCGCGACCACCGAGCCGCACCGTCGGGAGCTCGGCGATCGCCTCGCCGAGACCGAGGCGCTGGCGCCGGTCTTCCCGCTCGGGGACCTCTTCGCGCGCCCGCTCCAGCTCGACCTCGTCGCGACGCTGATCGAACGCCACGCCGTGGACACTCTCGTCTCCTGGAACGGCACCACCTTCTTCTACGACGCGCTCCCCGAGCTGCGGCGGCGCTTTCCGACGTTGCGGATCGTGCAACAGCTCTTCGATCACCGCACGGGCTGGATCCGGCGCCTGACCCCCGAGCAGGTCACCGCGATCGACTGCCACCTCGCCGTCAACCGCCCGATCGCCGACGAGCTCGAGCGCGGCCGGGGCGTTCCGGCCGAGCGCATCGCGGTGGTCCGTCACGGGATCGCGCCGCCGCCCCCCGAGGATGCGGAGGGGCGCCACGCCGAGCGCGCCGAGCTCGGCGTGCCGGACGGCGTACCGCTCGTCGCGAGCTTCCTTCGTCTCCACCCGCAGAAGCGCCCGCTCGACATCCTGGCGCTCGCCCGGCGCTTCCGTCCCGAGGAGGCACGGTTCCTCGTCATCGGGGGGGGGCCGCTCGACGCCGCCGTCGACGCCGAGCTCGCGCGCGCTCCGATTCCGCATCTCGCGCGCCGCCCGCTCGCGAGCGACGCCGCGCGCTGGTTCGACGCCGTCGACCTCTGTCTCCTGACCTCCGAGCACGAGGGACTTCCCCTCTTCCTGCTGGAGGGGATGGCGCGCGGGCGCCCGGCGGTCGCGACCGCGGTCGGTGAGATCCCCGAGCTGCTCTCGCCCGGCGGGGGCGCGGCGGCACCCGTCGGCGACCTCGACGCGCTCGAGCGCGCGCTGCGCGGCCTGCTCGAGGCCGGGGCACGCCGGCGCGCCGGCGAGATCGCGGCACGAACCGTCGCCGAACGGCACACCCTCGCCCGCTGCGTCGCCGAAACCGACGCGGCGCTCTTCGGGGGGACCGGCACGTGACCGGGCCGCTCGCATCGATCGTCGTACCTTCCTACAACCATCGCCGCTGGGTCGGCGCGGCGATCGCGAGCGCGCTCGCCCAGACTCACCCCGCGCTGGAGGTCGTCGTGGTCGACGACGGCTCGAGCGACGGCAGCCCGGAGCTGCTCCGCGACTTCGCGGCCGATCCGAGGGTTCGCCTGGTGGAGCAATCGAACCAGGGGGCGCACACAGCGATCGCGCGCGGCCTCGCGCTGGCGCGCGGCGCGTACCTCTTCATCCTGAACTCGGACGACCTTTTTCCCGCGACCCGCGTCGAGCGCCTGGTCGCGACGCTCGAACGCTCACCCGAGATCGCAGGAGCCTGTTCCTGGATCGAGATCATCGACGCCGAGGGATCCACGATCGGCGAGAAGCACGCCTGGCGCGACCTGCCACCGTGGCCGCAGCCGTCGCCCGGGCCGAGCCTCGGCGACCTCCACCAACCCGACCTCGCGCTGCTCGCCGGCAACTTCGTCGCGACCACCTCGAACCTGGCCTGGCGAAGGAGCGCCCTCCCCGAGGTCGAGCTCCCACCGCTGCGCTACTGCCACGATTGGGACCTGGCCCTCGCCCTGGCGGAACGCGGCCTCGCGGTCGTCGAAGAGCCGCTGGTCCGCTACCGGGTGCATCCGGCCAACACGCTGCGCGAAGGGACGGACGCGGCCGAGGGGCAGGCGAGGATGCGCTACGAAGCGCTCTGGGTCGTGGCGCGGCACGCGCCGGGCTTGCTCGGCCGCGCCGCGGCGCGCGGACAAGACGCCCTCGATCTCGCCGCCCGCTTCCGCCGCTCGGCGCCCGAGTTCGGGTGCCCGGAGATCGCCCACGCCCTGCTCGCCGCGAGCCGCTTCGGTCCCGCGGCCGCCTATCGCGCGCTGATCGAGTCCGAGCACCCCTTCCGGCGCGCGGCGCTTTCGCGGCTCGCGGAGGTGGCGCGCCTCACGGAGAGCGCGCCGCGCCGGTGATACCCTCGAACCTCATGCCGACAGCGTCTTCGCGGCTGCAGCCGCTCTCGGTGGTCATCCCGACGCGGGATCGTCCAGCGATCCTCGCGCGGACGCTCGCCGCGCTGCGGGCGCTGGCAGACGAGACGGCGGGGCTCGACGTCGTGGTGGTCGACGACGGCTCGCGCGTGCCACCCGATCTCGCTTCGGTGGAGAACGCGGACCGCTTCGAGCTCCGGCTGTTCCGCGCCGCTCCCGCGGGCCCGGCGGCGGCGCGCAACCGGGGTATCGCGGAGGCGCGCTCGGAGCGCGTCCTCTTGCTCGGCGACGACACGCCGCCGGCCGTTGGTTGCCTCGGGCGCCACGCCGCGGCGACCGGCGGGCTCCAAGGTAGGATCGAGTGGCATCCCGAGCTCGCGATCACCCCCTTGATGCGCTTCCTGGCGCCGGCGGGTCCGCAGCACTGGTTCGCCGGGCTCGGCGACGGCGACGAGCTCCCATTCACCGCGCTGCTCGGCTCGAATTACTCGGCGCCACGCGCCTGGTTCGTGGCCGAGCCGTTCGACGAGCGCTTCCGACACGCCGCCTTCGAGGACACCGAGCTCGGATGGCGTTTCCGGCGGCGCGGCTTCGCGAGCCGCTACTCGGCCGCGGCGCTCTGCTGGCACGACCACGTCTACGCCGAGCTCGAGCCTTTCCTGGCGCGTCAGGCGATCGCCGGCCGCGCCGCGCGCGACGCCGTCCGCCGCCACGTGGCGCTCGCCTGGTGGGCGCTGGTGCTCCCGGTCGTCGTGGATTGCGCGCGACGCGTGGGCTGGGGCGCTCTCCGTCCTCCGACGCGCGATTGGGATCGCCTCTGCCGCCGCGCCTACCTCCGGGGCTTCTTCGGACGCCCGGCGATCCGGCAGCGAGCGGCCTCGTGAACGCACCCCGTTTTTCGGTCGTCATCCCCACCCACGACCGGCGCGAGGCTCTGGAACGAACGCTGCACGGATACGGGCGGCAGGCGCCGGGGACGCCGCCGTTCGAAGTGCTGGTCGTCGACGACGGCTCGCGCGACGGAACGGGCGAGTGGCTGTCGGGTTGGCGGAGCGACCGGTTCCCTCTCCACGTCGAGCGGCAGGCCAACCGGGGACCCGCGGCGGCGCGCAACCGGGCGCTCGCGCGAGCCTCGGGCGAGCTCGTGCTCTTCACGGGAGACGACATCGAGCCGGCGCCCGACCTCCTCCTCCGGCACCACGCGGCGCAGGACGGGCTCCAGAACGGAACCGTGGCCTTCTTCGGGCGCATCGACTGGCCCCGCGCGCTCTCGACGACCGCCACCATGCGGCACGTCTCGGGCCGCGGCGCGCAGCAGTTCAGCTTCCACTACCTTCGCGACGGCGACGAGTACGACTACCGCCACTTCTACACTTCGAACGTCTCCCTTCCGCGTCGGCTGCTCGAGCGCGAGGCCGGTCCGTTCAGCGAGGACTTCCCGGCCGCAGCCTTCGAAGACGCCGAGCTCGCCTTCCGACTGGCGCGGCATGGCCTCAAGCTGCGCTACCTCGCACCGGCGCTCGCCTGGCACTGGCATCACTACGATGCCCGCGCGTTCTTCGCGCGCCAGCTGCGGTGCGGCGAGATGGCTCACCTGCTGATCCGCAAGCACCCAGCGACCGAGCGCGATCTCGATCTCGCGTTGCTGTCGGCCCTGCGCCTGCGAAGCTGGGTGCTGGAGCGGATCGGACGGGGGAGGCTCCGCGCCCTCGCGGAACGACTTCCCGAGCGGCTCGAAGAGGCGCTCGCGCTCGCCGAAGGGCTCGACGCGGGCTCCGACGCCGAAGCCGAACCTCTGCTGCTCGCCCTCTTCCGGTACGGATTCCTCGCCGGAGTCGCCCGCCAGCGGTACGAGCCGCGGGAAGCGCGCCGGGTCGAGGCGGCGCTCTTCGCGCGCCTGCTCGACCCTCCCTGCCGCAGCACCCTCCGCGCTTCGGCCCGGGCAGGCTAGGGTTGGTCGGTGCCCCAGCGATTCGTGTTGCCGGTCTCGAATCCGTCGATGAAGACGGGCGCGCCGGTCATGTAGTCGAGGCAGCCCACCGGCGGAGCCGTGGCCACGACGTAGCTCGCCATCCGCGCCGCTTCGCGCGAGGCCGCGATGCCGTAGACGTGCCCGGTTCCGAAGTCGAGAGCGGTGTTGCCGAAGCCGCCGCTCAGGAGATGGCAGTAGCTCATGATCGTGCCTCCCCCCTGGCCGGCCGAGCCTCCCGTGGTCGACCCGACTCCCGGCAGCGCGGAGCTGCCGAAAGGGCAGGCGCAATTCGTGCTCTGCCAGTGCGCGCTCGAGCCCGAGCCGACGCAGGTGTCGCTACCGCAGTTCGCGGTCGCGCTCACACACTCCGACGTGTAGCAGAAGTCGATCTGGTTGGCGTTCCCGCCGAGCCCCGCGTAGCAGTGGCTGTGTGGCGAGTTGAAGTTGTGGCCGATCTCGTGAGCCGTCGCCTCGATGTCCCAGAGCACGTGCGGGTCCCAGAGATCGAAATTGCCGTCGATGTCCCCGACGTAGGCATAGGCGCCACCGTAATTCGAGCTCTGCGGGCTCAAGGCCGGACAGGCGCCACCGTGATCGTAGTTGAACGCCCCGGAGCAGAGAACGCCGATCCAGGCGACGCCACCGCCGTTGCTCTTGCCGGAGAGCATCACCGCGGCGGTCCGTGAAATGGCGCCGTAGTTGTTGTTCCAGTAGCGCCCGTACTCGAAGAGACTGCAAAGTGGGGAGCTCTGGGTCCAGGGGTCGGCCGCCGTGGTGCGCAGGTTGATCGTTCCCAGCCGGACGGTGGTGTTGATCTCGTCGTCGTACAGCATCGAGACGAAAGCCATCAGATCGGTGATGTAGTTGGTCGCATCCACGCTGTTGTTGAAGATCGAGTAGAACTCGAAGTCCGTCTCGACCGCGTAGACCGCCGTATACCCCGGCGTCTCCGGCACGACGGAGTCACCCTCGGCGTCCGGATCTGCCTCCGGGAACACGCGCCCCGCCGCGCCGAGCTCGGCCAAGGCACAACGGAAGGGCTTGCGGGTCCCGAGGTCGATGGCGTCCACCCGCCGCGCCTCGAGACCTCCCCCGGAGCGGGCCCGCTCGGAGTCCTGGCCGAGCATGCGCACCTCGGGGCCGTCGGCGACCACCCCGCGCAGCTCGCCGTCTTCGTGCACGATCAGAAGCGCGCGCGACTCCGCTCTCCCCGCGAGCCGGCCGCGGAAAAACAGAGTCGCGGGCGGGGGCAGGGTCCGGTCACCGTCCGCGCCGTGCACGACGACGCGCGCCTCGGGGGAGAAGAGGTCGAAGCGTCTCAATTCGAGGTCGATCCGCTCGCCGGAGACGACATCCGGCACTCCCTCCACGAGGAGCGTGCCCCCGGCCACGACCGCGCGGGCCGCGTCGCGGGTCGCAGCCGCCCCGACGGCCAGCACCGACGAGGGCAGGAGAATCGCCAGGCCGAGGCCCAGCAGCAGTCGCTGGGGAGCTTGTCGCAGACGCATGGTCGAACCTCCTTCCGGGCGCTCCCTCGCTCCATGCCAGGGGCAAGTGGCTTTCCACCTTACACCCACTGTCAAGGCGAGACGGCGGACGGCTCAGAAGAGCGCCGAGCGGAGCTCCGAGCGCAGGCGCTCCGGTCCGTAGCGCTCGTGGAGAATCCGCCGCGCCTCCCCGGCGCGGCGCCGAGCCGCCGGCCAGTCCGCGAGCAACCGGTCGAGCGCCGCGCACCACTGCTCGGGCGCATCGGCGCTCGCGAGCAGTCGTCCCAGCGACTCTTCGACGCCCGCGATCGCCCAGGGGGTCGCGACGACCGGCAAGCCCTCGGCCACCGCTTCGAGGAGCTTGATCGGCGTCCCCGACCCCGCCCGTAGCGGCACCAAGGCGAGGTGCGCGCGCCGCAGGAACGGCACGAGCTCGGCCGGGTCGGCGACGAGCTCCGCCCCCGCCCGCGCCGCGAGAGCGGCGAGCGCGCGCTTCGGCCGCGCGCCGGCGATCGTCAGCTGGAGCTCGGGGCGCCGCGCGCGCAGGCGGGGCCAGACCTCGGAGAGGAGCCAACGCGTTCCGTCCGCGGTCGGGAAATAGCCGAGATTGCCGGTCACCACGAGGCGTGGCCGCGCCGGCGGCGCCTCGACCGCCGGACCCGACTCGCGCGGCGCGGCGTGCGCGACCGCGAGAGGAATCAGCGACAACTTCTCGGCCGGCGCCCCCACCCTCGTCGCCAGGTGCCGCAGATCCCGCTCGCAGACGACGAAGGAGCCGGCGCTCGCCGCCACGAGCCGCCGCTCGTCCCGCGCCATCCGCCGCGCCTCCCAAGCGATCCAGGGGCGGATCCAGGGGCGCTCGAAGAGGGCCCTGCGTTCGAAGTTGAGGGAGAGGCTGTCGACGAGATCGACGAAGCAGGGGGTCGCCCCGGCGGCGCGAAGCGCTGGGCCGAGGCGCGCCAGCTGGAGGATGACCCGGTCCGAGCTCTCGGCCAGCTCCCGGAGGCGCCGCTCGAGCGCTCGCGACCGGAAGAGCGCGCTCTGGAGCGCCGCGCCTTCGGCGAAGGCGCGGCCGAGGCCCCGCACCACTCCCCAACGCGACCTCCCGTAGCGTTCGACGCGCCCGGCGAAGCCGGGGGGCGGTGCCTCGCTCCCGGCCGGCGCGAGCAGCGTCAGCTCGTGCTCCCCGGCGAGCGCCTCGGCGAGCTGAAGCGCGCGCAAACGGTGCCCCTTGTGGGGCGGCCAGGGCCAATCCGAGACGACGAGGAGGACTTTCACCGCGCCTCCAGAAGGGCCAGGAATCGCCCCGCGAAGCGCCCGGGTGCGTGCGTGCTCGCGAGCCGCGTGCGCCCCCCGGCCACCAGCCGCGCCGCGGTCTCGGGGCGGAAGGCCAGCTCCTCGAAAGCGGCGACGAACGCCGCGGTCCCGTCCGCGATCCGGAGCTCCGCCCCATCGGTGGCCTCGAGCCCGGACGCCGCGGCGGAGGTCGCGACGACCGGAATCCCACGCGCCCACGCCTCGAGGATGCGCATGCGGACGCCCGAAGCGACGTCGAGCGGCAACACCAGGATCGAGCCGCGGGCGAAGGCCTCCGCGCTCTCTTTCGGCCGCTCGTGCGCGACGACGCCGGGCGCATCGCTCGGAGCCCCGAAGAGGTGCAACCGGGCCGCCGGGCGGACCGCGAAGATCCGGGGCCAGGAGGTTTCGAGAAAGCGCGCGACGGCACGCCGGTTGGGCTCCCAGTCGGTGCTCCCGAAGAGCACCACGGCCGGATCGCCCGCCAGGGACCCGCTCGCGGCGGGCAAGCGTTCTGGGAAAGGGGGTGCCAGCGCCTCGACGGGAGCCCCGGGAACCAGAGTCGCGAGCATCTGCGCATCGCGCGACGAGAGCGCCAGGGTGATCCGCGCCCGCCGTACCGCCTCCGTCTCGGCGGCCGCGAGTCGCCGCGCCTCGCGACCGAGCGCCCCGCGACGCCACCCCCGCGACCGCTCCGCCAGCTGCCGCCAGAGGTCGCTCTCCACGTTCTGAGCGCGCAGCACCACCGGCACCGCGCGCCGAATCGCGGGAGCGCTCTGCGCGAAGGCCTGCAGCTGTTCCGCCACCACGGCGTCCCAAGGCCCCGCCGCGAGCGCGGCCTCGACGGCGGCGGCCCCCGCCGCGCGCCGGTGGCGGCGGATCGAATAGGGCGTGCCTCCGAGCGCGGCGAGCACCAGCGCGAGCCCGCGGGGGAGCGGACCGGCCCCGACCCACCGCGGCGCGCAGAGCCCCGCGAGCGCGGTCTCCGCCGCCCGCAAGTCCTCGGCCGGTGGCCGCGGCGCGACCAGAGCAATCTCGCAACCGGAGCCGGCGAGAGCCCGCAAGGTCTCGAGCAGCAAGAGACGCCCCCCGTCGCGCGGCGGCCAGGGTGACTTGGTCGCGATCCAGAGGAGGCGCACCGCGGACCTCGAAGATCTCAGACGAGCTGCAGCAGGTGGCCCAGTTTCTCGCGCTTGGTGCGCAGATAGTCGCGCGAAGCGTCGCTCGGTGGGATTTCGAGCGGCACGCGCTCGACGATCTCGAGCCCGTAGCCCGAGAGCGCGATGTACTTGCTCGGGTTGTTGGTCATCAGGCGCATGCGCTCGATGCCCAGATCGCGCAGGATCTGCGCCCCGATGCCGTAGTCGCGCTGATCGGCCGCGAATCCCAGGCGCTCGTTCGCCTCGACGGTATCGTGCCCCTGATCCTGGAGCTCGTAGGCGCGCAGCTTGTTGAGCAGCCCGATGCCGCGCCCCTCCTGCAGCAGGTAGAGCAGCACGCCGCGCCCTTCGGCCTGGATCTGCCCGAGCGCCTGCGCGAGCTGGGAGCCGCAGTCGCAGCGCGTCGAGCCGAAGATGTCGCCGGTCAGGCACTGGCTGTGGACCCGCACCAGCACCGGCTCTCCGCCCCGGACGTCGCCCAGCGCGAGCGCCAGGTGCTCCTCCCCCGTCGCATCGGAGCGATAGGCATGGATGACGAAGTCCCCCCAGCGGGTCGGGAGACGGGGTGAGGCGACGCGGCGCACCAGCCCCTCGCGCGTCAGACGATGGCGAATCAGCGCGGCGATGGTGAGGATCCGGAGGCCGTGCCGTTCGGCGAAAGGCACCAGGTCGGAGACCCGCGCCATCGTGCCGTCCTCGTTCATGATCTCGCAGATCGCCGCAGCGGGCGTCAGGCCGGCGAGCTCGGCGAGATCCACCGAGGCCTCGGTCTGCCCGGCTCGCTTGAGCACCCCGCCGCGACGGGCCCGGAGCGGGAAGACGTGACCCGGGCGCAGCAAGTCCTGGGGACGGGTCGACGGATCCACCGCCGTCCGGATGGTGGCGGCGCGGTCGGCGGCCGAGATCCCGGTCGTGATCTTGCCGCGCGCCTCGATCGACACCGTAAAGGCGGTGTTGAAGGGGGAGGTGTTCTCCCGCACCATCGGAGGCAGATCGAGCGCATCGCAGCGCTCCTCGGTGAGCGCCAGGCAGACCAGCCCCCGCCCGAAACGGGCCATGAAGTTGACCGTCTCGGGAGTGACGTGCTCGGCGGCGATCGCCAGGTCCCCCTCGTTCTCCCGGTCCTCGTCGTCCACCAGGATGACGAAGCGTCCGCTGCGGAACTCCTCGATCGCCTGCTCGACGCTCGCGAAGGGGGGGGCGCTCTCGGGGGAACGACTCATCGCCGAGGAATCGTAGCGCACTCGCTCAGAACGGGCTGCCGATGCTGAAGAACCAGACATAGGGGTCTTCGAAGGGCTCGCGATCGAGCTTCCAGCCGACCTCGAAGCGGAGCGGCCCGATCGGGGAGGCATAGCGGACGCCCAACCCGGCGCCCCACTTCATCTCGCCGGGGCGGATCTCGCGGTAGCTCGTCCAGACATTGCCACCGTCGGCGAAGAGCGTCCCTCCGAAGGCGCCGGCGATCGGGAAGCGGTACTCCAGGTTGACGAGCGCGAGCCCTCCGCCGCCGAGCGGGAAGACCTTGCGGCTCGTGCCTTCGAACTGCGCGAGCGTGTCGCCGAGGATTCCCAGCTCGTCGCGTGAGTAGGCGCGGTGGCTCGTGCGGCCGCCGGCGTAGAAGAGCTCGGCCGACGGGACGCTGGCGGCGAGTCGTTCCCGGGCCGGGTCCCCGGCGAGGCCGGCGAGCGGCTCGATGGCACCTCCCCGGAGGCTCCCCGCGAGCACGCCGCCGCTCTCGCCCACCGGCAGGTATCCCGTACCCTGGGTGAAGAGCTTGAGGAACTTGGCGTCGGCCGAACCCAGGGGAAAGGCGTACTCCACCTGGACCGACGTGCTCCAACCCCGCTTCGGGTCGATCGGATCGTCGCGTCGGTCGTGCAGGAGGCTGGGCGTGACGCTCATGACGCGCGCGTTGCGCGCGTCGAGCGGGATCCGATCGTTGAAGTCGCCGGCATCCTGCTTGACGATCCGGTAGTCGAAAAAGAGGCTGTAGCGCGACGCGCCGACCTGCCGTCCGAGCTCGAGCTGAGCGCCGGTGCGGTCGACGTCGAAGTCGGGGCGCACCTCGCGCTCGTCGTAGGCGATCGCCCGCCACTCGACCGGCCACGACACCAGATAGGGCTGCCCGGCGGCGAGGCGCAGCCGATGCTCCGTCTCTCCCCCCACCGCCGTGATCTCGAGGTTCTCGAGGTGGCCGAAGCGGTTGACCTGGGAAACTCCGAGCAGCCCCCGCAGCCCCGACTCGGAGTCGTAGCCGATGCCGTACTTCAAGGTGCGCGTGCTTCCCTCCTCGACCTCGACCACCACGTCGCGCGCCGGCTCGGCGTCGGACACCGCCGGCACGTGCACGTCGACCCGCGAGAAGACGCCGAGCGCATAGAGCCGGCGCTGCTGATCGAGCTGGCTCTCGCGGCTCACCGGGTCCCCGGGCCGGATCCCGAGGAAGCGCCGCAGGACTTCGGGCCGCGTTCGCCCGAGACCCCGCAGCACGATGCGGTCGACCACCTCGCGCTCGCCGGCGAGCGCGCGCAGCGCGATGGCGACGCGCGTGCCGTCCTCGCTCCACGCGAGCTCGGGTTCCACGATGGCGCTCCGGTACCCCTCCCGATCGAGCGCCGACCGGACCCGCTCCAGGCTCTGCTCGAGCCGGAGGCGGTGGAAGGGACCGCCGGGGCGCAACGGCAGCGCGGCCCGGAGCACCGCTTCGTCCAGCGGGGGCAGGTCCACGAGGGTCAGGCTCTCGACCAGGCGTCGCTCTCCCTCGACGACGGGCACGGTCAGAAAGAGGCGATCCCGCTCCTCGGTGACGCGCGCCGGTCCCACCCGCGCATGGTCGAAACCCTCGAGCGCGTAGAAGGACCGGATGTTGGAGAGATCCGCCGCGAGCTCCACGTCCACGAGCCGGCCGCTGCGAGGCGTCAGGAAACGACGCGGCGAGCTCGTCATGAGCAGCTGGAGTCGATCGCTCGCATAGGAGGCGTTTCCCTCGAAGCGGACTTCCTCCAGGCTGTAGCGCGCTCCCGGATCGATCGCCAGCGTCATCGCGAGCCGCTCAGCGTCGCGTTCCTCGCTGCGCTCGACGCGCACCCGGTAGTAGCCACGCCGCTGGTAGTCCGCGCGGATCCGCTCCACCGACTGCAGAACCAGCGCCTCGTCGTAGCCGGCATCGGAAAGGAAGGGGAGAAGGCCGCGCTTTTCGAGCTCGCGCTGCTCCGCGCCCCGGATCGTGAGCTCGAGGCGCGGACCCAGGGTCACCGCCAGCGTGAGGTCCACCGCCGCCTCCTCGGGGACCAGGCGTTGCTCCCCCGCCTCGACGCGCGCCAGCCGGTAGCCACGCGAGTAAAGCCACTGCTGGAGCCTCTCGGCATCGTCGCGGGCAACCTGGCTGCGCAGCGGCGTTCCCGGCTTGGCACGCAGCGGCTCGAGCATCTCCGCGGTCGTGAAGCGTCCGGTGGGCTCGTTGATCACGACCTCGCGGACGATGGCGCGGCGTCCCGCCGTCACGTGATAGGTGACGGCGGCCCGGCGCGTGAGCGGATCGGTCGCGACTTCGAGCCGCACCGTCGCCTCGAAGTAGCCGGCGCCCGCGAGAAGATCCTGCAGGCGGTAGACACCGCGCACCAGGCGATCCTCCGTGAGCGGTTGACCGGCGCGCTGTGGCAGGGCGGCGCGCAGCCGTGCCTCGCTCATTCCGAGCTCGCCCGAGAGCGCGACCGATTCCACCTGCACCTCGCTCCAGAGGGCCACCACCGCCACCACGCCGTCCGCCACCGGTCGCCCGTAGACGGCGACCTCGCTCGCGAGGCCCGAATAGACGAGGCTGCGCAGGGTACGGCGCACGCGCTCCTCCTCGAGCGGCCCTCCCACCTCGATCGCGAGGAGCCCCAGCACCTCCCGGCGATCGATCGGCACGTCGCAGCGCAGCTCGATGGCGCGCACGAGCGCCCGCGGCGGCGGATCCGCCGCCCGGGCGGCGCCCGCCAGGATGCATGCCCCGACCGCGGCCGCGAGCGCGCGACTGCGCATCAGAACCTCGTCTCCCAGCGCGCGTCGACCGCATAGGAGTCGTTGCCGCTCTGGCTGAGCAGGAGCGTCATGCGGTCGCTCACGCGCCACTCCACCTGCAGAACCTGCTGCGCGGTCGACGCCGGATCGACCGAGTAGGTGACGTAGACCCGGCGCCCGAGCCGCTTGCCCACGGTGACGCGGGCCGAGGAGACGGTGCTCCCGGCGATCGTCGGATCGATGCGCAGCTTGTCGACCCCGAAGAGCTTGCCGACCCGCTGCCCGAGGATCGCGGCGGCCTGGCCGTAGAGCACTCCTTCGACGACGCCCACGCCCTGCTCGCCGCTGGTGGTCGGGCTCGCCGCCACCGCCGAGCCGGAAGTGGAGCCGGTCGCGAGCAGCGCCACGACGTCGAGATCGGGCAACGGGGGGTCCGAGGAGAAGCTGGTCGCCAGGCGGTCGAGGCTCCCCGACAGATTCACCCGCACCGAGTAGTCGTCCACCTTGGTCACCGCGACCACGTCGAGCACGGGGTCGATGCGCGCCGGATTGGCGAAGTGCACGATCCCGCGCTCGAGCGTGTAGGTGTTGCCGCCGTAGTTCACGGTGGCGTCGGGATCCGTCACCGCCTCGCCGAAGAGCACCGGCTGAGCGAGCGTTCCGCGCAACGTGAGCTCGGCTCCGCCCGAGATCCGCGCCAGGTTGTTGCGGATGCGGAGCGCTCCCGGAGCCTCGATCGCGACGCTCAGATAGGTCGAAGCGAGGAGCTCGTCCGTCTCCTCGACCTGCACGCGCGTGCGCGCGAGCAAGCGCTCGACGAGCTGCGCCGGCGAGAGCTGGACGTCTTGCAGGTAGTAGACGCGATCGAGCTCCACCAGGCCCTTGACCTGGCGCCCTTCGCCCGTCGAGGCGAGGGTCAGATCGCCGTCCCCGCGGAGGAGCCAACCCTCGGGATAGCGCAGGTTCACCCGCTTCGCGTTGGCCTGGAAACGATAGTTCAGCGGCAGACCCGTCCGCGGCAGATCCACGCGACCCGAAGCCGAGAGCACCCCTCCCGCAAAGTCGGCGCGCCCCTGGTCGAGCACCAGGAAGTCGGGATAGAGCAGCAGGAGCGCGCGCACGCCTTCGAACGAGTGCGGGAAGCCGGCGGGCACCCAGCGGCCGTCGTGGAGCTCCGCCTGTCCGTTGAGACTGGGCGCGCCGAGCGTCCCGTGGATGGTCGCCAGCGCCTCGACTCGCCCCTCGAGGTCGAGCCCCGTCCAGGGCTGGAACCAACCGACGCCGACGCTCCCCTGCAGACGCAGATCCAGGCCCGGGTCCTTTTCTCCCAGTCGCACGCGGCCGGACAGGAAGAGCTCGTCGCCGGTCGACGCTTCGCCGAGGTAGAGCGAATCGATCCGGAGCCCCTCGGCGTCGATCCCCGCGACGAGTGGCTCGATTGGCGTCAGGCGATGCCCCGCTCGCTCCAGCACGAGCTCGGGCACTCGAATCGTGGCCGCGAGCGGCTCCCCGGCCTTCTGCCGGAAGCCGATCTCCGCGACCAGGCGCCCGGAGAGATCGCCGAGATCCGAGGACAGAGCGAGCGCCGCCAGCCGATCGAGATGCTCGCTCGTGAGAACGAGATCGACCGCGGTCTCGCCGCCGGGCACGAAGGGCCCACCGCCGTTCAGCCGGAGGAGCTCCGGCACCTCCAGAGTCGCTTCGATCCGTCCCCCGCCGAGCTCGGCGTGCAGCGTCGCGGGGGCCGTCCCCGCGACCGCCAGGGCGCCCAACCGGAGCCCCGAAGCGACGCCGTCGAGGCGCGCGCGCGGCGCGGCGAGCGTGCCGCCGAGGCTTCCCTCGAGGTCGAGCCTTCCGCCGATGCGATCGGCCCAGAGCTCGCGCCAGGGGGGCGCCGAGAGATCGAGCCCCGGGCCCGCGAACGTCGCTTCGAGGTCGCCCGGCCCGAAGACGAGACGCCCTTCGCCTCGAATCGTGCCTGCCGGCAGCTCGAGCGCCAGGCTCGCGGCCTCCAGGTGCTCGGGGTCGAAGGCGAGATCGAAAGCGAGCGCGGTCGCCCGGATCCCGGCGACCTCGGCCTCGGTCAAGCGGCCCGCGGCGCGGCCGCTCGGCGACTCCGGAAGGCCCTCGAGCGAGATCGTTCCGTTGACACGCCCAGCGAGCGGAAGCGCCACCGGGAGCCAGGGCCTGGCTTGGTCGAAGGGCCACTCCTTGGCCGCCACCTCGAGTCTGAAGGCGGGTGCCTCCCTGCCTTTCGCGAGCGGGATCGCTCCGCGCACGTCGAGGACGCCGTCCGGCCGCTCCAGCCGCAGATCGAGGTCACGGGCGCCGGAAGGATCGATCGTCAGTGATCCGCCGGCTCGCGCCGCCGAGAAGCCGGCGGCCTGCACTCCAGCGAGCTCCAGCGAGAGCTTCGCGGCGTAGGTCTCAGGCGCCAGATCGAGCGCCAGGTCGACGCGACCGCTGCCGGCCACCGGAAGCCAGATGGGCGGCGGCTCGGTGACGAGAAAACGCTGGAGGAGATCGGTCTCCGCGAGACTCGAGCTGACGAGCTCCGCGACGAGCCGTCCGTGGCGAGCCGCGAGGTCGTAGTCGCCACGGACGTCGATCGACTCCGCCGGCGTCTCGACGCTGACCCGATCGAGCGTCAGCCGGCCCGCGGCGAGCGAGAGCGCGGCCTCGCCGCTCGCCGGGATCTCCGAGGGGTCCGCGAGTGGATCGGGTGTGAAGGCGAATTGCCCACGGCCCCGACCGTGGCGTGCGTCGCCCAGGGGGAAGTCGTAGGCGAGCTCGCCGCGGGCCACCGCGGCGAGAGCGAAGTCCGGGAGCTGGAGATCGGCGAGCAGCGGCCGCACCGGGAGCTCCGAGGCTCGCAGCCGCAGCCCGGCCTGCCGCTCGCCCTGGAGCGTCACCACGAAGGAGCCGTCGATGGCGGCACCGTGCAGGCGCGCCTCCTCGAGCGCGGCGGCGATGCGCTCCCGCCCCCCTTCGACCTCGGCGGAGAGATCCGTCAGCGAGAAGCCGAAGAGCGAAACCGCGCCCGCCGTGAGCTCCCCCGAGAGTCGCCAGTCGTGAGTCGTGAAGTGGAGCCCGCCCGCGAACCGGAGATCCCCACCGACCTCGCCGTCGAAGTACCCGAGGCGGTCGAGCAGAGCCCCCCGCGTGCCCACGTCGAGCGTCAGCTTCCCGTCCAGGCCCCCGCGCCAGCCGATCGTTCCGCGCACCGACGCCCGGGTCTCGGGCGCCACCACGCGCCCGTCCAGGATCCGGAGCCCCGCGGCACCCAGCCGTACCTTGGCTTCGACCGCCGCCTCGACCGGCTGCGCTCGCGGCAGCGTCAGGCGGACTCGCCCGACACTGACCCGCCCCTCGAGCTCGGCGTTCCCCAACCCCGCCAGCCGCGCCGCCACGTCGTGCGCCTCGAGGTCGAGCGGGACCTCCTCGTGCGCCAGCACGAAGACGCTGTCGGCGAGGTAGAGCCCGCCGACGCGCACGTCGAAGCGACCCCCTTTCCCGCCTCCGGTCCCACGCGGCAGGTTGTCCTCCCCCGCAGCGTCCACGGCCACCACCAGCCGGGCTCCTTCCACCAGGACGGTCTCGAGGTCGACGACGTCCTGGCGCAGGGCGTCGGAATCGATCTCCACGACGAGGCGGCGGAGGGTGAGCCAGGCGGGCGCACCGCGCCGCGGGCTCGCACAGGTGACGTCCCGGAGCTCGACACCGAGCGGCAGGAGCGCGAAGTCGAGCCGGCCGATCGACACCCTGCCGCCGAGCCGCCGGGAGAGCTCCCGCTCCGCGATCGCGCGCCCCCGCTCCCGCACCCACTCGGAGCGCAGCACCGCCGCGGCGAGCAGACCGACGACCGCGATCGCGGCGAGCGCCCAGAAGATCGGCCGCACCACCCACCGGCGCAGGCGCAACCAGACCACGAGCGGCTACTCCCCCCAGTGCAACTTGTTGCGAAGCCCCTCGAAGATCGTCATGCGGGAGCTGGTGCGCACCAATCGCGCCGTCTCGACGGCTCGCGTCACCCGGACGACGTCGCCGAACGCGAGCTCTCCGCCTTCCTGGCCGTCGACCGTCAGATGGACGCGGTCGGGGGAGGACGCGGCGCCGCCGTCTCGCGACTCGAGCGTCACGTCGATCAAGCTCGTGTCCGGAACGACCAGAGGACGGAGCGTCAGCGTGTGCGGGCAGATCGGCGTGATCACGGCGACCGGAAGCAGCGGGTGGAGGATCGGTCCTCCGGCCGAGAGGTTGTAGGCCGTCGAGCCCGTGGGCGTCGAGAGCACCAGCCCATCGGATCGGTAGCGCGACACCGGCCCGCCGTCGACGTCGAGCTGGAGCTCGATGATGCGCGAGAGCGCGCTCTTCGCGATCACCACGTCGTTGAGCGCCCGGAAGGAGCGACGTTCCCCATCCCGTGGGCGCACTTCGACGTCGAGGAGCGCGCGCTCCTCGAGGGCGTAGCGACCGGCCAGCACCTCCACCAACGCCGGATAGAGTCCCTCGCGCGGCACTTCGGTGAGGAACCCGAGCCGTCCGAGATTGACGCCCAGGATGGGGGGCCCACCCGCCGCCCGGCGCGCCACGGAGAGTAGCGTCCCGTCGCCTCCGAGCACGACGATGAGGTCGCAGGGCACGCCCTCGACGAAGCGGGAGACCTCCGGGCGACCGGCGGCGCGAGCGGTGGCCTCGTCCGCGAGCGCCTCGACGCCGCGCCGCTCCAGCCAGGCGATGAGCTCGCTCGCCACCTCCGCCGCTCGCGGGCTGCCGTTCTTCGCCACCACCGCGACGCGGCCCGCCGCTCTTCCGTCGCTCATGTCGGCCTCCGTAGGAGAGCGAACGCCTCGAGATTCCCCTCCGCCCCCGCCAGGGTCGAATCCTGCCACCCCACGAGCTCCAGCCCGAGCGCCGCGAGCTCGTGGGCTCGCCGATCGATGGTCGCGACCCGCAGCGCCTCGTCCCGCACGATTCCGCCGCGACCCACCCCATCGCGCCCCACCTCGAACTGCGGCTTGATCAGGACGAGGAGAGCGCCACCGGGAGCGAGGTGCGGCACGAGCGCGGGAGCCACTTTGACCACCGAGATGAAGGAGACGTCGACCACCACCAGGTCGAAGGGACCGTCGAGATCTCCGGGCTCGAGAAAACGGGCGTTGACGCGCTCGACGACCCGCACGCGCGGATCCTCGCGCAAACGGTAGTCGAGCAGGCCGTAACCCACGTCGAGCGCGGTCACGCGCGCGGCGCCGCGCTGCAGGAGGCAATCGGTGAATCCTCCCGTCGAGGCGCCGACGTCGAGGCAGGCGAAGCCGTCGACCGCCAGGGTGAAGTGATCGAGCGCGCCCGAGAGCTTCCTGCCGCCCCGCGAAACGAACGGCTCCGCCGGTGCGAGCAGCCGCAGGACCTGCTCCGGATCGACCGGCGTTCCCGGCTTGTCGATCCGGCGACCCGCGACCTCCACCAGCCCCGCCATGACCGCGCGCCGCGCCTTCTCGCGCGAGGCGCAGAGGCCGCGCTCAACCAGCAGTTGGTCGAGCCGCATGGCGCGGTCCCGAGGCCGGCGTCGCGGCGTCGGTGCGGCCGCTCTCGCGCCCCGCTCCTTCGCGGGAGAAGAAGCGCCGGAAGCGGAAGTAGAGCCCCTCGGCGTCGAGGCCGAGCGTCTTGCGCAGGATCTCCTGGGAACCGTGCGGCACGAATTTGTCCGGCACTCCGACGAGCAGCGTCTCGACGCCGTGGAGCTCGAGCTCCGCGATCGCCTCCTGCACCGCCGAACCGAAGCCGCCCGCCACCATGTGCTCTTCCACGGTCGCGATGCGCGCCCCCGGCAGGCCGAGCTGCGCGAGGTCGGCCGCCAGGAGCTCCCGATCGAGCGGCTTGACGAAGCGCGCGTTGACGAGCCCCAGGTCGATCCCCTCGCGGGCGAGGCGCTCGACCGCCTCGAGCGCGGGAACGACCGTGGACCCGATCGCCCAGACCGTTCCCTGGCGCCCCCGGCGGAGCACTTCGGCCTTGCCGATCGGGAGCTGGCGCGGCTCGGCATCGAGCGGCACGCCATAGCCGTTGCCGCGCGGATAGCGCACCGCCGTCGGGTGCGGCTGCTCGACCGCCGTCGCCAGCATGTGCTGGAGCTCGTTCTCGTCCTTGGGCGCCATCACGATGGTGTTGGGAAAGATGCGGAAGTAGGCGAAGTCGAAGAGCCCGTGATGCGTCCAGCCGTCGTTGCCGGCGATGCCGGCGCGATCCATCGCGAAGACGACCGGCAGGTCCATCAGACAGACGTCGTGGAAGATCTGGTCGAAGCCGCGCTGCAGGAACGACGAGTAGATGGCGACGACCGGCCGCAATCCGCCCAACGCCAGTCCCCCCGCGAGCGTCACCGAATGCTGCTCGGCGATGCCGGTGTTGAGGAAGCGCTCGGGAAACTTCTCCGAGAACGGGACGAGGCCGGTGCCGTCGGGCATGGACGCCGTGATGGCGACGAGACGGGAGTCCTGCTCCGCCAGGCGCTCGAGAGTCCTGCCGAAGAACGCCGTGTAGGTGGGCGCCGAAACCCCCTTGCCCTTCTGGATGCCGGCCACCGGATCGAAAGGCGAAGGGCCGTGGTACTCGACCGGCTCCTCCTCGGCGTACTTGTACCCCTTCCCCTTCTTGGTCTCGACGTGCACGAGCACCGGGCCGTCCACCCGTTTGGCGCTCTCGAAGGCCTCGAGCAACGCGTCGACGGAGTGGCCGTTGACCGGGCCGAAGTAGCGGAACCCGAGCTCCTCGAAGAGGGTGCCCGGGGTGAAGGTCTGACGGATCCCCTCCTCCAGCCCCTTCGCGGCTTCGATCATCTGGTCGCCGATCGCCGGCACCTTGTGGAGCACGCGCTTGATGTCGTCCTTGAGCTTCGCGTAGTGGCGTCCCGCCATCAGCGCCTCGAGGTACTTGGTCAGCGCGCCGACCGACGGCGAGATCGACATCGAATTGTCGTTCAGGACCACGATCAGGCGCGTGCCGAGGTGGCCCGCCTGATTCATCGCCTCGAACGCCATGCCGGCGGTCATCGAGCCGTCACCTATGATCGCCACGACGTGCTGCGATTCGCGCTTCAGATCACGCGCCAACGCGAGTCCGAGGGCGGCCGAGATCGACGTGGACGCGTGTCCGGCCGCCACGACGTCGTACTCGGACTCCGCGCGGAGGCAGAAGCCCGAGAGGCCGCCGAACTGGCGCATCGTCGCCATGCGATCCCGCCGGCCGGTCAGGATCTTGTGCGGATAGGTCTGGTGCCCGACGTCCCAGACGAGCAGGTCGCGCGGCGTCTCGAAGCCGTAGTGGAGCGCGATCGTGAGCTCCACCGAGCCCAGGTTGGAGGAGAAATGACCGCCGGTCTTGGAGACGCAGCGCACGATCTCCTCCCGGAGCTCGTCCGCCAGCGCCGGCAGCTCTTGCCGCTCGAGGCGGCGCAAATCGAGGGGGCTGTGCATGCGGTCGAGCAGAGCCATGGTCAGGTTTCCCTTCCTGGAGAGAGCGCGTCGAGGTGTCGATGGGCCATGGTCAAGAGGTCCTCTCGCGGAGGAACTCGATCAACGATTGCAGCACTTTAGCACCGGGCCCCAGGGCCGCCGCCAGGGCCTCTCCCCGGTGGGCGAGCGCCCCCAGCCGCGCCTCGCTCGCGCCGATGCCATGGAGCGCCGGGTAGGTGAGCTTGGCCGCCCGAGCGTCCTTGCCCGGCGTCTTGCCGAGCTCTCCCGACGTCCCCTGGACGTCCAACAGGTCGTCGCGAATCTGGAACATCAGACCGAGCACCGCGCCCAGTTCGCCGAGCCTCGCGTCGGTCGCCGCGTCGACCCCGGCGTAGAGCCCCCCCAGGCGAAGGCTCGCCGCGATCAACGCCCCCGTCTTGCCGCGATGCATGCGATCCAACGCCTCCTCCGCGTCGACCGGCCAGGCATCCTCGGCGGCCAGGTCCTCCACCTGCCCACCGATCATGCCGGAGGTCCCGATCGCCTGTCCGACGAGCGCCACGGCGCGAGCGCGAATCCCCCCCTCGATCTCGCCGGGCAGCTCCGCGAGCCGCGTGAGGCCGAGCGTCACGAGCGCGTCGCCGGCGAGGATCGCGGTCGCCTCGTCGAAGGCGCGATGGAGCGTCGGCCGGCCGCGGCGCAGCGCGTCGTCGTCGAGCGCCGGCAGGTCGTCGTGGATCAGGCTGTAGGTGTGGATCAGCTCGATCGCCGCCGCTCCCGGCAACAGCAGATTTCGCGGCGCTCCGCAGAGCTCTCCCGCAACCAACGTGAGCGTCGGGCGCAGCCGCTTGCCGCCGGCGAAGACCGAGTAGCGCATCGCCGCGTGGAGACGCCCCGGCCACTCGTCCTCGCGCGGGAGCGCCCGCTCGAGCTCCGTTTCGATCTCCGGCCGGATCTCCTCCAGCCGGGCGCGAAAGAGGTCCGAGAGCGCGCTCACGCCCCCCCTGCCACCTCCCGCTCCTCCCCCAGACAGAAGGGGAGGGCCATGAGGAAGAGGGCGGTGCGCTGCACCTCGGTGTCCCCCCAGTTGTGCTCGAAGAGCCCGGCCACGGCGAGCGCCAGGAGCGCCGCGATGGCGCCCAGCCAGAGATCGGCGCGCCGCCCCTCCCGCCCCTCCAACCGGTACCCCCGCCAAGCCGCCGCCACCGGCACCCAGAGCAGCGCCAGATAGCTCGCGAGGCCGGGCAGGCCCCGCTCGGCCGCGAGCTGGACGAAGCTGTCGTGCAGGTGCGGCACGTTGAAGCGCGGTGCCGTGGGGTCCCGGTAGATCGGGTAGCGGCGTTCGGCGACCTGGGGTCCGATCCCGAAGAGTGGATGCTCGGCCGTCATGCGGACACCGGCCTCGAGCATGCAGAGCCGATCGTAGTTCGAATCGTCGGAGAGGCTCGCCACGGAGAGGGCGCGCGCCACGACCGGGACCGGCGCGAGGAGCAGGAAGAGCGCCGCGGCGACCGGGGCCGCCCAGAGCCAGCGGCGCCGGCGCACCCAGAGCAGGAAGACGAGACCCGCGACGAGCCCCAGCCAGGCGTTGCGGGTCAGCGCGCTGATCAGGGCCCAGTTGACGAGCGCGAGGCAGAGCCAGGCGATCCACGGCCGGTCGAGAGGCCACCTCGAGCCCGGCACCGTGCGCCGACCGGCGAGCATGCGCGCGAGCAGCAGCAGGTCGACCAGGAGCAGAACCCCCGAGAACGTCATGTAGTGCGAGAACGGACCCCGGATCCTCCGGTCGATCGCTCCATAGCCCACGAGGAGCTGCGCGAGGCCCGAGAGCGCCATCACCGAGACCATCAGGATGAGCGCGTCGACCACGAAGCGGACGCGTCGCTCACCGCTCACCGAGAAGAGCGCGAGGGGGAGCGCCGAGAGCGCGAAGATCTCGGCAAATCCGCGCCAGCTCGCTCCCGGCTCCTGCGAGAAGAGCACCGCCACGGCGAGCCAGACGACGTAGAAGGCGAGGGCGAGCAGGAGCGGGCGGGCGCGCCGGACCGCGGCAGGCTCGCGGACCCCGAGGAATGGTGCCGCGAGCACCGCGATGCCGAGCACGACGTTGGAGATCGCGAGCCCGAAGAGGGTCAGCAGATGCGCGACGTAGAGCCCGAAACGCCAGCGCTCGCGGCGGGCCGATGCCGCAACGAGGAGCTCGTCTGTCGAGGGTGAATCCACCGGAAGCGGGCGCTCAGCCGCCCAGCACGGCCGCCGGCAGCGCCTCGTCGACCAGCAGGACCGGGATGTCGGAGACGATCGGATAGAGCAACCCCGACTCGCGGCAGAGAAGTCCCTGCGTCACCACCGGCGTCTCGTCGCGGAAGTGCTCGCGGTACTTCTCGACGAGCCCGGGACGGATCGATTCCGGCAGGTCGACGAGCTCGAGCGGCGCGCGACTCTTCGGACAGACCAGGATGGAGAGGAATTCGGGATCGATGGCCATCGGCGCAAGACTCGACGCCTGAGGAAGATAGCACAGCGTGGGGAGGCCTCCCAGGGCGCGCCGGCCAAGCGCCTCTCGTGGAGCGGTTTGCTAGAGTTCGCACGACCCTTCCGGGCCCGAAACCTCACGATGAGCGAAACTTCCGGTCTCTCCTGCCGCTCCTGCGACGCGCCGCTCGCGACCGTCTTCGTCGACCTGGGCAGCTCGCCGCTCGCGAACTCCTACCTTTCGACGGCCGACCTCCAGCGCGCCGAGCCCTTCCTGCCGCTCACCGTCTACCTCTGCGAGCGCTGCTGGCTCTGCCAGCTGCCGGAGTGCGCGCGACCGGAGGAGATCTTCAGCGACTACGCCTACTTCTCCTCCTACTCGACGAGCTGGCTCGAACATGCGCGGCGCTATGCCGAGGCGATGATCGAGCGCTTCGGTTTCGGGGCGAGCCATCAGGTGGTGGAGATCGCCTCCAACGACGGCTACCTGCTGCGCTGGTTCCGGGGGCGCGGCGTGCCGGTGCTCGGCATCGAGCCCGCCGCCAACGTCGCCGAGGCGGCCAAGGCCCTGGGCATCCCGACCGAGGTCCGTTTCTTCGGGCGCGAGGCGGCGCGCGACCTGGTCGCTCGAGGCCTCGGCGCCGATCTCTTGCTCGGCAACAACGTGCTCGCGCACGTGCCCGACCTCAACGATTTCGTGGGCGGGCTCGCCCTGCTGCTCAAGCCCCAAGGCGTCCTCACGATGGAGTTCCCGCATCTCATGCGGCTCGTCGAGCAGAACCAGTTCGACACCATCTACCACGAGCACTACTCCTATCTCTCGCTCGTGGCGGTCGAACGCGCCTTCGCGCGGCACGGCCTGGCGCTCTTCGACGTCGAGGAGCTGCCGACCCACGGTGGGAGCCTCCGTATCTTCGCGCGCCACGCTGGCGCCGCGGACGCGGGTGCGCTCGCGATCGGACCCCGCGTGGCGGCGCTCGCGGCGCGCGAGCGCGCCGCCGGCCTCGAGAGCCTCGCCTACTACGCGGGCTTCGCCGAGCGCGTCCGCGAGACCAAGCGGAAGCTCCTCGAGTTCCTGGTGCGCGAGAAGCGCGCCGGCAAGTCGATCGTCGGCTACGGGGCGCCCGCGAAGGGGAACACGCTCCTGAACTACTGCGGCATCCGCGGGGATTTCCTCGACTACACGGTCGATCGCAGCCCGCACAAGCAGGGGCGGTTCCTCCCCGGCACGCGCATCCCGATCCACGCCCCGGAGCGGATCTTCGAGACGCGTCCCGACTACGTGCTCGTCCTCCCCTGGAACCTCGAGAGCGAGATCGCCGAGCAGATGGCCGGCATCCGCGCCTGGGGGGGACGCTTCGTGGTGGCCATTCCCGAGGTCGCCGTGCGGTGAGGCTCACCGCGCTCGGCATCCCCGGTGCCTTCCTGGTCGAGCTCGACCGGCACGAGGACGAGCGCGGCTCCTTCGCCCGCACCTTCTGCGCGCGGGAGTTCGCGGCGGCGGAGCTCCCCGATCGCTTCGTGCAGACCAGCCTCTCCTGGAATCCGCGGCGGGGGACTCTGCGGGGGCTCCACTGGCAGGCGGCGCCGCGCGGCGAGGCGAAGCTCGTGCGCTGCACGCGCGGCCGGATCTACGACGTGCTGGCGGACGTTCGCCCCGACTCCCCCTTCTACCGCCAGCACGTCGCGCTCGAGCTCGACGCGGACCGAGGCGACGCCGTCTTCGTCCCTCCGGAGGTCGCGCACGGCTTCCTCACGCTCGCCGACGAATGCGAGGTCCACTACGCCATGTCGACCTTCTTCGAGCCCGCGGCGGCACGCGGCGCGCGCTTCGACGACCCGGCTCTCGGCATCGTCTGGCCCGAGCCGGTGCGGCTGATTTCCGCGCGGGATGCGGGCTACCCCGATCTGCTCGACCGGGAGGAGAGCACGCGATGACTTCGAGCCCAGGCGACGAGCTGCACGCGCTCGCGACCCGTCTCTTCCCGATCCCGCGATCGATCACCGGCGAGGGCGTGCGGCGCTCGCTCGCGCTGCTCGCCGAGCGCATCCCGCTCGCGATCCACGAGGTCCCCAGCCACACGCCGGTCTTCGACTGGACCGTGCCGCGGGAGTGGACTCTCCGCGCCGCGCACCTGACCGCGCCGGACGGCCGGCGCGTGGCCGACGCCGCGCGGCGAAATCTCGAGGTGCTGGGCTACAGCGCCCCCTTCCGCGGCCGACTCTCGCTCGAGGAGCTCCGACCACACCTCTTCTCGCTCCCGGACCGCCCCGATCGGATCCCTTACCGCACGAGCTACTACAAGGAGCAGTGGGGATTCTGCCTGCCGCACCGGGTAGTGGAGAGCCTCCCCCCGGGCGACTACGAGGTGGTCGTCGATACCGAGCTCACCGACGGAAGCCTGACCTACGGCGAGCTCCACCTCCCCGGCGACTCGGTCGAGGAGGTGCTCTTCTCCTGCCACTGCTGCCACCCGTCGCTCGCCAACGACAACCTCTCCGGCATGGTGGTCGCGACGCTCCTCGCCGAGCGGCTCGCGGCACGGCCCCGCCGCCGGCTCTCGTATCGTTTCCTCTTCGTGCCCGGGACCATCGGCGCCATCGTCTGGCTGGCGCGCAACGAAGAGAAGCTCGGCAGGATCAGGCACGGCTTGGTGATGGCCGGGCTCGGCGCCCCCGGATCGTTTCACTACAAGCGGACGCGACGCGGGGACGCGCCGATCGACCGGATCGTGCCGCGCGCGCTGGCGGCGTTGGGCGAGACCCTCGAGATCGAGCCCTTCGTTCCCTTCGGCTACGACGAGCGCCAATACAACTCCCCCGGCATCGCCCTCGACGTCGGTTGCCTGACCCGCACTCCCTACGGCCGTTATCCCGAGTACCACACCGACGCGGATGATCTCGACTTCATCCGCCCGGAGGCGCTCGAAGGAGCGCTCGCGGCCTACACGGCGGTGGTCGACCTGCTGGAAGGAGAGGAGCGTTTCCTCAATCTCTCTCCCAAGGGGGAGCCGCAGCTCGGCCGGCGCGGCCTCTACCGCGCGATCGGCGGCGACGACGCCGGCCGCGAGCGCGAGCTCGCGCTGCTCTGGGTGCTCAATCTCTCGGACGGCAAGTACTCGCTGCTCGACGTCGCCGAGCGCTCGGGGCTCCCCTTCCCGCGCCTGCGGGAAGCCGCCGACGCGCTGCTCGAAGTCGGGCTCCTGGCCCGCGCCTGAATTCTCGGGATATCGCTCCGAAGGCCCCTGCGAGCGGGCCGTCGCCCGACATGACGGCCGTCATAGGACCCGGGGCCAGCCGGGTATCCAATGGCCGCAACCCAACCGACTCATCCGGGCGAACTCACGAGGGGGCGCCATGGACGATGGCAGCGACCTGTGTGGCGGTCTCGACGCGGCTGATCTGACGCGCCGGTGGAAGCTCGCGAGACGCCAAGCTCTGGAGCGGGTCGAGCCGGCCGTTTGCGCGGCATCCAACGAGCGCGAGGCGCTCGAAGCGATTCCAGCCGCGGAGCGTACGCTCGCGCTCGAGCAGCTCTTTCGCCAATCCTGGCGGCTCGGCCGCAGCGCCGCCGATCGTTTTGGTCCGATCGCTGAAGTTCGCGACTTCGCCTTGTTGCTGGGACGCCTCGAGGACCCCGATTGCCTCGTGGGTGGCTCTTGGGAGGAGACCGAAGAGGCCCTCGTCCACGCACGCTGCGCCGCTTGCCGGCTCAATCCCGGAGCCGATCCCTTCATCTGCGATGCGATGCGGGAGGCAATCGACGGCCTGGTTTGCGGACTCGGCGACCACGTTCGGTTCGCGCGCCTCGCGAGCGGCGGCCGGGGCGCCGCGCGCTGCGAGGACGCGCTCTACTCCGCGCACACCCCCGGAGCAGCGTGGCGCTCCCCCGCGGCCGAGCTCGAAGCCGCGCTGACGTGCATCGCAGAGGGTCTCCGGCGGCGGGGCGTCCACGTGCGCTTCCTCGGAGTCGCCGAGAACCGCGTGGCCTACGCGCTCGACGGCCCCGGAGAGTGGGGCTGCGGCTCGGCTTCCTCGCTCTCCAGGGCCCTGCTCGAGAACCACTTCCGACATCACCTGCCAAATTTCGACCTCACCGCGCTGGCAGCGAAGGCCGTGATGTGAGTCGACGCCGAAAGGAGCCCCAGACATGACCGACGATCGCCGCCAGCAGTACTCCCGTCGCCGCTTCCTCCGTCAGGCGGCCATCGCCGGAACCGCTGCCGCGACGGCCGGCGCCTGGGCGGAATCCCTCCATTTCCTGGCGCCCATGCACATCGCGAACCCCCTCGCCGACTACCCGAACCGGGATTGGGAGCGCGCCTACCGCAACATCTTCCAAGCCGACTCGAGCTTCGTCTTCCTCTGCGCCCCGAACGACACTCACAACTGCCTGCTCAAGGCCTACGTCAAGAACGACGTCGTCGTGCGCATCGGTCCGACCTACGGTTATGGGAAGGCGACGGATCTCGACGGGAACCGGGCCTCGCATCGCTGGGATCCACGCATCTGCCAGAAGGGCCTCGCGCTCGTCCGCCGCTTCTACGGCGATCGCCGCGTCAAGGCGCCAATGGTGCGCCGCGGCTTCCGCGACTGGGTCGAGGCCGGATTCCCGCGCGACCCCAAGACCGGAGCACCCGATCCCAAGTACTTCCAGCGCGGCAAGGACCGCTGGCAGCGCATCTCGTGGGCCGAGGCCTACCAGATCGCCGCCCGCGCCCTCGACGACATCGCCCGTACCTACTCCGGCGAGGCCGGCGACCGGCGCCTCCACGGACAGGGCTACGACGCGGCGATGATCGAGGCGATGGAGGGGGCCGGAACGCAGACGATCAAGTTGCGCGGTGGCATGGCCTTCCTCGGAGCGACGCGCGTCTACGGCCTTTACCGCTTCGCCAACATGCTGGCGCTCCTCGACGCCCGGATCCGAGGCGTCGCACCCGAGCAGGCGCTGGGCGCCCGCGGCTGGGACAGCTACAGCTGGCACACCGACCTGCCCCCGGGCCATCCGATGGTCACCGGCGCACAGACGAACGACTTCGATCTCTTCGCGGTGGAGCGCGCGAACCTCGTCCTCGCGTGGGGCATGAACTGGATCACCACCAAGATGCCGGATTCGCACTGGCTTACCGAGGCTCGCCTCAAGGGGACCAAGACCGTCGCCGTGACGGTGGAATACAGCGCGACCGCGTCGAAGTGCGACGACGTGGTGGTGATTCGGCCCGGAACGGACGCCGCGTTCGCTCTCGGGCTGGCGCAGGTCGTACTCTCCCAGCGCCTATACGACGAGAAATTCGTCGCGCGCAACACCGACCTCCCATTCCTCGTCCGGCTGGACAACCTGCAGCTGCTGCGGGCCGAGGAGGTTGGACTCGTAGCACCCTCGAAGCCGGCTGGGGCCGTCACGCTGGCACCCGGCGAGAAGGTTCCGCCCGTCGCGACCCACCGCCAGCAGTACGTCAGCGAGGCGCTCGCGGCGGAGATGCCACCCGCCGTCGTCTGGGACCGGAAGACGAAGAGCTTCCGCGCCGTCGGGCGCGATCAGTTCGGACAGGGCGCCGGAGCGGCAGGACTCGAGCCCGAGCTGCGCGCACGCCGCACCGTCGTGCTCGCGAACGGATCGAGCGTCGAGGTGCGCACCGTCTTCTCGCTCACCGAGCAGTATCTGAACGACAACTTCACGCCCCAGAAGGCCTCCGCGGTCACCGGCGCGCCGGCGCGCACGATCGTCGCGCTCGCCCGAGAGATCGCCCGCAACCCCGAGAAGACCCTGTTCGCCACCGGGATGGGGCCGAATCAGTTCTACAACTCCGATCTCAAGGATCGCGCGATCTTCCTCGTCGCCGCTCTCACCCGCAACGTGGGCTTCCCCGGCGGCAACGTCGGGAGCTACGCCGGCAACTACCGCATCGCGCTCTTCGGAGGAATCGGCGCCTTCGGCGTGGAGGATCCGTTCGCACCGCAGACCGATCCCGAAGGCAAGGCGCCGCTCCGCAAGTGCCTCCACTACGAGTCCCTCCACTACTACAACTACGGCGATCGTCCGCTGCGCGTGAACGGCAAGCTCTTCACCGGCAAGGGCCACCTGCCGGTGCCCACCAAGGCGATGTGGCTCAACAACTCCAACTCGGTGATCGGCAACGTGAAGTGGCACTTCGACGTGGTGAACAACACCCTGCCGAAGATCGAGTTCATCGCCTTCTCCGACTGGTGGTGGACGGGCTCATGCGAGTACGCCGACCTGGTCTTCGGGGTCGACAGCTGGGCGGAGTTCAAGCAGCCCGACATGACCGCCTCCTGCACGAACCCGTTCCTCCAGGTGTTTCCGAAGACCCCGATTCCCCGCGTCTACGACACCCGCGCGGATATCGAGGTGATCGCGGGGGTCTCTGCCGCCCTGGGTCAGCTGCTCGGCGAGCGCCGGATGCTCGACCACTGGAAGTTCGTTCACGACGACCGGGTCGACATCTACCTCCAACGCATCCTCGATGCGTCACCTGCCACCCGCGGCTACCGCTTCGCCGATCTCCACGAGAAGGCGGCGAGCGGCGTTCCCGCGCTGCTCCACACCCGTACCTATCCGCGCGTCTCCTCCTTCGAGCAGGTGCAGAGCGAGCAGCCCTGGCACACCAAGAGCGGCCGCCTAGAGTTCTACCGGTTCGAGCCGGAGTTCCTCGAGAGCGGCGAGAACCTCGTCGTCTACCGCGAGCCGATCGATTCGACCCACTTCGAACCGAATGTCATCGTCGCCCGACCCCACCCGGCGATTCGCCCGAAGACACCGGCAGATTTCGGACTCGATCCCGCGGACCTCTCCTGCGAGACGCGACAGGTGCGGCATGTGCTCAGGACCGGAGAGGAGCTCCTGGCGTCGCGGCACCCGCTGAAGTCGAAGCAGTTCACACACGTCTACCACACGCCCAAGTACCGTCACGGCGCGCACACCACGCCGGTCGACACCGACTACACCTCGGTCTGGTTCGGGCCGTTCGGTGACGTCTACCGGCACGACCGCCGCATGCCGGCCGACGTCGAGGGCTACGTCGACCTCAACCCGCTCGACGCGAAGGAGCTCGGCGTCGAAGACGGTGACTATGTCTGGATCGACGCCGATCCGGAGGATCGTCCCTACCGCGGACGCGTCGCGGGCAGCGAGGCCGAGAAGGTGGCACACCTGCTCTTGCGTTGCCGCTACTACCCGGGGACGCCGCGGGGCGTCGCGCGAACCTGGCACAACATGTACGGCGCGACCTTCGGCAGCGTGCGCGGCCACGAGACGCGCGAGGACGGCCTGGCCAGGAATCCCGAGACCAACTACCAGGCGATGTACCGCTACGGCTCGCACCAGAGCGCCACCCGCGCCTGGCTCAAGCCGACGCTCATGACGGAGACCCTCCTCCACAAGGACGGCATGGGGCAACAGCTCGTCAAGGGCTTCGCGCCCGACATCCACTGCCCCGTGGGCGCCCCGCGCGAGGCCTTCGTGAGGATCACGAGAGCGGAGCCCGGCGGGCTCGGGGGGAAGGGCCGGTGGCGACCAGCCGAGCTCGGCTTCCGTCCGACCTACGAGTGCGCGGCGATGAAGATCTATCTGACCGGCGGCTTCGCCGGCAAGAAGAGCTGAGGAGGCGAGGCCATGGCACGGGTCAAGAACTGGCAGATCGGCCGCGAGATGGAGTACGAGTACGAAGCGAGCCGTCCGCGCCGACAGTGGGCGATCGTGTTCGATCTCAACAAGTGCATCGCCTGCCAGACCTGCACGCTCGCCTGCAAGACGACGTGGACCTCGGGCAAGGGGCAGGAGTACATGTTCTGGAACAACGTCGAAACCAAGCCTTGGGGGAGCTATCCCCTTGCCTGGGACGTGCGCGTCCTCGAGAAGCTCGGGCGCCAGGACTGGAAGCGGAACGGCGAGTACGCGGGACAGACCCTCTTCGAAGCGGCGCCCCCGGAGGAGCGAGTGCTCCACTGGCCACCGCAGGACGAGGACTGGATGTATCCCAACGCCGGCGAAGACGACTGCTCCGGCAACCTGCCCTCGACCGGCGCCCTCGAGCTGCCGCACGACCGCTGGTTCTTCTACCTCCCCCGGACCTGCGCCCATTGCACCTACCCGGCCTGCCTCGCCGCCTGCCCACGCAAGGCGATCTACAAACGGCCGGAAGACGGGATTGTGCTCATCGACCAGTCGCGCTGCAAGGGTTACGGGGAGTGCGTCCGGGCCTGTCCCTACAAGAAGTCGATGTACAACCCGCAGACGCGCGTCTCCGAGAAGTGCGTCGGTTGCTATCCGGCCGTGGAGCAGGGCGCGCAACCGATGTGCGTGCAGAACTGCATCGGAAAGATCCGCGTCATGGGCTTCATCAACCCACCCTGGAAGGCCCGCCCGGACAATCCGGTCGACTACCTGGTCCACGTCAAGGGGCTCGCTCTTCCCTACTACCCACAGCTCGGACTCGAGCCGAACCTCTACTATCTGCCTCCGATTCACGCGGACCCCTCGTACCTGCGCCAGATGTTCGGCCCCCGGGTCGAAGAGGCCATCAGCGGCTATAGGAAGGTGCAGTCGGATCCCGTCGCGCGAGGGCTCCTCACGCTCATCGGCTCCACCGACAGGATTCTCCATCGCTTCACGGTGGAGCACGACGAAGCGATCGGCTACGCGGAGGACGGCGAGGAGGTCGTGCGCGTTCCGGTCACCGAGCCGATGCACGTCCGGCCCGAGTGGGACGAGGCGCGGAAGGCCGTCCGGAGCAACACCCCGTGACTCGGAAAGCCGGAGCTCGAGGAGGGCTCGCCATGATCGCTCGACGCGCTTTCTGCCTCTGTCTGCTCTTCGTCGGCTCGTTCGCACCGTTGCTCGCCCAGGACGAAACCTGGTCGGTCCCGCGGCTCGCGATCGATCTCGCTCAACCCGACCCCGACGCTCCGTTCTGGGGCTCGGTTCCCGCGCACGAGGTCCAGCTGGTCGCTCAGCCGATGGTACGTCCTCGGCCACGCGAGGTCATGACACCGAATCTCACCGTCCAAGTGGCTCACGACGGAACCTGGCTCGCCTTTCGTCTCGTTTGGAAGGACTCCGAGCGGAGCGAGGCTGGCCGGCTCGGGGAGTTCTCGGACGCCGCCGCGATCCAATTTCCGATGACGCCCGGCGAGTCGCCTCCGCCGATCTTCATGGGCATCCAGGGGATGCCGGTGCACATCTTCCACTGGCGCGCGCAATATCAGCGCGACGCCGAGCGCGGCAAGCCGACGATGCGCGACCTCTACCCGAACCTCTCGATCGACATGTATCCGATGGAGTACGCCGACCCGGGACGGGTCGATCCATCGCTGGCCGCGCGCGAGCTCTACGCTCCCGGTCGCGCTGTCGGCAACCCTCAGTCCTTCGCCAAATCGGGGGTCGACGAGATCTGGGCCGAGGGGTTCTCGACCAGCTCCGTCCAGGAGAGCAGTGCCGCCGGGCACGGGGAGTGGCGTGACGGGACCTGGTCGCTCGTCATCGTGCGTCCGATGCGGCGGCCCGGCGGATCCAGCTTCTCGCCCGGGGATTCGACCTTCCTCGCTTTCGCGATCTGGCAAGGAGGCGCAGGGGAGGTCGCCTCTCGAAAGTCCGTGACGATCACCTGGACTCCAGTTCACTTCGAGAGCGACATCGCTGCCGGGGGGGCGCCGTGAGCTCGGCCGCTCCATTTCGCGTCGCCTCGGTGCTCGCGAGCTACCCCTCTTCCGAAGCGCTCGACCGGCTCGAGCTCGCGCTCGACGGGCTCCCAGCGGCCGAGCGATCCGATGCGCTCGGGGAGCTCCTCGACACTCTCGACGCTCGCCCGGGCCGCGAGCTCGAGGAGGAGTACATCGAGCTCTTCGATCGCGGCGTCGCCGACAATCCCTTGCACGCGACCGGCTTTGCCCGCGAGCGCGCTTTCGGCATGGCCGAGCGCTTGGCGGATGTCGGGGCGTTCTACCGGGCCTTCGGCGTCGCCTCGACGGGGGGAGAACGGCTCGACCACGTGGCGGTCGAGCTCGAGTTCTACGCTTGGATGGTCGCCAAGGAAGAGTTTCTCGCCGCCGCAGTCGACCCCGAAGGGCACTCGATCGTCGCGGAGGGGCGCCGCAAGTTCCTCGGAGAGCACCTGGCACCGCTCGCGGCGGCGATCTCGACCCTTCCCGCCGTCGCGGCGCACCCGGTCTACGGGCGGGTCTTCGCCTGGGTTTGCGACGTGGTGCGGCGGGAGGCGGCGGCCGAGGGCCTCGACATCACACCGCTCGAGCTCACCCCTGGCCGCTCCGAACCGGACGAATGGTCCTGCCCTCCGGAGCGAAGCGCGGCCGCTGCTGGACCGTTGCGGGTGATCTAGCCACCCGAGCCCCCGCCGGATCGCGGCCGGATCTCGAGCTCCGTCCTCGCGATCACCTTGGAGCCCGCCGGGACGTCGACCGTCACCAGCGCGTGCGCGCCGACGAAGACGTCGTCGCCCAAGGTCACGGCGCCGATCACGGAGGCCCCGGCGCCCAAGATGACGCGATCGCCCAGCTTCGGCATCGCGTCGAGCTTCGACGTGGTGGGAGCTCCCAGGGTGACGTTCTGCATCATCAGGCAATCCCGCCCCACCGCCGTCTTCCACCCCACCACGATGCCGGTGCCGTGCGAGATGCGGAGGCCGGGTCCGAACTCGGCTGCCGGAGCGATGTCGACACCGGTCACGAACTGGTTGAAACGCGCGATCGCGGGACCGAGAACCGGGACGCGGTGCCGCTTGAACCAGTGCGCCAACCGGTGGAGGACGACCGCCTGATAGCCGGTTTCGAAGAGGAGCGACTCGAGGACGTACCAGGGAAAGGCACGCGGCTTGATCTCGCGCAGGCGGCGCGTGTCCTCTCGGAGGTTTTCCCACATGGCGCGACGTGCGTTAGGGTAGCCGCTCGGCAGGAGGAGATCAAGGAATGCGGGAGATCTGGGGCCTGATTCCAGCCGCCGGCAAGGCGACCCGCCTCGGCCGACGCCGCGGACCGAGCAAGGAGATCCTGCCTCTCCCCCCGCCGACCGGGGCGCCCTCCGGTGCCCCTCTCCGTCCCGCTTGCCAGGATCTGCTCGAGAATTTCCGGCTGGCCGGCGTGACGCGGGCGCTGGTGCTCCTCCGCCAGGGGAAATGGGACGTCCCGAAGCGTCTCGGCACGGGCTCGGAATTCGGGTTGGAGCTCGCCTACCGGGTGCTCCCGGAGACGCGTGGCGTCCCCTTCACCCTCGCCCACGCGGCGCCGTTCCTGGGCGACCGCCTCGCCGCCCTGGGCTTCCCGGACATGCTGATCCAGCCGCGCGACCTCTTGGCCCGCCTCGTCCGCCACCGCGAGCAGACGCAGGCGGATGTCGCGCTCGCTCTCGTCCCCTGCGACCACCCGCAGAGCGCCGATCTGGTCGATGTGACGGCGCGCGGCGTCGTCCGCCGCTTCGAGATCAAGCCCGAAGCGACCGCCCTCAAGTGGACCTGGGCCTTCGCCCTCTGGACGCCGCGCTTCACCAAGTACCTCACCAAGTGGACCGAGGCCTTCAACGCGCGCTCCGCCCGCCTCGGCCGCGAGCCGCACGCCGCCGACGTCTTCCAGGGGGCGATGGCCGAAGGCTTCGAGATCCAGACCCTCGCCGTCCAGGAAGGGAAGGTCCTCGACATCGGCACCCCCGAGAACCTCGCCAAGGCGTTGGGGACCGGCTAGGCGGCGAGAAGCCCTCGCTGGTCGCATAGGCTTGCGGGGCCGTGACCCCCACGCCGAGCAGTGAGTCCGGAGAGGCGCCCGAGGCCGCGCTCTCGGTCGTCGTCCTCTCCTTCCGCCACCGGCCCTCGGTGGTCGCGGCCGTCCGCTCGCTCGTCGAGCAGGACACGCCGTGCGAGTTGGTCGTCGTCCACTCGGGAGGGGAGAGCCCGGCACCGACGCTCGACGGCGCGGGCCTCGACGTCCGGGTCATCTCTTCCCCCGCTCCGCTCCGGCCCGGGGGCGCGCGCAATCTCGGCATCGCCTCGACCTCCGGGCGCGCCGTAGCCTTCCTCGCCGACGACTGTACGGCGGCCCCCGGCTGGGTCCGGGAGCGCTTGGCGGCCCACCGCGCCGGCGTTCCGGCGGTTGCGAGCGCGCTCCTCTGCCTCCACCCCGAGAGACCGATCGAGCTCGCCGCTCATCTCGCGCTGTTCGTCCGCCGCATGCCGGGCATCGACCCCAATCTCGCTCTGGCCTACGGGGCTTCCTACGACCGGCGGCTCTTCGCGCGCTACGGCCTCTTCCGCGAAGACCTGGAAGGGGGCGAGGACACGGAATTCCACCAGCGCCTGGCCGACGCCGACAAGCCGCGATGGAATCCCGCCATCCGCACCGTGCACACAGGTCCGGAAACGCTTCCGGAATTCCTGGTCGCCCAGTTCCGGCGCGGCCGCCGGATCGCGCATGCCTGGCGGGCGATCGAGGGGGCCGGACGGCTCGAGATCGCGCGCGACGCGATCGCGCGCACCCGTTTCGCGGCCCGGCACGCCACGCGGCTCGTCGCTCCCGACGCGCGGCGTGCCGCACTGTTCGCGATTCCCTTGATCGCTCTCGGAAACCTGGTCTACGCTGCCGGCGCCTTGACAGCGTCCCCGTCGAGCAAGTCCCCTTGACCACCCCGGCATCGCCCGCGGGAGCGCCCGCTTGATCTCCTCCTGCATCGACCTGCGCCGGCGCGGCGCGGGGGCGAAGGGTCCGCGCGTCCTCGCGGTCTTCTCCTACCGCTACGACGCCCCCCTGGTGCCCGCGCTGCTCGAGAATCTCGCGCCGCTCACCGATGGCTGGATCGCGTTCGACGATCGCGGCGGGGCGGGTCTCTTCAGCGACGAGGCGGCACGCCGGCGGGGGCTCCTCACCGCCGCGCGGGAGGCAGGCGCCGCCTGGGCGCTCGCGGTCGATCCGGACGAACGCTTCGAAGCGACCCTTGCCGCCGCGATGCCGGAGCTCGTCGCGCTCGATGCTCCGGTCGCCCACACCTTCGCGCTGCGCGAGATGTACACGGCGACGAGCTATCGCAGCGACGCGATCTGGGGCGGGAAGCGGCAGGCGCGCCTGCTCTGGATCGGCGGCGGGCTCGCGGCCGAGGCCACCACCCCCCTGCACGCATCGTGGGCCTCGCTCGTGCCCCCCGCGGAGCTCCGTGAGACGCCCTTCAATCTGTACCACCTCAAGATGATCGATCCGCGCCGCCGCCGCGCGCGCGCCCGTCTCTACAACCACCTCGATCCCGAGCGGCGCTCGCAGGCGCTCGGCTACGACTATCTCGCCGACGAGACGGGCGCCACCTTCGAAGAGATCCCCGCGGGCCGCGAATATCGGCCGGCGCACGTCGACGACGGCGGGCTCTGGATGCCCGAGCTCCCGGCGGCGGGCTGAGGAGACGAGCCTGCGCGTCCTCGTCCTCACGAATCAGCTCACCGACTTCTGCGGCTCGGAGCTGGTGGCGCTCGAAGTCGCGACTTGGTTCGACGAGCGTCGGGACGCGGTGACGCTCGCCGCCAATCACGTCAGTGCCCGGTTGCGCGCTTCGATTCCGGCTTCATTCGCCGTGACGGACGCGATCGAAGAGCTGCCGCTCACGCGCTTCGATCTCGTCTGGTGCCACCACGATCTGCTCTCGCTCCTGCCGCTCGCGACCTTCGAGGCTGCGGCCTCCGCGGCCTCGCTCCCGCTCGTCGCCTCCGTCTCGCTCTCGCCCTACGAGCCTTACGAGAGCGTCGACCCCGAGGTCGCGCACGCGCTCTCGGCGGAGGTCTTCGCCAATTCGGGGGAGACGCTCCGGGCGCTCGTGGCGCGCGGCCACGGTCTGCTCTCGGAGGAGACGATCCGGATCTTCCACAACGCGGCTCCGGCCCGGTTCTGGAGCGCCCGGCGTCCTTCTTCCGGACCCGTGGGCTCTCTCTCCTCGCTCGCCCTGGTGAGCCACCACCCCCCGCAGGAGCTCGATGCGGTCGTCGGGCACCTCGAAGCCGCCGGCGTCTCGACCTGGCGCATCGGACAGGCACACGACTACCGCCGGATCGAGCCCGAGGATCTCCTGCGGGTCGACGCCGTCCTGAGCATCGGCAAGACGGTCGTCTACGCGCTCGCCACCGGGACTCCCGTCTATCTCTACGATCGCTTCGGCGGCGATGGCTGGCTGACCGAGGCGAACTTCGAGGCCAATGCCGACTTCAACTTCTCGGGCCGTCCGGCGCTCCGGCGCCGCCCTCCCGAGGATCTCGCGCGCGAGATCCTCGACCACTTTCCACGGGGCGCGGAAGCGATGCGGGCGATCGTCCAGAGCCTCGACCTCGAGGGGTATCGCCTCGCCACCCACCTCGAGTCCTTACGCCGCCGCGCCATCGCGCGCCCCGGAAGGGCCGCCGCCGTGGCGCGCCTGCGCGAGAACCTCGGCGCGCCCCGCTTCCGGGCCCATCTCGAGGGCTCGCGCGCCAAGCACCAAGTGATGCGGCGCGCCTATCGCACGCAGCAGGGACTCTGAGCCTCTTGCGCCGCGCTCAGCCGATCGGGTAGACGCGCCCCTCTTCGGGCGCCAGGCAGGAGAGGCCGGCGCGAGCCGTCATGCGGGAGGCCATGGCGGCGATCTCTTCGGCGCTGCGCCGCGGATGGTGGTGAACAAGCCAGAGCCCACCGACTCCGCACCGGCGCGCGAGGTCCGCGACCTCACCGGCCTCGCAATGGCCGGAACGGGCGGCGGCTCCCTCCGCCGCACCCTCGTCCTCGCTCAGCCAGACCTCGTGCAGCAGGAGCCCCACTCCGCGCGCGAGCTCTTCGGTCGCCGGGTCCATGGCGGTGTCGGTCACGTAGGCCAGGGCGTCGCCGATGCGGAGGCCGGTCGAGCCACCGGGGTGGCGCTGGCCGCGCACGCGGAGGTCGAGGTCGCCGATGCGCAGCTCCGGCCCCGCGAAGGGGATCACCTCGGTCGGCATCGGCCAACGCGCGATCGGTACCGGAAAGAGCGGTTTCCCGAGCAACCGGTCGAACGCTTCCGCGGGACCGAACTCGGTCAGGGGCGGCGCGGGCGCATGAATCCGCACTGGACGGTCGCTCGCCAACCCCGGCAAGTAGGAGAGACCGACGACGTGATCGAGGTGATAGTGGGTGAGCAGCACGTCGAGCGGCCGGCCGGGGGGCAAAAGGGGGCGGATCCCCGGCTCGGCGAGCCGGGCGACGCCGGTGCCCGCGTCGAGGAGTAGCGTCGTGGCCGCAGATTCGAGCAGAAAGGCCATCGTCTGGCGACCGCGGGCGGGGAGATAGCCCGCGGTGCCGAGGACGGCGAGTCTCATCCGGCGACCGGCTCTGGCACGCCGGCGGTCCAGCGCAGGTCGGCGTCGACCTCTCCGGCGGCGAGCAGCGCCTTCAGGTGCCCCAGTCGCTTGAAGCGCGGACCGTCGAAGAGCTCCCGGGTCATCGCCCCGCCCCGGTAGGCCTCGTAGAGCTCGCGCGCCCCGGTGCGCGCGTTCCACTTGAGCTGGAACTCCGGGAAGGCCCGCGCCAGCTTGTCGGAGCTCACGCGGTAGTTGCGCGCATCGGGACCGGCCCCCTCGGCGAAGGTGACCTCGCAGCCGGGGATCGTCTCGCCCACGATCGTGGCGAGCTCGCGGATCCGGTAGTTCTCCGCCGACGCACCGATGTTGAAAGCCTGGTCGTGGACCGTTTCGCGCGGCGCTGCGAGCAGGAGCAGGAAGGCGCGGCAGATGTCCTCGACGTGCACGATGGGACGCCAGGGGGTGCCGTCGCTCTGCAGGACGATCTTCCCCGTGGTCACCGCCCAAGCGACGAGATTATTGAGCACCAGGTCGACGCGCAGGCGAGGCGACGCGCCGTAGGCGGTCGCGTTGCGCAGGTAGACGGGGGAGAAGCGGTCGTCGGCGAGGCGCCCCAGCGCCTCCTCCAACCGCACCTTCGAGATGGCGTAGGGGGTGAGCGGCGCGAGCTCCGCCTCCTCGTCGAGCAGCCGGTCGCCGGAGGCGCCGTAGTTGCTGCAGGAGGAGGAGAACAGGAAACGCTTCACGCCCGCCTCCTTGGCGAGCCGCGCCAGGCGGAGCGAGCCCTCGAGGTTGATCGCGTACGTAAGCTCCGGATTGAGATCCCCCAGCGGGTCGTTCGAGAGCGCCGCCAGATGCACCACCGCGTCGAACCCCTCCAGGTCCCGGCGCTCCACGTCGCGCAGATCCTTGGCTATCGAGACCCGGGAGCCCGCCCGCGGGCCGGCGCCGAACGTGCAGCGCTCGAACAGATCGTTGTCCAGGCCCACCGCCTCGACCCCCGCGTCGGCGAGCAGGGGCATGAGGACCGAGCCGATGTAGCCGTGATGTCCGGTGACGAGAACACGCATGGAATCGTCCTTTTCGCGAGGTTCCGGCGTTTCCGAGGCTGAGATTCTAGCCTCAAGTTCGCTAGGATCTCCGCCCGAATGCGGCGCTACGCCCCCCTGGTGCTCCTCCTCCTCGCCGGCTGCGATCGTCCGGCGCCCCGACCGGTGCCTCCCAGGAGCTTCGAGCCGACCCCGACGCGCGGCGTCCTCCTGCTGTCGATCGACACCCTGCGTGCCGATCACCTGGGGGCCTACGGCTACGCGCGACCCACGAGCCCCTTCTTCGATCGCCTGGCTTCGCGGGGAACGCTCTTCGAGCGCGTCTACTCGCAGTACCCCGGAACGCTGCAGTCGCACATGACCATCTTCACCGGCCTCTACCCGGACGAGCACGACGTGCTGCCGCCGGCGCTCGTGCTGTCGCCCCGGATCCCGACCCTCCCCGAGCACTTCTCCCGCGCCGGCTTCCGGACCTCCGGACATACCGAGGGGGGGTGGATGGCCGGTGGGTTCGGCTTCCAGCGCGGCTTCGACGACTGGAGCGACGAAGCCTACGCCGCGGACACCGACGTCCGCCGCACCTTCGACAAGGGCCTCGCGTTTCTCCGCGCCCTCCCGGCCGACCAGCGCTTCTTCGTCTTCCTCCACACCTACAGCGTGCACGACCCTTACCGACCGCCACCGGAATGGGTGGCGCGATTCTGGCCGGGGCCTCCCCCCCCGGGCGCGCTCGCTCCCGACGGACCGGAGTTCGGCCGCCGCAACCGGGAGAAGCTGCCGACCAGCTCGGCGGAGCTCGACTATCTCCGCGCCCTCTACGACGCCTCGATCGCCTACGTCGACTCCGAGCTGGAGCGCCTGTGGGGCGAGCTCGAGCGAAGCGGTCTCGCCGATCAGCTGACGCTCGTGATCACCTCGGATCACGGCGAAGAGTTCGGCGAGCACGGCCGGCTCGCGCACACCCAGGTCTACGACGAGTGCCTGCACGTGCCGCTGCTCGTCGTCCACCCCGCGCAGCGCAGCGGCACCCGCGCCTCCTCGCTCGTCGAGCTGGTCGATCTGGCGCCGACTCTCCTGGAGCTCGAGAAGGTGCCGGCGACCGGCATGTCGGGGCGCAGCTTCCTCCCCCTGCTGCGGGACCCGACGCTCGCCCATCGCCCCAGCGCCTTCGCCGAGGTGCGCGCCTCGCTCGGCATCGGCGCCCGTGCCCTCTTCGTCGCCGAGGAGCGCAAGCTCTGGGAGCTCGTGCACACGCGGCCCGAGCCGGAAGGAGACGGCGTCTGGGTGACGAAGAGCGTGGCGTTCGACGGGCGGGGTCCGCGCCTCGACTTCCAGGCGGTGGCCTTTCAGTCTCCGCGCACGGTGGAGGTCCGGATCGACGGCCGGACCTCCGCGTCGCTGGAGCTCGTCTCCGACTGGCGCCCCTTCGCGCTCGAGCTCCCCGCCGACGGCGCCCCGCACCGGGTCACCCTCGGCACCCCCGGATGCGTCTCGCCGGCCGAAGTCGGGCTCGACCGCTCGGACGGGCGCTGCCTCTCCTTCAAGCTGCGGGGCCTGGGACTCGACCGGCTGGAGCTCTTCGATCTCGAGGCCGACCGTGCCGGCCAGGAGGACCTGTCGCGTCGCGACGCCGCGCGCGCCCGGGAGCTCGCCCTCGAGCTCAAGGGGATCCGCCACCAGCCCCGCGCCCGCGCCGGCAGCGCGGTGCTCGAGGACGAGCAGACACGGCAGTTGCGCGCGCTCGGCTACCTCCAGTAGCTCGCCGCCGCTAGCTCTCCGCCGGCAGCATGCCGAGCTGCCACATGTAGAAGATGCGCTGATCGGCGACGTCCCGGATGCGCAGGTTGAGCGGCTTGCCCTGGCCGTGCCCGGCCTCGCGATCGACCCAGAGCAGCACGGGACGCTCCGCGGGAGCGCTGCCGGTCGAGGCTTGGAGGAGCGCCGTCATCTTGCGCGCATGGAGGGCGTGCACCCGTGAGTCGTTCTCCCCCGCGGTGAGCAGCACGGCCGGGTACTTCGTCCCCTTCACCACGTGCTGGTAGGGCGAGTAGGCGCGCAGGAACTCGAACTGTTGCGCGTCCTCGGCCGATCCGTACTCCGGCACCCAGTAGCGCGCCATCAGGAAGTTCTGGTAGCGGAGCATGTCGAGCAACGGGACGGCGACCAGCGCGGCGCGGAAGAGATCGGGGCGCTGCACGATCGCGGCACCGGTCAGGAGCCCGCCGTTCGAGCCGCCCGCGATCGCCAGCCGCTCGGGGCGCGTGTAGCGATTCGCGATCAGCCACTCCGCGGCGGCGATGAAGTCGTCGAAGACGTTCTGCTTCTTGGCGAGCATCCCCGCCTCGTGCCAGGAGTCGCCGTACTCGCCCCCGCCGCGCAGGTTCGGAAGCGCCATCACGCCCCCCGCGTCGTACCACTGGAACATGGTGGCGCTGAAGGTCGGAGTCTCCGAGATGTTGAAGCCACCGTAACCGGTGAGCAGTGTCGGTCGGTCGCCGTTGGGCTCGAGACCCTTCTTGTGGACCACGAACATGCTGACCTTGGTGCCGTCCTTCGAGGGGTACCAGACCTGCTCTACTTCGACCGTCGACGGATCGACCGGCACGTCGGGGCGTTCCCAGAGCTCGGGCTCGGCCTGCGGCCGCGCGAGGTCGACGCGGAAGATGCTGGTCGGATAGTTGAAGCTCGTGAAGACGACGTAGGCCTCGGTGCGATCGGGCTCCGTGGCGATGCCGGCCGAGCCCAACCCGGGCAGCTTGATCTCGCCCTGCGATCGCCCCTCGAAGTCGAAGACCTCGAAAGCGCTGGTCGCGTTGCGCAGGTACTCGACCGCGAGCCTCCCCTGGGCGAGCGAGACGTTCTGGATGACCGCGTCCTTGCGCTCCGGGATGAGCTCACGGGCGACGAGCGGACCGGCGGCCTCGAGGTCGTAGAGCAAGACCTTGCCGTTCGGCGCGCCCTGGTTCGTCTGCACGAAGAGACGATCGCCGTCCACGAAGCCGATCGCGCTGCCGTCCCCGCCGACGAGGACGTCGCGCTTCTCGAGCTTTCCGGTCTTCCGGAAGGCGGCGAAGTCCGCCACCCAGAGGTCGTTGGACCGGGTCCCGGTCCAGTAGACGAGCGTCAGCCAGCGCCCGTCCCGGGAGAGCGAGCCTCCGGGTCCCCAGGTCGTCGCGAGCTTCTCGTTCTCCTCCTTGGTGTACTGGCGGAAGAGCACCGGATCCTCGCTCACGGGCTTGTCCATGCGGTGGAAGCGCACGCGCCCGCTGTACGGGTCCTTCGGATCCTCGAGGTTCTGGTAGAGGAAGCCGGAGCCGTCGGGAAGCCAGTCGGGCGCCTGCGTCTTGTTCGGGATCTCGAGCGGCAGGGTCTTGCCGGAGTCGACCTCGAGCAGATGGAGCGTCGCGTTCTCGTCCCCGGCCCGGTAGGTGCCGTAGGCGACCCGCCTACCGTCCTGCGCGGGAGAGATCCAGGTGATCGTCGTGAGCCCCGAGGGATCGAGCACCGCCGGATCGAGGAGGGTCTTGGTCGCGCCCCGGTAGCCCGTCCGCCAGTAGAAGACCGGCTGGTTCTGGCTCCCTTCGCGCTTCGAGAAGAAGTAGCGGTCACCGCGCACGTCGGGCGTGGAGACCGTGCCCACCTCCATCAGGGGCCGCAACTTGTCTTCGAGCTGCTTGCGCCCCGGCAACTGGTCGAGGATCGACCGCGTGTAGGCGTTCTGGGCGTCGGTCCAGGCGGCGACTTCGGGAGTCACCTGCCCCATCCGCTCGGGGTTCGAGTTGTCCCCTTCGAGCCAACGGTAGGGATCGACGATCGGGACGCCGTGGAGGGTCTCGGTCACCGGCTCGACCTTGGTGGGAGGGGGTGCCGGAACCTGCTGGGCGGCGAGCTGCGCGACCACGAACGTGCCGAGAACGAGGACGAGGGAGAGCTTCATGACGACCTCCGCTGGGGAGTCGGTCGCGGTGACGACCGTCGACCGACTCTACCAGCCGCGGCGGAGGCTCCCCGAGGACGGACCCAGCTCCGCTCTACTTCGGCAGCGCCTCGGCCAACCCGGGCACGGCCCCCGCCCCGGCGGGCACTTGCAGACTCGAGCCGCGGAAGTCGTCCCCGATCGGCTCGAAGCGTCCCCCCAGGTGCTTCGCCAGGAACGCCTCGGCGATCGCGTTGAACGCCGTGTTGTTCTCCGGGCGCGCGAAGCCGTGCCCCTCGTCGGGGAAGAGCACGTAAGTGACCGGGATCTTCTTGGCGTTCATGGCGGCGACGATCTGGTCCGACTCCGCCTGTTTCACCCGCGGGTCGTTCGCCCCCTGACCGATCAGCAGAGGCCGCCGGATCTCGCCCACCTTGAAGAGCGGCGAGCGCGACTCGAGCAGCGCCTTCCCCTCGGGCGTCGAGTCGTCCCCCATGCGCTTCTGGAAGACCACCTTGATCGGTCCCCAGTAGGGCGGGATCGACTGCAGCAGCGTGACCAGGTTCGAAGGACCGACGATATCCACCCCGGCGGCGAACTTCTCCGGCGTGAAGGTGAGCCCGACCAGCGTCGCGTAGCCCCCGTAGCTCCCCCCCATGATCGCGACCCGCGCCGGATCCGCGATCTTGTTCTCGACCGCCCAGTCGACGGCGTCGAGCAGATCGTCGTGCATCTTCGCCGCCCACTCGAGATCGCCGGCGTTCAGGTGGCGCTTGCCGAGGCCGGTCGACCCCCGATAGTTGACCGAGAGAACGGCATAGCCCCGGTTCGCCAGCCACTGGTGGTAGGGGTGGTAACCCCAGCTGTCCCGCGACCAGGGCCCGCCGTGCACGAAGAGCACCATCGGCAGCGGCTTCGCCGGGACGCCGTCTCCCTTGGCGTCGCTGCCGGCAGGCACCGTCAGGTAGCTCACCAGCGGGAGACCGTCCCGCGCCTTGATCTTGACCGGGTGCATCTTCGCGAGGGCGAGCTTCTCGAGCGCCGGCCGGTTGCTGAAGAGGTAGCTAGCCTTCTTCGCCGGCCGGTCGTAGAGGTAGTACTTCACCGGCCCTGCGTCGAGCGTGTAGGCGACGATCCACCGCCGGTCGTCGAGCGTCCGGCTGTTGAGGACGATCTCGCCGTCCTCCACCGTCTTCAGGTAGTCGAAGTCCGGCTGGATCGCCGGGTCGAGGATGCGCCAGGTCACCCGGTCGTAGTTCGACCCGGCCGCCTGAACGGCCTTGGTGGTCGGATGCTGGAGGATCCGGTCGACGTCGGCCTGGTCGTCGGCCAAGAGGAGCTTCGAGACCTCGTTCTTGAGGTCGAGCGCGAAGAGCGCCGCCGTGTTGCGCTTGCGGCTGTCGTAGAGAAAAAGCGTGTTGCCGCTCGCGTCGAAACCCGCGACGCCGGTCGTGAGACTGTCCTCCGGACCCGCCACGAGATAGCTCTTCCAGGCGCCGTCGGCGCCGCGCTGCAGGAGCTCCGTGCCGCCGTCCGGCGTGAAGCGTTGCGCGAGGCGGACCTTGAAGTCGTCGTCCACCACGTAGCCCGCGAACTCGTCGTTCTGCTCGACGCGCGTGCGCTCGCCGGTCGTGAGATCGATGCGGTAGAGGTCGTGGAACTGCGGCACGCGGTCGTTGAGCGCCACCAGGATCGCGTCCGGGAACTTGGGGCTCACCGCCTGGATCTGCGCCTGCACGCCCTCGAGCGGCGTCAGGTCGCGCTCGGCGAGGCTCGCGACGTCGACCGCGTAAGCGCGCCAGTTCTCGTCGCCGCCCCGGTCCTGCAGGTAGACGATCTGCCGCGAGTTGTAAGCCCAGAAGTAGTTGCGGATGCCGCGCACCTTGTCGTGGGTGACCGCCTTCGCCTCCCCCGGCTTGTCGGTGGGCGCGACCCAGACGTTGAGCACCCCGTCCGCCGGAGCGAGCCAGGAGAGGTGCGCGCCGTCGGGGCTCAATTCGACGCCGGCGCGCTCCGGATTGCCGAAGAGCGCGTCCCGGGGGATCAGCGCGGGGTCGGCGGCGAACAGGGGCATCGAGCCTCCGAGGAGTAGGGCTCCGGCGACCAGCAGGCCGGAACGACGGGATGGACGGGACATGGGAATCCTCCTAGTGCCGGGGCCGCGTCACTCCTTGGCGTCGTACCAGGTCGCGCCCCAGCCGGTATCGACCTCGAGCGGCACCGCGAGCTCGGCCACTCCGGTCATCTCCTCTTCTACGAGACGGGCCACCGCTTGGGTTTCGCCGGCCGGCACTTCGAGCACCAGCTCGTCGTGCACGGTCAGCAGCAGCGCCGCCTCCGGGTGCTCGGCGCGCAGCCGCCGGTCTACCGCGATCATCGCCAGCTTCAGCAGATCGGCCGCCGTCCCCTGAATGCGCGCGTTGATTGCCATCCGCCGCGCGTTCTCCCGCAGGTTCCAGTTGGCGCTCTTGATCTCCGGCAGCTGCCGGACCCGTCCGTAGAGCGTCTCGACGCCGCCGTCCCGCTCCGCCTGGGCGAGGGTTTCGCGCATGTAGGCCTCGACCCCAGCGTAGCGAGCGAAATAGGCGGCGATGAACTGCTCCGCTTCCTTGGTCGTGATGCCCAACGCCTGCGCCAGTCCGAAGGCGCTCATGCCGTAGATCAAGCCGAAGTTGATCGTCTTGGCGGCGCGCCGCTGCTCGGGGGAGACGAGGTCGGGGGAGACGCCGAGAACCGCGGCCGCGGTCGAACGGTGGATGTCCTCGCCCGCGGCGAAGGCCTCGATCATCGCCTTCTCGCCGGCGATGTGCGCCAGGATGCGCAGCTCGATCTGGCTGTAGTCGGCGACCACGAGCTCGTAACCGGGAGCCGCGCGGAAGGCGCGGCGGATCCGCTGGCCGAGCTCGGTCCGCACGGGGATGTTCTGCAGGTTCGGATTGATCGAGGAGAGCCGTCCCGTTGCCGCGACCGCCTGCTGGAAGCGGGTGTGCACGCGCCCGTCGGCCGCCACCAGCTGCGGCAACGCGTCGACATAGGTCGACTTGAGCTTCGCGAGCTCGCGGAAACGCAGCAGCCGCTCCGGGAGCTCGTATCCCTTGGCGGCGAGCTCCTCGAGCGTCTCGGCGCTGGTCGAGTAGCTCTTCGTCTTCTTGGTCCGGCGCCCGGCGGGAAGCCCCAGCTTCTCGAAGAGGATGTGCGCGAGTTGCGGCGGCGACTGGATGTTGAAGCTCTCCCCCGCGAGCCGGTAGATCTCCTGCTCCAGCCGATCGAGCTCGAGGCCGAGCTCGCGCGACATGTGCGCGAGGTACTCGACGTCGAGCACGATCCCCTTCTCTTCCATGCCCACCAGCACCGGCGAGAGAGGGGATTCGATCTCGCGGTAGAGGCGCGCTAGGGCGCCGTCGCCGAGCTCTCGGCGGAGCTCGGGCTCCAGCCGCGCGATCGCCGCGAGCCGCTCGGCTGCGCGCTCCCCGAGCCGTGCGTCGCCGAGCGGCGGCTCCTGGCCGCGCTCGAAACCACTCTCCTTCGCCCCCGCGAGCTTCTCCCCGCCGCGCTCGAAGGCGATCTCCTCGAGCGAGTGCCCGTGAGCCGCCGGCTTCAACAGGTAGGAGGCGAGCATGAGATCGAAGCGTCCGGCGCGGCAGACCGGACCCTCCTTCGCGAGGCGGAGGAGCTCCTTGAGGTCGTGGCCGACGATCTCGAGGTCTCCGCGGCCGCACCAGCCCTCGAGCGTCGCGACGACCTCACCTCGCAGCTCCTCGCGGCGAAGATCGATCCAGCCGGCGCGCTCGGGCGCCACACCAACGGCGAGAAGGACCGGCCGGTCCACGAGCAGCTCCGCCACCACCACGCGCTCCGCGACCTCGTCCGCGAGGGCGTGCCACGCCGCGATGTCGCGCACCTCGGGCAGCTCCGCGAAGAGCCGGGCCGGCGGCGAAGGCGCGGCGGGCCCCGCGAGATCCTCGAGCAGCGAGAAGAACTCGAGCTCGGTGTAGAGCTCCGCGAGCGCCTGGGTGTCCGGCGGATCGTGCCGCAGCGCCTCCGGCTCCAGCGGGATCGGCAGATCGGTGTGGATCGTGACCAGCTCCTTCGACAAGAGCGCCTGCTCCCGGTGTTGCTGGAGCCCCTCGCGATAGGCCTTGCGCGGCACTTCCGCGGCGCGCTCGAGCAGCGCCTCCACCGAGCCGAACTCGGCGATCAGCTGCCGGGCTCCCTTCTCGCCGATGCCGGGGACCCCCGGCACGTTGTCGACCGCGTCGCCCATCAGCGCCAAGACGTCGGCGACCTTCTCCGGCGGCACGCCGAAATCCTCCGTGACCGCCGCCGGGTCGTAGGTCTTGCCGCGACCGGTGTGGAAGAGCGCGACGTGCGGACCCACGAGCTGCATCAGGTCCTTGTCGGCCGAGACGAGGACCACGTCGTAGCCCGCCGCCGACCCTTTGGCGGCGAGGGTGCCCATGACGTCGTCCGCTTCGTAATTGTCGAGCTCGAGGAGCGGCAGGCGGAAGGCTTCGATCGCGCGGCGGATATAGGGAATCTGCGGCCGGAGCTCCTCGGGCATCGGCGCCCGGTTTGCCTTGTAGTCGGCGAAGCGCTCGGTGCGCACCGTCTTGTCCGAGACGTCCCAGGCGACCCCCACCAAGTCGGGGGCGACGTCGCGCAGCAGCTTCTTCAGCATCTGCACGAATCCGAAGACCGCGTTGGTCGGTAACCCCTTCGAGTTGGAGAGGTTGCGGATGGCGTAGAACGCCCGGAAGATGTTGTGAAAGCCGTCGATCAGCACCAGCTTGGGGCGGTCCGCCATGGCGGCAAGCCTAGCCCATCGCGTGGCGCTCGCTTCTCCAGGCGTAGACTCTCCGCGAACCACTCGAGAGGAGTCGGACATGCCCCAGTTCGCGATGATGGGTCTCTTTTCCTGGATCGTGATGGGCCTGCTGGCGGGAGCGCTCGCACGCTTCGTGCTCCCCGGCAAGGACCCGATGGGCTGCTTCATGACCATGGCGACCGGGATCGTCGGCGCGATCGTCGGCGGCTTCGTCGCCACGCTGCTCGGGTTCGGCGGCTTCCAGGGGTTCGACGTCTACAGCCTGCTCGTCGCCACGCTGGGCGCCATCATCTTCCTGCTCCTGGTACGCGCGCTGCGCGGCGGCAAGAAATCGAGCTAGACGGCGTCGCGTTCGCGCCGCGCCTGCGCGAGCAGGTGGCCGAGCTCGGGGAGGACGAGGCGCTCCATCGCGAGCGCGAGCGCGCCGGGCGAGCCGGGAAGCAGGAAGATCGCCCGCCCGCGCGCGAGACCGGCGGCGGCGCGGCTCAACATCGCCGCGGCCCCGATCTCGGCCCAGGAGAGTTGACGAAAGAGCTCGCCGAAGCCCGGGATCTCCCGTTCGAAGAGCGGCACGACCGCTTCCGGCGTCACGTCGCGCGGCGAGAGCCCCGTCCCTCCGGTGAGCAACACGGCGTCCACCCCGGCGCACTCGAGACACCCTTCCACCGCTTCGCGAATCGCGCCTTCCTCGTCAACGACGATCGTGGCGAAGGCGACCGCGTGCCCGGCGCCCTCCACGAGCTCGCGCAGCTTCGGTCCCCCCCGGTCCGTCTTGAGCGTCCGGCTGTCCGACACGGTGATCACCGCGAATCCGAAGGGACCCTGAAGAGCGCGCGCCCGATGTAGCTCGACTGTCATGGACAAAGTGTACCCGGCTCCGATTCAAGAGGAGCGGTCCCTGGGCCGGCCGGCCTCTCCGGAGGAGACGCGAGGCGCCTCGCAAAGCGTTGCGAGCCCGAGCGCGACGGAGGAGAGGCCGGCTGGCCCGTCGCGCAACGGCTGGAGATCTCGATCGACGAACACACGACCTCCGGAGAGCCTGCGCGCCCCTTCCCCCACGCGTTGCGGGTGGCTGCTAGGATCCGCGCCTCATGGGGAAGAACGTGGCGATTCTCGGCATCCCGATGGACCTCGGGCAGGGGCGGCGCGGCGTCGACATGGGGCCTTCCGCGATGCGCTACGGCCGCCTCGACGAGCGCCTCGCGGCGCTCGGCCATCAGGTCCACGATCTGGGGGACCTCGACGTGCCGGTGGCCGAGGAGCTGGAGGTCGAGTACGCCAAGCCAGGGGGCGGCATGGGCTACCTCGAGGCGATTCGCACCGCCTGCGACGCCGCCATCGACCGGCTGCTGGCGCTTCCGGAAGGGGACTTCCCCGTCGTCCTCGGCGGCGACCACTCGATCGCCATGGGGTCGGTCACCGGCTGCTCTCACCGGCAGCGCACCGGCGTCATCTGGGTCGACGCGCACGGCGACTTCAACACGCCCGAGACCTCCCCCTCCGGCAACATCCACGGCATGCCGCTCGCCGCCCTCTGCGGCTTCGGCGACGCGCGCCTCGTCGACCTCGGTTGGCCGGGGGCCAAGATCCGACCGGAAGACGTCGTGCTCATCGGCTTGCGTGATCTGGACGGCGAGGAGCGACGTTTGATGCGGGAAGCGGGCGTCCACGTCTTCACCATCGAGGACGTGGACCGCCAGGGGTTGCCGCGGGTCGCCGAGGAGACGCTCGCGCGCATCGGCCATCTGCCGCGGCTCCACGTCTCCTTCGACGCCGACGTGCTCGATCCCGAGCTCGCCCCCGGTGTCGGCACGCCCGTGCCCGGCGGCCTTACCTATCGCGAGGCGCACCTGCTGATGGAGCTGCTGGCGGAGTCGGGGCGGGTGACCTCGCTCGACCTGGTCGAGGTCAACCCGATCCTCGACCGCGAGAACCGGACCGCCGGTCTCATGGTGGGCCTCGCCGAGAGTCTCCTCGGCAAGCGCGTCTACTAGCGCGCTCGCGAGCCCCTGTCGCCGCGGTCGCGTCTCAAGCTTCCGCGACTTCGGCGATCACCCGATCCAGCTCGTCGCAGAGCTCCGTCGAGTCGGCGACACGCACCGCCTTGCCCGCGGCGGTGGCCGAGAAGCGCGGCGCCGTTACGTGCCGCGTGTAGACGTCCCGCACGTCGTCGGAGATCCGCTGGACGCGCGCCTGGGGGAGGCCGCGCGACTTCATGATCGTGCGCAGGCTCTCCTCTTGGCCGTCGTCGAACCAGACGATCCCGAACGCCTCGGGCGGTTTGCCGACGAACACGTAGAGCGTGCGGTCGCCCGGCACGGCTTCGAGCGCGTCACGGACCCGGCCGGCGAGCGCATCGAGGCTCGTCCGATGGCGGGCGAGCCGGGCGGCGACCGCGCTGTCGGGTTCGAGGGGTGGGAGCTGCGGCGGCTTGCTCCCGAAGAGGCCAGCGAGGAAACCCATGATCTCCTCCTCCCTCGCCGGCGAATCGCGCGGCACACCGGCCGGCGAGGCTGCTGCCGGATGGCGGCCCGACCATCCACGATCCTCCAGGGAGAAGCCCCCGGACCCGATGCGATTCGATTCTCGTCATTCTCGACGCTGAGTGTGGCGCCGTCAAGCGCGGCGCGCCGCGCTATTCGATCTCTTCGAGCTCCGTGTCGACGTTGACGATCTCCTTCTTCGCCGACGGCGAGACCACGATCTCGATCCAGGTCGTGCGGTAGCCCGTGAGCTCGAGCTTGACGAGGTAGCTCCCCGGACCGGGGAAGATGTAGGCCTTCCCGCCTCCCATGCCGTCCCAGTCGTCGGCCTTTCCGAGCAGGCGGCCCTCGACCGTCACCAGCGTCTCCTCGGGGTCGACGTGGAACTCCGCCCCCTTCCGGCAGGCGAAGGTCTTGCTCGGCGTGGGCCGAACCGGGGCGGGGCTCACCGGAATCACGGCAGCCGCGGACTCGGACTCCAGGACCGGAGCCGAGCTCGCCGCCGCGGGCGCCGCCTCGCGCCTCGGAGCCTCGGCTCGGGGAGCCCCGGGAGACGGAGCTTGCGTCGCCCGCTGCCCCACCTCCACGGTCGGCCCTCCTGCGGGCGCCGCGGCCGGGGTTCCCGGTTCCGCCGTCGGGAGAGTCTGGGAACCGTCGCGGGAGGATTCGGTCCCGGAGACGCCCGCTGGCCTCGAGCCGACCAGGTTCTCGGGGGGAGGCGCCGGCCGGCGGTACGCGACCGCGAAGGCGAGCACCGCGAGGAAGCTCGCGATCGCGATCCAGGGAAGCGCGCGGTGCGCTCGAGCCCTCGCACGCGGCGGCGCGGCGAGCTCGGAAGCCACCAGGCGGGCGGTCGGTGCAGTCGCCGCCGGTGCCGCGGCCAGCGTAGCCGCCACGGCGCGCGCGCGCGTCGCGAGCGTCGCGGCATCCGGCGCGCGCTCCTCCCGGTCCTTGGCGAGGCACCAGCGGAGGAGCCCGGCGAGCTCCGGACGCAGTCCTCCCAGGTCCACCGCGGACGAGGTGAACGGGTCCTCGTAGAGGATCTGGTAGACCAGGCTGGTCAGCGTGTCGGCGGGGAAAGGCTTGCGGTGGAGCAGCATCTCGAACAGCACCACGCCGAGCGAGAAGAGGTCGCTCCGTCCGTCGAGCGGCAGGTTCTGGACCTGCTCGGGAGCCATGTAGGCGGGGCTTCCCACCAGGGTGCCGGTGCGGGTGAGCTCGGTCGACTCGCCGACCGCCTTGGCGATACCGAAATCGCTCACCTTGACCCGGCCGCCCCTGGGTAGGAGGAGGTTGCCGGGCTTGATATCGCGGTGGATTATGCCGGCCGCGTGCGCGGCCGCGAGGGCGTCGGCGGCCTGAGCGACGATCTCGAGCGCCCGCGTCGGGGTCGGAAAGTCGCCCCGAGCCATGCAGGCGCCCAGCGAGTCGCCCTCGACGAGCTCCATGACCAGGAAGAGCGCGCCGTCCTGCTCGCCGGCATCGAAGACGGCGACGATGTTCGGATGTTGCAGCCGCGCCGCGACACGGGCCTCGCGGGTGAATCGTGCCCCGGTCTCCTCCGCGTCGCCGTGACCGGACGCGAGCTCGCTCGCGATGATCTTGACCGCGACGTCGCGTTCGAGCTGCGGATCGTGGGCGCGGTAGACGGCGCCCATCGCGCCCCGGCCGATCGGCTCGATCAGCCGGTAGCGTCCGATCGTCGTGGGGACCTGCATGCGGGCATTCTAGCCGCCCGGGGCGTCACCCCGCTTCGCTTCGCATCCGCCGCAGAAAGGTGTCGCTGGCGCGGGCGTGGCGCTCCTCGACCCGCCTCCAGGCGGCGTCGGCGCGCGCGAGGAGCGCCGCCACCAGGCCCTTGTCGGTGAGCCCCGCCACGTTGATGCAGACGTTCTGGTAGGCGCCCGCGGCGGCGGCGCGCGCCATCTCGGCGCCCGTCCCGGCGTCGGAGAACGACGCCTGGAGACCGATCCCGCCCACCTCGAGGCAGAGCTCCAGGATCGAAGGACAGGCTTCGAGGGTGGTCATCGGTACTTCGATGGTGCCGATCGTCGCGGCGAGCAGCGCGGCGTCGCGTGCGCTCTTCTCCTCGCTCGACTCCTTCGGCATCCGGAGCGCGCCGAGGTAGCGGTCGAATGCAGCGGTGTCGGCGTCCACGGCCGCGAGCAGCCGGTCCTTGAGCTCCTGGGCCCGGACTCCGATCCGTTCGTAGTCGGGCTGGTGCGCCTCCAGCCCCTTCTTCGCATGCGAGAGGTTCGCCACCATCGCCGCCAGCCCGGCGGCGAGCGCCCCCGCGTAGGCCGCCACCGAGCCCCCGCCGGGCGCCGGAGAGTCGGCCGAGAGCTCGTCGGCGAAGCCGGTGAGCGTCATTGCCGCGAGGGGCGCCGGCTCGGCCAAGCGGTATTCGATCACCGCCGCCTTCGGGTCGAACGGTTTGACTTCCGAGAGCCCCAGCGTCCGGCTCGCGACGTGCACGATCGCCGCCTCGGGGACACCGGTCGAGCGCCCCATGCGCGCCAGGTAGTGACGGCCGGCGGCGAGCATCACCTCCCGCGGCACGAGCCCGACGATCTCCGACCCGGTGACGCGGAGGCCGTGCGCCCGCGCCCGCTCGTCGCAGGTGTCGAAGACGACGTGGAGCGGCGTCGCGTCGAGATCGGTCACGTTGATCGAGATCTGGGCGCAGCCGAACTCGGGGATCGTCCAACCGACCGCCTTGATCCCCTTGAGAAGGCCCGGATCCCAGATCTCCTGGCCGGCGTCGTCGAGCACCACCTTGCCCTTGGCGTCGGTTCGCTTGCGCCCCTTCTCACGGATCTCGCCGGCGATCCGGGTCGCGAGCCGCTTGTCGATCGTGTTGAGGTTCACGTTGTAGGCAACCAGGAACTTGCGCGCGCCGACGACCGTCGCGCCGGCACGGGGCGCGAAGGTCGCGGGTCCGAAGTCCGGGGCCCACGCCGGGTCGGCGAGCTTCTTCGGCAACCCCTCGTACTCGCCGGCGCGGACGTCGGCGAGATTCCGCCGCTCGGGTCGCGTCGCCGCCTCTTCGTAGAGATAGACCGGCAGACCGAGCTCGCGCCCCGCGCGCTCGCCGAGACGCCGCGCGAGCTCGACGCACTCCGCCATCGTCACTGCCGAGACCGGCACGAAGGGGACGACGTCGACCGCGCCCATGCGCGCGTGAGCGCCCGTGTGGCTCGCCATGTCGATCCGCTCGAGCGCCGCGACCAGGAGCCGGAACGCCCCTTCTAACACTGCCTCCGGCTCGCCCACGAAAGTGATGACGGTCCGGTTGGTCTCCACCCCAGGATCCACGTCCAGGACCTTCACGCCCGAAACGCCCGCAGCCGCCTTCGCGACCGCCTCGTAGACCTCCGGGCGACGACCTTCCGAGATGTTGGGAACACACTCGACGATGCGCATCCATCCTCCCTTGTCGGGAGAATCGTAGCCCGGATCGCCTGCCTCGCTCCCCGAAGCCCCCCGCCTGGGCTCTCGTCTGGTCAGTTGACGGTGGCCGACCAAGCGTGGGTGTGCCCCGCTTCGAAGCCATCCCAGAAGATCGCGGGCTCGCCGAGCGCCGCGCGACGCGCCTCCTCCATCGTCAGGCCGACGTAAGCAGTGAGGGGACCGACCCGGGACCGCTCCTCGGAGATCGCCTGTTGCAGGGACGGGCTCGCCAATGCCGAGACGCTGGCGAGGAAATCATCCACCTGCTGGATTTGAGAGGCGCTGACGACCGTCGCGCCGCCTTGGCCCGCGACGAGCGCCGCGAGGTTCGGCTGCCAAGCGAGAAGGGTCGCCAACCCTTCGTCCCAGAGCGCCGGATGCGCCACGATGAGCTCGACGAGCTCCGACCCTTGCGCCTCGTAGAACTCGACATGTCGCTGCCCCACCGGATTGGCCCGCAGAACTCCCTCGCGCAGGGCGACCAACACGTCGAGGTCGACGGAGGTCGCCGAGCCGTCCGCGCCCGAGAGGTGGGTAATCTCGTCGGGACACTGCCGCATGCAGCTCGCCGGGCACCCTGGGCTGGTGTCGCCGCATTCGCCACGGCACTCCATGCCGGATGGCGGGACGTTGACGAAAGTCCGGATCGGGCCCATCTCGACGACCAGGTCGGCTCGCAACCTGCCGGTCAAGCTACCGATCGCCAACGCGTCAGCGGGCATGTTGCCGAAGCGCAGACCGGTATCGACGAACGAGAGTCCCCCGTCGTTCAGCCAGACCCTGCCGCCGAACTCGCCGGTGAACAAGTCGAGCGCGCCGTCGCCGTTCACGTCTCCGACGGCCGCCGCCGGCGTGTTGTCCCCTCCCAGCGCCACTCCCGAGTCGGAGAAGAGCGCCGCGCCGTCGTTCGTCCAGATCTCGTCGGCAGGGGTATCGAAGCTGTTGCCGACGAAGGCGTCCAGATCCCCGTCACCGTCGAGATCGCCCAGAGCGAGCGCGGTCGAGTAGGCGGTGCCCAGAGCCTGGCCCGAGTCAGTGAAATGTCCCGCTCCGCCGTTCAACAAGACCTTGTTCGGCAAGTCGTGACCACGCGCGACGAAGAGATCGAGGTCGCCGTCGCCATCGAGGTCCCCGAGGCCCGACGCGAAGCCGTCGGAGGCTTCCGGGTACACCGACGCAAGAACGAACGTCCCTGCGGCGCCCCCCTGCCCTCCCCCCTGGTTCAGCCAGATCTCGAGGTCGGTGGTCCCAGTTCGGACGACGTCGAGGTCTCCGTCGCCATCGAGGTCACCCAATTCGACGGTGCGCGCAGGCCGGCTGGAGAGAAAGGACGAACCCTCCGAGAAGTATCCCCAGCCGTCGTTCAACCAGACCATGCTGGGCAGCGAGACGCCGTTCGCGTCGCGCACCGTCACCGCGTCGAGATCACCGTCGCCGTCGACGTCTCCCAACGCCGCGTCCTGGGTCCGGCCGCTCGTCCCGAGCTCCTGGTGGGTGTCCACCCAGTTGCCGTAGCCATCGCTCAGCCAGACTTTGTCGCTCGCCTCGCGCCCCAGGTAGAGATCGAGATCGCCGTCGCCGTCGAGATCGCCGAGTCGCGTCGCCCAGACTACGCCCGAAGCGCTCGTGATGTGCGTCAGCGGGTAGGCGCCGCCGCCGCTCGCCGAAGCGATACGAAAGCGCCAGACCGTCGGTCGAGGTGGATGGTCCCCCGCCAGGTTGGCGAGCCCGGTGGTCGCGATCGCTTCAACTTCCTCGCCGGGACGTAGGAGGTCGGCCGGAAAGAGCGAAACCCGGCCGCCTACGGCGTTGCGCGCGCCGTCGAGACGGCCGCGCTGGGCAGCGTGAACCACGAAGGTCGACGGCGACACGCTGGCGGGATCGATCGTCTCGTCGTACTCGATCGCCACCTGCACTCCCGGCGAGGCGGAAGGACTGCCGTTCGGCGGTTCGAGCACCGGGGCGAGCCAACTGAGAGGCGAGGAGGCCCCGATCAGGGACAGGCAGACCGTCGCGAGCACGGAACAGAGCAGCGGGCGATACCGCCGAGAGGTGGCGCTCATCGGAGTCAACGGGGTTCCAGGTCCACCGGCACCTCCGTCACCCGGTCGACCGGAATGGCGTTCAGCACCGCGGCGTCGCGAACGGCGCGCTCGCTCGGCCCCTCGTACACGCAGAAGGTCCTGGTCCGCTCCGCGTTGGCGTAGGAGGTCACCCAACGGACGCCCAAGGAGGCATTGCGACGATTGATCTCCTCCCGTGCGGCCTCGTCGAGCCCGTCGAGGGCTCCCACCGGAAACGTCCGCTCGACCAGGTAGCGGCGAAGGGGCGTCGAAGCCGGTCCGGGGCGCGTGCCGGAGAGCAGGTCGACCGGCACCTCGGTGATCCGGTCGATCGGCAGACCGTTCTTCGCCGCCGCCTGGCGCACCGCGGCTTCGCTCGGCCCCTCGTAGACGCAGAAGGTCTTCGTCCGGTCGGCGCTCGCATAGGAGTGAACCCAGGTGACGTCGACGCTCGCGTTGTTCGCGTTGACCGTCCGCTTCGTCGCGGCGTCCAGCCCATCGAGCGCCCCGGGCTCGAACGTCCGCTCGATCAGGTAGCGGTGGGTCGCATCGGAGGGCCGCGTGACGGAGACCGTCGCCGCGAGGAGCCCGCCACCGAGGAGGAGGACGAGAGTCTGCATGGAATTCCCCTTTCGCGATCCGGGTGGCGGGAGCGCCACGCGGGCCGACGGCCACGCCGGCAGGCTCACCCTGCAGCCTCGAGAAGCGTCGAGTCTTGGGGAATTCGTGGGGAAACCGACGGGATTTGGCGGCGCGATAGTCTCCCGCCGTGCCTCTGCGCTTCGGCGACTTCACGCTGCGACCGGAGAGCTACGGGCTCGAACGGGACTGCGAGACGATCCACCTCGAGCCGCGGGTCTTCGAGCTCCTCGTCTACCTGGTGGAGCACCGCGACCGCGTAGTCAGCAAGCACGAGCTCCTCGAGCGGCTCTGGAAGCGCCGCTTCGTGAGCGAATCGGCGCTCTCGGGCTCGATCCGAGACCTGCGCCGCGCGCTCGGGGAATCGGGCTCGAATCCGAGCCGAATCCAGACGGTGCACGGCCGCGGCTACCGCTTCCTCGGCGCGGTCGAGAGCGCGCCGGATCCCCTGCTCGTCACCGCCCGACCCGCGTCGCGCGACCCTTCCCTCGTCGTCCTGCCGCTCGACGACGTCTCGGCGGCGCCTGCGCCCGAGTACTTCGGCGAGGGCATGACCGATGCGCTGATCACCGAGCTGGCCCGCTTTCGTTCGCTGCGGGTGATCTCGCGCACCACCGCCCTGAGTTTCAAGGGATCCCGCAAGTCGGCCCGGGAGATCGGTGTCGAGCTCGGCGTCGACTACGCGGTCGAAGGAACCATCCTTCGGCAGGGCGACGGCGTGCGCATCACCGCGCGGCTGGTCCGAGTGGCGCCGGAGCAGCTCCTCTGGGCGGAGCGGTACGAGCGCGAGCTGCGCGATGTCCTGGCGCTTCAGGTCGACGTCGCGCGAGCGGTCGCGCAGGAGATCGACGCACGCTTGGCGGCGGAGCCGCGGCGCGCGACTCCCCCGCGCCAGATCGACCCCGAGGTCTTCCTGCTCGATCTCGAGGGGCGGCATCTCCTCGCGCGGCGTACCGAAGAGGGTTTTCGCCGCGCCAGAAGCTGCTTTGCGCGCGCGATCGACCTCGACCGGAGCTTCGCCCCGGCGCACGCCGGCCTCGCGGAGTCTCTCGCTATGCTCGCCAATTACGGGATCGAAGCGCCGGTCGAGGTTCGGGCGCCCGCTCGCGCCGCGGCCCGGCGCGCCCTCGAGCTCGACCCGGACTCCGCGGATGCCCACCGGACGCTGGCGCTGCTCGGGTGGCAATTCGACTTCGATTGGCAGGGCGCCGACGACCAGTACCGGCGAGCGCTCGAGCTGGCGCCTAGCTCTTCGAGCGTGCACTACTGGCGCGGGACCTTCCTCGGGGTGCAGGGCCGCTTCGCTGAGAGCCGCGTCGAACACGAGAAAGCGCTGTCGCTGGATCCCCTGGCGCTCAACGTCGTCGCGGTGATGGGCTGGATGTTCTACTTCGAGGGCCGCCATGCCGAGGCGATCCCCTACTATCGCCGTGTCCTCGAGGTCGACCCCGGCCATTTCCTCGGCCGTTGGTTCCTCGGCGAGGCGCTGATCGAGCTCGGTCGGTGGGACGAGGGCTTGGCGGAGCTCGAGGCGGTCACCGCGCGCGCCCAGCGCGGGGCGCGGTTTCTCGGCTATCTCGGATACGCGCTCGGCCGCGCCGGTCGGCGCCGCGAAGCGGAGGCGCTCGCAGGAGAGCTCGAGGAGCGACGCCGCGGGCGCTACGTGCCCCGCTACTTCAGCGCCCTCGTGCGGATCGGACTCGAGGATCGTTGCGGCGCGCTCGACGCGCTCGAGCTGGCCGCGAGCGAGCGCGATTCCATGCTGCGCGACCTCCTGGTAGACCCCCCCTGGCGGCCGCTCCGCGGCGCGCCGCGCTATCGCGATCTCCTCGCGCGCCTTCGTCTGTCGCCGCCTCTCTGATCCACCCGAGCGGCGCCGGCACAACCCACCGGGCAGCGCGTGATGGCGCGCTTCATCGGCATTCCAGGCGGTTTCGCGTACACTTGACCTTCGAGGAGACCATGCTCGCCGACCGCATTCCCGCAATCCAGGCCGCGCTCGCCGAGGAAGAGCTCGACGGTTGGTTCTTCGCGGTCTTCCAGAGCAACGACCCGATCAGCCTCGGCTTGTTGGGGCTCGCCGACCGGAGCCTCGTCACCCGGCGCTGCTACTACCTGGTCCCGCGTCAGGGGGAGCCGCGGAAGCTCGTCTCGACGCTCGAGCCGGCCATGCTCGACCACCTGCCGGGCAACAAGTCGCTCTACACCACCTGGCAGGAGCACCGGCAGCGGCTCGAGTCCCTGGTTCGCGACTGCGGACGGCTCGCCGCCCAGTACAGCCCGAAGAACGAGATCCCGAGCGTCTCGCGCCTCGATGCCGGGACCGCCGAGCTCCTCGCCTCCTACGGCGTCGAGCTCGCGAGCGCCGCCGAGCTCGCGCAGCGCTTCGCCGCCGTCTGGACCCCCGAGCAGCTGGCCGGCCATCGGCGCGCCAACGTCCACCTGCACCGCATCGTCAAGGAAGCCTTCGCCCGCGTCGCCGACCACCTGCGGGCCGACCGCCCGATCGACGAGTACGCCGTGCAGCGCTTCATCGTCGAGAGCTTCGACCAGGCCGGCCTCTGGACGGAAGCCGACCCGATCGTGGGCGTCAACGCGCACGCCGCCGATCCGCATTTCGAGCCGACGCCGGAGACCGCGAGCCCCATCCGGCGCGGCGACTTCCTCCTGATCGATCTCTGGGCGAAGGAGAAGGCCGCGGCGAGCGTCTACGCCGACATCACCTGGTGCGGCGTCTGCGCCCCCTCGCCCGCCGACCGGCACGAGGAGATCTGGCGCATCGTGCGCGACGCGCGCGACGCCGGCATCCGCCTCGTGCAGGAGCGCTGGCCGCGCACCCCGATCCGGGGCTACGAAGTGGACGACGCGACGCGCAGCGTGATCCGCACCGCGGGCTACGCCGGCGACTTCTTCCACCGCACCGGGCATTCGATCGGCGTCCAGGACCACGGTCAGGGCGCCAACATGGACAACCTCGAGACCCACGACAGCCGGCGCCTGATCGCCATGACCGGCTTCTCGATCGAGCCGGGCATCTACCTCGCCGGAGAGTTCGGGGTGCGCAGCGAAGTGAACATCGCGCTCACCGCCGACGCCGCGGAGGTGACCGGCGGCGAGGCGCAGCGCGAGCTGCTGCGGCTCTTGGCTTGACGGAGACCTCCACCGCGTGATGATCCCCCCCCAGGCTGCGGAGGCGAGCGCCCCCCAGCGGGTGGCGCTCTTCGAGCCACCGACCTGGACTCCCGAGAGCATTCCCGGCCGTCTCTTCTCCGAACCCGCCGGGCTCTCCGAGCTGGCGCTGCTCAGGCACTGCGGGGAGTGCTCGTCGCGGCTGCTCTCCGACTACGCGGCCGCCCTGGAGCTGCTGCCGGAGCGGGAGGCCGAGCGCGCCATCCTGCTCGTCGCCCTCGTCGAGGCGCTCTTCGCGGCCGCCGAGGGGCCGGGCAGCGCCGAAGCGCGCGTCGCGGACCTCAACCGGATCGCCTTCAAGCTCGCGCGTTCTCTGCGCGGCGATGGTGACAGTGGTCGCTTCGCGGCGCTCTTCGCGGCCGAATCCCGGCGGCGGAGCTTCACCCGCCAGGCTCTCGACGAGCTCTTCGCGGCGGCTCGGGCGGTCGCCCGCTGCCCCCGCCCACCGCATCCCGAGGCCCTGGAGATTCGCAGCCGCCACCTCGCCGAGGCCTTCACGACCGCGCTGCTCGGTGCCGAGCCTTCGCCCGCCACGGTCGACCTGGGTGCCGGGTTGCTCCGGCTCGGGAGACTCCAGCTCCTCTCCCGCGATCTCGACCGGCGCTTCACGGCGCTGCCGGAGTCGGAGCTTCCGGAGCCGATCCAGTACCGGAGCCAGGAGGAGCTCGCCCACGCCGTCCAGCTCGAGTGCGGCCGCCTGCGCTCCCTGCTCCTCAAGGGAGCTCGCGCCGCGGGCGAGGTGCCGCTCACCTATCGCAAGCCTACGGTCTTCCTGATGGCGGTCTCGTTGTCGCTGCTCGGCGCCATGGAGGAGCGGCCCATGCGCGTCGCGCGTGCCGTTCCGCGGGTCGGCCGCTGGGCTCGCGCCCGCGCCCGCTGGCGGGCGCGCCTCACGCCGCTCGGCTGAGCGGCGATTCGAGAGCGCTCCGCTCGGCCGAGCGTCGATTCGAATGCACGCCGCTCGGCTGAGCGGCAAATCGAAAGAAGACCGCTCGCTCGAGCGGCAGTCAGTATCGCTCGACGAGGATCTTGGCCGCGGCCCGCAAACCGAGGCTGGCGCGCCTCCCGCGCTCGAGCTCGACCTCGAGCGTGTCGGCGGCCGCGTCGACCGCGACCAGCCGCAGCCTCTTGCCGGGTCGCAGACCGAAGCGCTCGACGAGCCTGAGGAACTCCCCCGACTGATCGACGATCCGGCCGACCCGGTAGCGCACGCCGATCTCCGCCGCGGCGAGCGACGCGTGCTCGGGCGCCGCGAAGACACCTCCCGCATCCGGAATGGGATCTCCGTGCGGATCGACCGCCGGCCGTCCGAGCATCTCGTCGATGCGCTCGATCAGACGCTCGGAGACGGCGTGCTCCAACCGCTCCGCCTCGTCGTGGACCTCGCTCCAGTCCATGCCCATGGTCCGGACGAGGAAGAGCTCGATCAGCCGGTGGCGGCGCAGCACCGGGAGTGCCAACTGCCGCCCGGCCGGCGTCAGGCGCGCGCCGCCGTAGGCGGTGTAATCGACCAGGCCGCCGTCGGAGAGCATCTTGAGCATCGCGGTCACGGTGCCCGGCGTCACGCCCAGGGTCTGCGCCAGGCGCCCGTTCGGAACCCGCTCGCCCGCCCGCGCCTCCTCCTCCAGGAAGAGCGTCTTCAGGTAGTCCTCCACGGTCGAGGTCGGCACGATCGGAGTCTAGCGCGGTGGCGCTTGATTTTACGAGACCTTAGAACTATGATTTTGAGGACTCAAACTCGGGCCCGACAAGAACTCCAGACCAGCCGACGACCGCCATGGAACCCAGCTCCACCACGCGCGCCGCCCTGGATCGCCGCTCCCTCCCCGAGGTGCACGCCTCGATTCGAGTGACCGGACACCGCTCGTGGTGGCGCCGCTTCCTCGCCTTCGCCGGCCCCGGTTACCTGGTCTCGGTCGGCTACATGGACCCCGGCAACTGGGCGACCGACCTCGCGGGCGGCGCGAAGTACGGCTACGCGCTCCTCTGGGTGATCCTGCTCTCGAACCTCATGGCCATGCAGCTGCAGTCGCTCTGCGCCAAGCTCGGCATCGCCACCGGCCGCGACCTCGCGCAGGCCTGCCGCGAGCAGTATTCGCGACCGGTCGCCTACGTCCTCTGGGCTCTCTGCGAAGTGGCCATCGTGGCCTGCGATCTCGCCGAGGTGATCGGCTCGGCGGTGGCGCTCAATCTGCTCTTCGGGCTGCCGCTGGTCTGGGGCGTCGTGCTCACCGGCTTCGACGTCATGCTGCTGCTCGCCGCCATGCACTTCGGCTTCCGCAAGATCGAGGCGATCGTGCTCACGCTCGTCTCGACGATCGGGGTGAGCTTCGCGCTCCAGATCTTCCTGTCGAAGCCCGAGTGGGGCGCCGTGGCCCTGGGCGCGCTGGTGCCCACGCTCCCCGACCAAGCGGCTTTCTACATCGCACTCGGCATCCTCGGCGCCACGGTGATGCCGCACAATCTCTACCTGCACACGGCGCTCGTGCAGACGCGCGACATCGAGCCGACACCCGCCGGGCGCCGGCAGGCGATCCGCTTCAACATCACGGACACGATCCTGGCGCTCGGGGCCGCGTTCTTCGTCAACGGCGCCATCCTGGTCGTCGCCGCGGCGGTCTTTCATCGCCACGGCCTGTTCGAAGTGCAGGAGCTGCAGGACGCCCATCGTCTGCTCGCCCCGCTGCTCGGCGCGCCGATCGCCTCGACCGCCTTCGCGCTGGCGCTGCTCGCTTCCGGCCAGTCCTCCACGATCACCGGCACGCTCGCCGGCCAGATCGTCATGGAGGGCTTCCTGCACATCCGCATCCGCCCCTGGTTGCGCCGCCTGATCACCCGCGGCCTGGCGATCGTGCCGGCGGTGATCTTGATCGCCCACTCCGGCGGCCGCGACACGGTCGGGCTGCTGGTCTTCTCCCAGGTCGTGCTCTCGATGCAGCTGCCGTTCGCGATCTTCCCGCTCATGAAGTTCACCTCGGACCCACGGCTGATGGGCGAGCACGTCAACTCGCGCCTGACGACGATCGCCGGTTACGCCACCTCGACGCTCATCGCCGGATTGAACGTGGCGCTGCTCTGGCAGGAGATCGGCACGTTCTGGTGCGTTGCCGTCGCCGCCCTGGCGCTCGGCTTCGCGATCTGGGTACGCTTCTTCTACCGGAGGCGCTGACCGTGTACGCGAGAATCCTGGTGACGCTCGAGAACAGCCGGACCGACGAGGCGATCCTGCGCCACGTCGAGGTGCTCGCCGCCAAGCTGGGCAGCGAGCTGCTGCTGGTCCACGTCGCCGACGGCTGGGTGGCCCGGCACTTCGACCGGCTGAATCTCGCCGAATCGCAGGAGATGCGCGAGGACCGCGCCTATCTCGAGCAGGTGCGCACGCGTTTCGCGGCGCTCGGGATTCCCTCCCAGGTCCACCTGCTGCTCGGCGAGCCCGCCGACGAGATCGTCAAGCTCGCCGAGGCGAGCGGAGCGGATCTCATCGCGATGAGCACCCACGGCCACCGCTTCCTCGCCGACCTGGTCTACGGGTCGACCGCAAACAAGGTACGCCACACCGCCGAGATCCCGGTGCTGCTGCTCAAGGCCCCACCCGCGCGCGACGGCGATCGTCTCTCCTGACAGAGCGCTGTCAGGAGGGGGGTGCGAATCTCCCTCCACCGGCACGGCAGCGCCGCCGCGCCGATTCCGGAGGAGACGCCCATGCAGCTCAAGCAGGAAGCCCTCGCCTCGATCGAATCGACCCGCCGTTTCTTCGACCGCTCGACCCGCGCCCTCGAGGAGGGCGATTCGGCGTTTCGCGCGAGCGCCGAGACGATGACCGTGGCGGGTCACGTCGCACACGTGGCGCAGACCATCGACTGGTTTCGCGAGGGCGCGCTCGCGGACCGATGGGAGATGGACTTCGAAGCGGCGAACGCCGCGGTCGCGCGCGTGACCAGCCTGACCGCGGCGCGGGGCGATCTGGCCGCGGCCTGGGACCGTCTTCGCGCCGCGATCGAGGCGCTGCCGGAGAAGAAGCTCGCCGAACCGATGGCCGAGAATCCGATCCTGCCGCCCAAGCCGCGGTTCTGGCTGGTCGAGGCTCTGGTGGACCACACGGGACACCACCGCGGCGCGCTCGCCGTCTACACGCGTCTGCTGGGCAAGGTCCCGCCGATGCCCTACGGAGAGGACTGAGCGGCGGCCTCGGCGGCGCGCCAGGCGGCCATCTGCTGGTCGAGCCGGCGCAGGTAGTCGGCGAGCGTTCGCCCCGGCTCCTCGGCGAAGGTCTCGGCACCGATCTCGCACCGCTCGATGCGGTCGAGACGGAAATTGCGGAAATCGGCGCGCAGCTCGCACCAGGAGATGAGCAACCAGCGCGGCGGATAGAAGGCGAGCGCGAGCGGGCGGACCGTTCGCTCGCTCGCCTTTCCCGCCTCGTCGCGGTAGGCGAGACGAACGAGACGACGCTCCCGGAGCCCCCGTCGCAGCTCTCCCAGGGGGATGCGCTCGCCCGGAGGCTCCCGCCACCCCGGAACGTAGAGGCGCGTCTCTTCCACCAAGCGCTCCCGCCCACGCGGCAGCACCGCTTCGATCTTGGCGAGCGCGGCGCGGGCCGCGCTCGCCAGCTTCGCGTCCCCCCAGGCTTCGGCGGCGCGGGCCCCCATCACCAGCGCCTCCACCTCCTCGCGATCGAACATGAGCGGCGGCAGCTCGAAGCCGGAGAGGCGGTAGCCGACGCCGGCCTCCCCGGCGATCGGCACTCCAGAGGCCGAGAGGTCCGCCACGTCGCGGTAGACCGTGCGCTCCGAGACCTCGAGGCGGCGCGCCAGCTCGCGCGCCGTCACCACCCGCCCGCGACGCAGCTCGAGCAGCAGCCGGAAGAGCCGATCGGCGCGCCGCACGTCTAGCCGCGTGCCGTCCAGGGCTCGCCGGGGGTGAGCTCGACGACCTCGGTCGAGACGCCCCGCGAGGCGAGCGCCTCGCGCAACGCCGCCGGGGTTCCGCTGAGGATCGGGAAGGTCCCCCAGTGGATCGGTACGACGCGTCGCACGCCCAGGAGCTCGCAGGCGCGCGCTCCCTGCTCCGGGTCCATCGTGAAGTGATCGCCGATCGGCAGGAACGCGAGCTCCGGCCGGTAGAGCTCGCCGATGAGCGCCATGTCGGAGAAGAGCGCGGTGTCCCCGGCGTGGTAGAAGCTCACGCCCTCGCCCCGCACGACGAAGCCGGCCGCGAGCCCGCCGTAGACCGGAAGGCCCTGGTGGAAGAAGCCGCTCGAGTGGTCGGCGCGGACCATCGAGATCCGCAGGCTCAGAGCCTCTTGGGTTCCACCCCAGTTCATGCCGGCGGTGCGGGAGGCGCCCTGGGTCTCGAGGTACTGGCAGAGGTCGAAGTTCGAGATGACGAGGGCGCCGTGCTCGCGCGCCAGCCGGGCGGCGTCCGCCATGTGATCGGAGTGAGCGTGGGTGACGAGCACCAGGTCCAGGCGCTCGAAGCGGCCGGCGCCCGGAGGTGCCGATGGATTGCCGGTCATCCAGGGGTCGATGACCATCACCTGGCCACCGGGCAGATCGACGCGCACGGTGGCGTGGCCGAGCCAGGTGAATCGCACCGGAGCTTGCGTCATGGTGTCCTCCTTGCGGTGAGTGTCGCACGACGATGTTAGAACGTCCGCGCGCGGGGCGGTGCTACAGTCCGCGCGGGGGGAACTCCGATGAGCTCGAACCTGACGCTCGCCATGTTGGTGCTGCACGTGCTCGCCGCCCTCTGGCTGGCGGCAGGGGCCTTCGCCGGAGCCGCCGTACGCGCCTACGGGCGCCGCGCCTCGACGCTCGCCGAGCGCGTGACCTGTCTCCGGCTCGGCCAGCGACTGGTCAACGTCTTCGCGTTGCCCGGGGGCATCGTGGTCGGCATCCTGGGCATCGGCCTTCTGCACCCGTTCGGCTACGGATTCGCGCCCGGCTGGGTGCGTCTCTCCCTGGCGCTCTGGGTCGTCATGCTGGCGAATGGCGTCTTCTACCTGCGCCCGAGTCTCCGCCGGCTCCTCGCGGCGGCGGAGGCCTCGCTCGCCGCCGGCGCACCGACGCCCGAGCTCAAGGCTCTCGCCGGTGCCAAGGGTCCGGCGATCGCTGCGGACCTGAACGCCCTCGGCATCGTCCTGTTGACGCTGCTGATGGTGACGCGGCCCTTCTGAGGATTCCTAGGGCCTGAAGCTCTCGGCCATCCAGCGGGAGAGCTCCGGCACCTCGGCCAGCAGCGTCGCCTCGGAGAGACGGGCCCGCCCGTCCACCGCCTTCGCCAGCAGGCGCCGGCTCGCGCGCGGCCCGAGCGCGACCACGATCTGATCCGCGCCGCGGAGGAACCGGGTCTCGAACCAGCAGCGCTCGGCGAAGGGCAGACCATCGCGCCACTCCGCGAGCGCGTGTCCCTCGGGCGCACGGTCGATCTGCGCGAGCCGGTCGAAGAGCGCCGCGATCTCGGGCATGCGCCCGGGCTCGATGCGATCCCAGGCGAGCCGCGCCACCAGCTGCGCGGCGAGCGGCGCGATCCAGGGGCGATCCCCATCGAGGCGCGCCCGGTCCACGTAGAGCCGGGAGACCTCGATCTGCGCCAGCAGGTCGGACACCGCGAGCGATCCCGCCTCGGCGGGGGTCGCGAGCAGCGGGTGCCCGGCCGGAAGGGGCACCTCTCCGCCCAGCCAGGCGCGGAACTTCCCCACCAGCTCCTCGTCCGCCCAGGCCGGCACCGCGACGGCGTCGGTGCCGAGGCGGGCCGGAAGCCCGAAGGTCACTCCGAGCCGGGCGGCCTTCCAGTCCTCGGGCGAGAGAACGTAGAGCACGAGCGCGGTCGCCTTGTATCCGGTGCGCGCGAACTCGCCCGCCACGAGCTCGAAGCGGCGCTGCACGTTGGCGGCCCGGTCGAGCGCTCCTGGCGTGTAGCGCACCTGCACGAGATCGCCCGGCAGCTCGAGCAGCAGCGGCAGGTCGATGGTCTGGTGGCCGGCGACATCCCCGAGCGCCGCCGTCGAGGTGAGCAGGAGCAGGGCGAGCACGCCGCCGAGGAGGAATCGCATGTCCGGAGTCTACGGCGAATCGTCTTGCCCGGAGGTAGACTGCGGCCGTGAGAGCCTTTCGCGTGCAACGTCATGGCGGCCCCGACGCGCTCGACTGGGGCGAGTGGCCCGACCCGGCGCCCGGCCCGGGCGAAGTTCGCGTGCGCGTGCATGCCTGCGCGCTCAATCACCTCGACCTCTGGCTCCGCAACGGCGTGCCGGGCCATCGCTTCCCGCTGCCGCTGACCCCCGGCGCGGAGGTCGCGGGAGACGTGGAGTCCCTCGGTCCCGGGGTTACGGACCTCGCCCTCGGGGACCCCTGCGTCGTCGCTCCCGGCGTCGCCTGCGGCGTCTGCCCGCGCTGCACCGCCGGTGCCGATCACCTCTGCCCCGGCTACGGCCTCCTGGGAGAGCACCGGGACGGCGGCTATGCCGAGCTCCTGGTGGTGCCGCGGCGCAACATCCTCCCGCTGCCGCGCGGCCTCTCCTACGTCGAGGCCGCCGCGATCCCGCTCGTCTTCCTCACCGCCTGGCACATGCTCGTGGCCCGCGCCGAGCTCGCGCCGCACGAGGACGTGCTCCTGCATGCCGCCGGCTCGGGAGTGACCTCGGCGGGGATCCAGATCGCGCGCCTCCTGGGCGCGCGCCGCATCGTCGTCACCGCCGGCAGCGACGAGAAGCTCGAAAAGGCTCGGGCGCTCGGCGCGACGCACGCCATCAACTACCGGACCGCCGACCTCGTCCGCGGCGTCCGCGAGGCCACCGCGGGAGAGGGGGTCGACGTCGTCTTCGATCACCTCGGCGGCGCGACTCTCGAGCAGAGCCTTCGCCTCCTCAAGCGCTCCGGCCGGGCGGTGCTCTGCGGTGCGACCGAGGGGGCGGAGGCCAAGGTGAATCTCCGGGCGCTCTTCTTCAAGAGCCTCTCGCTCCTCGGTTCGACCATGGGCAGCCTGGGTGAGCTCACGACGCTCCTCCCCTACTTCGAGCGCGGCGTCCTCAAGCCGGTGATCCATCGCACCTTCCCGCTGGCCGAGGCCGGCGTGGCGCAGGAGCTCCTCGCGCGCCGCGGCGTCTTCGGCAAGCTCGTGCTCACGGTCGGCACCGGCGCCCGCGACGTGCCGCGGCCCCGCCCGGAGGAGGCGTGACGGGGCGACCCCGCGAAGCCCAGACGATCCGTCAGGTCACGGTGCTCGGCGCCGGCACGATGGGGCGCGGCATCGCGCACGTCGCGGCCCTCGGCGGCTTCACCACCACGCTCTTCGACGTCGACGCCGGCCAGCTCGAAGCGGCCGAGCGCTCGATCCACCGCAATCTCGACCGTGGCGTCGAGCTCGGAAAGGTGCCGGAGCCGGAAGCCGCGGCGGCGAAGGAGCGGCTGGCGCTCGAAGACGAGCTCGCCGCGGCGGTGCGCGACGCCGACCTGGTGATCGAGGCGGCCCCCGAGTCGCTGGCGCTCAAGGCGGAGCTCTTCCGGGAGGTGGCTCGCCACTGCCCCGGAGCGGCGCTCTTCGCGACCAACACCTCCGCGCTCTCGGTCACCGAGCTCGCGGCGGCGAGCGGACGGAGCGAGCGGTTCGCCGGCATGCACTTCTTCAATCCGGTGCACGTCATGCGTCTGGTCGAGCTGGTGCGCGGCCTGGAGACGTCCGACGGCACGGTCGCCGCGCTGCGCGACGTGGGCGAGAGCATGGGCAAGGAGGTCGTGGTGGTCCGCGACGTGCCCGGATTCGCCACCTCGCGCATCAACGCCCTGATCGGCAACGAGGCCTTCCGCATGCTGGAGCAGGGGGTCGCGTCGGCGGCCGAGATCGACCGCGCCGTGAAGCTCGGTCTCAATCACCCGATGGGGCCCTTCGAGATGGCCGACCTCGTCGGTCTCGACGTCCGGCTCTCGATCCTCGAGCACCTGCACGCCACGTTGGGAGAAGCGTTCCGTCCCACGACGCTCATGCGCCAGTACGTCCAGGCCGGGCGTCTCGGCCGCAAGACGAGGCGCGGGGTCTACACGTATGACGAGCAGGGCCGGAGGAGCGACTGAGCGATGACGAGCCTCTCGAAGGTCCGGAACCTCTTGACACCGGCCGCGCTCGCCGCGGCGCTGGGTGCCTGGCCGCTCGCGGCGCAGCCGGTCTGGCTCGGCTCCGAGATTCCCGTCAACGGCACCACCGCCGGCGCGCAGACGGCGCCGGCGATCGCACCCCTCCCGGACGGAGGATTCGTCGCGGTCTGGCAGAGCGCCGATCAGGACGGGAGCGGTTTCGGCGTCTACGGCCGCCTCTTCGGCTCTGGCGGCGCCGCGCTCGGCGGCGAGTTCCGACTCTCGCAGACCACCGCCGGAGATCAGGTGGCTCCCAGCATCGCGGCGGCACCCGACGGCACGCTCTTCGCCGCTTGGGCTTCGGCGGGCCAGGACGGCGACGGCTTCGCGATCATCGCGCGCCGATTCGACTCCTCCGGCGCGGCGCTGGGCGACGAGTTCGTGGTGAACAACACCACCAGCGGAGCTCAGACCTCGCCGCGGGTCGCCGCGAGCGGAGCGAGCTTCGTCGTCGTCTGGACGGGACCGGGAGGCGCGGAGGGCAACGAGATCTTCGCGCGCCGCTTCTCGCTCGCCGGGGCGTCGCTCGCCTCGGAGACCCGCCTCAACACGACGGTCTCCGGCCAGCAGCTGCAGCCCGCCGTCGCCGCCACTCTCGACGGGTCCTTCGTCGCGGTCTGGGCGAGCGAGGGGCAGGACGGCAGCGGATACGCCGTGATCGCGCGCCGCTTCGCCGCCTCCGGCGCGGCGCTGAGCGGCGAGATCAACGTCCCCTCGATCGGCGTCTACGACCAGTCCGCGCCCGCCGTCGCGATCCTGCCTGGGGGTTTCGTCGTCGCCTGGCAGCGGGCGCTGCAGGCGAACGCCTCTCCCCTGGGGCCGCAGCCCGCCATCGCGCTCCGCCTCTTCGACGCGAACGGCGCGCCGCTCGGAGCCGAGCAGCCGGTGACGCTCGACACGTCGCTGCGCCACGAGGCCCCCGAGCTCGCGACCGACCCCGACTCCGGGTTCACGCTCGCCTGGCAGGAAGGGAATCTCGACACCGGCGACGAGCAGACGCTGGCACGCCGCTACGACGCCCATGCCCTGCCGACCACGGCCGATTTCCCACTCAACACCACGCCGGCGGGCGATCAGGTCCAGCCCGCGCTCGCCGCCACCGGCGCCGGCCGCTTCGTGGGCGCGTGGGCGAGCTTCGGCCAGGACGGCAGCTCCTACGGCGTCTTCGCGCAGCGCTTCGGAACGCCGGTCGAGCCCTGCGCCGCCGACTCGACGACGCTCTGCCTGAACGGCGGACGGTTCCGGATTCGCGCGTCGTACCGTACGGCGGCGGGTGCCACGGGTTCCGGGCAGGCGCACGCGCTGACCGGAGACTCCGGCTACTTCTGGTTCTTCGACGACGCCAACGTGGAGCTGGTGATCAAGGTCCTGGACGCCTGCGGCCTCCCGGCTTTCCAGAACTTCTGGGTCTTCGCGACCGGGCTCACCAACGTCGAGGTCACGCTCTCGGTGCTCGACACGGCGACCGGCGACTCGCGGATCTACACCAACGCGCTCGACCACGACTTCGAGCCGATCCTGGACACCTCTCATTTCCAGGTCTGCGCTCCCAACCTCCTGCTGCCCGCAGCGCCGCAGGCCTCGCCCGCCCTGGCACCCCTCGCGACGACCACCGGGAACTGCACCCCGAGCGCGACGAAGCTCTGCCTCAACCAGGGTCGCTTCGAAGTCACGATCGACTGGACGACCGCCACCGGCTCCTCGGGCTCCGGCCAAGCGGTGCCGCTCACCAGCGATTCGGGCTATTTCTGGTTCTTCGACGACGCCAACGTCGAGCTGGTGATCAAGGTCCTCGATGCCTGCTCGTACAACGGGCGCTTCTGGGTCTTCGCCGGTGGGCTGACCGACGTGGCGACGCACTTGACCGTGCGCGACACGGCGAATCCGGGCGTCGTCTTCGAGCGCACCAAGCCGGTCGGCGTCCCCTTCGCACCGATCCTCTCCATCGACGCGTTCGACACCTGTCCGTAGGCGGCGCCGCAGGCGAGTTCGGGGCTCCTTGTTTCGCGGCAGGGGCGGTGGTTCTTCGGTAGCCGAGGTTCCCCCTACCGCGTCCAGTCCGATCTCCCCGCGCCGGGACCGGCGGGCGCTTTTCGAAAGCCAAGGGAGGGCGCCCGCCTCCGCTTCGGCCTCGCCGGGTCGTGTTCGTATGCCGAGGTTTTCGACTGCTCGGCCTCAGAGGCCCCTCTGCGGGGAGCTCCGCCCGGACGCTGCCCCCGCCCCAGTGCTCTCAAGGATCTGAAGACGATGGCAGCTCTTCGGGAGAGAGGCCGGCGGGGGAAGGCGGAGGAGACGCGACGCGCCTCGCAAAGCGTTGCGAGCCGGAGCGCGACGGAGCCTTCACCCAACGGCCGCGGGCGGGGGATCGCTGGAGACTCGGGGCGCGGGCGGGGGAGAGTTGGCAGGAACTTCGGCTACCGAGAAACCGAGGATCCCGCCCTAGCCCTGCGGCGCTTCGCGGGGCTCCGAGGTCGCGCCGCGGGACGCGCGCATCCCGAAGAGCTTCTTGAGGCGCAGCCGCACCGCGTCGAGCTCGGCGAAGAGCCAGAGCTTCGCGGCTCGGAGCCCCATGCGGAAGGGCGCCGAGTCGAGCGCGAAGTAGACGCGGATGCGGCGCCCGGCGTTGCGCCGCCCGGCCTCCCCCATCTCGCGCCGGAGCTCCGCGATCCTCTTGAAGCGCCGGTTGTAGAGCTTCATCAGCCGGTAGTTGAAGTAGGCCTCCTTCGGCCCCAGCACCGGCATCCAGTGGAAGCGCCCGTAGATCTTGTAGGCAGGGATGACCACGAAGATGTAGTACTGCGCGGTATCGAAGAGCATGGCGGCCGAGAGGAGATCGGCTTCTCCCATGTAGAAGTACTTGTCGCGGTAGATCGCTTCGAAGAAGCGCCAGTACGAGCGCAGGAAGGTCGCGTTGTGCTCCGCCGCCCGTTCGCCGATCTGCTGGCCGGCGAGCTCGTCCAGCACGAGGCGTGTGGTGGCCTCGACGCTGAAGGCGCAGTGGTCGAGCCCCGGCGAGTAGTAGGGATCGAGGAAGGCGGCGGCGTCCCCCACCAGCGCCCACCCCTCGCCCATGTACTGGCGCGACACGTAGGGCAGGTGCGAGTAGTAGCGGAAGTCGTCGCCTCGGAGCTCCGCGCCTTCGAGCAGCTCCGCGAGCGGCGGCGTGGAGCGCAGGTGCTCGAGGAACGCCGCCTCGCGATCGCGGCGCTCGTGGAGCGGGACGAGCCTCCGGTCCCAGACCACGCCGATCGACGTCTCGCCGTGGCCGAGCGGAATCACCCAGATCCAGAAACCGCGGCCGACGTAATGGTTGGTCGCGAGCCGGCGCGACGAGAGGTTGCGCCGCGCCCAACCGGCGTCGCCGAGCGCCGCGAGATCGTCGACGTGCCGCACATCGCGGAACCGCCCCCAGAAGGCCGCGACCGGATGCTGGTCGTTGCGCTCGACCAACCCCAGCCGCTTGCCGAGCAGGGTCGCGCGGCCGCTGGCGTCGATCAGCCAGCGGCAGGTGACTGCGGCTCGACCTCCTTCGATCGCGATCTCCACGCGATGATCGAAGGAGCCGACCTCCACCCGCTGCACGTGACCGGGTCGCAGCAGCTCCGCCCCCGCTTCGCGCGCGAGATCGAGCAGGTGCTGGTCGAGCCGGTCGCGGCGCAGCTGGAACGAAGGCACGGCGCTCCGCACGAAGCCGCCGGTCTCCGTAGCCTCCGCGTGCGTCCTCACCCGGTCGTTCGAGAACCAGTACCGGAGCCCCTCCTTCGGCAGATGCTCGAGCTCGAGATGGCTCCAGAGCCCGAGCCGCCGGGTGAGGAACATCCCCGACATCTCGGTCGTCGCCTCCCCCACCTTGAGATCGAAGGCGCGGCTCTTCTCGACCACGAGCACCGAGAGCTCCGGACGCTCGCGCAACAGGAGCAGCGCCGACGCCGCTCCGCTGAACGCCCCCCCGAGGATGACGACGTCGTAGCGCTGGCGCGCGGGTGCGGTCACGAACCGCCCGCGCCCGTCGCCGGGCCGCGCAGCCGGGCGGTCATCGCGTCGATGGCGTCCGCGACCCCGGCGAGCGACGCGGCGACGCTCGCCGCCTCCCGGTTCGCCGCCTCCCACTGGCGCAGCTCGATCGCTTCGCGGATCGACGGCAAGGTCTTGACGCCGTAGCCGGTGTACTGCCCCGGAGCGTAGACGTAGTGACGGTACCAGGGGCGACCCGCCAGCCCTTCGGCGTGCGTGAGGCGGCTCTCGAAGCTCCTCAGGAACTCGTTGAGCGCGGCGCGCTCCCCGGCGGACAGCCCCGAGCTCTCCGCCGCCGCGCGCGCCACTTCGAAGGCCTCGGCCGAGCGCCCGAGGCGCGCCACGGCGTTGTCGAGAGCCGCGAGCTCGAGGAAGGGGACCGGGTCGAGCGCCGGCGGCGGCACGAAGACCTCCTTCGGGTCGGCCGCGAGCACGAGCGTGCGGTCGGCCAGGAGCCTCTGGCGCTCCTCGGCCTCGCCGCGGAGCTTCGAAGCGAGCTCGCCGAGCTCCTTGGCGTAGCCGCCGATACGCTCGGCCACGCGGTCGAGCGTGAAGGGAAGGACAGGCGCCTCCGCGAGCCGCAGAATCAACCGCCCGTCGAGCTTGGGCGCCGTCGCGACGTAGGCGAAATCCGGGTCCACGAAGCGCACGAAGTGGTCGACCGAGTCGTAGATCGAGTGGTACTGCCCGTACTGCTCCTCCCCTCCGAAGCCGACGTTGAGCGAGGCGATGCCGACATGTTGGAGGAACGGCGTGAAGTCGGAGCCCGAGCCGAGCGCCTCGAGCTCGACGTCCGCCGCGGCCCGCAACGCGGCACGCTTCTCGACCGGCGCATCCGCGATCGCCTTGGCGCGCTCCCGCTCGAGGATCGAGACCCCGGTCTCCGGGTCGGTGACGTCGCGCGCCACCTCGTTCGCGAAGCGCTCGAGCGAATGCGAGCCGGCGAGACCGAGGAACCCACGCGAGATCGAGTCGGTGTTCAGGTAGGCGACGGCCCGCGCGGCGAGCTCCGATTCGTGCGCCTCCGCCCACTCCGTCGAGCCGAGGAGCCCCGGCTCCTCGCCGTCCCAGGCCGCGAAGATCAGCGTGCGATGGGGTCGAAAACCCGCGCGCGCGAGGACGCCGATCGCCTTGGCCTCGCCGAGCAGCGAGACCATGCCCGAGAGCGGATCGAGCGCGCCGCTCACCCAGGCGTCGTGGTGATTCCCCCGCACGATCGTCTGCTCCGGCGCCTCGCTCCCGGCGAGGGTCGCGATCACGTCATGGACCGGACGGAGCGACCAGTCGAACTGGACCGCGAGGTGGACGCGCGCCGGTCCGGGGCCGAGGTGGTAGGGCAACGGCAGACCGCCGCGCCAGCTCTCGGGCGCCATCGGTCCCCCGAGCGCGGCGAGCAACGGCTCGGCGTCGCCGTAGGAGATGGGCAGCACGGGGATCCTGGTGAGCGTCGGCGTCTCGGCGAGCGGCAATCGCTCGGCACCGGGGAGCGCCGCGCGGCCCGGCGTCGCGGGATCGCCCGAGTAGACGGGCATGTCCGCCACCGATCCGCGCTGCACCGCGTCGCGGGAGCGCCACCCCCCTTTCGGATACGGGTCTCCCTGCCCATAGCCGTCGCCCGTCGGATCGCTGAAGATGATGCAGCCGATCGCCCCCTGCTCCGCGGCGACCTTCGGTTTGATGCCGCGCCAGGAGCCCCCGTAGCGGGCGAGCACGATCTTCCCGCGCACGTCGATCCCGTGCATCGCGAGCGCCTCGTAGTCCGCGGGCAGGCCGTAGTTCACGTAGACCAGCTCCCCTTGGGCGTCGCCGTCGACCGAGTAGGCGTTGTAGGTCGGGAGCTGCTCGGCGCGCTGCTTCGACGTGCGATCCTCTGGAAGCGCCGGCTCCTCGAGCTTCGCACGGTAGCGCGTCGGCGCCGTGAGCTCGAGCAGTCGATGAGTCGGCGTCGGGAAGAGGACGTCGAAGGTCTCGATCCGCGCGTCGTACCCCCAGCTCGCGAAGAGGTCGCGAATCCACTCCGCGTTCGCCTTCCCCCAGGGGGAACCGACGTGGTGGGGATGCGCCGCCAAACGCTCCATCCAGGCGCGGAGCTCGGAGGGGCTCGGGAGCGCCGCGTCGAAGCGCTGCTCGAGGGCTCGCTGCGCGGCCGATCCGGAGGCGTCGAAGCCCAGGAGCGGCGGCGAGGGGGCAGCCTCGGCGAGCACGGGCGGCATCGCGAGCAGACAGGAGAGGAAGGCGATCCAGCAGGATGTGCGGCGTTTGCGCATGATGGGGCTCCGGCGACGACGCTACGGTAGCAGAGGGTACCGGCCCCTGCATCTTCCCCGCTCCGCCCACGTATCATGGCGAGACAGGTCCTCCGGACCGGAAGGGACCCCCCATGACCCGACTCCTCCGCACTCTCCCCGCCGGGCTCCTCTGCGCGCTCGCCGCCACCCTCGCGCCAGCCGCCGAGCCGTCCACCGAGCCATCCGCCTCGCCCGCGCGTCCCCTCCACGAGCTCCCCTACACGCCGAGCCTCGAGCCCGCCTTCATGGATCGCGCGATCGACCCCTGCGTCGATTTCTTCGCCTACTCGTGCGGCGGCTGGCGGGAGAAGAACCCGATCCCGCCCGATCGCTCCTCCTGGAGCGTCTACGGCAAGGCCTACGACGAGAACCAGCAGTATCTCTGGGGGGTTCTCGAGCAGGCCGCCGTCGCCACTCCGGACCGGAGCCCCGAGCGCCAGAAGATCGGCGACTACTTCGCCGCTTGCATGGACCTCCCGGCGATCGACGCGGGAGGCCTCGCGCCGATCGCGAGCGAGCTCGCCGCGATCGAAGGGGTCACCGACAAGGCGAAGCTCGCGGCGCTCCTCGGCCGCCTCCACCAGGGCCCCGTGGGGCGCGGCATGCTCTTCGGCTTCGGCGCGAATCAAGACCCCGGCGACGCCACGGCGGTCATCGCGTTCGCGAACGCCGGCGGCCTGGGGCTGCCCGACCGCGACTACTACCTCAAGGACGACGCCCGCTCGGTCGAGCTGCGCGCGAAGTACCAGACGCACGTGGCGCGAGTCTTCGGGCTGCTCGGCGAGCCCGGGGAGCGAGCGGCCGTCGACGCGGCCACGGTGCTCCGCTTGGAGACCACCCTGGCTCAGGCGTCGCTCACGCGCGTCGAACGGCGCGACCCGCACAAGGTCTACCACCGCGTGACGCTGGCCGAGCTCCGCCAGCGCATGCCCGCTTTCCGCTGGGACGACTACCTCGCGGCGCTCGGCGCCACGGGCGTCGCGACGGTCAACCTCACCGAGCCGGCTTTCTACGACGCGGTCTCGACCCTCCTCGAAGGCGAGAGCCTCGCAACGCTCGAGACCTACCTGCGCTGGCACCTGGCGCGCGCCTGGTCCCCATACCTCTCGAAGCCCTTCCGCGACGCGGCCTTCGACTTCTACGGCGCCACGCTCCGCGGCGTTCCCGAGCCGCCGCCGCGCTGGAAGCAGTGCGTCGGCTGGGTCGACCGGGATCTCGGCGAGGCGTTGGGCAAGGTCTTCGTCGAGGCGACGTTCCGGCCCGAGACCAAGCGCGACATCGAGCGCATGGTGGAGCTCATCGAGCGCGCCATGGCAACCAGGATCCAGGCCCTCGACTGGATGAGCGCGCCGACCCAGCAACGGGCGCTCGAGAAGCTCGCCGCGATGCGCAACAAGATCGGCTACCCGGACGTCTGGCGCGACTACGGCACGCTCGCGATCGCGCGCGGCGACTTCTTCGGCAACGTCCGCCGCGCCGCCGAGTTCGAGACCCACCGCGAGCTCGGCAAGATCGGCAAGCCGGTCGACCGCGGCGAATGGGAGATGACGCCGCCCACCGTCAACGCCTACTACAACCCGTCGATGAACGACATGAACTTCCCGGCCGGCGTCCTGCTGCCGCCGCTCTACGATCCGCGGCTCGACGACGCGCCCAACTACGGCAACACCGGGGGCACGATCGGGCACGAGCTGACGCACGGATTCGACGACGAGGGGCGCCAGTTCGACGCCCGGGGGAATCTCGAGGATTGGTGGGCACCGGCGGACGCCAAAGCGTTCGAGGAGCGCGCCGCCTGCGTCGCCGACCAGTACGCGCAGTACTCGATCGTCGACGACGTCAAGATCAACAGCCGCCTGACGCTCGGCGAGGACGTCGCAGACCTGGGAGGCACCATCCTCGCGTGGGAGGCCTGGAAGCTCGCGACCGCCGGCGAGGAGCTCGCCCCGCGCGACGGGCTCACCCCCGAGCAACGCTTCTTCGTCGGCTACGCGCAGTGGGCGTGCGAGAACCAGCGCCCCGAGCAGCTGCGGCTGAACGCCGCCACCAACCCGCACTCTCCCGGCGTCTGGCGGATCAACGGCTCGGTCGCCAACATGCCGGAGTTCGCCGCCGCGTTCAGCTGCCGGCCGGGGCAACCGATGGCGCGCGAGAAGCCCTGCCGCGTCTGGTGAGTCGAGCCGCGGGCCGCCCGCCGCTCAGAGGCGCGCGACCGCGGCCCGGTCGAGCTTGCCGCGCGCGGTGCGCGGAAGCGCCGGCACCACCACCAGGCTGCGCGGGATCTTGTGCTCCGGCAGCCGGCCGCGGCAGTGCTCGAGGAGGCGGTCGTAGGTGAGGGCGCCATCGGCCGCGGCCACCACGGCGCGCAGGAGCGTGCGGGGCCCTTCCGGGCCCTCGACGCCGACCACGCAGACCTCTTCGATCTCGGGGAGCTCGGCGAGGATCCCCTCCACCTCGCGCGGCTGCACGTTCTTGCCCTTGACGATCACGAGGTCGTCGGCGCGCCCGAGCAGCCGGATCTCTCCCCCCTCCCAGTCGGCGAGATCGCCGGTGAGAAAGCTCCCGCCGCGGAGCTCGGGAGCCGTCTCCGGAAGGTAGCCTTCGGCGACGGCCGGGGAGCGGACCGAGAGCCGTCCCGACTCCGCGTCGAGCGTGAGCTCGACCCCTGCGACCGGCGCGCCGACCGTTCCGCGCTCCGCCGCGCCCCCCGCCCGATCGAAGGCGATCCCTCCGCACTCGCTCGCCCCGTAGAAGACGTGCACCGCCAGGCCGAAGCGCTCGCGCACCCGGCGCGCCGTCTCGGGCGGGAGCGGCGCGCCGGCGGAGATCAGGAGCCGCAAGCTCGGGGGCGGAGGTGGCGGCGAGGCGAGCCGGGCCCAGCCGGAGAGCCAAGCGGGGACGGTCGGAAAGAAGGTCGCGTCGAGCGCCCGCGCCGCCTCGAGTGGCGCCAGGGGCGAACGGTCCTCGGCGACGATGGCGAGCGCGCCCCGCAGGAGCGCCGGCAGCACGACGCTCGAGAAGCCGTACGAGTGCGAGAACGGCACCGCCGCCACGTGGCGGTCCTCGCCGGAGAGCCCCATGGTCGTCGCGAGCTGCGCCTCGTCGGCCTCGAGCGCCGAGGCGCTCATCACGACGCCGCGCGGCGCGCCGGTCGACCCCGAAGTCAGCTTGATGGCGCCGATCCCCTCGTCGAGATGCCGCGCCACCGGTCCGAGCCGCGTCGCGAGCGTCCAATCCTCGCCTCCGCGGGGCCAGGGGTCGGCGAGCGAGAGACAGCCCGCGACGTCGAACCGCGCCAGGATCCCCTCGAGGGAGTGCGAGGGAATCGTGACGTCGCAGAGCACGGGAACGAGACCGCGGCGTCGGAGCGCGAGGTAGCCGGCGAGGAACCCGGGGCCGTTCGGCGCCACCAGGCCGACCAGACGCCCGGGAGCGAGATGGTGATCGTGCAGTCGATCGGCGAGCTCGGCGGCCTGACGGTCGATGTCCGAGGCCGTCGCCAGGCGTTCGGGCGAGGCGACCAACGGGCGTTCCGGCTCGCGTCGGACGAGGGCCTGGAAGCGCTCGAGAATCGGATCCTCGGTCACCGCCGCGAGTATACTTTCGCGGCGCGCCCCGGAGGTTGCGAACGGGCGCCCCGATCCGACGTGACGCCCGTACCCCACGACTTCGATTTCGCCGTCGCCGGCGGTGGACCGGCGGGTTCCGCGACCGCCATCGCGCTCGCCGGAAGGGGCTTCCGCGTCGTGCTCCTCGAGCGGGACCGTTTTCCACGCTTCCACATCGGCGAGTCGCTGCTCGCGACCGCCAACGACGCGTTCGATCGACTCGGCCTCTCGGAGCGGATCGCCGCGGCCGGCTTCCAGCGCAAGTGGGGGGCCAGCCTCTCGACCTGCGACGGCATGGCCGGGCGCCCGGTCGACTTCTCGAGCTCCCCGGAGCTCCGGAAGCCACAGACCTGGCAGGTGCCGCGCGATCGTTTCGACGCGCTGCTCTTGGAACGCGCGACGGAGGCGGGCGTCGACGTGCGCCAGGAGCATCGCGTGATCGACGTCGACTTCACGGCCGACGCGGCGACGCTCCGGGTCGCGGCGCCCGGAGGCGAGCTCGCGATCTCCGTCCGTGCCGCGATCGACGCCAGCGGCCGCAACGGTCTCCTGGCGCGCAAGCTCGGGCTCCGGCGCGACGAGCCGCAGCTCGCGAACGTCGCCATCTACGCGCACTTCTCCGGCGTGCCGCGCCTGCCGGGCCGGAACGCGGGGGACATCCGCATCGTGGCGCGCCGCGACGCGGGATGGTTCTGGCTGATCCCGATCGCCGACGACCTGATGAGCGTGGGCGTCGTGCTTCCCAAGGCGCTCTATCTCGGTCGCGAGCGCGGCGATCCCGAACGAATGCTGGCCGCGCTCGTCGCGGAGACTCCCGCGGTGGCGGAGCTCATGGCGGGAGCCGAGCGGCAATGGCCCGTGCGGGTCGAGCGCGACTACTCCTACGCCGCGAGACGCTACGCCGGAGACCGCTGGCTGCTGGTCGGCGACGCCGGCTCCTTCCTCGATCCGGTCTTCTCCTCCGGCGTCTCGGTGGCGCTCGATTCGGGCCTCGAGGCGGCCGATGCGCTCGCGGCGGCGGCGCGCGCCGGTGACTTTCGTGCCCAGCGCTTCGCCCGTTTCGAGCGGCTCCAAGAGCGCCGCTTCGAAGTCTTCCGCCGCTTCGTGCTCGCCTTCTACACGCCGCAGTTCCGGGACCTCTTCTTCCAGCCGGGGCCGCCACCGATCCTCTTCCGGGCGGTGGTCACCGTCCTCGGAGGCAAGTGGCGCCCGCGATTCGTCACCCGCCGGCTGATCGACCTCTTCTTCTTCTTCGTGCGGCTGCAGCGACGCTTCCGCCTGGTGCAACCGCTCGTGCGTCGCGATCCGGGCGCCGGCTTCCTCGCGGACGACGCGGCATGAGCTCCACCCCGCCCGTCACCGCCGAAGAGCTCGCTCCCAGGCTCAAACGCCTCGTCGTCGAGAGCCTGCGCCTGGACGGCCTCGCGCCGGAGACGATCTCCGACGACCAGCCGCTCTTCGGCGAGGGGCTCGGCCTCGACTCGATCGACGCCCTGGAGCTGGTGGTCGCGATCGAACGGGAGTTCGCCGTGGCGGTCCCCGACGGCAAGATCGGCGGCGACGCCTTCCGGTCGATCCACGCCCTCGCCAGCTGGCTCTCGGGGAGGCTCGCCGAGGCGAAGGGAGGGGCGTGACCCGCGGTCCCTTCGCCGTCACCGGCTGGGGCGCCGTCAGCGGTTTCGGCGCCGGCGCTGGGGTTCTCTGGCGGGGGCTCGCCGATGGCCGAACAGCGATCGGAGACTTCCATCGCTTCGACCACGCGACCTACCGGACCCACGTCGCCTCCGAAGTGCCGGATGGCACCCGGCTGCCCTCGGGCCGGCGCCACTCGATCGCCGATCGCTTCGCGCTCGCGGCCACCGCCGAGGCGCTCGCGCACGCCGCTCTTCCGGCACGGCTCGACGACCGCCTGACGGGCCTCTTCTTCGGCAGCGCGACCGGTGGGATGTGGGAGTCCGAGGAGTACTTCGAAGGTCTGCTCGCCGACCCTCGCGCGGGCACTCGCCTCGGGCTCCTGGTCGCCCAGCAGCCCGGAGCTCCCGCGGAGGCGGTGGCGCGCGCGCACGGGATCCGCGGACCGGTGGAGACGATCGTCTCGGCCTGCGCTTCCGCCACCCTGGCGCTCGGCAACGCGCTCGACGCCCTGCGCTCGGGCGAGGTGGAGCTCGCGCTCGCCGGCGGAGCCGACTCCCTCTGCCGCCTGACGTTCGCCGGTTTCAACTCGCTGCGCGCCGTCGACGCCCGGCCCTGTCGCCCCTTTCGTGCCGCCCGGGAAGGGATGACGATCGGCGAAGGCGCCGCCGTGATCGTCCTCGAGAGCGCGGAGCACGCCGCACGGCGCGGTGCCGAGCCGCTCGGTTGGCTCGCGGGCGCGGGCGCCTCTTGCGACGCCTACCACATGACGTCGCCCGACCCCGCCGGCGCCGGCATCGAGCGGGCCGCGCGCGCGGCGATCGCGGACGCCGAGTTGACGCCCGAAGCGATCGACTTCGTCAACCTGCACGGGACCGGCACGCCGCACAACGACGCCGCCGAGGCGAAGATGCTCGCGTCGCTATTCGGCGCGCGGGCCACGCGGCTCCCCGTCACCTCGACGAAGGGGGCGGTCGGCCACCTGCTGGGTTCGGCCGGTGCCATCGAGGCGGTCGCGACACTGCTCTGCCTCGCCCACGGGGCCGTCCACCCCACGCCGGGCTCGGACCCGGCCGATCCGGCGCTCGGCGTCGATCTGGTGGTCGCGCGCCCGCGCGCGCTCCCCGGAGCCCGGCACGCGCTGTCGACCAACCTCGCCTTCGGCGGCGCCAACGCGGCGGCGGTCTTCTCCCGCGAGGGCCCGGCATGAGTGAGGTCTGGATCACCGGCCTCGGCACGGTGGGGGCGTTCGGGCTGGGGCGCGCGGCGCTCGAGGCGACACTCGCGCGCGGGAGCGCGGCCACGCGAGAGGTCGACCGCGCCTCCGGATACCATCGGCGCCACGGCTCGCGGACCGCGTTGCTCGCCCGGGATCTCGACCTCTCGACGCTGCTGTCGCCCGCTCAGGCGCGGCGCATGAGCCCCCCTTGCCGCTTCCTGGTGGCGGCGGCCCGGCTCGCGCTCGCGGACGCCGGGCTCGGCGCCGAAGCCGATCTCGGCGACCTCGCCATCGCCACCGGAACCGCCTTCGGCCCGAGCTGGGTGACCGAGCAGCTCCTGCTGCAGATCCTCCGCCAGGGTCCCGAGCAAGCCTCTCCAGCCCTCTTCACGGAGTCGGTGGCGAGCGCGCCGGCAGCCCAGGTGGCGCTCGCGCTCAGGGCGAAAGGGGCGAGCGAGACCATCACGCAGCGGGAGGCGAGCGATCTGCTCACCCTCGCCCAAGCAGCCCGCTGGATCCGCACGGGCCGCGCTCGCCGCGTCCTCGCCGGCGTCGTCGAGGAGATGACGCCGCTCTTGCACGCCGTCCTCGATCGCTTCCGGGCGCTCGCCCGCCCCGGCGGCGACGGGCGCGAGCGCGCGCTCCCCTTCGACCGGAGACGCACCGGCGCGCTCGCGGCCGAGGGGGCGACGGCGCTCCTGCTCGAGCACCCGGAGGAGGCCCGGAACCGGGGCGCCCGTCCGCTCTGTCGACTCCTCGCGACGGCGGCCGCCTTCGATCCGAGCGCGCCGGTACACTCCTGGGGGGAGGGCGCGGAAGGGCTCGCCCGGGGTGCGCTCGGCGCCCTCCGCAGAGCGGGGCTCGCGCCCGGGGAGGTCGATTGCGTCCTCTCCGGCGCCTCGGGATCGATCCCCGGCGATCGCCTCGAGGCGGCGACCTTGCGCCAGCTCTGGCCGGCCGGCGATCTCCCACCCACCGTCGCCCCCAAAGCGACCGTCGGCGAGTACGGCGGCGGTTTCCTCGCGGCGGCGGTGCTCGCGGCGTCGGGCCGCCCCGTCGCCGGGCCTGAGCTGCCCTTGGAGAACCCCGAGGGCGCCGTGACCCCCGGCGGCACGCCGGCCGACCCTCCGCGGCACCTTCTGGTCTCGGCCGTCGCTTCGGGGGGCGCGGGCGCCTGGGCCGTCCTCGCGGCCCCATCGCCCTAGAACCTCTGCACCGCCGGCGCGTACCATCAGGGACATGCGGTTCCGCCTCCGGCTCGCCTTGGCCTTCCTACTGCTTTCCGCCTTGCCGCTCACGCTGCTCGCGCTCTACTCCTTCACCAGCTCGAGCAACGCCCTGCGCTCGGCCGCCGAATCGGAGGCGCAGGTCATGGCCCGCGAGCTCGAGCAACGCGTCGGGTGGGCGGCTTCCGAGATCAACCAGCGCCTCAAGGCGGTCGCGCACCTCCCGGCCAAGTCCTGGCTCCAGCCCGACGGCGCCCCGACCGCGCCGCCCGCCGACGAGCAGGCCTTCGCGGAGCTCGCCAGGGCGCTCCCGTTCCTCGAGGGATTCCACTTCGTCCCCAGGACACCACCCGCGCCCGGCACTGCCCGCGCGGGCGCGACTCCGGTCACCGCGCCCACGGCCGCCCTTCGCGCCGGCGTCGCCGCGAGCGGCCCGGAGATGGGGGAAACGCTCGAGAAGATGCTCCTCCTGGCAGGAAAGCAGACCGTCGCGGCGCTCGGCAAGCTCCCCGACGAGCTCCCGCCGGCCGAACGCGCCCGCATCCGCGAGCAGCTCGAGGCGGCGCGCAAGGAGATCGCGCGCGCGCTCGTCGAACGCACGACGGTCCGGACGGCGGGCATGCCGCCGCCCGCGCCAGCGGCAGAGGCGCCGGTCGCCGCGCCGCGAGAGCCCGCAGCCGCCATCCCTCCCGAGGTGCCCCCGTTCGAGGCACCGCCCGCCTCCCCCGTGCCGGCGGTCGATGCCTCCGGCCCGCTCGCGCAGCCGGTGGCCTGCACGGTGACCGAGGACGGCCAAGTGGTGGGTGAGCTGCGCGGCAAGATCAAGGCCCGCGAGCTGCTGCAGACGGTGCTCTCCCAGGCGCATCGGGAGCAGGGGGAGATCCCCTTCGCCCTCGACTCCAAGAATCAGCTCTTCGTGGCGCGGGACGAGGACGGCGAGCAGCTCTCGAAGCTCCCGGCCGTCGCGGCGATGCGGAAGGCGGCGCCGCCCGAGCCTTCCGCCGGCGCGTCGGAATGGGTCGTCGTCACGCGCACCGATCCCACCTCCGGGATGCGCTTCGGGATCGCGCGACCGCTCTCGCGGGCCCTCGCCCAGCTCAAGCGCGCCACGGCGCGGAACTTCGCCTCCGGCCTCGCGCTGGTGGCGCTCGCGACGGTCGCGATGGTGCCCCTGTCGAGCGGTCTCGTGCGCAACGTGCGGCGGCTCGAGGACGGAGCGGCGCGCATCGCCCAGGGGGACCTCACGACGCGCGTGCCGGTCACCTCCCGCGACGAGTTCGGCCGTCTCGCGGCGAGCTTCAATCACATGGCGGAGCAGCTCTCGGAGCACCAGGTGCGCCTGCTCGAGCAGGAGCGGCGTCAGAAGGCGCAGGAGCTCGAGCGCCGGCTGCTCGAAGCCGAGAACGAGCGCCGGGGACAGGAGCTCGAGGAGGCGCGACGCTTCCAGCTCTCCCTGTTGCCGCGCGAGCTTCCGAGCCGCGACGAGCTCGAGCTCGCGGTGGCGATGTCGACCGCGACCGAGGTCGGCGGCGACTACTACGACTTCCGCGAGGCGGCCAACGGCGAGCTGCTGATCGCGATCGGCGACGCGACCGGCCACGGCGCCGCCGCCGGGACGATGGTGACCGTGGTCAAGAGCCTCTTCATGGCGGGCGCCGAAGAGCATCCGCCGGCGACCTTCCTGCGCCGCGCGACCGGCCTCGTGCACGGCATGGGTCTCGCGCGGATGGCCATGGCGCTCGCGGTGGCGCGCTTCGACGGCCGCCGACTCGTCTACTCCTCGGCCGGCATGCCACCGGCGCTCCACTACGCGGCCGCGACGGGCGAGGTGCGCGAGGAGGCGCTCCCCGGGATGCCGCTCGGCAGCCGGCCCGATTTCGACTACGGCGAACGGAGCATCGAGCTGGCGGCGGGCGACGCGCTGCTGCTGACGAGCGACGGCTTTCCGGAGCTCCAGAACGCCGCCGGCGAGCCTTTCGGCTACGAGCGCGCGCGCCTCGCTTTCGCGCGCGTCGCCGCCCGGCCCGCGACGGAGATCCTCTCCGAGCTCGAGCGCGTCACCCACGACTGGCTGGGCGAGGCCGAGCGTCGGGACGACGTCACGTTCCTCGTTCTCAAGCGCCGCGCCTGAGACCCCCGCGAGCTGAGAGAATGGCGCCGTGACGCGGCGCCCACGCACCACCGACCTCTTTCTCGCCCTCACTCCGGAGCGGGTGCTCGACGCCGTGGAGGCGGCGGGGGTCGCCGTGCGGCCGCTCTGCTATCCCCTCAACTCCTTCGAGAACCGGGTCTACGAGGTGGAGCTCGCCGACCGCTCGCGCGTGGTGGCCAAGTTCTACCGGCCGCGCCGCTGGAGCGTCGCCCAGATCGAGGCCGAGCACCGCTTTCTCGCCGAGCTCGCGGCGGAGGAGATCCCGGTCTGTCCGGCCCGCGCGTTCGCGGATGGCGCGACGCTCCGCACGATCGACGGCATCCACTACGCGCTCTTCGACCGGCGCGGGGGACGCGCCCCGGACGAGCTCGACCGCGCGATGGCGCGCCGGCTGGGGGCGCTCGCCGGGCGCCTGCACGCCGTCGCCGCGCGCCGCCCCGAGCTGGATCGCCCGCTCCTCGCGAGCGCCCCTTACGTGCGCGAGGATCTCGCTTGGCTGGAACGCCAGAAGCTGCTGCCGGTGCGTCTCCTGCCCCGCTACGGCGCCGCCGCGCGCGCCATCGCCGACGCCTTCGACCGGATGAGCGCCGGGGTCCCGACGATTCGGCTGCACGGCGATCTCCACCTCGGCAACGTGCTCGAGCGCGAGGGCGAGCTCAATCTGCTCGACTTCGACGACTGTCGCATCGGCCCGGCCGTGCAAGACCTCTGGCTCGCGCTGCCCGGGCGCGACGGTGCAGCTTCCGCACTGCTCGAGGAGATGCTCGCGGGCTACGAGCAGTTCCGACTCTTCGATCGCGGGGAGCTCCGGCTGATCGAGGCGCTGCGCGGGCTCCGCATGGTGCACTACGCGGCCTGGCTCGCGCGGCGCTGGCACGACCCCGTGTTCCCCCGCACCTGGCCGCACTTCGGCAGCGACGACTACTGGGATCGCGAGACGCTCGACCTCGAGGAGCAGGCCGAGGCGGTGGCGCGCGTGGAGCGGGGACTGTCGCCCGAGCGGGCGCCGGAGGAGGCGGAGGAGGAGCTCACGAACCGCGACTTCTTCTGGGACTGGGAAGGCTGAGCGTGGGGCTGGCCCGCCGTCCGGATCGGACGTAGGATCTCGCCAACCATGGCCGAGGAGCGACGCACCGGAGAGGGTTGGGGGGCACCCACGGCCGACGACACGGTGCCGACGACTCCGCCCGACGGCTGGACGAACCCCCCCGCCGCCATCTACGGGCTCGAGCATCCGGTGCGCTGCCCCGTCTGCCGCGGCGAGATCGACCAGCTCTACGTCGTCCGCCTCTTCCGCGCCAAGGTGAACTTCATGTCCTCCCTGCCGCGCAGCGGCCGCATCCTCGTCTGCCCCAAGTGCCGCGCCGCCCTCCCCGGCGAGCTCGGCGCGGTCTTCTAGGTCCTCAGCGCGCGCCGAGGCGAGCGAGCGTGAAGCGGATCGTGAGCGTGGCGGTCGACTCGGCCGGGCGGCCGTCGAAGAGCGCCGGTTCGTAGCGGGCTCCGAGCGCGGCGCGCCGCGCGGCCTCGTCGAAGCCGTACCCGGCGGGTCTCCCGGCAAGCGCCGCCTCCAGGACTCTTCCGTCGGCTCCGACGCGGACGCGCAACTGGACCGTCGCTTCGAGACGCCGCGCCCGCGCGATCGGCGGATAGGCGGGGCGCGGAAGCTCGAGGAGCCTGGCCGGGGAGCTCTTGGCGGGCGACTCCGCGAACGGTGCGCCCGGAGAAGGCGCCGGCGGGAGAAGAGGGCTCGGTGGAGCGAGCGACGGGCCCGCGCCGACTCCGCCCAACGCCTCGGGATCCCGCACCATCCGCTCGCCGAGCCGCAGCCCGAGGGTCGGGTCCCGCTCCTCGCCAGCGGTCGCATCACCGACGCTGCCGGCGCGCGGCTCGCGACTCTCTTCGTCCGTGACCACGACCTCGGCGCTCGAGGCCGCAGCGCCGGCGCCGAAGACATCGAGGGAGGCTTCGGTCGGCTCCGGGGGCGCTGGGCGGCGAGTCTGTTGCCGGACGAGGAGGATCGCCGCCGCGATCGCGAGGCCGGTCGCCACGAGGCTCGCGACGACGAGGATCCAGCGCCGCGACCCGGGCCGTGAGGCGGACGACGCAGCTGCCGGCCGATCGCCGCTCACCATCGGCTCTCAGGCGAGGCGTGGAAACTCGAAGCGCACCTCGAGACGCTCGCCGCCGGGGACCTCGAAGCGCTTGCTGCCGTCGCGGGGCCCCTTGTCGAAGAGCTGCTCGGCATAGAGCGCGACCCGCTGGTTGAGGCGCGGCCAGCCGAGGTCGCCGTAAGTGTGCCCGGCGGGCCAGACCAGGAGCCGCCGGCCGAGACCGGAACCCGCGACGATGGTCGCCACGGCGACCGCTTCCCCGCGCCCCAAGCTCGTCGCGAGCCGCTCTTCGATCCCGTCGCTCATCGCTTCTTCCTCCTCTCCCGGCGCAGCTTGGCGAGCAGCGTCCGGAAGTCCTCCGGCAACGGCGCCGTGAAGCGGAGCTTGCGCCCGCCGTCGGGGTGATGAAACTCGAGCTCGCCCGCGTGCAGCGCCTGGCGGGGCGCGGCGATCACCGGCTCGCTCCAGTGTCGCGGACGATAGACGCGGTCGCCCAACACCGGATGCCCGGCGGCCGCGAAGTGGATCCGGATCTGATGGGTGCGCCCGGTCTCGAGGCTCGCGCGCACGTGGGTCGCGACGCCTCCCAGCCGGGCCACGACCTCCCAGCGGGTGCGCGCCGGCTTTCCCCGTTCCCCCTCGCGCGCCACCCAACGGCGGCGGTGCGTGCCGTCCCCGACCAGCGCGCGATCGAAGACACCGAAGTCGCGCTCGAGCTCCCCCTCGACGATCGCCTCGTAGACGCGCGAGAGAGCGCGCGAGAGGAGCTGCTCCTGGAGCGATGCGAGCGCTCGCCGCGAGAGCGCGAAGACGACCAGTCCCGAAGTCTCCTTGTCGAGCCGATGGACGACGCCGACGTAGGGGCGCTCGTCGCGCCGCCGCGCCATGGCGAGCGAGACACGCGAGAGCAGCGTGTCCTTCTCGCGCGCGGTGGTCGGTTGCGTGAGGAGCCCCGCCGGCTTCACCGCCACCGCGACGTCGGCATCCACGTGCAGGAGCTCGACGCGCGGGCGTTCGACCGCGCGCTCGACCGGGCGATTGAAGTCCAGCAGCACGCGGGATCCGGCCGCGATCGAGGCACCCGGATCGCTGACCACCGCGCCGTCGACGGTGACTTGCCCCCCCTCCACCGCCCGCTTGGCGCGCGAGTACGAGAGCTCCGGATGCTCCCGCTGCACCCGCCGCGCGAGCCGCTCGCCCGCGGGCGGCATCAGCGCACCGCCTCGAAGACCCCCTTCTCGCGGTTCTTGCGCACGTTGTCCCAGGGGAAGACGCGCCCATTCATGGCGATGTAGATGCCGGGCGGCAGGACCTGCACGAAGGAGAGAGCGCTCCCCAGATTGAAAAGACCGTCGGAGCTGTTGAAGGTGAAGGGACGCATGGCGCCGGTCAGCACCACGGTCTTCCCGCGCCCCTCGAGATGTTCGGCGAGGTAGCGCGCCGTGTCGACCATGGTGTCGGTGCCGTGGGTGACGACGATGCGGTCCTCGGGGGAGTGGAGGCAGTCGCCGGCGATCAGCGCGCGGTCGGCATCGGTCATTTCGAGGCTGTCGATCATCATCAGGGTGCGGATCTCGAGCGGCAGCTGGCAGCGCCCGTGCTCCAACATCCTAGGCAGGTGGGTGTCGGCGAAGTAGAGCCGGCCTTTCAGCTCGTCGTAGGTCTTGTCGAAGGTGCCGCCGGTGACGAGGATGCGAATCGACATCGCCGGACGCGCGTTCTACTGCCGCGCCTCCGCCGTCTCCTCCTCCTCCTCCTCGTCCAGCTCGACCGCTCCCGCGACTTCGTCCTCGATCTCGAGGAAGTTCTGGGGACCGGTCAGGAGCTCGAATTCCTCTTCTCCCGAACCGCCCTGCGCCTTCTGGTTCTTGCGCTCGGCACGTTTCTGCGCCTTCTGCTGGGCGCGCTCCTTGCGCGCCATCTCCTTCTGGCGCTTGGCGAAAGACTGGGCGGTGCGTCGGGCCATCGGACCTCCTTGGACCGCCCCTACCGGCGCGGCTCGCGGACCTCCCCCGGCCTCCATCGCCGGCGGATTCAGTAGTTTCTCACGTTTGCCGGGGCTCCGTCTCGCGCCCCCGCACCGACGCCGGGCGCTTCCCGCTCAGGCGAGACCTCGCAACGCGGCCCGGAAGGACTCTCTCCCGGCCTCGTCGGGGACGCTCTCGGCCAATCGATCCACCAGCTCGGCGAGCGATCCGGCCGCCGCGAGGTTGCGCTTGACGAGCACCCGCGCGAGCGGCCCGATGCGGCGGGCGAGCTCGCGCTCGACCCGTTGTACGTCGGCCTCCGGCAGCGCCCCGGCAGGAGCGGAGCCCGAGACCGCGCTGCGCGTCCCCGTCCCCGAGGAGGGCGTCGAGCGGGAGGTGACCGAAGCACCGGTCGCCTGCTCGCGCGCCAGACCCCCTTCGAGCGAGCGACAGCGACGCCTGAAGGCCTCGCGTTGGTCCGCGGACGCGATCTGCGCCGCCAGCCGCTCGCAGAGCTCGCCCACGGAGCCCCCCTCGCGCGCCGCCCGGCGGACCAGCACGCGCGCCATCGGCCCGACGGCGGTGGCGAGATCCTCCTCGAGCCGGTCGAGGGTCGCGGCCTCGAAGGCGCCGGTCGGGTGCACGCGCATCCCCTCGGGGATCGGCTGGATCGCGGTCTCCGTGGGCTCGATGGGCTCGGGGCTCCCCCCCGCCACGAGCGTCGCCAGGTCGGCGTCGAGCGCCGCGACGTCGGCGTAGCGCTCGTCCCGGTCCTTGGCCATCATCTTCCGGAGAACCCGGCAGATGCCGTCCGAGAGCGTCGGCTCGAAGCGTCGCGGATCGGGCAGCGGCGCGAAGAGGTGCATCGACATCACGTGCGCTCCCGAGGAACCCTCGTAGGGGGTGTGGCCGGTCACCATGTGGTAGAGCGTCGCCCCGAGCGCGTAGATGTCCACGCGCCCGTCGAGGTCGCGTTCGCCCCGCACCTGCTCGGGCGAGATGTAGTGGGGAGTTCCCACCGCCGAGCCGGTGCGGGTCATCGACTGGTCCTCGTCCACCCGCTTGGCGATGCCGAAATCGACCAGCTTCACGTCGCCCCTCAGGGTGAGGATCAGGTTGTCCGGCTTGATGTCGCGATGGACGATGCCGTCGGCGTGCGCGACCGCGAGCGCGCGACAGGCCTGGCGCACGATCGGGACCGCCTCGCGCTCGCTCCAGCGTCGCCCTTTGAGGTGGCTCGCGAGCGACTGGCCGTCGACCAGCTCCATCGCCAGGTAGTAGGTGCCGTCGACCGCGCCGAAACCGTAGACCTGCACCACGTTGGGGTGGTTGAGCCGCGCGAGCGCGCGCGCCTCCTTGAGGAAGCGCTGCACGAAGCCGGGGTCGTCCAGGAGGCTCGACGCCAGGGTCTTGAGCGCCACCGGGCGTTCCAGATTGACGTCCACCGCCCGGTAGACGTTTCCCATGCCGCCCGAGCCGAGCTCCGCCTGGATCTCGTAGTCGCCGAAGCGCGTACCGGGCGCGAGGGGCTCAGCCATGCCGCTCCTGCCGGGAACCGAACGCGGGCACCTGGCGCCGCACCGGGAGCCTCATCCCTCCTCGAGCATCTTGAGCGCCTTCGCCAGGCTGATCCGCATGCGATTGAAGGAGCTCGCGAGCACCGCCACCTCGTCGCGCCCCTTGACCACCAGGTCGGGCAGGTCGAAGTTCCCGGTGCTCACCTGATCGGCCATGCCGGCGACGCGGCGTAGCGGCCGGATGACCACCGAGCCCAGGAGCAGGTTGAGGATCACGAGCATGAGCAGAAAGACTCCGACCAGGGAGAGGATCAGGGTGCGAAACGCGTCCGCGGCGAGGCCCAGAGGCACCGACATCGGCACCGAGACGATCTGCGCGCCGATCACCTCGTTGATCTGCCACCCGAAGCCCCCTTCCGGGCCGTACTTCTTCACCATGCTGACGGGCGCGAGCTCGGGCGTGGTGTGGCAGGTGAGACAGGCCGCGTCGGAGATGCGAATCGGACGGCTGAGGTAGAGCGAGCGGCCGAGCGCGCTCTGGCGCTCTCCGACGATCTCCTGGAGCGAGGAATCGGCGCGAAAGGCGTTGACCAGATCGGCCTCCCAGTCCACCGTGCGGTTGCGCGGGTTGGTCGGATTGAGGGCCGCCTCCTTGTAGGTGTACTCGGGGTGGCTCTCCCGCATGTAGTTGAAGATCTCGGTCGCGGAGTAGGCCGGCACCGTCTGCGGCAGGAACTCCTCCGCCAGCCGCGGCGCGAGGAGCGGCCGGATCTGCTTGACCGTGTAGGTGCGCGTCGCGAGCGCCGTCTGCATCATGATGCGGGCGTTCTCGGTGACCTGCGTGCGTGCCGAGCGCTGGAGCAGCCGCTGCGACACGAACCCGGCCGGCACCAGCGCCAGAAGGAAGACCGAAACGAGGATCAGATTGAACTTGACGAGCAGCGACATCGGGCCCCCCTCGCGCGAAGAGGCCCGATTCTAGTGGATTCGGCCACCGAGGGCCCGGACGGCTCCCTTTCCCCCGCGCCACCCTCCCGCTACACTTGGCGGCGCTGCCAAGGAGACGACGCGATGGGCCTGATGGACAACATCCGCAAGCAGATCGGTTCGCAGTTCATCGAGATCCTGGAGTGGCTCGACGACACGCCCGACACGCTGGTCTGGCGCTTCCCGGTCTACAACCAGGAGATCAAGATGGGCGCCCAGCTCGTGGTGCGCGAGAACCAGGTGGCGCTCTTCGTCAACGAGGGGAAGGCGGCCGATCTCTTCGTGCCCGGCCGCTACGAGATCCAGACCCAGAACGTTCCCATCCTGACCACGCTGCGCGGCTGGAAATACGGTTTCCAGAGCCCCTTCAAGGCCGAGGTCTACTTCTTCAACACGCGGCTCTTCACCGACCTGAAGTGGGGGACGACGAACCCGGTGATGATGCGCGACTCCGAGTTCGGCATGATCCGGCTGCGCGCCTACGGCACCTACGCGATGCGGATCGCCGACGCCAAGCGCTTCTTCGAGACCATCGTCGGCACCCAGGGGCTCACCACGAGCGACGAGATCACGGGGCAGCTGCGCTCGACCATCCTGTCGCGCCTCTCGGACGCGCTCGCCGAATCGAAGGTGGCGGCGCTCGACCTCGCGGCCCACTACGACGAGCTCTCGGCCTCGGGCCGCCAAGTGCTCTCTCCCGAGTTCTCGAGCTTCGGGCTCGAGCTCGCGCGCTTCTTCATCGAGAACATCTCGCTCCCCGAGGAAGTCGAGAAGGCGATCGACCAGCGTTCGAAGCTCGGCGTCCTCGGCGATCGCATGCAGCAGTACACGCAGCTCCAGGCGGCGGAGGCGATCGGCACGGCGGCGGCCAACCCGGGCGGGCTCGCCGGCGCCGGGGTCGGCGTCGGTGCCGGGGTCGCGATGGGACAGATGATGGCGCAGGCGATGAGCGGCGCCGCGCCCGCGGCGGCACCCGCGAGCGGCGGCGTCCCCACGCCTCCGCCACCGCCGGCCGCCGCCCGCTGGACGCTGGCGGTCGAGGGCAAGACCTACGGTCCCTACACCGACGAGGCGCTGCGCGGCATGCTCGCGGCCGGCCAGGTCCTCCCCTCGACCATGGCCTGGTGCCCCGGGGCTCCGGGCTGGCAGGCGATCTCGGCCTATCCGGGCTTCGGCGGCGACGCCGCGACACCCCCGCCACCGCCACCGCCGCGCGGCTGAACCGGGACGGCTCCCCGTCGTGAGCTTCGAACGCGCGCCCGACGCCGTCCAGGCCGAGCTCCGCAAGTTCCCCTGCCCGCAGTGTGGCGCCGAGGTGCGCTGGGACCCGGGGCGCGGGCGCCTGCGCTGCGGCTATTGCGGCTACGAGCACGCGGTCGCGGGGTCGGACGGCGAGAGCCCGGACGGAGCGCCCGCGGTGCTCGAGCAGACGCTCGAGTCGGCGCTCGCGCGCCCCGCGGACCTCGGCTGGGGGGCCGAACGCAAGGCGGTCCGCTGCACGCGGTGCGGCGCCGTCGAGACCTTCGAGGCCGGCGTCGCGGCGAGCCGTTGCGCGTTCTGCGGCACGGCCGCGGTGGTCGAGGCGCCGAACGATCCGAATCTGGTCCGTCCGGAAGGGGTGCTCCCCTTCGCGATCGAGCGCAACGACGCGCTCAACCGTTTTCGCGGCTGGCTGCGCTCGCTCTGGTTCCGCCCCAACGATCTCGCCAAGCGCGCCGCGCTCACCGGCATCCAGGGGCTCTACGTCCCGATCTGGACGTTCGACGCCGCCAGCCGCTCCCGCTGGTCTGCCGAGTCCGGCACCCGCCACGGCTCGGGAAAGAACGCCCGCGTCAGCTGGCGCCCCGTCTCGGGCGTCCTCGACCATCGCTTCGACGACCTGCCGGTTCCCGCGTCGCGCGGGCTCGACGACACGACGGCGCGCGCGCTCGAGCCCTTCCCCACCGAGCGCCTGGCGCGCTACGACCCGAGCTATCTCTCCGGCTTCCTCGCCGAGGAGTACGCGGTCGGCCTCGCCGAGGCGCACGCCGCCGCGAGGCTGCGCATGGACGAGACGCTCCGGCGCGCCTGCCGCGCCGAGGTGCCGGGGGACGAGTGTCGCAATCTCAGGGTGGAGACCGTCTACTCGGATTGGCGCTACAAGAGCGGGCTCGTCCCGGTCTGGATCGCGGCCTACGAATACGCCGGCAGGAGCTTCCGCTACGTGGTCAACGGCGCCACCGGCAAGGCCACCGGCAGCGCCCCCTGGAGCTGGGTGAAGATCTCGGTCGCGGTCGCGGTGGCGCTCGTCATCCTCGGCTTCATCCTCACCCACTGACCGCCCTTGACCGGCCCGACGGAGTGTGGCAGCTTGCGCTCCGGTTCCACCCCGTAGTGCCGTGCCGAGCACCGCCGCGCGTTCGCGGCGCGACGCTTCCGGAAAGGAGAGGTCGCTCATGCGCGCTTCCTTCCGCCTCCCGTGGCTCTTCCTCGTTCCCTGGCTCGTCGCCGCTCCCACGCTCGCCCAGTCGCCGCAGGTGACGAGCGAGAAGAGCTGCACGACCGACGCCGACTGCCCGCGCCACGACGGCTGCTGGTGGGCCGGCTGGCCGGGTTGCGGTTGCGACGAGGGGGCGCACCACTGCGACCCCAATCCCGAGGCTTGCGACGCCGCGAACGACTGCTTCGGCCAGGAGGTCTGCGCCTCCTCCGGCCACTGCATCGAGCCCGGCCCGCCGCCGGGCTCCCCGTGCAACTCCGACGCCGAATGCGCCGCCTGGATGTCCTGCCTGCTGGGCCAGTGCTCGCGTGGCGACTGCGTCGAGGACGGCGATTGCCAGCGCAACTTCGCGTGTGACCGCAATCAGTGCGTGCGCGTCGCCTGCTCGCGCGACGCCGACTGCTCCGGCGGCGAGGTCTGTCGCGACCGGGAGTGCCGGGAGGTGCGCTGCGTCGCCGACGACGAGTGCGGCGCGCAGGCGGTCTGCTCCGGCGGCACCTGCCATGCGGTCGAGTGCCGCAACGAGGGGCAGTGCCCCCCGTGCAGTCTCTGCACCGCGGAGCACCGCTGCGAGTCTCTCTGCCGCGAGGGGGAGAGCTGCTTCGGTTTCGCGAGCGCTTCTCCACCGCGCTTCATCGTCCACCTGTGCAAGGAGCCGGGCGAGCTCACCTGCACGTCGAGCACCGCCTGCCCGCTCGGCCAGCGATGCTTGGGCGGACGCTGCGTCGACCTGCGCAGCCTGATCGGGGACCTCGAAAGGCGTCAACGCGACCGGCCGTGACCGAGCCGAGCCGCTCAGCGCGGTTCGGCGGCGCGGGCGCCTTCGGCGAGGAAGCGGCGCGCCTGCTCCTCGGTGAGGGTGCGGCGGAGCGCCGGTCCCTGCGCCAGGTCGACGCGATGGACCCCGAGCCAACCGAGATCCATCGGGTCGTCCACCTGCTCGGCGAGCACCTGGGCGCCGAGCGCGTGCGCGAAGGCGACGAGACCGTTGACGAGCGCGCCGGTCGGCGGCCGGAGCCGAGCGGTCCGCGTCAGGTAGGGGTCGAGCCTCCAGACTCCGAACTCGAGCTCGGCGAGCGGATCGAGCGAGAAGCTGCCGGCGCCCACACCCCCGAGCTCGAGACCGCAACCGGCCGCCACGAGCTCTCCCAAGCGCGGCATGTGCACCTCCGCGTCCCGTCGCAGCGCCAGCATCGGAATCTCGAAGGAGACTCGCGACGGTCCCAGGCGACACTCGGCCAGGAGCTCGAGCGCCGTGCCGACGAAGCCGTCCCCGACGAGCTGCTGCGCGGCGACCGGCAGCGAGAGCCGCGGCCCCTTCTCCTTCGCGGGGGCGAGCCGGACGAAATCGAGGAAGGCGTTGCGCAGCTGCCAGCGGCTCGCGGCTGCGGTCTGCCCGGCGGCCGCCGCGGCGCGCCAGAAGTCGGCCGCGCCCGCGCGCCCCCCCTCCGGACGACGCCAGGCGAGGCGTGCCGAGAACCCGGTGAAACGACGGCTCGCGGTCTCGAAGGTCGGCTCCCAGAGGAGCTCGAGATCCTCGAGGCGGGGCGTCGCGTAAGGCGCCGCAGGCGCGGCGGCGCGGGGTCCGCCCTCCCCGGCTCGGAGTCCCGCGCTGTAGATCTGGAATCGATCGCCGCCGTTCGCCCGCGCGCTGCGCAGCGCTACTTCGGCATTGCCGATCAGGGTCTGGGCCTGTAGCCCGTCCCACGGATAGACCGCGACGCCGAGGCTGCAGGTCAGAGGGATGCTCTGCCCCTCGAGCTCGAAAGCCCGCCGCCCCTCCTCCCGGAACCGGGCCGCGAGCTGCTCGAGCTCCTCCGCGTCCCTCTCCATCCGCACCAGCAGCACGAAGCAGTCCCCCTCGAGGCGCGCCACCAGGTCGTTGCGCCGGAGCGCCCGTTGCAGGCGCTGCCCGAAGCTCGAGAGCAGATAGTCGCCGACCCGGAAGCCGAAGCTGTCGTTGACCTCGAGGAAACGGTCGAGGTCGAGCTCGACGATCGCGAAACGGTCCCGTTCGGGGTTCGCGAGCTCGATCGCGTGGCCGAGCAGGCGCTCGAAGAGCTGGCGCCCCGGCAACCGGGTGAGGGGATCGACCCAGCGCTCCCGTTGCGAGGTCCGGTTCCCACGCTCGCGCTCGAGGGCCAGGCCCGCGAGCGCCGCGAGCAACTCCAGCACCTTGACGCCGCGCGGGGCGGGGCGCTTGCGCTCCGACTGCACGAGGCAGACCAGCCCGACCACGGGGGGCGGCGCGCCCCCCTCGGTGGGGGCCCGGACCGCCGCCGTCCAGCACGCCTCGAGGGAGCTCGCCGCCGCCGCCGCGTGCAGCGGGGCGAACTCCGGCTTCCCGCTCATCGCCTCGCAGAAGCGCGGAGCCCCGTCGGAGAGCGTGGGGAAGACCTGGCGTGCCGGGCGCGCGCCCAGGGCGCCGAGCGCGGCCGCGAATGGCGGCGCGACCGCCGCCGCCGCGACGACCTCCAGCCGTTTGCCCCCCTCGTCGAGCGCCAGGATGGCGCAACCGACGCCCGCGAAACGCTCCGCCGCGATGCGGCAGATCTCCGTCAGCACCTCCCGGCCCGGCGCGCCGTCCGCGAGGAGCTTCAGCACGCGCGCTTGGTCGGCGAGGGTCGAGTAGGAGGGGCCGTGCTCCTCCAGCTCGCCGGGCAGGTGCACGCGCACCATCTCAGTCCACCCGGCGGATGGCCGCGCGCCCGACCGCGCGCAGGTACTGGCGATCGAAGGCCGCGAGCTGACTCTCGAGCTCGCTGTACGGGCCCGGTGTCCAGGCGGCGGAGGCGACGCCGCGATGGGCGTTCGCGCAGAGCTCCCAGTCCTGGCGGTTGGTCAGATCCCAGAACTCGACCGCCGGCGCCGAATCGAAGCCGGGCGTCGAGATCGCGTCGGGATGGAAGTACCAGTCGCAGACGACGTGCGTGCGATCGATCGCGAGGGGTCGCGCGCGATGGACCAGGACGTAGTCGGGATGGAACGAGAGAAAGGCCGAAGGAAAGAGGGTGTAGTAGTAGACGCGCCCCCGCTCCTGGTCGGTGAGCCCCGGAAAGGGGGCGGCACAGCGCCCGCCGTGCATCGTCATGCTCCCCTCGGGGTTGGTCATCCACATCGGCCCGCCGAGGACCGTCCCCTCGTCGAGGTCGTTCTCGCTGTTGCGGAAGGGCGTGAGCTTGTTCAAGTGCGGGTGCACGGTCGGGCAGTGGTAGCACTCGCTGTAGTTGTGGAAGAGGAGCTTCCAATTGGCCTCGACTTCGTAGGTCGTCTGGTGGACCGAGACGAGCTCGGGGAGCCGCCAGGCGCCGAAGCGTCCCTGGAGCGGCGCGAGCGCTTCGGCCAGAGGCTCGGAACCGTCCCCGAGGTTGACGAAGAGGAAGCCCTCCCAGCGTTCGATTCGGACCGGGAGCAGCGGGAAGTCGGCGCGATCGAACCCCTGGACCTCCGCCATGTTGGGCGCCGCCTTGAGCGATCCGTCGAGCCCATAGGTCCAGGCATGGTAGGGGCACTGGATCGCGTGCCCCGCGTCGCCGCGCGGCTCGAGACAGAGGCGGCTGCCGCGATGGCGGCAGAGGTTGTGGAACCCCCGCACCTCGCCGTCCGCACCGCGCAACACCAGAACGCTCTCGCGGTCGATCTCGCAGAGGAAGTAGCTGCCGGCTCGCGGCAACTCCGAGACGTGCCCGGCGAGCAGCCAGGAGCGCCCGAAGATCCGCTCGCGCTCGCGGCGCCAGATCTCCTCGGACGCGAAGTACTCCCCCGGCAGGGTGCGCTGACCGAACGACGACCGCGGTTTCATCGGGACCTCCGGAGACCCGATGATATTCTTCCGCCGCCTCGCGAGGCCAATTCGACGCCGATGCCGATCCCCTCCCCCCTCCACGAGCGGACCGCACCGCTTTGCACGAGCCTTCGGTGGAAGGAGTGGGCGGGGTACGCGGCGGTCTGCTCCTTCGACACCACGCACGAACGGGAGTACTTCGCCTTTCGCGAGACGGCGGGGCTCCTCGACATCTCGCCGCTCTTCAAGTACGAGCTCTCGGGTCCCGATGCCGGGCGGCTGCTCGCGCGGATGATGGTGCGCGACCTCTCGCGCCTCGCCGTCGGCCGCGTCGCCTACAGCGCTTGGTGCGACGACGCCGGGAAGGTCATCGACGACGGAACGGTGGCGCGCCTCGGCGAAAACCGCTTCCGCGTCACCGCCGCCGACCCGACGCTCTACTGGTTGCAGGCTCTCGCCCGCGGCTTCGAGGTCACGATCGAGGACGCGAGCCATCGCCTCGCGGCGCTCGCTCTCCAGGGTCCCGGCTCGCGCCGGGTGTTGCTCGCTGCCGGCGCCTCCGAAGTCGAGGCGCTCAAGTTCTTCGGTGTCACCGCGACGCGACTCGGCAGCATCCCGGTCGAGGTCTCGCGCACCGGCTACACCGGCGACCTGGGCTACGAGATCTGGGTCGACGCCCGCCACGCCGTGGCCGTCTGGGACGCGCTGATGGAGGCCGGTCGGCCGCACGGCATCGAGCCCGTCGGCCTCGACGCGCTCGACGTGGCGCGCATCGAGGCCGGGTTCGTCCTCTCGGGAGTCGACTACCTGAGCGCGCCGAAGGTGATCCTCGAGACGCGCAAGTCGACGCCCGACGAGCTCGGTTTCGGTTGGATGGTCGATGTCGAGCGCGGCGGCTTCATAGGACGCGACGCCATCGCCGCCGAGCGCGCGCGGGGAATCGCCTGGCATCTGGTCGGCCTCGAGGTCTCCTGGGAGGCGCTCGAGGCGCTCTACGAGAGCTACGGCCTGCCGCCGAATCTCCCCGCCACCGCGCGCCGCGACGGGATCCCGACCTACGCCGCCGACGGCCGGCAGCTCGGCCAGGCGACCAGCCACACCTGGTCGCCCATCCTCAAGAAGTACCTGGCGATCGCCACGGTCGAGCACGGCTTCGAAGCGGCCGGCACGCGCGTCGAGATCGAGCACACCGTCGAGTACGAGCGCCGCAAAGTCCCCGCGACCGTCGTCGCCACGCCCTTCTTCGATCCCGAGAGGAAGCGGAGACCGTGAGCCCCGCCACTTCGAGCTACGACGCGATCGTGGTCGGCGCCGGGCACAACGGCATGATCTGCGCCGCCTACCTCGCCAAGGCGGGGCGGCGCGTGCTCGTCCTCGAGCGGCGCCATCAGGTCGGCGGCGCCACGACGACCGAGGAGATCCACCCCGGCTTCAAGTACTCCTGTTGCTCGTACGTGGTCTCGCTCCTGCGCCCCTGGATCATCCGCGACCTCGACTTGCCGCGCCACGGCTACGAGATCCTGCCGCTCGAGGAGACCTTCACCCCCTTCCCCGACGGGCGCTACCTGCTCCGCGACTCCGACCCGGAGCGGAGCAAGCGCTCGATCGCCAAGTTCTCGAAGCGCGACGCCGAGGTCTACAAGCAATTCGGCCTCCAGATGGCCGAGCTCGGCCGGCTGGTGAAGCCGGTGATCGACGAGCCCGCGCCCGACCCCACCTCGCGCAGCCCGCGCGAGCTCTTGCGTCTCGCGCGCCTCGCTCGCGCTCTCAAGGGGCGGCGCGGTCAGGGGGACGAGTGGCTGGTCGGCAATCTCAAGATGATGACGATGAGCGCGGTCGACTTCCTCTCGGAGTACTTCGAGAGCGAGCAGCTCATCGCGCCGATGTCGGTCTCCGGGATCATCGGCACCTTCCTCGGCGTCCGCTCGCCGGGTACCGCCTACGTTCTCCTCCACCACTACATGGGGGAGATCGACGGCTCCTACCGGGCCTGGGGTCTCCCCAAGGGGGGGACCGGCGCGATCGCCGAGGCGATCGCCTCCTCCGCGCGCGCCCTGGGCGTCGAGATCCGCACGGAGGCGCCGGTCGCCCACCTCCTCCTCGAACGGGGTGAGGCACGGGGCGTAGTGCTCGAGAACGGCGACGAGATCCGCGCGCGCGCCGTGGTCTCGGGGCTCGACCCTCACCGGACCTTCCTCAAGCTCGTCGGCGAGGCAAACCTCGACCCCGAGGTGACGAAGCAGGTCAAGCGTTTCAAGATGCGCGGCTCCTCGGGCAAGGTCAACCTGGCTCTCGACGGGCTCCCCGAGTTCCGTTGCCTGCCGGGCGTGGGGACGCACCTGCGCGGCGACATCACGATCGCCCCCTCGATCGAGTATCTCGAGCGCGCCTACGACGACGCCAAGTACGGCGCCTTCTCGAAGCGGCCGTTCATGGACATCGTGATCCCCTCGCTAACCGATCCGACGGTGGCGCCTCCCGGCAAGCACACGATGTCGATCTTCGTGCAGTACGCCCCCTACAACTTGAAGGAGGGGGCCGCCGATTGGCCGAACCAGCGCGAGGCCTTCGGCGACGCGGTGATCGACACCCTTTCCGAGTACGCGCCCAACTTGAAGTCGCGGATCCTCCATCGCCAGGTGCTGACCCCCTGGGATCTCGAGCAGATCTACGGCCTGACCGAAGGGAACATCTTCCACGGCGAGCTCTCGCTCGAGCAGCTCGCCTTCCTGCGGCCGATGGCCGGGTGGAGCCGCTACGCGACGCCGGTCGCGAACCTCTGGATGTGCGCTTCGGGGACCCACCCCGGAGGCGGCATCATGGGCGCGCCGGGTGCCCTCTGCGCGCGGCGCATGCTCGAAAAGCGGGCCGTCTGATGGCGCCACGCCACGACGTGCTCGTGATCGGCGCCGGCCCCAACGGCCTCGCGGCCGCCCTCCGCCTCGCCCGCGCCGGCAGGAAGGTTCTGGTGCTCGAGCGGCGAGGAACGCCCGGCGGCCTCTCCGCCCGCCGCGAGTTCCACTCCGGTTACGCCGTCCCCGGAATCCTCCACGACGAAGCGCTGACGACGCGCGCCGTCGCCGCGAAGCTCGAGCTCGAGAGACACGGTCTGCGGCTCACGAAATCTCCAGCGACCTACATCGCCGAGAACGGCGGCCCCGGCCTCCTTCTCGACGCCGACACCCGGACCGCGGCCGCCGCGATCGCGGAGCGATCGCGCCAGGACGCCGAGCAGTTTTCCCTTTACCGAGCCTTTCTTCGCAGGATCCAGCTCCTTCTCGCGAGCGTCCAGGAAACGCCCCCGCCGCCGCTCGCCCCGAGCGGCTGGCGCGACCTCGTCGACCTCGCCCGCCGCGGGCTCGGTCTATTGAAGCTCGCCAAGGCCGACCAGCTCGAGCTCGCGCGGGTCGCGCCGATGTGCGTCGCCGACTTCCTCAACGAGCGCTTCGAGACCCCGACGCTCGTCGAGGCGCTCGCGGCGCGCGCGGTGACCTCCACCTGGAGCGGTCCCTGGTCGGCGGGAACGACGACGAACCTGCTGCTCGCCGAGGCTTCCGGCGGTGAAGCGATCGCGGGCGGCCCGGCCGCTCTGATCGCGGCGCTGGTCGCCGCATGCGCCGCCTCCGGCGTCGAGTTGCGGTGCGACGCGGAAGTGACGCGCATCCTCGTCGAGAGAGGCTCGGTGAAGGGGGTGACGCTCGCGACGGGGGAGACGCTCGGCGCCGATGTCGTGGTCTCCGCTCTCGATCCGAAGCGGACGATGCTCGGGCTGCTTCCACCCGGAACGCTCCCGCTCAGGATCGAGGAGGAGTTCCGTCGCATCCGCGCCCGCGGCACGGCGGCCAAGGTGCACCTCGCACTATCGGGCCCTCTCGAGCTCGCGTCGGCGCCGGGCCAGCGCTTCGAATCGATCGCGATCGGCGGCGGGCACGTCGACGACCTCGAGCGCGCCTTCGACGCCGTGAAGTACGGGAAGGTCTCGCCGCGCCCCCACCTCGACCTCCGAGTGCCGTCGGTCGGCGACCCCTCGCTCGCCCCGGCCGGCTACGAGGTCGTGTCGATCCTGGCGAGCTTCGCCCCCTATCACCTCGCTGGCGGATGGAGCGCGGAGGAGAAGCAGGCGCTCGGCGAGTCGATCGTGACCCGCCTCGAAGAGCACGCGCCCGGCCTGCGCGGCCTGCTCGTCGCGATGGAGGTGCTCACGCCGCGCGATCTCGAAGCGGAGCTCGGGTTGACCGGCGGCCAGCTCCATCATGGCGAGCACGCCCTCGATCAGCTCCTCGTGATGCGCCCGGCGCCCTCCGCCGCGCGCTACGCGACGAGCCTCCCCGGTCTCTACCTCGCCGGCGCCGGCTGCCACCCCGGCGGCGGCGTCCGCCCCACCGCCGGCCTCCTCGCCGCGGAAGCGGTGCTCGGAACCTAGCTCCCGCCCTACCGTGCCGCCGGCTTCGCCCGCAGCGTGTCGAGCGCCGCGCGGGTCGCGTCGAGGAGCGCCTCGGCCGAGACCGGTTGACCGGTGGCGTTCTTCATCCAGAGGTCGGGGGTGACCCGACCCATCGTCGCCATGCGCTGGAACTCGTCTCCCAAGTTCCCCTCCGCGGCCATCTTCCGCTCGATCTGAGAGGCGATCAGGCGCCCGATCGCGTAGTCGGGTAGGTACATGAAGCTGTCGACCATGTGCGCGTAGACGCCGAGCAGCACCACGTCGCGCTGCCCGAAGACCGGCGCGTAGTAGCGGTTCCAGGTCTCCTTCGCGAGCGCGACGACCGCGTCGCGGAGCTCGGCCGGGGTCGCCTCGGGGTGCTCGTACATCCACTGCCACATCCCCATGTCCACCAGCCCCACGGCGCACATCTCGTAGGCGGCCCAGAAGTCCCCCAGCGCCTCGAGCGCGCGGCTCTCGGCGTCGGGAGCGGCGAGACCCAGGAGCTCCAGGTCCTTCGCCTGGAAGACGAAAGCGAGCGCTTCGGTGAAGGCGGTGTTCGGGACGCCCGCGAGCAGCGTGTGGTCGACCCGGTCGAGCGAGTAGATCTGTTCGACGTTGTGCCCCATCTCGTGGACCGCGATGTTGAAGCCCTTGTAGTCCATGCCGTCGGAGCCCACGCGGGTGCGCAGGTGCGGGTCGTCGCTGCGCCGCGCCGCGCCCCAGGCGTGCCCGGAGCCCCGCGCCGGATCGACCACGATCTTGCCGGCGAGGAAGTCGGCCTCCTCGGGGCGGAAGCCGAGCTCCCGCAGCATGCGCGGCATGTCGTCGGCGTAGGCCTGAGCGGTCGGGTAGCGCGCTCTCACCCGCGCGTCGAGCTCGGCCTCGGTGTAGGCGCCGCGCGGCCGGAAGCCGTTGTACCAGAGGTCGAAGGGCTCGAGCGGGCGGCCGAGCCGCGCGCGCACGAGCGTCGCCACCTGGGCGAAGAGCGGCGAGGAGAGCACCTGCTCGAACAGCGCGCGCACGCGGGTCTCCGGGATCTCGCGGTCCTCGTCGAAACGCCGCGCGATCAGGGTCGGCGCGGTCGGCGAATAGGCGTCCACGAGACGCGCGGCGCGGAAGTCCCCGAGGATCGTCGCGTAGCGCGTCGCCGGTTCGGGGGCGGCGCTCGGCGCGGCCGGCACCGGCCCGCTGCCCCCGTCGTCGCGCACCGCGGCGGGGGCGACCCGGTTGGTGAAGGGGTCCCAGTCGACCAACGGATTGTCGATCACGACCTCGGGGATCGACTGGTCGACGATGCGCTCGAGCACGCGCTGGATCGTGCGCTGCTTGGCGAGCCCCTGCTTCGGATCGCTGTAGCTCGCCTTGATCTCGTCGCGCAGATTCCAGTGCTCGAGCAGACGGAGCTTCGGCGGGAAGAGCCGCTGCCCCTTCGCGTCGACCAGGTGGTGCATCCAGACGTTGTAGCCGGCGACGTACTGCGAGGCGCGCGCCGAGGCCTCCGCGAAGGCCTGGTTGACGGCGGAGGGGACGCGCTTGCCGAAACGCGCCGCGAGCCGCACCTCGGCCCATTGGCGGCGGCTCCACCCCTCCCCCTGCGCGAGCCGTTCCTCGAGCGTGGTCAGGGGGAAGTTGAGCAGCACCGCGAAGGCGAGCCGGTTGCCGAACAGGTCGTCCGCGACGTGCGCCGCGGGGTCGTAGGCCGCCATGATCTCGTCGAAGGGGAGGATCGGTCCCCGATCGAGATCGGACTGCGCTCTCCAGTCGCGCGAGATCTCGAGCAGGTGACCGTCGAGCGACTCGAGGCCCGATTCGAGACGTGCGAAGAGGGCATCGCGCGTCGCGGCGTCGCCCGCATAGTAAGTCCGCACGAACTCGTCGCGCGCGGCGCGATCGCCGTCCTCTGCGCGCCAGAAGGCGTCGAGCTGCGAGAGCCCGCGCGCGATGCGGGCGCGCTCCGCTTCGCCAAACTTGGCGACGAGCTCGGTGAGCATGGGATCCTGCGATTCGGGTGCGGCCGCGGCGAGAGCGGTGGACATTGGCAACAGCAGACAGGCGACGGCGAGAGCCGATCGGACCATGAGAAACCTCCGTCGGCGATTATAGAAAGGGAACCGAAGGCGGGGCGGTCGAGGTTCGAGCTCCCGGTCGTCGCGACCCCCCCCGGCATGGACCGTGCTTAGCTTCCCCGCATGAGATCTTCACGCCTCTTCCGGTCCGGCGCCCTGGCTCTCGCCGGACTGCTCCTCGCCTCCTGTTTCTCGGTCCAGACCCGGCAGCGTCCGCTGGCCTCGGTGGCTTCCCCCGACCGCTCGAGCGGGGGGATCGCCCTCTCCGTCTTCGCCGACGATTCCGCCCGCAAGGCGGGAAACCCCGGCCCGCGGGGCCTCTTCGTCGAGCTCGAGCGCAAGGAGCGCGGAAGCTACGTCCCCGTCTTCCGCTCCCTCGAGCCGACCTGGAGCGTCATGGGGCTCGCCCCCGGCGAGTACCGGCTCCGCTTCCCCTCGCGTCTCGACTCGGAGGGGAACGTCCAGCCACTCGCCGAGCGGCCGCGCCTGGTGCGCGTCAAGGCGGGCGAGGTGAGCGAGGTCAACGCGGTCCTCGAGCACGTCAACAAGGGGCTGATCGTCGCCGGCGTGGTGGCGGCGGTCGCCGCCGCGGTGCTGCTCGACGACTGGCTCGACGATCACGACCTGCCGACGCCGCCGCTCCCGCCGCCGCCTCCGCCGCAGCTGCTCGACGCCATCTTCTGGGTCTCTTTGGACCTCGCGACCTCGCCGCCCGGTCCCTGGACCGCGGCCGGTCCGGCCCGCCCGCCGGTCGTCACCTCGCATTTCCCCCCCGACGAGGCGCTGGTCGCGGCGCGCAAGCTCCGCGTCACCTTCGCGCTCTCCGAGCCGCTCGACCCGGGCTCGATCGAGCCCGACGCCGTCGCGGTGCTGGGGGAGACGAGCGGCCCGCTGCCGGGGCACGTGACCTACGACGCCGAGCGCTGGTGGATCGTCTGGGAGCCCGACGGCGACCTGCCGCGCGACGACCTCTTCCACGTCACCTTGCGGGAGGAAGCGGTCGAGGACCCGGGCGGCCAGGATCTCGCCGCCCCCGCGAGCTTTACTTTCCGAACGACGCGCTGAGGCGCTCCGGCCTCCGGCGCTTCGCCGCGGTCACGAGCCGATCGCGACGAGGCGGAGGAGCGGCTTCTCGACCGTCGTCGCCTGGCGGAGG
>CAYZBH010000001.1:6126-19519 GCA_964476605.1 uncultured Thermoanaerobaculia bacterium | reverse complement strand
GCCGATCGCGACGAGGCGGAGGAGCGGCTTCTCGACCGTCGTCGCCTGGCGGAGGTCGACGCGGGCGCGGACCCCCCAGAGGTTGTCCTCGGCGGGATCGAGCAGCGTCTGCTGCACCTCCCACTGGCGTTCCCCCACCGGCCGGATCTGCGTCCACTGGTGACGGCGCGCTTCGGGGGTGTCGAGGAGCTCCGGATACTCGGCGAAGAAGGGCGCCAGCGCCTGCTCCAGGCGCGCCGCATCCCACGGATCGTCGGCGCCTTGGGTGACGCGCTCCGAAGCCTCCTCCCACTCCCGCCGCGCCAGCGCGTGCACCAGCAGATGCATCTCCGAGCGCACGCGGGCCGCGAGCGCCCGCGGGCTCTCGACGAGCTCCAGGACCCAGAGGGCCTCGACCGCGCGCTCCCGCTCCTCCTTCCGTCGCACCAGGAGCTCGGGGTGGAGCAGGCTCTCCCACTCCTCGAGCAGGCTCGTGTCGGTGAGCTCGATGGTGGTGCGGAAGAAGCCGAGCACGTCCTCCACCGCCTCGGTCTTGGCGACGATCGGGACGTTCTGCTGGAGCGTCCGGTAGAGCTGCGAGAGGTAGCGCAGAAGAACTCCTTCGCTCCGCTCGAGGCCGTAGCTCTTCACGTAGTCGTTGAAGGAGGAGAAGGTCTCCCACATCTCCCGCCCGATCGACTTGGGCGAGATGTCGCGCCCCCCGACCCAGGGGTGGAGGCGGGCGAAGCGGTCGAAGTTCCCGGCCAGCCAGTCGGCGAGCGGCTTGGGGTGCGAGATCCCCTCGAGCTTCTCCATCCGCTCCTCGTACTGGATCCCCTGCGCCTTCATTTCGGCGAGCGCCGACTGTTTGGCGCGATCGACCTGCTTGCGCAGGATGATGTCGGGATCTTCGAGCACCGACTCGACCAGGGTGAGCAGATCGCCCACGTAGGTCGGATGCTCCGGCTCGAGCAGCGGAACCATCTCGACCAGGAAGAGCGAGAGCGCGTGGTAGAGCGAGAAGTCGAATTGGAGGTCGGGGGAGACCACGATCCACCAATAGGGGGTGCGCGCGTCGCGACGGAGCTCCAGGATCCCCGCCCGGCCGAGCGACCGCACCAGGATCGCGGCGTAGCGGAGGTGCCGGCGTTTGGCCCCCTCGTCCTCGTGGCTGCCGGTCACCAGCTCGCGGAGCGACGCGAAGTTCCGCCGCGACGGGTCGTCGAGCTCCTCGTCCCGCTGCAGGAGGTTGAGCACCATGCCGTGCGTGATCCGGAAGCGGGACTTGAGCGTCTCGGGGGGGCGCGCGATCAGCCGTTCGAACGTCTCCTTCGTCCAGACGATCTCGGCCCGCCCGCCGCGCTTCGGCGGCGGCGCCTTCTTCCCTTTCTTTCCCTTCTTCGCCGCGCGCAGCCGGTCGATCGTCTCCTCGGGCGCCTGCGCCACCACGGAGCCGCGCTCGTCGAACCCCTTGCGGCCGGCGCGGCCGGCGATCTGCTTGAAGTCGCGGACCGCCAGAATCTGCACCTTCTCGCCGTCGAACTTGGCGAGCTTCGTGAACAGCACCGTGCGAATCGGGATGTTGACGCCGACCCCCAGCGTGTCGGTGCCGCAGATCACCTTCAGCAGGGCGCGCTGCGAGAGCTGCTCGACGAGGAGGCGGTACTTCGGGAGCAGCCCGGCGTGGTGGATCCCGACTCCGAACGTGAGGAAGCGCCGGATCTCCTTGCCGTAGGGGGTGTCGAACCGGAAGTCGCCGATCGCCTCGCGGATCGCCTCCCGCTCCTCGCGCCGGGTCATGCCGAGGCTGGTCAACGCCTGCGCGAGCTCGGCGCACTCGCGCTGCGTGAAGTTGACGACGTAGACGGGCGCCTTCCCCGCCCCGAGCAGCTCCTCGATCGTCTCCTGGAGCGGCGTCTCCCGGTACTCGAAGTCGAGCGGCACCGGTCGATGCGCCGAGGCGACGATGGCGACCGGGACGCCGGTCGCCCGTTCGAGCTTCTCCGCGATGCCGGTCATGTCCCCCAGTGTCGCCGACATGAGGAGGAAGCGCGTCCGCGGCAGCGTGACGAGCGGCACCTGCCAGGCCCAGCCGCGCTCGTGGTCGGAGTAGTAGTGGAACTCGTCGAGCGCCGCGTAGGGGGCGGAGAGACGGTCGCCTTCGCGCAGCGCCATGTTGGCCAGCACCTCGGCCGTGCAGCAGACCACCCTTCCCTCCGGGTTGATCGACGCGTCGCCGGTCCGCATGCCGACGTTGGCGGCGCCGAGGTCGTCGCAGAGCGAGAAGAACTTCTCCGAGGCGAGCGCCTTGATCGGGCTGGTGTAGAAGGAGACCTCGCCGCGCGCCAGCGCCAGGAAGTGCATCCCCAGCGCCACCATCGACTTGCCGGAGCCGGTCGGGGTCGAGAGGACGACGTGCTTGCCCGCGTAGAGCTCGAGCAATGCCTCCTCCTGGTGCGGATAGAGCGCGAAGCCGGCGTCGGCCGCCCAGCCGACGAAGCGGTCGAGCAGCTCGTCGGGGGGGAGGTCCCTCCGCTCGGGAAGACGTTCGGCGAGGCTCGGCCGGTCGGGCATCGGGGCATTCTTTCACCCTCCCTGGACTAGAATCCCGTCACCCCGACGAGAGGAGGCTCCATGCGCTGGCGAGGAGAACGGCAGAGCGATCAGGTGGAGGACCGGCGCGGGATGTCGGTCGGTCGCGGCGGCGCGGCGATCGGCGGCGGAGCGTTGCTCCTCGCCCTCCTCTACACCCTCTTCACCGGAGAGGATCCGCGCCAGCTCCTCGACGCCCTCGGCGGGGGCCCGCAGGCCTCGGTCGATTCGGGACCCGCACCCGTCGGCGCGCCGGCGGACGAAGGGGGGCAGTTCGCGGCCACGATCCTCGCCTCGACCGAGGACGTCTGGACCCAGGTCTTCGCGGGGGAGCGGCAGACCTACCGGCCGCCGACGCTCGTCCTCTTCACGGAAGCGGTCCAGTCGGGCTGCGGCACCGCCACCGCCGCGGTCGGGCCCTTCTACTGCCCCGTCGATCGCAAGGTCTACCTCGATCTCTCCTTCTTCCAGCTCCTCACCCGGCGCTTCGAGGCTCCCGGCGACTTCGCGCAGGCCTACGTGATCGCCCACGAGGTCGGGCACCACGTGCAGAATCTGCTCGGCATCGCGGACCAGGTACACCAGGCGGAGCAGCGCGCGTCGACCGAAGAGAAGAACGCCCTCTCGGTGCGCATGGAGCTGCAGGCCGACTGCCTCGCCGGCGTCTGGGGATTCCACGCCAACCAGGAGCGCAACTGGCTCGAGCCGGGCGACGTGGAGGAGGGTCTCCGTGCCGCGGCGGCGATCGGCGACGACATGATGCAGCGGCACGCCGGCGGCGACGTCGAGCCCGAGAGCTGGACCCACGGCTCCTCCGAGATGCGCGTGCGCTGGCTGAAGCGCGGGCTCCAGACGGGCGACGCCGACCAGTGCGACACCTTCCGCACCGACCGCCTCTAGTCTCTCGACGCGCTACTTGACCAGCAGGACCGGGCAGCGGGCCAGGATCGCCACCTTGTAGCTGATGGTGATCCAGTCGCCGACGGGACGCTCGCGGTCCACCTTGTGCGAGCTCATGACGATGACGTCGATCTCCTCGCGCTCGGCGAAGTCGACGATGGCCTGCGGGCGGTGCCCGAAGATGATCTCGGAGCGCCGCTGGAATCCGTTCGTTCCGAGCTCGGCCAGGCTCTCCCGCATGCGCTCCGAGGCCTTGTTCACCAGGCGGCGGTAGAAGTCCTCGAGCTCGGCGTCGGGCATCTCCTCGATCGTCTCGATGACGTGCACCAGCACGACCTCGCCGTGGACGAGCTCCGCCAGCTCGCGCGCGGTCCTAAGGGCGCTCAGGTTCTTCGCCGAGAAGTCGACCGGGACGAGGATCTTCCGCAGCATCCAGTCGGCACCATAGAACCCGGCTCGGGGCGCGACACCACCCATCGGGGCGGGGCGGAACGAGCGCGTTCGCGTTGCCCCTCGGGCACGAATCCTCGATAGCATCGTCCCGATGAAGCCGACCTCCGCGGTTCCCTGGACGCATCGCCCCGCCGTCGGAGCGGCGCTGATCAGCTGCGTTTACGTCCTCGCGGCAAGCGCGTACATCGCGTTCTCGAGCAGTCTCGCGGCCAGCCTCGCCGGATCCGTCCAGGAGCTCGAACGGATCGAGCGGCTCAAGGGCATCGGGTTCGTCGCAACCACGGGTCTTCTCCTCTTCCTCGCGATCTGGGCGTTCGAGCGGCGGCTCGCCCGGGAGCGCGTTCGTCTGGCGACCCTCGAGCGCGACCTGCTCGAGAGCGAGACGCTTCGGATGCCGGCGCTGCTCGCCAACTCCATGGCGCACGACCTGAACGACTTGCTCCAGACCGCCACGCTACAGGCAGAAGCACTTCGTGCGGCCGCTGTGCCACCCTCCATGGCGGGCATCGCGGACGAGCTCGAACGGTCGCTCCAGCAGCTCACCGCGGTCAACGCACACCTGCGCGACTTCGGCGCCGTGGACCCCGCTCCCCTGCAGGAGCGCTTCGAAGTCGGCCTCCTGCTCGAGGACGTCGCGAAGCTCGCCGTGAACCACGAGGCGCTCCGAGCCCGTGGGCTCGTGTGCAGGCTCTCGACCCACGCTCATCTGCACGGCGACCGCACGTTGCTCGGACGCGCCCTGTTCAATCTCCTGCTCTCCGCCGGTCTCGCAGCGCGCCGCGACTCGGTTCAGCTCACGGCACGCGAAGTCGGCGGCCAGCTCGAGATCGAGGTGCACGACGACGGATTGCCGCCGGAACCCGGCGCTCGAACGCCCGTCGATGGACTCCTCGCGTCTCTTTCGGCGAACGGCGCTCCGGGCCTGCGCTGGGTCACGACGCGAGCCGCGGCGGGGGCCTTCCGCGGTGCGTTGGGGATCTCGACATCGCAGCTCGGGGGTACTTGCGCCCGTCTGACGTTGCCGCTCGAACTGGAAGTCCTGAATGGTCTTCGGAGATCGACATGAGAATCGCAGTGTTGGGCGCCGGACGGGTCGGAGGAGCGATGGCTCTCGATCTCGCCCGCGAGCGTGCGTTCGAAATTCGCGTGGTCGACGCTTCGGCGACCGCGCTCCAGAACTTCATCGGTGTCGAAGGCTTCTCCACCCTCGAGGCCGATCTCTCCCGTCCCGAGGAAGTGGCGGGCGCGGTCGACGGCTGCGACCTCGTCCTCGGCGCCGTCCCCGGGTTCATGGGCTTCGCGACTCTGGAGGCGATCCTCCGCGCCGGCAAGCCGGTCGTCGACATCTCCTTCTTTCCCGAGGATCCCTTCGCGCTCGACGCGCTCGCCAAGGAACGGGGCGTGACCGCCATCGTCGATTGCGGCGTGGCACCCGGCCTCTCGAATCTGCTGCTGGGCTTCCACCACGCGGAGCTCGATCGGGTCGACCGCTTCGCCTGTTACGTCGGCGGGCTGCCCGAGGTTCGTCACTGGCCCTACGAGTACAAGGCCGGCTTCTCGCCGATCGACGTGCTGGAGGAGTACACGCGACCGGCCCGCCTGGTCGAGCACGGCGAGATCGTCCTCAAGCCGGCGCTCTCCGAACCCGAGCTCCTCGATTTCACCGGCGTCGGAACGCTCGAAGCCTTCAACACCGACGGCCTGCGCTCGCTTCTCGCCACCATCGATGCTCCGTTCATGAAGGAGAAGACGTTGCGCTATCCGGGGCACATCGAGGTGATGCGTCTGCTGCGCGAGACCGGCTTCTTCCGCAAGGACGAGGTCGAGGTGGGAGGGACCCGCGTCCGGCCGCTCGATCTGACCGCGAAGCTCCTCTTCCCGATGTGGCAGCTCGAGGAGGGGGAGGCGGATCTCACGGTGATGCGGGTCGAGATCGAGGGGATGCGGGGGGGGCGGAAGGAACGCCACGCCTACGATCTCCTGGATCGCTACGACACGGCTTCCAGGACGACCTCCATGGCGCGCACCACCGGATACACCGCCACCGCGGCCATCCGCCTGCTGGCGCGCGGGGAGTTCGACCGCGCCGGAATCTGTCCGCCGGAGTACGTCGGCCGGGATCCGAAGGCCGTTGCGCGCATCCTCGCCGACCTCGCGGAGCGCGGCATCGAGGTGCGCAAGAGCTGATAGGGTTTCTTGTGATGTCCTCACGCGACGAACGGGAGCATCTGCAGTTCCTCGGCATGATGCACTATCTCGCGAGCGGGCTCGCCATCATGCTCTCGCTGGTGCCGGCTCTGCACCTCTACGTCGGCGCGCTCCTGGCGAGCTCGGGACAACCGGTCGACTCCTGGATCACCCGCATCCTGGGCTTCGGCTTCGGGGCGTGGATTGCCGGAGCGCTGCTCGTCTTCGGCTTCGCGCTCGGCGTCTGGTTCGCGATCGCCGGCTTCCATCTCGCGCGCTGCAAGCGCTATCGCCTCTGCCGAACAGTCGCTTGGGCGGGATGCCTCTTCATCCCCTTCGGCACCGTGCTCGGCTGGATGACGCTGCCGCTGCTCTCGCGCCCCTCGGTGCGCGCTCTCTTCGCCGACGGCGCCTGAGCGCCGGCTCAGCCCGGGGGCTCGGGGCCGCGCTGGCGGCGATTGAAGAGCCGCTTGAGCCACGCCGCGATCCCCCGCTCCGGATTCGCCTCCCGGTCCGCTCTCGCCTGCGGATCGAGCGGCGCCGAGCTCCACCGCGCATGGAGGTGGCAGAGCTCACGGGGCGCGCTCTCCTCGGGGAAAGCCTCCGAGAGCACCTCCGGGCAGCGTTCCGTCGCGAGCTCGCCGCTCGCCGGGTCGATCAAGACGACCCGGATCCCCGGCGGCATCGCGAATCTCCCGTAGCCGCCGGCCGGCCGCACGGCGAGCATGAAGCGCGCCCAGATGGGCAGCGCCGCCTTGGCACCCGAGAAGGGCGTCGGCCGGTCGTCGTCGTAGCCCACCCAGACCGCGGTCGCGCGCTCCGGGGAATAGCCGACGAACCAGTTGTCGCGCGCCCCGTTCGAGGTGCCGGTCTTCCCGGCCACCGGATCGGCGAGACCGAGATCGCGCACCCGCCGTCCGGTGCCGTAGTCGATCACGCCCTGGAGGATCGTGGTGACGAGGAAGGCGGTGCGCGGCGAGAGCACCGCCTCGGGCGGAGCCGCCGTCGCCGGCGCGAGCGGCGCCCCGTCACGACCGAGCACGGCGGCGAGAAGGCGCGGCTCGGCTCGCGTGCCGCGGTTCGCGAAGGTCGAGAACGCGGTCGCGAGCTCGAGCGGCGAGACCTCGAAGGCTCCGAGGGCGATCGCCGGCACCGCCTCGAGGCGCGCCTCGACGCCCAGGGCGCGCGCCGTCGCGACCACCTCCGAAAGCCCGGTGGCGAGAGCGAGACGTACCGTCGGCACGTTGTAGCTCTTCTCGACCGCGGTGCGGGCCGTGACCCAGCCGTGGAACTGATCGTCGTCGTTCTGCGGCGTCCACTCCCGGCCCCCGGAGGTGAGCGAGAGCGGCGCGTCCTCGAGCAACGTCGCGGGGGTCGCGCGCCCGCGCTCGAAGGCGGTCGCGTAGACGATCGGCTTGAAGGCGCTGCCGGCTTGGCGCCGCGCGGCGCCGGCGCGATCGAACTGGCTCTCGCGGTAGTCGCGGCCGCCGACCCAGGCGGTGACCGCGCCGCTCGCCGGCGCGAGCGAGACGAGCGCCGCCTGCAGCGGCGACCCCTTGCGGCGGCCGGGCGCGAGTCGTTCGGAGAGTTCGTCGAGGCCCTTCGCGACCGCGGCCTCGGCGGCCTCCTGCGCGTCGAGGTCGAGCGTCGCCAGGAGCGTCAGCCCGCTCCCAGCAAGCTCGCCGACGCCGAAGCGCCGCTTGGCCTCGGCCGCCGCGGCATCCACGAAATAGGGCGCCAAGCGGCGGGTGAGAGGCGGCTGCTCGGTCGGCAGAGGCTCGGCCTTGGCCGCGGCGACCGCCTCCGGAGTCGCCCACCGGAGCGCCGCGAGGCGATCGAGCACCTGGTCGCGCCGCGCCCTGGCCGCCTCGGCATCCCGGACCGGGTTCAGGTGCGTCGGCGAGCGGATGATCGCCGCCAGGAGAGCACCCTCGGCGAGCGACAGCTCACCCGGCTCCTTGCCGCAGTAAGCGGCGGCGGCGGCGCCGATGCCGATCAGGTTGGCCGAGCCACTCCGTCCCCAGAAGATGCGGTTGAGATAGGCCTCGAGAATCTCCTCCTTCGAGTAGCGCCACTCGAGCATCAAGGCGAGCATCGCTTCACGCAGCTTGCGGCTCACGGTCCGCTCCGCCGTGAGGTAGAGGTTCTTGGCGAGCTGCTGCGTCAAGGTCGAGCCTCCCTGCGCCACCTCGCCCCCGCGCAGGTTGACCCAGAGCGCACGCAGGATGCCCGGCAGCGAGATCCCCGGGTGCTCGAAGAAGGACGCGTCCTCGGCGGCGAGCACCGCCCGCACCGCTTCGGTCGCCACTTCCGAGAGCGGTGTCGGCCTGAGCTCGAGAAGGTCGGCGTCGTAGAACGTCGCCAGGAGCGGCGGGTCGAGCAGCGCCTCGCGCACCGGTCGGCCTCCGAGCGCCAGGGACTGCACCCGGTCCCCCGCGAGCTCCACCTCCAGGAGATTCCCGCCGTGATCGCTCTCGGGCGACGGAAAGTGGCGCCGGAAGACGGCGAGATGCCCTCCCGACCGTCGCCAGGTTCCCGGCACGAGCTCGCCTTCGTCCACCTCGCGGTAGCCGCGCTCCGCGAGTCGCCGCGGCAGCGTCTCGGCGGAGAACGCGCCGCCGGCGGCGAGACGGAGCGGGGCGCCGAAGAGACGGGACGGACAGGCCGTGGGCAGCGCCGCGAACTCGCCGGAGAGGCGCCAGTAGGGCCAGACGTACCAGAACGCCCCCAGCGCGAGGAGGAAACCGAGCGCCGCGAAGAGGCGCGCCAGACGCCCGTCGCGAGCCAGCAGGTAACGGGTGAAGCCGGGGCCGCTCTTCCTGGTGCGCTCGCCGCGACGGGTCACGCCGGGATTGTACTTGCGGAGACTGGGCTATCCTCGTCCGGCAGGCCATTTTCCGAAAGGAGCCGCCATGTCCGTCGCCAAGGTCATCGAGATCACCTCCTCGTCTCCGAAGAGCTTCGAGGATGCCGTCCGCGTCGGCGTCGAGCGGGCTCACAAGACGGTCGACAAGGTCTCCGGCGCTTGGATCTCCGAGCAGAAGGTGCTCGTCGAGAAGGGCAAGGTCAAGGAGTTCCGGGTCACCATGCGGGTGACTTTCCTGCTCAAGGGCTAGGCGCGCGACCGGGCAGACCCGGTGCTATCTTCCCGGCAAGCATCGTGAGCGAGTCGAGACCGACCGCCCCCTCGGACTCCGTGCCCGAAGGGTCCTGGCCGCGCGATCTGCAGCTGGCGCGCTCGATCTCCGACGTCATCGTGCAGCTCGGGCTCGACCTCGAGCCGCTCGCGGTCAGCCCGTCGGTCGAGCGCCTGCTCGGCCACTCCGTCGAGGAGTTCGTCGCCTCGGATCTCTCCCGGATCCTCCCGCCGGAAGCGCTCGAGAAGGCGCGTCAACTCCTCCGCGAGGAGCTCGCGCGCGACGAAGAGCCCGCGGTCGATCCGCTCCGCTCGCGCACCGTCGATCTCGAGCTTCGTCGCCGCGACGGCACGACCGTCTGGGGCGAGGCGCAGGTGAGCTTCGTCCGCGACGGCGGCGGCAAAGCGGTCGCGATCGCGGCGGTGGTGCGCGACATCTCGGCCTGGCGCGACGCCCAGGAGCGCCTCCGCCGGAGCGAAGAGCGGCTGCGCCAGATCATCGATCTCGTGCCACACTTCGTCTTCGCCAAGGACGCGGAAGGGCGTTTCCTCTTGGTCAATCGCGCTCTCGCCGAGGTCTACGGCACCACGGTCGAGGAGCTCACCGGGCGCACCGACGCCGATTTCGCCCGCTCCCAGAACGAGGTGCGTCGCTTCCTCGCCGACGATCTCGAGGTCATCTCGAGCGGCCGGCCGAAGCTCGACATCGAGGAGAAGATCACCGACGCCTCGGGCGGGCTGCACTACCTGCAGACCATGAAGATCCCCTTCACCAGCGCCGACGGCGGGGCGCCGGCGATTCTCGGCGTCTCGACCGATATCACCGAGCGTCGGCTGGCGGAGGAGCGGCTGCGCGCGAGCGAGGAGCAGCTCCGGCAGGACCAGAAGATGCGCGCCATCGGACAGCTCGCGGGCGGAATCGCGCACGATTTCAACAACCTCCTGACGGTGATCCTCGGCCACGTGCAGACGATGCTCGAGACGCTCGCGCCCGGCGAGCGCTGGCAGAGCGAGGCCATGCAGATCGGCAACGCCGCCGAGCGGGCCGCCGCGCTCACGCGCCAACTCCTCGCGTTCAGCCGCAAGCAGCTGCTCGCGCCGGTCGATCTCGAGCTCGATTCGGTGGTCCGGGAGACCGAACAGATGCTCCGTCGCCTGATCGGCGAGACGATCGAGCTCACGAGCGCCTTGGGCTCCCCCTTCGAGCGCGTACGCATCGACCGCGGCCAGCTCGACCAGATCCTCTTCAACCTCACCGTCAATGCCCGCGACGCGATGCCCGCGGGCGGAACGTTGCGGTTCGAAACCGCGCCGGCGCGTCTCGAAGGCGCCCTCGCGGAGCGGCTCCAGGCGGCTCCAGGAGACTACCTGCGCCTGAGCGTGATCGACGCCGGTCACGGCATGGACGAGGAGATCCGCAGTCGCGCCTTCGAGCCCTTCTTCACCACCAAGCCCGGTGGCACGGGGCTCGGCCTCTCGACCGTCTACGCCATCGTCGAGGGCGCCCGAGGATCCATCGCCCTGACCACCGCTCTGGGGAGCGGGACGCGGGTCGACGTCTACCTTCCGCGCCTCGCGTTCGCGCCCCGGGTCGAGCCCGCGCCGGGCGCCGCGGGGGTCCCGCGCGGCGGGGAAACGGTCCTGGTCGTGGAGGACGAGGAGGCGATCCGGCGCCTGCTCGCCGACACGCTCGACGCCTTCGGCTACCGGGTGCTCCCGGCGGGCGACGCCGAGGAGGCCATCACCCACCTCGACAGCGGGATCGCGATCGATCTCCTCCTCACCGACGTCGTGCTCCCCGGCATGACCGGACCGAAGCTCGTCGAAGCGCTGGCGGCGCGCGGGGCCACCCCCGCCGTGCTCTTCATGTCGGGCTATCCGCAAGACATGCTGGGCGAACACTCGCCGCTGCCCGACCGCGCGGGGTTCGTCTCCAAGCCCTTCAAGCCCCGCGATCTCGCCGCCCGCGTTCGCGAGCTACTCGACCGCCGCTAGAGGTTGAGCGTGGGGAGGAGTCGCGGGACGCGCCGTGCGTGGCTCGCCTGCTCGAAGGCGAAGCCGTAGCGCAGGAGCTTGGCCTCGCTCCAGGCCGGACCGAGGAACGAGAGGCCCCAGGGGAGGCCGTGGACGTCGCCCGCCGGCACGGTCAGGTGCGGGTAGCCCGAGACCGCGGAAGGCGTGGTCGCGCTGCCGCCGTAGTGGTCGCCGTTGATCCAGTCGGTGAGGTAGGCGGGGCCCGCGGTCGGACAGACGAGCGCGTCCAGCCGTTGCTCCGAGAAGGCCAGGTCGAGCCCCTGCTCGCGCGAGAGCCGCCGGCAGGTGGCCATCGCCTCGAGGTAGGCGGGCTCGGTGAGCGGCCCCTTCTCCTCGGCGGCGAGGAAGATCTCCTGACCGAACCAGGGCATCTCCTGGGCGGCGTGCGCCTCGTTCCAGGCGATGAGCTCGGCGAGCGAGCGTGGCTGTCCGTTCGCCGGCAGGCCGGCGAGGTAGGCGTTCAAACCGTGCTTGAACTCGTAGAGCATCCCCGTGTACTCGACGTCGTCGTATTTGCCGAGGTTCGGGATCTCCAGCGGATCGACGAGCACGGCGCCGAGCGACTTCAAGAGCGCGAGCACCCCTTCGAGCTGGCGGTCGACCTCCGGGTGCCAGCCCGAGAGCTTGCGCACGACGCCGAGCCGCGCGCCGCGGAGCGCCTCCGGGACGAGCGTCGGCGCCACGCCGGTGGCATCTTCCTTTCCGGCCGCGGCCGCGGTCGCCGGATCGAGGAGGTCGGTCCCCAGCATCGCGCCGAGCAGGAACGCCGCGTCGGTCACCGTGCGCGCCATCGGGCCGGCCGTATCCTGCGAGGCGGAGATCGGGATGATGCCGCTGCGCGAGACGCGGCCGACGGTCGGCTTCAGCCCCACCAGGCCGCAGAAGGTCGAGGGGCAGGTGATCGAGCCGTCGGTCTCGGTCCCGACGCCGACCGCCGCGAGGTTGGCCGAGATCGCGGCGCCGGTTCCCGACGACGAGCCGCAGGGGTTGCGGTCGAGCGCGTAGGGGTTCCGCACCTGGCCGCCCCGTCCGCTCCACCCCGAGGTCGAGCGCGTCGAGCGGAAGTTCGCCCACTCCGAGAGATTCGTCTTGCCGAGCAGCACCGCCCCGGCGGCGCGCAGCCGCGCGACCAGAAAGGCGTCCTTCGCCGCCCGCGAGGCGGCAAGCGCGAGCGCGCCGGCGGTCGTCTTCATCTGGTCGCCGCTGTCGATGTTGTCCTTGACGACGACCGGAATGCCGTGCAGCGGGCCGCGCACCTTGCCGGCCCGCCGCTCGGCGTCGAGCGACGCGGCGATCGCGACCGCCTCGGGGTTGGTCTCGGCGATCGACGAGAGCCCGGCGGGCCCGCCGTCGACCGACGCGATGCGCGCGAGGTAGAGCTCCACGAGACGCTCGGAGCTCCAGCGCCCGTCGCGGAGACCGCGCTGCAGGTCGGGGATCGTGAGCTCGGCGAGCTCGAAGTCGGGCGCCGCCGGTGCCCCGCTCGGCGCCGCTCCAGCGCCGGTCCCCGGCTGCGTCGCGTGCGCGGCGAGCGGCGCGAGCGCTCCCGCGCCGAGCGCCGCCCCCGCCGTTCCCAGGAGCTCGCGACGGGACAACCCCGCGGAGCGTTCGCCCTCTCTCGCGCTCATTCGGACCTCCTGGCCGCGGCGCGGCCGGCTTCAGCCGTCGCGGCTAGGACGAGAGCTCGTCCAGCGTCGCGACGAGGAGCTTCCAGTAATCGGCGACCGACGGAACGCGCACCCGCTCGTCGGGGGAATGCGGATGCTCGATCTGGGGTCCGATCGAGATCATGTCGATCCCCGGGAGCTTCTCGCCGATGAGTCCGCACTCGAGGCCGGCGTGGATGGCGTGGATCTCCGCCTCCTTGCCGAGGGTCGCGGCGTGGACGCGCTTCAGGATGGCGAGGAGCTCCGAGTCCATGTCCGGCTTCCACCCCGGATAGCCTTCGCTCTGCGTCGCCTCGCCTTCCGCCAGACGGGCGAAGGCGGCGATCCGCGCCTGCGTCGCGCGCAGGGCCGACATCACCGAGCTCCGGTTGCTCTGGTGGATGCGGAGCGTGCCGCCCTCGCAGCGCACCTTGGCGAGGTTGGTGCTGGTCTCGACCAGGCCGGG
>CAYZBH010000001.1:0-6026 GCA_964476605.1 uncultured Thermoanaerobaculia bacterium | reverse complement strand
TGGATGTCGACTCCGGAGTGCCCCCCCTTGAAGCCGGAGAGCCGGACCGCCACCGCCTTCCGACCCTCGGCGCCGAACATCTTCTCGAGCGGGATCGCGAGATCGGTGCCGGCGCCGCCCGCGCAGCCGACGTAGAGCGCCCCCTCCTCCTCGGTGTCGAGGTTGATCAGGCGGCGCGCGGCGATGAGCTTCGGATCGAGCTCGGCGGCGCCGGTCAACCCCGTCTCCTCGTCGATCGTGAACAGCAGCTCGAGGGGGCCGTGCGCGAGGTCCTTCGCCTCGGCGACCGCCAGCATCGACGCGACGCCGATGCCGTTGTCGGAGCCGAGCGTGGTACCGCTCGCGTAGAGGTAGTCGTCGACCTGGCGCGGTTTCAGGGCGTCCTTGGTGAAGTCGAAGACGACGTCCGAGTTCTTCTCGCAGACCATGTCGAGATGCGATTGGAGCGCGAGCGCGGGCGCCTTCTCGCGTCCCTTCGTGGCCGGCACCCGGATCACCACGTTGCCGATCGCGTCGGTCTGGGCGTCGAGCCCGGCGCGCTTGGCGACGCCGAGCACGTACTGGCGCATCGCGGCTTCGTTCTTCGAGCCGCGGGGGATGGTCAGGATCTGGTCGAAGTGCCGCCAGAGGGCCTTCGGTTCGAGCTCCGAGACGAAAGTGGTCATGCGGGCATTCTACCCGCGCCGGGAGAACCCGGCGCGGGAGCGCCCGCCATGGCCCCGCTCAGCCGCGGTAGCGCGCGCCGCCGAACCCCAGGATCGGATAGAAGATCATCGGCAGGAAGGCGAGGCCGAGGCCGAAACCGGCGCTCTGCCCGAACTTCCGCGCCACGTCGAGAGCCACCAGGATCGCGATGATGAAGTTCACGATCGGAACGAGCAGCAGGAGGAACCACCAGAGGGGCCGCCCGGCGATCTTGAGCAGGACGACGAGGTTGTAGATCGGCACGACGGCCGCCCATCCCGGTTCGCCCGCCTTGGTGAAGACCTTCCAGAGCCCGGCCACGACGAGCACGAAGACCGCCAGCCAGAAGAGCATGAAGGCTCCTCCGAACAGCGCCCCGAGTGGTCCACCGGCCGGCTGATCCTGCATCTGCGCCGTCAATGCAAGAGTTTCGAACATCGGACCTTCCTCCCCTTGTCGCGTCGACCGGCGGGCGCGCGACCGCACACCGCGGCCCGCCGCGCTTCACCGGAGAGTTCCCTGGGTGACCCTTCACCTCAACATACGACAAACCAGAGAGGTCGGTGACAGGAGGCTGCTACCCCGAGGGTAGCGGCACGCCGCGGGGCCAGAGGAGCCAGAGGCGGGCGGGCTGCTTCATCCGGCCGGCGTAGGCCTCCGCCTCGGCGCCGCTCCCCCAGAAGAGGTCCCCCCGGAGCGGCCCCTTGATGGCGCCGCCGGTGTCCTGGGCGACGACGAGCCGCCGGAGCGGCCCCTCCTCGCTCCGCCCGACCTCCGGCGCCGCCGGCAGGGTGGTGTCGATCCAGAGCGGCAGTCCGTAGGGGAGGAAGCGCGGGTCGACGGCGAGCGAGCGCCCCGCCGTGAGCTCGACCCCCGCGGCGCCGACCGCCTCCCCCGGCAGGACGCGGAAGAAGACGTAGGAGCGGTTCCGGTCCATCACTTCCGCCGCGCGCTCCGGGTGCGCCCGCAGCCAGGCGCGGATCGTCTGCAGCGAGACCGCTTCGGGCGCGAGCTCGCCGGCGTCGATCAAGATCCGGCCGATGGCCGTGTAGTCGTGCCCGTTCTGCGCCGCATAGCCGATGCGCACGAGCGATCCGTCCGGCAGGCGGACGTTTCCCGACCCCTGGATCTGCAGGAAGAAGAGGGCCACCGGGTCGTCGACCCAGAGCATCTCGAGCCCCCTGCCGGCGAGCGCTCCCCCCTCGATCTCGCGACGATCCCAGTAGGGTCGAAAACGCCCGCCGCGCACCAGACCGGTGATGCGCCGCCCCGCGAGATCGCGCTTGAAATCCCCCAGGTCGACCACCTGGATGTCGCGCGGCGCGAGGTAGATCGGGTGCACGAAAGGCGCCTTCTTCCGCCGCGAGCCACGGAGCTCGGGTACGTAGTAACCGGTGAGCAATCCCTCGGGCTCGGAGTTGTTCGCTAGCGCCAAGGGAGAGAAAAGCTCGGTAAAGAGGGCGCGCGCTGCCGCGGCATCCCCGGAAGGAGCCGCCAACGCGCGGGCGCAGATCGCCCGCCATCCGTCGGCTGCGCGGCCGAGCTCCTGCGCCAGGTCGCTCCGCGGATCCCCCCCGAGCCGCCCCTTGCAGGACGCGCGGAACGCCGCCAGGGCTTCGTCGACGCGATCGTCGTCCCAGCCGGGCAGATCGGACCAGTCGGCCTCGCGGACGACGAGGCGGTCCTCCCGCGGCGCCGCGGGCGCGGCGCGCGCCGCGGCGACCTCGATCGCCACGCCGGTGCGGCGGAGCTCGCGAAGGGCCCACAGAGCCACCGCGAGCGACGCCACGGCGATCGCCAGCGCGCCGAGGGCGACGGCGCGCCATGGAAAGGGCTGCGAGCTGCGGAAGGCGAAGCGGGGCGGGTCCGGGCCTGGCCTCAAGCTAGAGCTTGAGCACCATCAGGGTCATGTCGTGCCCGTTCCCGTCGGGGTCGGCTCCATAGCCCTCGACCTCGTACTTCTGGAAGCCGAGCTCCTCGAGGACGCGGACCGCGTCCACCTCGAGGTCGGAGATCAGCATGCAGTTGAGGTGGCGGAGCCCGTTCGCCCGCGCGGTGGCGATGAAGTGGTTGACCATCAGCGAGCCCAAGCCGACTCCCCGGAACTCCGGGTCGAGGGTCCACTTGACGCGCGCCGTCAGGCGGAGTGGCCCGTGCTGCCGACGATGGAGCGTGGCGTCGGCGACGATCCGGCCGCCGTCGAGCGCGAGCAACGGGAAGACCTTCTCGTAGTCGAGCTCGCGCCCCCAGCGCTCGATCACCGACCGGTCCCCGACCCGGTCCCAGGCGAAACGCCGTGCCTCCTCGGGCAAGCGCCGGAAGAAGTCGTGGAGCGCCGGCACGTCCTTCTTGGCGAACGGGCGCAGCAGCACGCGGCGACCGTCCCTCAAGACGGCCTCCTGCGGGAAACGATGCGGCATGGATCCTCCTCCTAGAAGCTCCCCTCGGAGCGCCCCGAGCCTACCAAACCGGGACCTCCGGAGGAGCGTCGAACGGCTCTCAAGGCGCGTCGCGCGGGGAGCGCCACTCCAGCAGCCAGTAAGGCCCGGTTTCGCCGACCTTCCGGAACCCGAGCCGCTCGTAGAGGCGCCGCGCGGGGTTGAAGATCTCCACGTGCACCGAGAGCTTGCGTCGCGTCGCTTCCGCTTCCGCCTGCAGCTCGCGGAGCAACCGGCCCCCCAACCCCCGCCCCCGCCAGGCGGGGACGAGGGCGATGTCCATCAAGCGGATCTCGCGCTCCCAACGCGCGACGTAGAGGCGGCCGATCGGCTCGTCCCCGGCGATCAGCAGTGCGAGCTCCGCGCCCGGGTAGCGCTCGGCGTAGTGGCGGTGCTGGGCCTCGAACTGCTGGCGGAGGAACGCCTGCTTCGTCTCCTCGCTCCAATCGGTGAGCGCGAGCTCCTCGTCGCGCGTCGACGCGTAAAGGGCGAGGAGGAACTCGAGATCTTCGTCGCGAATGGGCCGCCTTCGAACGGGCGGAGCGGCCGCGGGCTGAGGAGGCGTCACCCCTTCTTGGCGGTCGCGTAGTCGACCACGACCAGGACCGATCCCCAGCGCGCGGAGGCGGCGTCGAGGTAATCGGTGAGCGGGGCATCGATGCCGGTGAAGGCGCCCCCGGTCAGGGCCGCGAGATAGAGCCCTCGGAGCAGCCGCGGGCGCCCCGGCTCGTCGTCGAAGGTGAAGCGGGCCGCGAGGCGTTCCGCTTTCGTGGTGCGCGGCCACTGCACCGCGAGCTCGAACTCCGGCAGATCCTCCCATTCGAGCGGGAAGAAGCAGCGCACCGGTGGCGACGGGTTCCATCCACGAGCGCGGCGGAAGCTCCACGCCGCGAAGCGGGACTTCTTGGGGGAGAGCGGGTCGGAGGGCGGGAAGAGGAGGTCGAGGTCGATCGCGATCGGAAGCTCCGCGCGCTCGGAAGCCGACCAGATCCGGCGCGGGAAGAGACCGAGCACGGAGACCGAGAGCCCCTTGTTCACGAGCTCGGTGTCCCCGCCGATCAGCGAATCGGCGGCCACCACGCGGAACGGGAACTCCGGCGCGTCGCCGCCCGGCGGGGTCGGACCGATACCGAAGATGGCGTTCGCCATGCCCTTGGGGTCCTCGATTTCGTCGCTACCGGTGAGAAACGCGAGCGACAGAAGGGCCGGAGCGGCCGCCCCGAGCCGGGGCGCGGCGAGGACCCGGCCCACCGGTCCGGCGACCGCGAGGGTCGTTCCCATAGCCGCTCCGACCACCACCTGACGTCGGTTGAGGCCCCGTTGCGGCTCCGTGGTCGCGCTCATCCCGCTCGTGGAATCGTCGCGCTCTCCGCTCATGTCCCGCCTCCGCATCTCAGGTGAAGATCGCTTCGTAGAGCATGCCCTTCCCGTCCGGTCCGACCGGCACCAGGAAGATCTCCTGGCGTCCGAGCGTCTCGTGCCTCAACGGCAGCGTCGCCTGCGCGTGGACCGGCGCCGTAGGCCCACGGAAGATGAGCCGGAACGGCGCCCGCGTCGCCCCGGGCCGCTGCGTCGCGGCACCCAGGGGAGAGGCCTCCACGAGCTCGAGCGCGAGCGCCCAGGGGGGCTCGAGGTCGACAGCGAACGGGCTCCCGATCCAGGGCTGAAAGTGACCGATCGCGAGGTCCGTCAGATCGAGCGGTCCCGCGCCGACCGCGCTCATGGCGCCGATCCTCTCGGGCACGACCGCCGCCGCGCCCAAGTGCTCGCCCTCGCCCACGACCCAGAGCCGGATGGTGCGCTCCGTGCCTCCGGCGTCCGCCCAGCGCTCGATCCTCGCCGGCGCGCTCTCGCCCATCGAGAAGCTGTGCGACACGACGCGCGCGCCGGGCCGGAGCTCGGTCGCGAGCTTCGGCTCGAGGCGCCGCGTCGACCACTCGACGAGATAGAGCAGCACCACGGTGGCCGGGGCGAGGTCGACGTCGAGCGCGTCGCGCAGGAGGAACTCCACGCACCCCGCGACGCCGGCGGCCTCGGCATTCGCCCGCGCCTGTCCGATCCAGTGCGGCTCGATGTCGACACCGACACCGCGCGCGCCGCGCTTCGCCGCCGCGATCACCAGCCGCCCGTCGCCACACCCCAAGTCGTAGACCACGTCTTCGGGACCGACCCGGGCGAGATCGAGCATGCGCTCCGCCACCTCCTCCGGCGTCGCCACGTAGGGCGCCAGGATGAGGCGCGGCACTCGCTCCACGGTCACGGCCCCGCTCATCTCTCTCCGCTCAGGTGCGCGGCGGGAAGACGCCCTGGAGGGCGATGCAGAAGTAGAAGGTGAGGTACGGCATCAGGTTGTTGTGCGGCTGATCGCCGCCGGCGGGGGCGAGGGCCTGGTCGGCCATGGCCACCAGGGGGGCGCCCGCGGGCGAGCGGTAGGGCGACGCGCCGACCACCCGAGCGATGGCGTTGCCGGTCGGCAGGTTGGTGTCAGCCGGCGCGCCCTGGGCCTGCAGCGCGTGGCTGTGAGCCGGAATCTCCGACTCGAGCAGGGAGATCGTCTCGGAGCCACTTATCTCGCCCAGGTCGTGGAGCGAGAGTCCCGGACCCTGCCCTGGGTGCATCGGCACGTTCCCCTGCAGGTCGGGCAGCGCGAAGTTGCTCTTGCCGTTGCCGCCGTACGTCGTGCCGAGCAGAGAGAAGAGCGCCGTGTTCTGCGACAGCGGCAGGAGCTGTCCATCGCACCACGCCCAGCCCTTGGGCGCGAAGTTGAAGGGGAAGATGCGGATCTCGGCGACGAAGGGATCGGCCATCGCGGTCTCCTCAGGTCGGGCTCGGGAAGATCCCGAAGAGCGAGATGATGAAGTTGACGCACAGGTAGGGTTGGAAATTCGAGTGCGGCTGGCTGCC